>JBGFSF010000010.1:0-158529 GCA_041694715.1 Pseudomonadota bacterium | reverse complement strand
GCCCAGAAGACTGCCCGAATTGGCAATCGTTGTTCAAATCGACACCGCCCTTCGTCGCTTGGAAATCCTTATCAGTCATGGCTTTCAGAGATTCGGCCCTTCATTTAACCGGACAGCAGTGAGGATGCCTACCTGTATCCCGGCGTGCTCGGCGGCTACGTCACCAGCGGTCGCGAACAGGGGCGCGCGGCGGCGCAGCTGCTCAGACGCCACCTCGACGGCACGCCGCTGTCCGCGCTGCCGGTGGTCGAGCAGAGCCCCAACGCCTACATCATCGACGAATCGGAATTGCTCAAGGCCGGACTGGTCCTGCCCGATGCGGTCGCGCGGGAGGCTTTTCTCGTCAACCGCACGCCGTCCTTCTACGCGAGCAACCGCAGCATCATCCTCGGTTCGCTGTATGGCCTGGTGGCGCTGCTGCTGGTCGGCCTCGCCACGTCGGTGTGGCTGTTCGCGCGCAAGAACCGCCAGATCGAGCGGGCTTCGCTGCAGCTGGCCGAGACCAAGGACAGCCTCGACCGCGCCCAGGACATCGCGCGGCTGGGCAACTGGGACTGGCAGCTCGCGGACAACCGCCTGTTCTGGTCGGCCGGCATCTACCGGTTGTTCGGCCTCGACCCGGCTACCTTCGAGGCGAGCTACGAGGCCTTCCTGCAGCGGGTGCATCCGGACGACCGCGACGCGGTCGAGGCGGCGGTCAGCCGGGCGCTGGCGTCGGGCACGCCGTACGCGCTCGACCACCGCATCCTGCTGCCCGACGGCGACATCCGCATCGTGCATGAAAGCGCCGAGGTGCTGCGTGACGCGCAGGGCACGCCGCTGCGCATGATCGGCACGGTGCAGGACGTCACGGAGCGGGCCCTGGCCGAGCAGGCGCTGCGCGAGAAGGACGCCCATCTCGAATTCGTCGCCTACCACGACGCGCTGACCGGCCTGCCCAACCGTACGCTGCTGAGGGACCGGCTGCGTCATGCCGCGAGCCGGGCCGACCGGACGCAGGCCCGCATGGCGCTGCTGTTCATCGACCTCGACCGCTTCAAGACGATCAACGACAGCCTCGGCCATGCGGTCGGCGACGCCGTGCTGCAGGCCGCGGCGGCTCGGCTCGGCGGCCTGGTGCGCGAGGAGGACACGCTGGCGCGCCTCGGCGGCGACGAGTTCGTGGTGCTGCTGGAAAGCGTGCGCGACGGCCAGGATGCCGCCATCGTCGCCGAGAAGATCATCCATGCGCTCGAGCAGGTGCTGCAGATCGGCGACTATCCGCTGCACGTGTCCGCCAGCATCGGCATCAGCCTGTATCCGGAGGACGGGCGCGACGCCGACACGCTGCTCAAGCACGCCGACGCCGCCATGTACAAGTCGAAGGAGCGCGGCCGCAACACCTTCCATTTCTACGAGCAGGGCATCACCGAGCGCGCCATGCGGCGCATCCAGCTCGAATCGCGCCTGCGCCAGGCGATCGAGGCGAACGCCCTGGCGTTGCACTACCAGCCGCTGGTGCGCGTGGACACCGGACGCCTCTGCGGCGCCGAAGCCCTGCTGCGCTGGAACGACCCGGGCGAAGGCGCGATTCCGCCCGATCACTTCATTCCGCTCGCCGAGGACACCGGCCTGATCCTGCCGCTCGGCGAATGGGTGGTGCGCGAAGCCTGTCAGGCGCTGCTGCGCTGGGACGCGGCGGGACTGGCACGCGACGACTTCGTGCTGCACGTCAACCTGTCCGGCAAGCAACTGCTGCAGAAGGACCTGCCGCAGCGGCTGTCCGGCCTGCTGGCCGAGGCCGGCGTGTCGCCGGCGCGCCTGGTGCTGGAGTTGACCGAGAGCAGCATCATGGAAAGCGAGAGCCTGGGGGTCGACAACCTGGCGGCGCTGCGGAAGAGCGGCTTCGGCATCGCCATCGACGATTTCGGCACCGGCCATTCCTCGCTCAGCCGTCTGAAGCAGCTGCCGATCGGCGAACTCAAGATCGACCGCAGCTTCATCCGCGATCTCGCCGACGATTCGGACGACGCGGCCATCGTGCAGGCCATCCTCGCGCTGTCCGCCCAGCTCGGCCTGGGCGTGATCGCCGAAGGCGTTGAGCACGCCGGACAAGCCGACTTCCTGCAGCGGCACGGCTGTCTGCGCGCGCAGGGCTACTTCTACGCGCGGCCGCTGCCGGAAGCCGACTTCCTGGCGCGCCTGAGCGCGGACCGCTCGGCTCAGTAGTGCGGCGGAATCTCCTCGCGCGGCGGGCGCGCATCCTCCGGCTGCTGCGCCTGCAGCTGCGCGTAGAGCAGGCGCAGTTCGGCCTGCAGCAGGTCGATCCGTTCCTGCTGGCGAAACACGGTCTGGTTGAGGGTGTCGATCAGGTCTTCGGCCAGCGCGAGCTTGGCTTCGATTTCGTCGAGGCGGTCTTCGATCATGGGCGGGCGGATTCGAGCAGGGGGACGACGCGGGTTTCCAGGCGCGGATAGTGCACCTGCCCGGCGATGGTGTGGCGGATGCGGCCGTCAGCGTCGAGGATGAACGAGGTCGGCACGGTGGCGACGTGGCCGAATGCGGCCGTGACCGAGGCATTGGTCGGCGCCGCCGGGAAGGCGTAGTCCTTGTCGCCCATCCAGTCGGCGATCTTGTCGGGCGGGTCGTCGACGCTGATCGACACGACTTCGAACCCCTTGCTCCGGTAGTCCTGCCAGAACTCGTCGATGACGGGTTTTTCCTTGCGGCAGTAGGGGCACCAGGTCGCCCAGAAATTCACCAGCACCACCTTGCCTTTGAGGTCCTCGCTGGTGAGGACGCGGCCGTCGGTGAGCGTGACCTGCCAGGGCGGGAGCGGGCGCACCTCGTCGCTGACGTCGGCGGGCGGGCGGAACCACAGCCAGGCGATCAAACCCAGTAGAATCAGGGTCAGCGGACTCGGCGTCCATTTCTTGAGGGTGGCTCTATCCATGCTGTGGCTGAAAGCGTTTCATATCGTGATGGTGGTGAGCTGGTTCGCCGGGTTGTTCTACCTGCCGCGCATCTTCGTCAACCTGGCGATGGAAACGAACGACGCCGCCTACGATCGCCTGCTGCTGATGGCCGGCAAATTGTATCGGTTCGTCACGCCGATCATGTGGCTGACGCTGATCACCGGCGTGTGGCTGTGGGTCGCCTGGTGGCTGCCGACCGACGCCTGGCTGTGGGCGAAGGTCGCGCTCGTCGCCGGGCTGGTCGGTTACCACCATGTGTGCAAGCGGCTGCTGCGCAGTTTCGAAGCCAGACAGAACACGAAATCCCACATCTGGTTCCGCTGGTTCAACGAAATTCCGGTGATTGTGCTGCTGGTCGTCGTGCTGCTGGTGGTGCTGAAGCCGTTTTGAATCTGCCTGAAAGCCGCCGTTGAAACCCGAACCCCGCCGCCAACCCGCCCCGCGTGCCGCGCGTCCCGAGCGCGACGCCCTGCCACCGGCCAGCCATTTCGCCACCTGCCCGCGCGGCCTGGAGGCGCTCCTCGAACAGGAGCTGACCGCTGCCGGCGCGCGCGTGGTCCGTCAGTTGCCGGCCGGTGTGCTGTTCACCGCCGATGCCGCGGCGGAGATGCGCGCCAACCTCACCTCGCGCATTGCCACCCGCATCCTGCGCAAGGTCGGCTACACCCGCTACAAGAAAGAGGAGCATATCTACCGCGCCGCGCTCGACCTGCCGTGGCCGGACTGGTTCGACGTCACGAAGACCCTCGCGGTGAAGGTCGGCGCGCAGAACGCGCCGCTCAAAAGCCTCAACTTCATCACGCTCAAGATCAAGGACGCGATCTGCGACCGCTTTCGCGAGGAAGTGCGCGAACGCCCCAGCGTCGACACCGAAGCGCCCGACGTGCCGGTGTACGCCTTCCTCACCGCCGATGCCGCGACCTTTTACCTGGACACCAGCGGCGAGCCCCTCTTCAAGCGCGGCTTCAAGCGCGAGGCGAGCGCGGCGTCGATCAAGGAGAACCTCGCCGCGGGCCTACTGCTGCTGTCCGGCTGGGAGCCGGGTACGCCGCTGCTCGACCCGATGTGCGGCGCCGGCACGATCCTGCTCGAAGCCGCGGACCTGGCGTTTCGGCGCGCACCGGGTCGCGCGCGGCATTTCGCCTTCGAGCACTACCGCGACCACGACGCGCTGCTGTGGCAGCGCCTCAAACGCGAAGCCCAGGCGCAGGAAAAGCCCGTGGGGCCGCTGCCGCTCTACGGCGCCGACCGCGACCGCTGGGTGCTCGACAAGGCGCGCAACAACCTCGCCGCCGCCGGCTACGCCGACGTCGTGCAGCTGCAGGTGGCCGACGCGCTCGACCTCAAGGCGCCGGCGCCGGCCGGCACGATCGTCACCAACCCGCCCTACGGCGAACGCCTTGGCGAGGCCGAGGACCTGGCCGACTGGTATCCCCAGCTCGGCGACTGGCTGAAGCGCAATTTCGCCGGCTGGCAGGCGTGGATCATTTCCGGCGACCCGCTGCTGCCGAAGACGATCGGCCTGAAGGCGAGCCGGCGCATCCCGTTGTTCAACGGCCAGATCGAGACGCGCTTCCTGCAATACAAACTCATCGCCGGCTCGATGCGCGAGAAAAAAGCCGCCGGCTGAACGGAACCCCGGCGCGGCCCGACGCGTCTCGCGTGTATTCCCCTGACGGAGGTTCAGCCATGCTCACCGCTTCGCTTCGCCTGACCGGCATCCTCGACGACGGCGCCGCGGTTTACCGCAGCTATTACCTGGTGGCCGACTTCGGCGCATCGGGCAGCGGCAAGGCGTCGATCATCCCGATGTCGATCGGCGCGCCGATGCCGGACGACGAACATCTGGCCGTGGCGCACGGCGGCGAGGAGGCCGCGCTCAAGGCGGCGGCCGAAGCCATCAAGGCCTTGCCCGGCAACCGGGGTCTTGAGGTCCGTGCCGTCATCAACCCCGAATAGC
Organism: Pseudomonadota bacterium; assembly: GCA_041694715.1. Taxonomy (GTDB): domain Bacteria; phylum Pseudomonadota; class Gammaproteobacteria; order Burkholderiales; family Thiobacillaceae; genus Thiobacillus. Next base: position 153,615 of record JBGFSF010000010.1, on the reverse strand, counting down.
GCGTGCCGCGCCCGGGCGGCGCGTCGGCCGACATGGCGGGCGGCCTGGCTGGGCGGGGTGCTCGCCTGCCTCGCGGCGTTCGAGGCGACGGCCTTCGCGCGCGACGAATGGCGGCGCGCCGGCTGGCACACGCAGTTCGAGGCGGCGCAGGCGGACGCGCGCGCGAGCGGGCGCCCGCTCTTCGTGGTGTTCGACGCTGCCTGGTGTAGCTGGTGCCAGCAGTACAAGCGCGAGACGCTCGATCGGCCTGCGGTGCGCACCGTGCTCGCGCGCGAGTTCGTGCGCGGGGCGGTCGACGCCGACGCGCGCCCCGACCTGATGCGCCGGCACGGCGGCCTGGGCCTGCCGTTCACCCTCGTGCTGGCCCCCGACGGTTCGGTGCGTGCGCGCTTCGTCGGCGTGATGCGACCGGACGACCTGATCGATATGCTGGCGGCGGTCCGGCAGGCGCCCCCTGCGGCCCAGGCCGCGTCGCCCTCCGCGGAGCTGCGCCAGCGCGTCACCGCGCTCGACCGCGGCGGCTACATGGCCTTCCGCGCCGCCTGGCTGCGCCATCTCGACAGCCTGTACGAGCCCGCGCGCGCGGCGCTGTCGGGACGCTACGACAGCGGGGCGACGCAGAAGCGCACCCCGGTGCTCGCCTGGCTGTGGCTCATGGATCACGGCCTCTGGCCGGAGCGGGTGGCCGCCGCCGGGCGCGCCGAGCGCCAGCGGCTATGGGATCCGCTCGGCACCGGTTTCTTCAACTTCGTCGATCCCAGCCGCGACGACTACCTCGAATCGTCCAAGCTGCTGGAGGCGAACGCCTGGATGGCGGCCTGGCAGGCGCAGCTCGGCGCACGTGACCCCGACGCCGCGCGCACGGCGCAGTTCGCCACCTTCTTTCTGCGCGAAGTGCTCGCCGACCGCGCGGACGGCGGCTACTTCCAGGCGCAGATCGCCGACAACGCCTACTACGCGCTGCAGCCGGCCGAGCGCCTGCGCCGCGCGCCGCCGCCGCTCGACCGCATCAAGCGCGCCGACACCCACGCCCAGGCGGCGTGGGCGCTGCTGCGCGCGGGGCGCTTCGGCGCGGATCCGCAGGCCGTCGGCGACGCAGCGCGGGCGCTGGATTTCGTCCTCAAGGCGCTGTGGCACGAGGGGCGCCTTTATCATGCCTGGCGCGACGGCGAACGCCTGCAGCCGGATCTGCCGCACAGCATGTTCTGGGTGCTTGCTGCCGGTGAGGCGGTCGAGCGCGTGCGCCCGGATCCCGCCCGCCGCGCCGTGCTCGACGCGCTCGCGCGCAGCGCCGGGCGCTGGCTGGCCGATGCGATGCGGCAAGGTCCGGCGGCCCGGCTCGACAACGAGCTCGCCGGCCTCGTCGCCTGGACCGCCGGCCAGCCGATCGCCGCGCGCCACCTGCCCGCGGGCGCGCGCGACTGGGCGCTGCGCCAGCTGCGCATCGAGGCGGAAACCGCACCGGACGAACTGGTGGTCGGGCTGTGGGCGTGGGAGGCGGCGCTGGCGCGCCGCTGAAAAACGCCGAGGGCGCGAAGGATTCCTCCTTCGCGCCCTCGTTGTGCAGCTTGCCCGAACGTCCGTTTACACGATGTCGAGATGGTCCAGCCCCGCCATCATGTCGCGGCCCTTGGCTTCCTGGCCGTGCAGCTTGATCTTCAGGCGCAGGTCGTTGAGGCTGTCGGCGTTGCGCAGCGCATCCTCGTAGGAGATGAGGCCGGCCTCGTAGAGGTCGAACAGCGCCTGGTCGAAGGTCTGCATGCCGAGCTCGCGTGACTTCGACATGATTTCCTTGATCTCGTGCACCTGGCCCTTGAAGATGAGGTCGGCGATGAGCGGCGAATTGAGCAGGATTTCCACTGCGGCGACGCGGCCCTTGCCGCTCTTCATCGGGATCAGGCGTTGCGAGATGAAGGCCTTGAGGTTGAGCGACAGGTCCATCAGCAGCTGGTCGCGCTTTTCCTCGGGGAAGAAGTTGATGATGCGGTCGAGCGCCTGGTTGGCGCTGTTGGCGTGCAGGGTCGACAGGCACAGGTGGCCGGTCTCGGCGAAGGCGATGGCGTATTCCATGGTGTCGCGGTCGCGGATCTCGCCGATGAGGATGACGTCGGGCGCCTGGCGCAGGGTGTTCTTCAGCGCGGAGAACCAGTTGTCGGTGTCGATGCCGACCTCGCGCTGGGTGATGATCGACTTCTTGTGCTCGTGCACGTATTCGATCGGATCCTCGACGGTGATGATGTGACCGGCGTCGTGCTCGTTGCGGTAGCCGACCATGGCGGCGAGCGAGGTCGATTTACCCGTGCCGGTGCCGCCGACGAAGATCACCAGGCCGCGCTTGATCATCGCGACGTCGCGCAGGATCGGCGGCAGGTTGAGGTCCTCCATCTTCGGGATCTTGGTGTTGATCGTCCGCATCACGATGCCGACGCGGCCCTGCTGCACGAAGACGTTGACGCGGAAGCGGCCGATCTCGGGCGGGCTGATCGCGAAGTTCGATTCGTTGGTCGCCTCGAAATCCTTCCACTGCCGCTCGTTCATGATCGAGTGGGCGAGTTCGCTGGTGTGCGCGGGGGTGAGGCTCTGGTTCGAGACCGGCGTGATCTTGCCGTCGACCTTGATCGCAGGCGGAAAGCCGGCGGTGATGAACAGGTCGGAAGCGTTCTTCGCCAGCATCAGGCGCAGCAGGTCGTGGACGGTCTTTTCAGCGTTCATGTGTCAATTCCTCTGCCTGGGTTGGGCCTCAGCCCATGAAGGCGTCCTTGTTCATGGCGGCGGCACGCGCCACGTTGCTGGCAACGATGTTGCGGCGCACCAGGTCCTGCAGGTTCTGGTCGAGCGTCTGCATGCCCAGGTTGCCGCCGGTCTGGATCGCCGAATACATCTGCGCGACCTTGTTCTCGCGGATCAGGTTGCGGATCGCCGGGGTGCCGATCATGATCTCGTGGGCGGCGACACGGCCGGCACCGTCCTTGGTTTTCAGCAGCGTCTGCGAGATGACCGCGCGCAGCGATTCCGACAGCATCGAGCGCACCATCTCCTTTTCCGCGGCGGGGAAGACGTCGACCACGCGGTCGATGGTCTTTGCGGCCGAGGAGGTGTGCAGGGTGCCGAACACCAGGTGGCCGGTCTCGGCGGCGGTCAGCGCCAGGCGGATCGTCTCGAGGTCGCGCAATTCGCCGACCAGAATGACGTCGGGGTCTTCCCGCAGCGCGGAGCGCAGGGCGTTGTTGAACGATAGCGTATGCGGGCCGACCTCGCGCTGGTTGATCAGGCATTTCTTGCTCTGGTGCACGAATTCGATCGGGTCCTCGACGGTGAGGATGTGCGAATACTGGTTCTCGTTGATGTAGTCCATCATCGCCGCCAGCGTGGTCGATTTGCCGGAACCGGTCGGGCCGGTGACGAGAACGATGCCGCGCGGCTGGTCGGAGATTTCCTTGAAGATCGGCGGGCAGTTCAGCTCTTCGAGCGTCAGCACCTTGGACGGAATCGTCCGGAACACGGCGCCGGCGCCGTATTGCTGGTTGAACGCGTTGACGCGGAAGCGCGCCAGCGAGGGAATCTCGAACGAGAAGTCGATTTCCAGCGTTTCCTCGTACACCTTGCGCTGGCTGTCGTTCATGATGTCGTACACCATGCGGTGCACGTCCTTGTGCTCCATCGGCGGCAGGTTGATGCGGCGGATGTCGCCGTTGACCCGGATCATCGGCGGCAGGCCCGACGACAGGTGCAGGTCGGATGCCTTGTTCTTGACGGCGAATGCCAGCAGTTCGGAAATGTCCACGCGTGCCTCGTTCAGTGGTGAAGGGGGTTTTGTCGGATAATGATCGTCATGGTTAACGGCCCCGAAACGACCGAACTTGAGGCGGCCCGCCCGGCCACGGAGACGGTGCTGTGTGAGCGCTTGCGCACCGTGCAGGCGCGCATCGCCGCCGCGGCCGCTGCGGCCGGGCGCGCCGCCGCCGACGTGAGCCTGCTCGCGGTGAGCAAGACCTTCGACGCCGATGCGGTGCGGGCCCTGGCGGCCTGCGGCCAGCGCCTGTTCGGCGAGAATTACGTGCAGGAGGCCCTGGCCAAGCAGGCGGCGCTCGCCGGCCTGCCGCTCGCGTGGCACTTCATCGGCCCGATCCAGAGCAACAAGACGCGGCCGATCGCGGAGCATTTCAGCTGGGTGCACAGCGTCGACCGGCTGAAGGTTGCCGAGCGCCTGTCGGCGCAGCGTCCGCCCGACCTGCCGCGGCTGAACGTCTGCCTCGAGGTCAACGTCAGCGGCGAGGCGAGCAAGGGCGGCGCGGCGCCGGACGAACTGCCGGCGCTGGCCGACGCGGTGGCGCGGCTTCCCGGCCTGCAGCTGCGCGGGCTGATGGCGATTCCCGCACCGACCGACGACCCGGCCGCGCAGCGGGCGGCGTTCCGCCGGGTGCGCGAACTGTACGAGGCGCTGCGGGCGCGCGGCCATGCGCTCGACACGCTGTCGATGGGCATGTCGGCCGACCTCGAGGCGGCGATTCTGGAAGGCGCGACGATGGTGCGGGTCGGCACCGCCCTGTTTGGCGAAAGGATACGGAAGAATGCATAAAGTGAGCTTCATCGGCGGCGGCAACATGGCGGCCGCCATCATCGGTGGACTGGTCGCCAGCGGCACCGACCCGACCGACATCGAGGTGGTCGAGATCAACGCCGACGCGCGCGCCCGCTTGTCCGCCCGCTTCGGCGTGGTGACGCACACGGATTTGTCGCAGGCGCGCCTGCACGCGCTGGTCGTGCTGGCGGTCAAGCCGCAGTCGCTGCCCGAGGTGGCGGCGGCGTTGGCGCCGAAGCTGTCCGGGCAGCTCGTGCTGTCGATCGCCGCCGGGGTGCGGGTCGGCGACCTCACGCGCTGGCTCGGCGGTCACGCACGCATCGTGCGTGCCATGCCCAATACGCCGGCGCTGGTGCAGGCCGGCATCGCGGGTCTCTACGCGGCGCCGGCGCTCGGCGTCGACGCGCGTTCGCAGGCCGAAGCGGTGCTGCGCGCCGTCGGCGGCGTGGTGTGGGTCGACGACGAGACGCGGCTCGACGCGGTCACCGCCGTGTCCGGCAGCGGCCCGGCGTATGTCTTCTACTTCATCGAGGCGCTGGAAGCCGCGGGCGTGGCGCAGGGCCTGGCGCCGGCCACGGCGCGTCAGCTGGCGCTGCAGACCTTCTTCGGCGCCGCCAAGCTGGCGCTCGAATCGGGCGAAGAGCCCGCCGTGCTGCGCCAGCGCGTGACCTCCAAGGGCGGCACCACCGAGCGCGGCATCGCCGCGCTGGAAGCGGCGGGGGTGCGGCAGGCGATCGGCCAGGCGGTCGAGGCCGCGAGCCGGCGCGGCGCCGAACTCGGGGATGAACTCGGGAGACTCGCATGATCGAAGCCGCGCTCAAATTCCTCATCCAGACGCTCGGCAACCTGTTCGTCATCGCCGTGCTGCTGCGCTTCATGATGCAGCTGTTCCGGGTGCCGTTCCGCAACCCCTTTGCGCAGTTCATCGTCGCGCTCACCGACTTTGCGGTGAAGCCGCTGCGGCGGGTGGTGCCCGGCCTGTTCGGTCTCGACCTGTCCTGCCTGGTGCTGGCGTTCGCGGTCGAATTCCTCGTCGTCGTCGCCGGCTACTGGCTTGGCGGCTTTCCCTTCGGGCTGGCGGGCGGCGGCGTGTGGCCGGTCATGCTGGGCCTGGCCGCGGTGCGCCTCGTCACGCTGACGATTTATCTGATCATCGGCCTCACGCTGGTGCGGGCGGTCCTGTCCTGGGTGAATTCGAATTCGCCGCTGATGCCGGTGGTGTACGAGCTCTCCGAACCTTTTCTGCGGCCCTTGCGTCGCGTCGTGCCGATGGTCGCCAACGTCGACCTGACCCCGCTGGTGCTGTTCATCCTGTGCCAGCTGGTGCTGATGGTGCCCATCCTCGGCCTGGAACGCGCGCTGCTCGGCGCCCTGTGAGTCAGCCCCCGGCTTGGGCGCGACGCGACGGAACCGCCTGGTTGCTTGAGCTTTACGTGCAGCCGGGCGCGAAGACCACGGCCGCCGTGGGCGAGCACGGCGGCCGCCTCAAGCTAAAGATCGCCGCGCCGCCGGTCGATAACAAGGCGAATGTGCATCTGCTGGACTGGCTGGCCGCGCGCCTGGGCGTGCCGAAGTCGGCCGTGCGGCTGGTGCGTGGGGAGACATCGCGGCAGAAGACCGTGGCGGTGACGGGCGTGGAGCGCCCCTGGACAGCAATCGAAGGCAGCAACGCGGCATGAGCATTCACCTCGAACAGGAAGTTGCGGATTTCAGCGACCGGCGCCTGCGCCTGGCGACCGCCATCACCGATTACGCCGACTGGCTCGACGCGCAGCACGGCATCGACGCCGAGCGTACGCTGCGGCTGACCGACACCGCCGCGAGCCTGCGCGAGGACAAGCTGGTCGTCGCCTTCGTCGCCGAGTTCTCGCGCGGCAAGACCGAACTCATCAACGCGCTGTTCTTCGCCGACCATGGCCAGCGCCTGCTGCCGTCCGAAGCGGGCCGCACCACCATGTGCCCGACCGAGCTCTACGCCAATGCGGACGAGCCGCCGTGCCTCGCCCTCCTGCCGATCGAGACGCGCCGCCGCAGCGAATCGCTGGCGCAGTTGAAGCGCATGCCGATCGAATGGGTGCGCATGCCGCTCGACCCGGCCGACCCGCGCCAGTTGCAGGACAGCCTGAGAAAACTGACCGAGACCCGAACGATGGCCGCGCCCGACGCGATCGAACTGGGCCTGTGGGACCCCGAGGACGAAAGCGCGCGCCACCAGCTGAGCGCCGACGGTGGCGTCGAGGTGCCCGCCTGGCGCTACGCGCTCGTCAACTATCCGCACCCGCTGCTGCAGGCGGGGCTGACCATCCTCGACACGCCCGGTCTCAACGCGCTCGGCGCGGAACCCGAACTCACGCTGTCGGTGATTCCCAATGCGCACGCGGTGATGTTCGTGCTGGCGACCGACACCGGCGTGACGCGCTCCGACCTGGAAATCTGGCAGAAGCACGTGCACCGGCACGCCAACTATCACGTCGCGGTGCTGAACAAGATCGACATGCTGTGGGACGAGCTGAAGAGCGACGCCGAAGTGCAGGCGACCATCGAGCGCCAGGCCGACGAGACGGCGCGCGTGCTCAAGCTGCCGCGCAGCCGGGTGTTCACGGTGTCGGCACAGAAGGCGCTGGCCGCCTCCATCCGCGGCGAAGCCGCGCTGCGCGTGCGCTCGGGCATCGAATCGCTGGAATACCTGCTGGCCCACCAGGTCATTCCGTCGCGCCGCGACATGCTTTATCACGCGGTCAGCCGCGAAGTCGCGACGCTGATCGACGAGAGCCGCGCCGACCTCGCGGCGCGCCTCAAGCGCAGCAGCGACGAGCTGATCCAGCTGTCCCAGCTGTCGGGCAAGAACCGCGAGCTGATCGAGCAGATGCGCGCCGCGCTGCAGAAGGAGAAGGACAGCTACGACGCCACCGCCGAGCAGTTCCGCGCGACACGCAAGCTGCTGCAGGGGCAGGGCGAGCACCTGCTGTCCTATCTGTCGGAGGAAACGCTGGGCGAGATCTGTAAGGCCGGCCGCACGGCGCTCGAAGAGAGCTGGACCACGCGCGGGCTGACCAGCGGCATCCGTCAGTTGACCGAACAGATGGTCGAGCGCATCAAGGAGGCGACCCAGCTCGCCGACAACATGCTGCACTCGCTGGAGCAGGCCTACGGCTGCTTCCACCGCGTGCATCATCTGCCGAAAATGCAGGTGCCGCGACTCGACCTCAAGGCCTACCGCAACCGGCTGGAGGCGCTGACCCGCGAGACCGAGGCCTTCTGCAAGGATCCCGCCAACCTGATGCTGGAGAAACGCTTCATGATCCGGCGCTTCTACGCCGGTCTCGCCGAAGAGGCGAAAAAGGCCTTCACCCTCGCGCGCACCGAGGCCGAGCGCTGGCTGCGCATCGCGCTCGACCCGGTGATGACGCGCATCCGCGAACACAAGCAGTACCTCGACGGCCGCCTGGCCGGCCTGCAGCGCATCCTCGAGAACATGGGTACGCTGCAGACCCGCATGCAGCAGATCAAGCAGGAGATCGAGCGTCTGCGCGCCAGCCGGACCGAACTCTCGCGCATCGCCGCCGAACTGGCGGGCTGAGCCTAGCCGTTGAGCCGCGCCAGCAGCGCCGGCGTCTTGTCGGGGTCGATGTTCTTCAGCAGGCGCTGAGCCGCCGGCGCCACCTCGTCGAGGTGCGATTTCAGCACCTGCTGCTTGACCTGCAGCAGGCTCGCCGGGTGCATCGAGAAGGTGCGCAGGCCGAGCCCGAGCAGCAGCCGCGTCAGCAGCGGATCGCCCGCCATTTCCCCGCACACGGCCACCGATTTGCCCGCCTTGGCGCCGGCGCGAATGGTCTGCTGCACGAGCCCGAGCACGGCCGGGTGCAGCGGATCATAGAGGTGCGACACGCTGTCGTCGGCGCGGTCGATCGCCAGCGTGTACTGGATCAGGTCGTTGGTGCCGATCGACAGGAAATCCAGCTGCTCGGCGAAGACGTTCGCCGCGAGCGCCGCCGCTGGCACTTCGATCATGCCGCCGATCGGAATGGCTTCGTCGAACTTCAGGCCGTCCTTTCTGAGCGAATCCTTGGCCTCGTCGATGCGCTGCAGCGTCTGCCGCAGCTCCATGAAGCTCGCCAGCATCGGAATCAGGATGCGGACCTTGCCGTGCGCCGAGGCGCGCAGGATGGCGCGCAGCTGGGTGTGGAACAGCCCAGGCTCGGCGAGGCACAGACGGATCGCGCGCAGGCCGAGCGCCGGGTTGTCGGCGACGGTGTGGCCCCACGGTGCCTGCTTGTCGGCGCCGAGGTCGAGCGTGCGGATGGTGACAGGCTTGCCGTCGAGCGCCTCGGCGACCGCCTTGTAGGCGGCGTACTGCTCTTCCTCAGAGGGCAGGTCGCTGCGGTTGAGGAACAGGAACTCGCTGCGGAACAGGCCGATGCCGTGCGCCCCCGCGGCCTTCACCGCGTCGATGTCCGAGACGAGTTCGATGTTCGCCATCAGTTCGATCGGCGTGCCGTCGAGCGTGGCCGACTTGCTGGTCTTCAGGCGCTTGAGTTTGTCGGTGTCGATGCGCCACTGGTTCTGCCGCAGCCGGTATTCGGCGAGCACCGATTCGTCGGGATTGACGATCACCACGCCGTCGCGGCCGTCGACGATCAGGAGGTCGTGGTCGCGGATCAGCCCGCGCGCGTTGTGCAGTGCCATCACCGACGGCATGCCCATGCTGCGCGCGAGGATCGCAGTGTGCGACGTGGTGCCGCCGAGGTCGGTGATGAAGGCGGCGAAGTGCACGTTCTTGAAGATCACCATGTCGGCCGGCGACAGTTCGTGCGCGACCAGGATGCGCTCGACGTCGAAATTGACGTCGAGCGGAATGTGGCTCGGGTGGCCCATCAGCACCTTGAGCACGCGCTGCACCACCTGCACCACGTCTTCCTGGCGGCTTCGGAGGTAGGCGTCGTCGATCTCGTCGAAGCGCGCGACCAGCGCCTCCATCTGCTGCGCCAGCGCCCATTCGGCGTTGCACTGGGTTTCACGGATGAGGCGCTTGGGCTCCTCGGCGATCATCGAGTCGCCGAGGAACATCAGGTGCATGTCGAGGAAGGCCGAGAGTTCGGCCGGCGCGCCGGGCGGAATGTGGGTGCGCAGGATTTCGAGCTCGGTGCGGCTGGTTTCGATCGCCTCGTCGAAGCGGGCGAGCTCGTCGGCGACGTACTTCTGGTCGAGCATGTACTGCGGCACTTCGATGCGTGCGGCCGACGCGAGGTGGGCGTAGCCGATGGCGATGCCGCCGGAGACGCCGATGCCGTGAAGGCTGAAGCTCATGCGAGCTCTTCCCCGAAGCCGCTGGAAATCAGCCCGGCGAGCGCGTCCATCGCCTCGGCCTCGTCCTCGCCCTCGGTTTCCAGCGTGACCGTGCTGCCGCGGGCGGCGGCCAGCATCATCACGCCCATGATGCTCTTGGCGTTGACGCGGCGACCGTTGCGCGACAGGTGGACGCTGCTCTTGAAGGTCGAGGCGAGCTGGGTCAGGCGCGCCGAGGGGCGCGCGTGCAGGCCCAGCTTGTTGACGATCTCAACGTCCCGTTGCTGCATGGCACATGGTCTCGGAAATGTGGTTGATGCTGTTGCGGCCGCCTTCGACGATGCGCTCGATCAGCTGCGGCAGCGGCAGGGTTTCGCGGTAGTTGAGCGCCTTCAGCAGCATCGGCAGGTTGGCGCCGGTGATCGCCTCGACGCGGCCGGGTTCGAGCACGCGGCACAGGGTGTTGCTGGGCGTCGCGCCGTACATGTCGTTCAGCACCAGGATGCCCTCGCCGTCGTCGAGTTCGGCGAGCCGCGCCTGCAGCGCCTTCTGCCGCTCGTCGGGGTCGGCGTGGCCGATGAAATCTAGCGTCGCCAGGCCGCGCGGACGCTGGCCCAGCACGTGGGTGGCGCATTCGACCAGGCTGTCGGCGAGCGAGCCGTGGGCGACGATGAGGATGCCTATCATTGCGGGGAGCTCAGACCAAAAGCGACATTCTAGCGAAGCCTTTGCGCGAGGTCAGGCGAGACGTGGCGCGTGCCGGCGGCGTCGACTGCCAGGTAGCCGGCGATGCCGAGGCGCGCCGCCAGTTCGTCGAGCCGCTGCGGCCCGGCGATGAAGAGCGGCTTCGACAGCGCGTCCGAACGCGTGCCGGCGTGCGTGCCGCGCACCAGCAGGGTGACCGATTGCATCGCCGCCGCGGGCTGGCCGGTGCGCGGGTCGATCAGGTGGCAGTAGCGGCGTCCGCCGATCTCGAAATAGCGCTGATAGTCGCCGGAGGTGCCGAGCGCCTCGCCGTCGCCCAGCTCGAGCGTGGCGAGCGTGCCGGCGGCGCGCGGATGCTGGATGCCGACGCGCCAGGGGCGGTCGCCTGCGCGGCCGAGCGCGAGCACGTTGCCACCGATGTTGATCAGCGCATTGCGGACGCCGTGCGCCTTCAGGAGGGTGGCCGCATCGTCGAGCGCGCGGCCCTTGGCGTAGCCGCCGAGGTCGAGCTGCACCGCGGCGTTGCGGCTGGAGACCGTGTTGCCGTCGATGACGAGGTCGGCCATCGTCGGGCGCCGCGCGACCCAGTCGGCGACGGCAGCGGCGTCCGGCAGCGTTCCGCGGGGCGCGTCGGCGTGAAAACCCCACAGCGCGACCAGGCCGCCGATTGCCGGATTGAAGAGATCGTCCGACTGCGCGGCGAGCGCCTGCGCCTCGCGCAGCAGGTCCGCGAGCTCGGGCGACACCGTGGCGGATTCGCCGTGGGCGAGCGCGGCATTGAGCGTGGACAGCTCGCTCGGCTGCCAGGCGTGCAGCCGGCGATGCAGGGCGTCGAAATGCGCCAGCACCGCGGCGATCGCCGCGTTCGCACGCGCCGCATCCGTGCCAGCGACGCTGACTTCCACCAGGGTGCCGAACACGTAGGCCTGCTGCTGCACCGGGGCGGGCGGGCTGCACGCGCCGAGCAGTGCCGTGGCGACCAGGGCCAGGAAAATCCGCACAGGCCGCAGCGGGTCCCGGCTCAAGGATGCACCGCGTTCGAATGACGCCGCTCGATCGCGGCGATGAACTGCGCGGCGACGTCGTGGCCGGTTTGCGCGGCGATTTCCTGGAAGCCGGTGGGGCTGGTGACGTTGATCTCGGTGAGGCAGTCGCCGATGACGTCGAGGCCGACGAGAAACAGGCCACGTTCCTTCGCCCAGGGCGCGATCGCTTCGGCGATGCGCCGGTCGCGCTCGCTGAGCGCCTGCGCGCGCGCCGTGCCGCCGGCTGCGAGGTTGCCGCGCGTCTCGCCGGCCTGCGGAATGCGCGCGAGCGCCCACGGCACCACTTCGCCGTCGATCAGCAGGATGCGCTTGTCGCCCTCGGCGATCGCCGGCAGGTAGCGCTGCGCCATGATGGCGCGCTGTCCGCGCCGGGTCAGCGTTTCCAGGATGGCGTTGCGGTTGGGGTCGTCGGGGCGCAGGCGGAACACGCCGGCGCCGCCCATTTCGGTGAGCGGCTTGACGATGAGGTCTCCCTGGTCGGCGAGGAAGCGTCCGATCTCCGCCGCGTCGGCGGACACCAGCGTCGGCGCGACGAACTGCGGAAAATTCAGGATCGCGAGCTTTTCGTTGAAGTCGCGCAGCGCGGCGGGGCGGTTGAGCACGTGCGCGCCCTGCGCCTCGGCGACGCCGAGCAGGTGGGTGGCGAGCAGGTAGTCGGTGTCGACCGGCGGGTCGGTGCGCATCACCACCGCGTTGAAGTCCTTCAGCCGGCCGTCCTCGACGTGGGCGATGCGGTACCAGGCGTCGCCGGCTTCCACCTCGAGGGTGGCGCAGGGCGCGTGCACGATGCCGTCGCGGAGGCTGAGCTGGCGCGCTTCGCAGGCGAGCACCGCGTGGCCGCGCGCGGCGGCGGCGCGCATCATCGCCACCGAACTGTCCTTGCGAGCCTTGAGGCGCGCCAGCGGGTCAACGATGAACAGCAGCTTCATGCGGCGACCGCGGCCTCGGCTTCGTTGAGCGCTTCGTCGAGCTCGAGGCTCGCAGCCAGCATCGCCAGCCGCGCGATCACGCCGTAGGCGTAGAAGCGGTTAGGCGCGGCGTCCGGATTCGCGCTGCGGTCGGGCGTGAAGCAGGTTTCGTCGAAGGCCAGCGGCACGAAATGCATGCCGGGGCTGTTGAGGTTCTCGTCGGCGCCGCGTCCGGTGTGCACGCGGTAGAAACCGCCGACGACGAAGTGGTCGAGCATGTAGACGACCGGCTCGGCGACCGCCTCGTTGATGCTCTCGAAGGTGTAGACGCCCTCCTGGATCAGCACCTCGCTGACTTCGAGGCCTTCCTTCACCACCGCCATCTTGTTGCGCTGCTTGCGGTTGAGCTCGCGCACGTCGTCGGGCGACTTCACCGTCATGATGCCCATGCCGTAGGTGCCGGCGTCGGCCTTGACGATGACGAAGGGCGGCTGGTCGATGCCGTATTCGTCGTACTTGGCCTGGATGCGACCGAGCAGGGCGCCCACTTTCTCGGCGAGGCACTCTTCGCCCTGGCGCGCCTGGAAATCGATTTTTCCGCACTGGTCGAAATAGGGATCGATCAGCCAGGGGTCGATGCCGATCAGGCGCGCGAACTCGACGGCGACATGCTGGTAGGCACGGAAGTGGCGCGACTTGCGGCGCGTCGCCCAGCCCGCGTGCAGCGGCGGCATGATGGTCTGCTCGATGCCCTTGAGGATCTCCGGCACGCCGGCCGAGAGGTCGTTGTTGAGCAGCACCGCGCAGGGGTCGAAGCCTTCCAGCCCGACGCGGTCGCCGCGGCGCACCAGCGGCTCCAGCGTGAGGCGGCCGCCGGCCGGGAGTTCCAGCGTGGTCGGCTGGGTGATCTCGGGGATCAGCGTGCCGATGCGGACGATGAGGCCGGTCTGCCGCAGGATGTGCGCGAGCACCGCGACGTTCTGCAGGTAGAAGGTGTTGCGCGTGTGGTTCTCGGGGATCAGCAGCAGGCGCTGCGCGTCGGGGCAGATCTTCTCGACCGCGCCCATCGCCGCGTGGATCGACAGCGACATGAAGGCCGGGTTGAGATTGTTGAAGCCGCCGGGAAACAGGTTGGTGTCGACCGGCGCCAGCTTGAAGCCGGCGTTGCGGATGTCGACCGAGGTGTAGAACGGCGCCGCCTGTTCCTTCCACTGCTGGCGGAACCAGTGTTCGATGGTCGGCTGCGCGTCGAGCAGGCGCTTTTCCAGCTCCAGCAGGGGGCCGGTGAGTGCGGTGGTGAGGTAGGGGACCATAGAATAGGCGTCTTGGAATTATGTTTTGTATTCTAGGCCAAGTCCGATGTTCGACATCGTTTTGTATCAGCCCGAAATCCCGCCCAATACCGGCAACCTGATCCGCCTCGCGGCCAACACCGGCTGCCGCCTGCACCTGGTCGAGCCGCTCGGCTTCGACCTTTCCGACAAGCAGGTCGCGCGTGCCGGGCTCGACTACCACGACATGGCCTGCGTGCGCGTGCATCCGGACTGGGACGCCGTGCGCGCGGCGCTCGCCGGGCGCAACTGGTACGCGCTCACCACCAAGGGCAGCCGCAGCTACGCGACGATTGCCTTCCGGCCGGACGACGTGCTGTTGTTCGGCCCCGAGTCGCGCGGCCTGCCGCCCGAAATCCTCGAGGGCTTCGACGCCGAGCACCGGCTGCGCTTGCCGATGCTGCCCGGATCGCGCAGCATGAACCTGTCCAACGCCGTCAGCGTGACCGTGTTCGAGGCATGGCGGCAGAATGGCTTTGCGGGAGGGGGTTAGATGAGTGCAATGGAATGGCTGGAAGCGGCGAGCTACCTTGTCACCATCGTCGGCCTGCCGCTGGCGATCGCGGTCTTCGTCTACGACCGCCGCCGCGACCGGCAGAACGACGAAGAGGAACTGTTCCTGCGCCTGTCGGACGAGTATGCCGACTTCATGCGCCTGGTGATCGACAACGCCGACCTGCAGCTGCTGTCGGCGAAGCCCCGGGGCGCACTCAGCGAGGAGCAGCAGGAGCGCAAGCAGGCGCTGTTCGCCATCCTGGTCAGCCTGTTCGAGCGCGCCTATGTGCTGGTGTACGAGGACGACATGAGCCGCCAGCAGGCGCGCCTGTGGCAGTCGTGGACCGACTACATGCACGAATGGTGCGCGCGCGAGGATTTTCGCGCCGCGTTGCCGGGCCTGCTGCACGGCGAGGACCCCGGCTTCGTCGCGACCATCCGCCGCATCGCCGACGTGACCCGCGCAACCTGAGGCGGGTTCAGTAGGCGAGGTTCTCCACTTTCGCGGCGAGCGGCCCGCCGCGCATGTGCTCCAGCATCGCGGTCACCACTTCGAGGTCGTTGTCGAACGAGCCGTGCGAAAGCTTGATGCGCTCGGCGCCGGTCGACACGGTTTCACGCCGCTTGCCGTGCAGCCGGACGGCGCCGACGCCAGCGGCGTGGCCCGCCCATTCGGCGAGGTCGGCGGCGACTTCGGGCGCGCCCGACCAGTGGTCGGGCGGCGCCGGCTTCCACGCCCACTCCATGCCGAGCAGCGGCGTCTTGTGGCGCGTCTCGAGCGCGCGGCTGACGAGATACAGCAGCGACTTGCCGTAGGGGCCGACGGTGTCGGCCTGTTCGCGTTCGTCGTCCAGGATGTCGACGCGCACCGAGGCCGGCGCGAGCTTGCCCGACTGGAACGCCGCGCCGTAATGGCGGTTGGCGAAATCGACGGTACATGCGGGCGCGAACAGGCTGAGGCTGGCAAGGTCGAGCTGCTTGTCCAGGAGCGGCAGCAGATGGCCCAGCACGATGGCGCCGGCGGAATGGCCGGCGAGGTGGATTTCCAGGCCGGGCACGTTGTGCGTCAGCGTGCGCAGATGTCGCGCCAGCAGCGCCAGGCCGCCGTCGTCGAGCGCTGCCGCGGCCGCGTTCTGCTTCATTTCGGACCACAGCGGCTTGATCAGCAGGTGCTCGCACGCGACCTCGATCGAGCGGTCGCGCGCCTCGGCGAGCGCCGCCTTGACCTTGTCGACGACGCTCTCGTCGCGCATCTCGGGCTGGCCGCGAAAGATTTCGCGTGCCGAATCCTCGAGGATGCCGCGCAGGCTTTCCAGCGGTCCGGTCTTCCAGGTGACGAACAGCGGGTACAGGCCGTTCTCGCGGAAGTACGGCGCCATCATGCGGATACGCGTCAGCGAGTCGACCTCGCTGTTGAGCCCGCCGTGCACGTAGAGCGCGAGTTTGCGCGGTGCGTGGTCGGGCAGCGTGCCGAACCACGCCGTCGGTTGGTCGACGCAGACGATTTCGGTGGCCCGGGCTGCATGTTCCGCGACGATGAGGCGGTTGATCGGCTGGCCGTTGTTGCCGAGCACCAGGGTGTGCAGATAGGCGGTGGCCTCGTCGAGCGGACGCACGGCGTCGTTCTGGTAGCGGAAGTCTTCGCCCGGCACCTTGCGGCGCCCAGCGCCGCCGGTGGCGGGCGACGCCGCCTGCAGCGGACGGGTGCTGAACGCGGCGGGCGCGGCGGCGGTGCGCATCGGCGCGCCGAGCACGGCGACCCAGGCGTCGGTGCCATGGCGTACCCAGTCCTCGTAGGCGAGGAGGGCAAAGCCATGGTAGCCCCAGTCCGGCCCCCACGAGTTCTGCACGATGAAGCCGTCCTCGGTGTAGCCGACGAGGGCGAACGCATGGGCACCGATTGACTTCGCGCGCATCGGCAGGACCACCGGTTCGCGGGTTTTCTTGAGGAACCAGCCCTTGTGCACAGTGGCCGAGCAGTAGATCGCGCCGACTTCGTAAATGGCCGACTGCATGTCGCTGACGCTGCGCGTGTCGATGCGGAAGTAGGCGCCGAGCGGGCGGCGCGCGGCGTCGCTCTCCCAACCCTTCTTCGGGGCGATGAAGACGATCTTGCCGCGGCCGTTGCGGTAGGGCCACAACGCTTCGCTGCACGCACCGTGGCGGTGCCAGCCCTTCATCGCGCCGCGGCAGCTCGACCCTTCGTAGTCCTCGCCCGGCCATTCGTCGTAGGCGCGCGCGAGGTGGTAGAGCATGCGCGGGCTGACCGTCTCGAGGCCGCGGGTCTGGTAGCCGTTGTGTTTCCATTGCAGGAAATTGATCGCCGCCGCCAGCCCGAAGCCGGTGCAGGCGCCTTCCTCGCCCTGATCGAGCACCAGGGCGCGGGCGTAGGCCGGCAGGTGCCGGTCGATGTCTTCCAGGCGCGGCCAGCGCGGCGGCAGCGAGACCAGGCGGGGCTGATAGGGGCGGTCGCGCAGGTCGATGCGGTCGGGGCGGGCGTCGAAGGTGCGGCGCTGGTGGGTGACGGTGGGCATGGCGGGGTCTCCGGGATACGGGGCCTTATCGTTATAGCGGCAAAGCCGGCCGGCGCCAGGACGGCAGGGGATTTACCACGCCTGCCCGAGTGGGTTTAGAATGGGCAAACCATTTTCGGGACCTCGTCCATGGCTGTCGCCCAGTTGCGCACCACGCAGTCCGAGCTCAGGCACGAAGTGATCGAGTCGGTCGTCCATCTGACCGAGCAGCGCGACGAACTGACGCTTTTGCGGAGCCTGCAGAATTCCATCCATGAAATGCTGCCGCAGGTGCAGATCGCGATGGCCTGCCTGGCCCCGGACGCGACGGGCGAGTGGGGACCGGATGCCGGCTGTCCGCTGCCGACGCCGATGTTCGAGCTCAGCGCCGGCCTCGTCGCCGAGGTGGTGGGGCTGGATACCGAAAGCGCGGTGCGCGAATACGCCGAAGCCGGCCAGCACTATCTGATTGCCAGCCTGGGCACCCAGGACGACCGCCGCAAGGCCATCCTGATCCGCCAGCCCGAATGGAGCGCCGCCGATGCGCGCATCGCGCGCGGCATGCTCAACATCTATGCGAATTTCGCCCGGGTGCTGTTCGACAGCGAGCGCGACACGCTGACCGGCCTGTACAACCGCAAGAAGCTCGAACAGAAGCTGGGCGAGCTGCTCGCCGCCCGCCTGCGCGGCACGCACCGCAAGCGCGACGACAACACCACGGATTATCTGGCGGTGTTCGACATCGACCATTTCAAGCGCGTCAACGACACCTACGGCCACCTCATGGGCGACGAGGTGCTGCTGATCTTCGCCGGGCTGGTGCGCAACACCCTGCGCGACGTCGACTGGGTGTTCCGCTACGGCGGCGAGGAATTCGTCGCGCTGGTGAAAGGCGTGCCGCCGGATACCATCCTGCACATCCTCGAGCGCGTGCGCACCCGCGTCCAGGACCACGCCTTCCCCCAGGTCGGCCAGGTCACGGTGAGCATCGGTTTCACCGCCATCGCGGAACAGGCCCTGCCGCCCTATGTGTTCGAGGAAGCCGACAAGGCGCTGTACTACGCTAAGGAGCAGGGGCGCAACCGGGTCTGCGACTATGCGGCGCTGGTGTCGAGCGGCGCCTTGTCGCGCGACGAGCACGCCGGCGGTTCGATCGAACTGTTCTGAGTCGGTCCGTTCCGGCCGCCGTCAGGCGCCGAATTCCCGTTTGATGTCGCGGTTCAGGAGTGCGTCGACCGCCTGCGCGGCCGGCAGGCCGTCGAACAGCATGCGGCAGACGGTGCGCGTGATCGGCATCTCGACCCCGAGTTCGCCCGCCAGCGCATCCACTTCACGCGCGGTCGTCACGCCCTCGGCGACGTGTCCGAGTTCGGCGAGGATGGCGTCGAGCGCCTGGCCGTGCGCCAGGCGCAGGCCGACCTGACGGTTGCGCGAGAGGTCGCCGGTGGTGGTGAGCACCAGGTCGCCCAGTCCCGACAAGCCCATGAAGGTTTCGAAGCGGCCGCCGAGCCGCACGCCGAGTCGCGTCATTTCGGCGAGGCCGCGGGTGATCAGCGCGGCGCGCGCGTTGTGGCCAAGGGTGAGGCCGTCGCAGATGCCGGCGGCGATCGCCATGACGTTTTTCAGCGCGCCGCCGATTTCCACGCCGACGACGTCGTCGTGCGCGTACAGCCGCAGCCGATGGCCGGACAGCGCTTCGGCCAGCCGGTTCGCCAGCGCGGTGTCGTTCGAAGCCAGCGTGAGCGCGGTCGGATAGCCCTGCGCGACCTCCTGGGCGAAGCTTGGACCCGACAGCACGGCCGTGGCGCGGTGCGCCGGCAGCACGTCGGCGACGAGCTGGTGCGGCAGCTTGCGGCTGCCGTGCTCGAAACCCTTGCTGACCCACACCAGCGGCGGCAGCGCGGGGCGCGCGGCGAGCGCGGTCAGGGTGGCGCGCAGGCCGCCGCTCGGCACTGCGAGCACGACAAGCTCGGCGCCGGCGAGCGCGGCATCGAAATCGGCTTCGAATCGAAGGCTTTCCGGCAGCGGGCAATCCGGCAGGTAGCGGGCGTTGATGCGGGTGGTGCGCAGGGTTTCCAGTTCGGCCGCGCTGCGCCCCCACAGGGTGACCGCATGCTGCGCCGACCAGCTGGCGGCCAGCGCCGTGCCCCAGGCGCCGGCGCCGAGCACGGCCAGCTTCATCGTCCCCACACCTCGCCGAGCGGCAGCCAGCCTGCCAGGCCGTTGCCGTGCCGGACCGGCACCCAGCCGGGCGTGCCGGCTTCACTCCCGAGTTCGAGCAGCACGCCGCGGGCGGCGCGGAACACCACCTCGGCGTCGGCGCGCGGCTGCCGGCGTACGAGGCCGACGTCGGCCTGGACCATCACGCGGCGCGCGCCGTCGAGCGCGGCCTGCTCGATCCAGGCCAGCCGACCGCCGGGGTCGCGCACCTTGACCCAGCCAGGGGCCACGACGACGACTTCGAGCGGCAGGCCGTCGCCGGCGATCGCCACGCGGGTGGCGGCGGTCGACGGGGCATCGTAGAGAATCGATGCGCGTACGGTGTTGCGGTATTCCAGCGCGGCGGCGGGCAGGGCCAGCGCGCACAGCAGCCCGACGGCGGCGAGCCGGCGGGCGCGGCGCAGGGAGGCGTTCACCGCGGACGGCCTCAGTGCGTCTGCGCGGGCGCGGCGCCGGCCTGTTGCTGCTGCGCCGCCTGCTGGTTCTGCAGGAAGAGCGCCTCGAAGTTGACCGGATTCAAGAGCAGCGGCGGGAAGCCGGCGCGGATGATGACGTCGGACACGGTCTCGCGCAGGTAGGGGAAGACGATGTTGGGGCAGCCGATGCCGAGCACCATGGGCAATTGCTCCTGCGGTACGTTCTGGATGCGGAAGATGCCGGCCTGGGTGGCCTCGACCAGGAACATGGTCTTATCGCCGATCTTCGCGGTCACGGTTGCGGTGAGGCCGTTGTAATAGAGGTCCTCGCCGAGGGCACGGCTTTCGGTCGACAGGTTGACGTCGATCTGCGGGGCCTCGCGCTCGAGGTAGATCGCCGGCGCGTTCGGCACTTCGACCGACAAATCCTTGACGAAGAGTTTTTCGATGTTGAATACGAGTTGCTGCGCGTCGCTCATGGGGGCTCCCTGATTATTCAAACCGGAGCCGACGCTCCGGGCAAGCCGCCATTTTACACGCGCTTAATGAATGCCTTGCGCGGCCAGCCAGCGCTTCAGCGCATGCGCTTCCATCGCGCCGGAGATGCGGGCGATTTCCTGTCCGTCGCGGAACAGGATCAGGCTGGGGATGCCCTTGATGTGGTGGCGCATCGACACCTGCGGCTCGGCCTCGGTGTCGACCTTGGCGAAGCGCACGCGCGTCGCCATCTCGGCCGCGACCTGCTGGAACACCGGCGCCATCATCTTGCACGGGCCGCACCAGCCGGCCCAGAAATCGACCAGCACCGGCAGGCCGGCTTTTGCAATGAAGCGGTCGAAGCGGGCGGTCGTCAGGTCGACGGGCGTGCCGGGCAGGAGCGCTGCGCCGCATTTTCCGCACTTGGGCGCATCGGCCAGGCGGTCATCCGGCACACGGTTGACGGCGAGACAGTGGGGGCAGGCGAGTTCCATGGCGTATTCCTCGAATCGGCGTACGGCTTATATGGATACAGGCGTGACGATTTACAAGGAGGGCGCGGAGGACACGGAGATTTTCATTCGATCGGCTCCGCGCCCTCCGTGTCCTCATCGTGAAATCGATACAGTGAAACCGATTACGCGTTCAGCAGCGGCACCAGTTCGCCCGCCGCGTCGAGCGCCGAGGTGTCGTCGAAGCCGCCGACGTGGGTGTCGCCGATGAACACCTGCGGCACGGTGCGGCGGCCGCCGGAGCGTTCGATCATTTCGTCCATTTTCGACGGGTCGAGGTCGATGCGGATTTTCTCGATGTCGGTGACGCCGCGGCTTTTCAGCAGGCGCTCGGCAGCCACGCAATAGGGGCACACGGCGGTGCAGTACATGACGACTTTGGCCATGGGGATTCCTTATTTCTGGGTGACGGGCAGGTTGGCGCGTTCCCACGCCAGGATGCCGCCCGTCTGGTTGTACACGGTCTGGAAGCCGGATTTTTTCAGGAGCCGGCAGGCATGCGCCGAGCGGTTGCCGCTGCGGCAGGTGACGAGGATGGGTTTGTCCTTGTAGGACTCGAGTTCGCTCAGCCGGCCCGCCAGCTTGCCGAGCGGGATGTGCTTGGCGCGCGGGATGTGGCCGGCGGCGTATTCCTTGTCCTCGCGCACGTCGAGCACCAGCGCGTCGTCGTTGAAGAGCCGCGTGGCCTTCAGCGTGTCGGCCTGCTCGACGCCGGCGAGCTTGCTGCCGACGAAGGACCACACCAGCATGGCGCCCGACACCACCGTCAGGCTCACCAGCATCCAGTTGTCCTGGAGGAATTGCACGTCCATGAAGACTCCCGCTTAGAGGCCGCAGCCCTGCTTGACGCCGGCTTTCTTCAGCATGATGTCCATCGGGCAGAAGCGGGTGAAGCCGGACTGGAACAGGTTGAAGCCGACGAAGGCGGTGAACCACAGCCAGGAAAGCTGCGTCATGTCGACGCTGCCGGCGACGTGCGCGAGCGCGAGCGACAGCATGATGAAAAAGCCGGCAACGATGCGGACGATGCGTTCGACGGTCATGGCGAAACTCCTATTTCATTGAGGGGAATCATTGAGGGGAAAACTTGCGGTAGTTGGCGGCGTAATACAGCACCGGGATCACCACCAGCGTGAGCAGGGTGGAGACGAAAATGCCGAAGATCAAGGATACCGCGAGGCCGCTGAAGATCGGGTCGTCGAGGATGAAGAAGGCGCCGAGCATGGCGGCAAGCCCCGTGAGCACGATGGGCTTGGCGCGGGTGGCGCCGGCCTGGATCACGGCTTCCTGGAAGTCCATGCCGGCGGCGGTCTGCTCGTTGACGAAGTCGACCAGCAGGATGGAATTGCGCACGATGATGCCCGCCAGCGCGATCATGCCGATCATCGAGGTCGCGGTGAACTGCGCGCCGAGCAGCGCGTGGCCCGGCATCACGCCGATGACAGTGAGTGGGATCGGCGCCATGATGATGAGCGGCGTGAGATAGCTCTTGAACTGCGCGACGACGAGCAGGTAGATCAGCATCAAGCCGACCGCGTAGGCGATGCCCATGTCGCGGAAGGTCTCGTAGGTCACCTGCCACTCGCCGTCCCACTTGAGGGCGAAGCCGGCGTAGGGGTCGGCGGGCTGGCGGATGAAATACTCGGCGAGCGTGCCGCCCTGCTCGAGCGCGCGGTCCTTGAGCTCGCCGCGCATCGCGAACAGGCCGTAGAGCGGGGAATCGATCGCGCCGCCGGTGTCGCCCATGACGAACACCACGGGCAGCAGATTCTTGTGGTAGATGGTCTTTTCGCGCGCGCTGGGCACCACTTCGACGAGTTCGGAAAGCGGCACCCGCTTGCCGTCGGCGCCGCGCACCGTGAGCTTCAGCAATTCCTCGAGCTGCGACTGGCGCTCCGGGGGCAGCGTGATGCGCACCGGGATCTCGTGCTTGGCCCCGCTGCCGTGGATGGGCGTGACGTTTTCCCCGGACAACCCCATCTTCATCGCGGCGACGATGTCCTTCTGCGCGACGCCCGCCATCGCGGCCTTGTTCTGCAGCACGCGCAGCACGAAGCGCTGCGCGTCGTCTTCCACGGTGTCGTCGATGGCGACGATGCCCTCGGTCTTTTCGAAGACCTTGCGCACTTCCTTGGCCACCTGCATCTGCGTTTCGTAATCCGGGCCGTAGATCTCGGCGACGATGGGCGACATCACCGGCGGGCCGGGCGGCACCTCGACGACCTTGACGTCGGCGCCGTGCTTGCGGGCGATCGCCTCGACCGCGGGGCGGATCGCCTGCGCGATGTCGTGGCTCTTGCGGTCACGCTCGGCCTTGTCGACGAGGTTGACCTGCAGGTCGCCGACTTCGGGGCCGGCGCGCAGGTAGTACTGGCGCACGAGGCCGTTGAAGTTGATCGGCGCCGCGGTGCCTGCGTAGGCCTGGTAGTCGGTGACCTCCGGCACGGCGGCCACCGCTTCGCCCATTTCGGCGAGCACCTGCGCGGTCTTTTCCAGCGGCGTGCCGACCGGCAGGTCGACGACGATCTGGAACTCCGACTTGTTGTCGAAGGGCAGCATCTTCAGGATCACCCACTGCACCGCCGGCAGCGCAACCGAGATCAGGATGGCGACGCCGATCCCGAGCCACAGCTTGTTGCGCGCGCCTTTGCCCTCGGCGCCGCGCAGGAAGGGGGTCATGCGCGTGCGGAAGAACGTCAGCAGCTTGTCGTTGCCGGCACCGTGCCCGCCGTGGGCCGACTGCTTGATGAGTTTCAGCGCCAGCCAGGGCGTGACGATGAAGGCGATCGCCAGCGAGATCAGCATGCCGATCGAGGCGTTGATCGGGATCGGGCTCATGTAGGGGCCCATGAGGCCGGTGACGAAGGCCATCGGCAGGAGCGCGGCGATCACGGTGAAGGTGGCGAGGATGGTCGGGCCGCCCACCTCGTCGACCGCGCGCGGGATGATCGCCTCCAGGCCGTCGTGGTCGAGCCCCATGCGGCGGTGGATGTTCTCGACCACGACGATGGCGTCGTCGACCAGGATGCCGATCGAGAAGATGAGCGCGAACAGCGACACGCGGTTGAGCGTGAAGCCCCAGGCCCACGAGGCGAACAGCGTGGCGGCGAGCGTCAACAGCACGGCGGCGCCGACGATGAGCGCTTCACGCTTGCCGAGCGCGAACAGCACCAGCAGCACCACCGAGGCGGTGGCGAAGATCAGCTTCTGGATCAGCTTCTTCGCCTTGTCGTCGGCGGTCGCGCCGTAGTTGCGCGTGACGCTGACTTCGACGCCCTCGGGCAGCACGCTGTTCTGCAGCGAATCGACGCGCTCGATGACCTTCTCGGCGACGTCGACGGCGTTCTCGCCCGGCTTCTTGGAAATGGCCAGCGTCACCGCGGGGAAGGTGCGACCCTGCTCGGCCGCCTGCGCCCCGCCCGCGCCGGGGCTGTACCAGACGTAGCGCGCAGGCTGGTCCGGCCCGGCAACCACGGCGGCGATGTCGCTCATGTACACCGGCCGGCCCTGCGAGACGCCAACCACGAGCTGCTTCACGTCGTCGGCGCCGGTGAGGAAGGTGCCGGTCTGGACGAGAATCTCTTGGTTGTTCGACACCAGCGTGCCCGAGGGCTGGGCGGCATTCGATACCTGCAGGGCGTCGCGAATGTCCTGCGCCGATACGCCGTAAGACGCCATCCGGTCGGGGTCCATCAGCACCCGCACCGCGCGGCCCGGACCGCCAATGGTCGTCACTTCACGGGTACCGGCGATGCGCTTCAATTCGATTTCCGCTGCGCGCGCGACCTGTTCGAGTTCGTAGGCGCCGCGGGCTTCGTCGCGCGTCCACAGCGTGACGGTGACGATCGGAACGTCGTCGATGCCGAGCGGCTTGATGATGGGCTCGCCGACACCGAGCTCGGGCGAGACCCAGTCGCGGTTGGCCTGGATGGTGTCGTACAGCCGTACCAGCGCCTGCGTGCGGTCCTGGCCGACGAGGTACTGCACGGTAAGCACCGCCATGCCGGGCTTGGAGACCGAATAGATGTGCTCGATGCCGGCGATCTGCGACAGCACCTGCTCGGCCGGGGTGGCGACCAGGGCTTCCACGTCCTTTGCCGACGCGCCCGGGAAGGGGATGAAGACGTTGGCCATGGTCACGTTGATCTGCGGCTCTTCCTCGCGCGGCGTGACCAGGATGGCGAACAGGCCCAGGAGCGCCGCGATCAGCGCGATCAGCGGCGTCAACTGGGAGGTGAGGAAGAAGCGGGCGATGCGTCCGGAGAGTCCCATGGCGGCCTCCGCTTACTTTTTCACGGCGGCGTTGGCGGCGCTCTTCGCGTAGATGCCGGCTTTGACCGGGTCGAGCGCGATGACGTCGCCGGGATTCAGACCGGCGAGCACCTCGACCTGGCCGCGGCCGTTCGGCGTGCCGAGGCGGACCTGGCGCAGGCTGACCTTGTCGCCCTTGCCGACGACGTAGACCGCGGTGATCTCGGAGCGGCGCACCACCGCGCTCGACGGAATGCTGAGCTTGCGCGCACTGCCGACCGAGAAGTGGGCGCGGGCGAACATGCCGGGGATGACGCCTTCCAGGCTTGCGGGCAGATCGATGCGCACCTTGACCGTGTGCGTGGCGGCGTCGGCCGCGGGCAGCACGGTCACGCCGGTGGCGTCGATCCACTTGTCGAGCGAGGGAATCTCGACCGCGACGCGGGGCGCGGCTTTCACCTCGGCGAGCTTGTACTGCGGAATGGTGGCGATCACCCGCATGTCCTTGGGGTCGAACCCGGTCATCAGCGGCGTGCCGGGCGACACCGTCTCGCCGACTTCCACGTGCCGTGCGGAGACCACACCCGAATACGGCGCGGTGATGACGGTGTAGCTGCTGACTGCGGCGGTCTGCCCGACGCCGGCGCGCGCCGCACGCGCGGCCGCCTCGGCCGCCTGGAATTCGGTGGTGGCGCGGTCGAGCGCGGCCTGGCTGATGAATTTCTGCTGGAACAGCTGCTGCTGGCGCTGGTAATTGGCTCGGGCGTTGGCGAGGGTGGCCTCGGCCTGCGCCACCTGCGCCCGGCTGCCGGCCACGGCCGAGGAAAGCTCCTGGGCCGAGAGGCGGACGATGACCGTGCCGGCCTTCACGTAGTCGCCGGCGTCGAAGTTCACCGCGGCCACCCGGCCCGCAACCTGGGCGGCCAGGGTCGATTGCTTGACCGCTTCGACCGTCGCTTCAGTCGAGTAGCCGGTGTCGGCCATCTGGTATTTCACCGGGGCGGTGGCAAACGGCAGGGCGGCCCAGGCGGTCGGGGCGACGAGCACGAGGCAGGCAAGGAAGCGGGCAGGGTTCAGCACGGTGCACCTCCGAAATTGTTTATTAGAATATTCTAATTAATATTAATTTTCAAGCGCTTGGGCGGGCCGGCCGCGGTTGCGCCGGCCCCGAGGTCTCAGTATGCATCACGCGCGACCGGCGAGCCACCAGCGGCGCACGTACAAAGGCCCGGCCCGCTCACGCGGGCCGGGCCTCGGCATGGAACGCGCCTTACTTGGCGAAGCCGCAGAACACGTCGCGCATCATCCCGAGGAGCTTCAGCGTGCGGGTGTCGCCGACCCGGTAGTAGACGCGGTTGGCGTCCTTGCGGGTGCGCAGCACGCCCTTGTCGCGCAGGATGGCGAGATGCTGGGAAATGTTGCTCTGCGAGGTGCCGACCTGGTCGACGATGTCCTGCACGCTGATTTCCTTGTCGCCCAGCACGCAGAGAATTTTCAGACGCAGTGGATGCGACATGGCCTTCATGGCACGCGAGGCCTGCTCGATGTGCTCGTCCTTGTCCATCAAATCAACGTCGTCCCATTCAGCCGGCATGTTCATAATCCTGTTCCCGATCGGTTGTTACGCTTGCCGGAGCGCCTTGGCCTGAAACACCGCGCAAGGCAATAAATTCCGACAAGTTTTGCCTATGCATATAGATTAGCAATCACGCATATATTAAAATATTCCCACAAAATCAAGACAGGTAATACAAATTTTTTCATGAAGACCACGCCGGTTCTCCTCATCATCCTCGACGGTTTCGGTTGCCGGATGGAACGCGAAGACAACGCGATCGCGCAGGCCATCAAGCCGAATTTCGACCGTTTGTGGAAGGAGAACCCCCACACCCTGATCCACGCCTCCGAAATGGAAGTGGGCCTGCCCAAGGGGCAGATGGGTAATTCCGAAGTGGGGCATCTGAACATCGGCGCCGGCCGCGTGGTGTACCAGGAGTTCACCCGCATCGACCGCGCCATCGAGTCCGGCTATTTCTACACCAACCCCGCCCTGCTCAACGCCGTGCATCTGGCGCGCGATCACGGCAAGACGCTGCACGTGCTGGGCCTGCTATCGGATGGCGGCGTGCACAGCCATGAATCGCACTTCCATGCCATGCTCGAACTGGCGCGGCGCGAGGGGCTGAGCAAGGTCTGCCTGCACGTGTTTCTCGACGGCCGCGACACGCCGCCGAAGAGCGCCGAGATCTATCTTGCGCGTCTCAACGACAAAATCGCGCAGATCGGCGTCGGCCACATTGCGTCGATGATCGGACGCTACTACGCGATGGACCGCGACCGCCGCTGGCAACGGGTGAAGGCCGCGTACGACCTCCTCACGCAGGGGCAGGCGGACTATCAGGCGGCCGACCCGCTCACCGGGCTCGAGGCGGCCTACGCGCGCGGCGAGACCGACGAATTCGTCAAGGCCACGGCGATACTTCCGCCCGCCGGCAAGCCAGTGAAGATGGAAGACGGCGACGCCGTGGTGTTCCTGAACTTCCGCTCCGACCGTGCGCGCCAGCTCTCGCGCCCCTTCATCGAGGCCGACTTCGGCGAATTCGAGCGCGAGGTCACGCCGCGCCTGTCGACCTACTGCACGCTCACCGGCTACAGCGACGATTTCAAGGTGTCGGTGGCCTTCCCGCCCGAGCGCATCAAGAACGGCCTCGGCGAGTATGTTGCACAACTGGGGCTGCGCCAGCTGCGCATCGCCGAGACGGAGAAGTATCCGCACGTCACCTTCTTCTTCAACGGCGGCGAGGAAATCTCCTTCCCCGGCGAGGATCGCGTGCTGGTGCCGTCGCCCGACGTCGCCACCTACGACATGAAGCCTGAGATGAGCGCCTTCGAAGTGACCGACAAGCTGGTTGCCGCGATCGAGAGCAAACAGTACGACCTCATCGTCTGCAACTACGCGAACCCCGACATGGTCGGACACACCGGCGATCTGAAGGCCGCGATCAAGGCGATCGAGACCGTCGACACCTGCCTCGGACGCGTGATCGAGGCGCAGCGCAGCCGCGGCGGCGAGGTGCTGGTCACCGCCGATCACGGCAACGCCGAGATGATGCGCGACATCGAAACCGGCCAGGCGCACACCGCGCACACCATGAACCTGGTGCCGCTGGTCTACGTCGGTGGCCGGGCGGCCGTGCTCGCCGACACCGGCGCCCTCGAAGACATCAGCCCCACCCTGCTGAAGATGATGGGCCTGCCGCAGCCGCCCGAGATGACGGGCGAGGCGCTCGTGCAGTTCGAGTGAGCGCACCGATTGGGGTAAGCTCCTCAGGGTGACTTTCAAAGCCTTCCTCGTTCTTCTGCTGCTGGCCTGGCCGCTGGTGGCTGGCGCCAATCAGGCCGAGCGCAAGCAGTCCGAGCTCGACGCACTGAAGAAGCGGCTGCATGCCCTCGAACAGGATTTTCGCAAGAAGCAGGCGACGCGCAAGGAGGCGGTCGACGAACTGCGCGAGTCCGAACGCGCGATCAGCGCGGCGATGCGGGCGCTGCGCGAACTCGAAGGCGAGCGCGAGCAGACCCAGGGCGAGTTGCAGACGCTGAAGCAGCAGTCTGACGCCGTCTCCCGGCGCATCGCCGAGCAGCAGGCGCATCTCGCCGAAGCCCTGCGGGGCGCCTACCAGCGCGGGCAGGGCGATGCGCTCAAGCTGTTTCTCAACGGCGGCAACCCCAATCAGACCGCGCGCGACATGCGCTATCTCGCCCACCTGTCGCGCGCGCAGCATGCCTTGATCGACGGCCTGCGCGCCGACCAGGCCCGACTCGAGACGTTGCAGCGTGAGGTTGTGCAGAAGTCGGACACGCTGTCGAAGCTGCAGGCGGCGCGCGAGGCCGAGCAGCAGAAGCTGCAGGCCGACCGCCAGGCACGTGAGCAGGTGCTGCAGAAACTGTCGGCGCAGATCCGTCAGCAGCAGCGCCAGATCGCCAACCTGAAACGCGACGAGCAGAGCCTGACGCAGTTGGTCGAGCGGCTGAACCGCCTGATGGCACAGCAGGCGGCGCGCGAGGCGGCGCGCGCGCGGGCCGCACAGCAGGCGAAGCAGAAGCAGGAGGCGATGAAGCCGCGCGGGCCGGTCGGCGTCAATACCGAGACCCCGGTGCCGTTCCGTTCCGATCGGCCATTCTCGCGTCTGAAGGGTTCATTGCGCTTGCCGGTCGCGGGGGAACTGATGAATCGCTTCGGCGCTCCCAGAGAGGACGGCGGAGTGAGCTGGCGGGGGCTGTTCATCCGCGCTGCACAAGGCACGCCGGTGAAGGCGATCGCCGCCGGACAGGTGGTGTTTGCCGAGTGGCTGCGCGGCTTCGGCAACCTCATCATCGTCGATCATGGCGAGGGCTACATGAGCCTGTACAGCAATAATGAAAGTCTGTATAAGCAGGTGGGCGAGCGGGTCCAGCCCGGCGACGCCATCGCCGCGGTCGGCAACAGCGGCGGCCAATCCGGCCACGGCCTCTATTTTGAAATGCGGCATCAGAGCCGCCCGATTAATCCCCTCCAATGGGTGAAGTGAGATGACGTACAAGGCAAAACTGGTTCTTGTCGGCCTGGCAGGCCTGCTCGCCGGCGCGGCGCTGACGCTCAACCTGTCAGCGATCGCGAACAAGGACGCGCAGACGGCGCTGCCGGTCGAGGAACTGCGCGCGTTCACCGACGTCTTCGCGCGCATCAAGAACGATTATGTCGACCCGGTCGAAGACAAGAAGCTGATCACCGAGGCGATCAACGGCATGCTGACCGGGCTGGATCCGCATTCGGCCTATCTCGATGCCGACGCGTTCAAGGACCTGCAGGTCGGCACCCAGGGCGAGTTCGGCGGCCTGGGCATCGAAGTCGGCATGGAAGACGGCTTCGTCAAGGTCGTCTCGCCGATCGAGGACACGCCGGCGTTCAAGGCCGGGGTGAAGGCGGGCGATCTCATCATCAAGCTGGACGAGACGCCGGTGAAGGGCATGACGCTGAACGATGCCGTCAAGCGCATGCGCGGCAAGCCAGGCACCCCGATCAAGCTCACCATTTCGCGCAAGGGCGTCGACAAGCCGCTCGTGCTCACGCTCACCCGTGCCGTCATCAAGATCCGCAGCGTGAAGTCGACGATGCTCGACCCGGGCTACGGCTACGTGCGCGTGACCCAGTTCCAGGAACACACCGGCGAGCTGCTGGTCGAGGCGCTGAACAAGCTGTACAAGGAGAACAAGGCGCCGCTCAAGGGCCTGATCCTCGATCTGCGCAACGATCCGGGCGGCCTCCTCAACGGTGCGGTCGCGGTCACGGCCGCCTTCGTCAAGCCCGACAGCCTGGTCGTCTACACCGAAGGACGCACCGAGGATGCGAAGATGCGCTTGACGGCGAGCCGCGAGCATTATCTGCGCCCGATGCAGATGGACTACCTGAAGAATCTGCCGGCGGGCGTGAAGGACGTGCCGATGGTCGTGCTGGTCAACAGCGGTTCTGCCTCGGCGTCGGAAATCGTCGCCGGCGCGCTGCAGGACCACAAGCGTGCCGTCGTCATGGGCACCCGCACCTTCGGCAAGGGCTCGGTGCAGACCATTCTGCCGATCGGCAACGGCACCGCGATCAAGCTCACCACGGCCCGCTACTACACGCCGAGCGGCCGCTCGATCCAGGCCAAGGGCATCGAGCCCGACATCGTGGTCGAAGACCCGTCGATGCCCGAATCGGAAGACGACCTGCGCATTCGCGAAGCCGACCTCGACAAGCACCTGGCCAACCCGGCGGGCGCTCCGGCGCAGGAGCCCGCGAAGAAGCCGGCCGACACGCTGAAGGCGCCCACCGAGCAGCCGGGCGGCGGCAAGGAACGCAAGCCCGCTCCTGCGCTGGAACCGGGCGAGGTGGTGTCGAAGAACGACTTCCAGGTGAATCAGGCGCTTAACCTGTTGAAAGGGCTGCAGATTCTGCAAGGCCGCTGAGTCGCGCGCCAGCGGCGCTATACTGACCCCAATTCAATCGGGGGTGATCGGCCATGCGCCCGTGTGATCTCGAGAAAAACCGCGAAATCGTGTTCCACCCGTTGCCGCCCGGGCAGGCCGAGCGGGCGCGCGTCCTGCTGGAGGGACTCGACGGGCTGGTCGTGATGAGCGCGCCCGACGGCTGTCGGCTGCTGGTGCGCTACCACGTCTGCGAGTACACCCTGGAAGGCCTGGAGTCCGCCTTGGCGGAACAGGGCTTTCATCTCGACAACAGTCTCCTCACCAAGCTCAAGCGCGCGCTGGCTTATTTCTGCGAAGGCGTGCAGCGGCGCAACGTCGCCGCCAACGAACCCGACATCAAGTCGCAGCAGGCGTTCATGAAGGTCTACGAGCGCCACCTCCACGGCGACCGCGACGACACCCCGGAAGAATGGCGCTTCTACAAGTAGCGCCGGCGCTCTGATGGACCTCGGTGACGACCAGCTGTTGCGCTACAGCCGGCATATCCTGCTGCCGCAAATCGGCGTGACAGGGCAGACGCGCCTCTGCGAAGCATCCGTGCTCATCGTCGGCGCCGGCGGGCTCGGCTGCCCGGTCGCGCTCTACCTGGGGGCGTCCGGCGTAGGCAGGCTGACGATCGCCGACGGCGATGTCGTTGACCTTACCAACCTGCAGCGCCAGATCGGCCATGTCACGGCCGCCATCGGCATGAACAAGGCGGAATCGCTGGCGGCCAGCGTGCGCACGATCAATCCCGAAATCACGGTGTCGGCCGTGGCCGGCAGGCTGGACGGCCATGCGCTGCACGAAGCGGTGAAGGCGGCGGATCTGGTGGTCGACGCGTCGGACAATTTTGCCACCCGTCACGCCGTCAACCGTGCCTGCGTGGCGCAGCGCAAGCCCCTGGTGTCGGGTGCGGCGATCGGATTCTCGGGGCAGCTATCCGTGTTCGACCCGACGCGTGTCGGCAGCCCCTGCTACCACTGCCTGTTTCCCGACCAGGCCGACGAGCCCGAGTTGCGTTGCGCCGAAGCCGGCGTCATATCGCCGCTGGTCGGCGTGATCGGCGCGATGCAGGCGCTGGAAGCGATCAAATGGCTGGCCCAGGCGGGCGAACCCTTGGTGGGCCGGCTGCTGCTGTGGGATGGCCTCACGGCCGAGGCGCGCGTGCTCAACGTGCCGCGCGACCCTGCTTGCGCCGTGTGCGGAGGGCGTTAGCGGTTCAGGCGGCGTGGGTGTCGAGCAGCCGCGCCAGCAGCAGCTCGACGTCGCCGCCCGGCTGCCGGGTGAAGCCGCTCTTGGCGAACTGGTGCCAGCGCCCGACGACCATGCATTGCATCAGGTTGGCGAGCGGGCCGGCAAGCTCGGACGTCTTGTCACCGCCGAAGCGCAGGCACTGACGCAGCTGCGCCTCGATGCGGTCGTGCAGCTGGTTGATGCGTTTCTGCAGGCGTTCGTTCTCGTGCACCAGGGCTTCGCCGATCAGCACCCGCGTCATGCCCGGATTCTTCGCCGCGAAATTCAGCAGCATCTTGAGGATGGCCTCGACCTGTGCCGCGGGCGACGGCGTGTCGGCGGTGATGCGCGCAATCAGCCCGAACAGCGTCTGCTCGATGAAGTCGATCAGGCCTTCGTACATCTGGGCCTTGCTGGCGAAGTGGCGGTACAGCGCGGCTTCCGAGACGCCGACGCGCGCGGCCAGCGCCGCGGTGGTGATCTTCTCCGGCTGTGGTTCCTGCAGCATCGCGGCCAGCGTCTGCAGAATCTGCAGACGGCGCTCGCCGGGTTTCTTGGCTTCCGCTTCCATCAGGCGCTCCCCTTGTCTTGTTATGCGGTGACGATTATCGGCGATTTGGACATTTGGTGGGCCTGCACGGACTTGAACCGTGGACCAAGGGATTATGAGTCCCCTGCTCTAACCAGCTGAGCTACAGGCCCGAAAACAAAGCCGCCCGGAATCGGGCGGCCGTGGATCACTGTTCGCCGCTGCCGACGAAGCTTTTCAGCTTTTCCGAGCGGGTCGGGTGGCGCAGCTTGCGCAGGGCCTTGGCCTCGATCTGGCGGATGCGCTCGCGAGTGACATCGAACTGCTTGCCGACCTCTTCCAGCGTGTGGTCGGTGTTCATTTCGATGCCGAAGCGCATGCGCAGCACCTTGGCCTCGCGCGAGGTGAGGCTGTCGAGCACTTCGCGGGTAGCGTCGCGCAGGTTGGCATAGATCGCCGAATCGTCGGGCGACAGCGTGGTCGAGTCCTCGATGAAGTCGCCCAGGTGGGAATCCTCGTCGTCGCCGATCGGCGTCTCCATGGAAATCGGCTCCTTGGCGATCTTCATGATCTTGCGGATCTTGTCCTCGGGCATTTCCATCTTGATCGCCAGCGTCGCGGGATCGGGCTCGACGCCGGTTTCCTGCAGGATCTGGCGGCTGATGCGGTTCATCTTGTTGATCGTCTCGATCATGTGCACCGGGATGCGGATGGTGCGCGCCTGGTCGGCGATCGAGCGCGTGATCGCCTGGCGGATCCACCAGGTCGCGTAGGTCGAGAACTTGTAGCCACGGCGGTATTCGAACTTCTCGACAGCCTTCATCAGGCCGATGTTGCCTTCCTGGATCAGGTCGAGGAACTGCAGGCCGCGGTTGGTGTATTTCTTCGCGATCGAGATCACCAGGCGCAGGTTGGCCTCGATCATTTCGCGCTTGGCGCGGCGCGCCTTGGCTTCGCCGGTCGACATCTGCTTGTTGATGTCCTTGAGGTGCTTGATCGGCATGCCGACGCGGTCCTGCATCGCGATCAGCGCTTCCTGGTGCGCCTTCACCTCGTACTGCACCTTGGCAAGCGTCGAGCAGTAGGCCTTCTTGGCGGCGATTTCCTTGTCGACCCAGGCGAGGTTGGTCTCGTTGCCCGGGAAGGCCTTGATGAAGTGAGGGCGCGGCATGCCCGAGCGGGTGACGCAGAATTCCATGATCGCGCGCTCGTGCGAGCGCACTTCCTCGACGGCGTTGCGGATCTCGTCGCACAGGCGGTCGACCTGGCGCACCGAGAAGCGGAACGCCATCAGGAGTTCGGTGACTTCGTTCTGCGCCTTGGCGTGCTGGGGGCTGCCGAGGCCATACTTCGCCTGCGCGTTCTGTGCCTTCTTGTAGGCCTTGCGGATGTAGTCGAACTGGGCGAGCGCCTCGGCCTTCAGCTGCGCCAGATTGGCGGCAGCGACGGCCGCGCTGGCGTCCTCGTCGTCCTCGTCCTCTTCAGTTTCGGCGTCGGACTCGGTGTCTTCTTCCTCGGACTGGGCTTCGGCTTCGGCCTCGGCTTCGACGAAACCGTCGACCAGTTCGTCGATGCGCAGTTCGTCCTTCTCCACCTGGGTGGCCATGTCGAGGATCTGCTGGATGGTGAGCGGGCACGAGGAGATCGCCTGGATCATGTGGCGCAGGCCTTCCTCGATGCGCTTGGCGATCTCGATTTCGCCCTCGCGGGTGAGCAGGTCGACCGAGCCCATCTCGCGCATGTACATGCGCACCGGGTCGGTGGTGCGGCCGAATTCGGAATCGACCGTGGTCAGCGCCTGCTCGGCTTCGGCGACGACGTCTTCGTCGGCGACGGCGGGCGTGGCATCCTGCATCAGCAGCGTCTCGGCGTCGGGCGCCTCGTCGTAGACCTGGATGCCCATGTCGTTGATCATGCTGATCACGCCTTCGATCTGGTCGGCGTCCAGCACTTCGTCGGGCAGGTGGTCGTTGATTTCCGCGTAGGTGAGGAAGCCGCGTTCCTTGCCCAGGATGATCAGGTTCTTCAGCTGGGTGCGGCGCGCTTCGGCCTCGACCGGCGTCAGCTCCTTCAGGGGCAGCAAGGCTTCGGCTTTTTTGGCGTTGCCGCCGGGTTTTCTTCCACGTACAGCCACAGGCTTATCTCCGCTCTGAACCGTTCCGCCGGTCTCGGTCGGAACAGAAAAAATCGTTCAAAAACCGGCAATTATACCGTAATTCGGGGGCTTGTCTCGACGTTTTTGGCAAGCTAGGAACGTGCCAGTTCCGCCAATTCCCGGCGCTCGCCGGCGCTGAGGCTGGCCAGGGGGCGTGCGGCGAGTTCCTGCCAGCGGCGCCGCTGCCAGTCGTCGCGCAACTGCCTCAGCGCGCCCTCGAACTCGGCGTTCCAGTCCCAGTGTTCGTCCGTGTCGAGGAGGTCGGTCATCCATTCCCCGATCAAGGGTTCGAGCGTGGACCCGCGCGCGGCTTCGGCCAGCGCCGGCAGCCCTGGCTGGCCGATCCCGGCCAGCCAGGTGGTGAGTTCGCGTACCGGAGCGCTCAGCGGATCGTTCGCGTCCAGCCAGCGCGGGTCGATTTCGCCGGCACGCTGGGG
This sequence comes from Pseudomonadota bacterium, assembly GCA_041694715.1. Classification (GTDB taxonomy): domain Bacteria; phylum Pseudomonadota; class Gammaproteobacteria; order Burkholderiales; family Thiobacillaceae; genus Thiobacillus. The sequence continues at coordinate 118,531 of JBGFSF010000010.1, read as the reverse complement.
ATTCATCAGCAGGGTGCGGGCGAGACTGCGCAGTTTCGACGGCGCAGGCCGTCGCGTCGGCCGCGGTGCTGCGCGCCGGGCGGGGGACGCCGGCAAACCCAGGCTGCCGAGCGCGTCGTCGGGCAGCCGCGCGAGCTCGGCGATCTGGCGGCGGATGAGGCCGGCCAGCAAGGGCGCGGCGATGCGGTCGAGCAACGGTTTGGCCTCCTTCAGCAAGGCCGCCTGGCCCTCCTGGGTGTCGAGACGGCGACCGCGCGCCAGTTCGCGCGCCAGGAAGGCGGACAGCGGCACGGTGTCGGCGTCGAGCAGGGTGAGGAAGGCGTCGCGGCCATGCTGGCGGATATAGCTGTCAGGGTCCTCGCCTTCGGGCAGAAACAGGAAGCTGACTTCCTTGCCGTCCTGCAGGGCTTCGAGCGTGTTCTCGAGTGCGCGCCAGGCGGCCTTGCGGCCGGCGTTGTCGCCGTCGAAGGCATAGATCAGACGGTCGGTATGGCGGAGCAGGGTGCGCGCGTGGATCGGCGTGGTGGCGGTGCCGAGGGTCGCGACGGCGAATTCGACGCCGTGCTGGGCGAGCGCAACGACGTCCATGTAACCCTCGACGACGATGGCGCGACCGGCCGCCTTGATTGCGGCGCGCGCCTCGAACAGGCCATAGATTTCCGAGCCCTTGTGGAACAGCGGCGTTTCCGGCGAGTTGAGGTACTTCGGTTCGCCGGCGCCGAGCACGCGTCCGCCAAAGCCGATGATCTGGCCCTTGATGTTCCTGATCGGGAACATGATGCGGTCGCGGAAACGGTCGTAGCGCCGGCCTTCGTTCTCGACGACGAGGCCGCTGGCGACCAGCGCGTCGGCGTCGTAGTCCTTGAACACCTGCTTCAGCGGCGAGCCGTCGGGCGCGTAGCCAATGCCGTAGCGGGCGGCGATGACGCCGGTGAGTCCGCGCCCCTTGAGGTAATCGATGGCGCGCGGCGACTGCTTCAGTTGCTGTTTGTAGAACTGCGCGGCCTGTTCCAGCGCGTCCCATAGCGCGGGCGGCGGCTTGGGCCGTTCGGGCTCGCCCGACTGGGGCACTGCGAGCCCGACGTCCTGCGCCAGCGCGGCGACGGCGTCGGGAAAGCTCATGTGCTCGTATTCCATGAGGAAGCCGAGCGCGGTGCCGTGCGCGCCGCAGCCGAAGCAGTGGTAGAACTGCTTGGTTGGGCTGACCGTGAACGAGGGGGTCTTTTCGCTGTGGAAGGGGCAGCAGGCCTGATAGTTCTGGCCGGCCTTCTTCAGCGGCACCCGGCGGTCGATGACGTCGACGATGTCGACGCGGGCGAGCAGGGTGTCGATGAAATCGCGCGGGATCATGGCCGCATGATAGACCCGGCAAGGGCCGGACGGGACGTCAGCCGGCGAGGCGGCTCTTGATCAGTGCGGACACCTGGCCCATGTCGGCGCGCCCGGCGAGGCGCGGCTTCAACAGGCCCATGACCTTGCCCATGACCTTGCCCATGTCCTTGGGGCTGGCGGCGCCGGCTTCGGCGATGGCCGCAACGACCGCGGCCTCGATTTCGGCGGGAGAGAGCTGTTCGGGGAGGTAGGCCTGCAGCACCGTGAGTTCGGCCTGTTCGGCGGCGACCAGGTCGTCGCGGCCAGCCGACTGGAACTGGCTGATCGAATCCTTGCGCTGCTTGATGAGCTTTTCGACGATGCTGCTGATGGCGACATCGTCGAGCTCGGCGCGTTCGTCGACTTCCTTCTGCTTGATCGCGGCAAGCAGAAGGCGGATCGTGCCGAGGCGCGCCGTGTCCTTGGCGCGCATCGCGGCCTTCATGTCGTCGGTGATGCGGACCTTGAGCGACATGAGGACAGGCTGCCGGAAAGCCGGATCAGTACAGCTTGGGGGGGAGTTGCTGGCTGCGCAGGCGCTTGCTCTGGCGCTTGACGGCCGCGGCGAGCTTGCGCTTGCGCTCGGCGGTGGGCTTCTCGTAGAACTCGCGCGCGCGCAGTTCGGTCAGGAGGCCGACTTTTTCGATGGAACGCTTGAAGCGGCGCAGGGCGACATCAAACGGCTCGTTTTCCTTGACTTTGACGTGAGGCATGTGAAGAGCGTTTCCTGAGAATGGGAAAAACGGGAATAATAACCGCCCTGACCGACTTTTTCCAGTCCCCCGATCCCATGCTGGTCCTAGGCGTCGAATCCTCCTGTGACGAAACCGGCGTCGCACTCTACGACAGCGACCGCGGCCTGCTCGCCCACGCCCTGCATTCGCAGATCGCGATGCACGCCGACTACGGCGGCGTGGTGCCTGAACTGGCCTCGCGCGACCACATTCGCCGGGTGCTTCCGCTGACACGCAAGGTTCTGGACGAGAGCGGGCGCTCACTCAAGGATCTCGATGGCGTCGCGTACACGCAGGGGCCGGGGCTCGCCGGGGCCTTGCTGGTGGGGGCGGGGATGGCGCGCGCGCTGGCCTTTGCGCTGGGCATCCCGGCGGTCGGCGTGCACCATCTCGAAGGTCACCTGCTGTCGCCGCTGATTTCCGACAGCCCGCCCGAGTTCCCCTTCGTGGCGCTCCTGGTGTCCGGCGGCCATACCCAGATCATGCGCGTGGCCGGCGTCGGTCGCTACGAACTCCTCGGCGAGACGCTCGACGACGCTGCAGGCGAAGCCTTCGACAAGACCGCGCAACTGCTCGGGCTGGGCTACCCGGGCGGGCCGGCGCTGTCGAAGCTGGCGGCGACCGGCGACGCCAGCCGCTACAGCCTGCCGCGGCCGATGCTGAATTCAGGCGACTTCGACTTCAGCTTTTCGGGCCTCAAGACCGCCGTGCTGACGCTGGTGAAAAAGGAAGGCCTGGCACGGGCGCCCGACATTGCGGCGGCGTTCCAGGCGGCGGCGGTCGAGGTGCTGGTGACGAAAAGCCTGGCCGCCTGCGTGGCCACCGATACCCGGCGCCTGGTGGTGGCGGGCGGCGTGGGGGCCAACGCGCATCTGCGCGAGCGCCTGACGCGCGAGGCTGCGTCGCGTGGCATCGCGGTGTCGTATCCGCGCCTGGAATTCTGCACCGACAACGGTGCGATGATCGCCTACGCCGGCGCACAGCGGCTCGCGCATGCGGCGACGGATCTGGCCTTTGCCGTGAAGCCGCGCTGGGATCTGGCGTCGCTCGAAGCGGTGTGAGCGTGAACAGGCCCTAGGGCCGGAACATCGGGTAGGCCTCGCGCAGCGTCTTGAGCCATTTCTCGCTGCCGGTAAGCTGCGCGATCTGGTCGGGAAAAAGCAGCAAGCCCACCAGCACCGCCATCACGCACACCAGCACGACCGTGCCGAACACGCTTTCCGGCCGCAGCACGCCCCAGTAGCGGCTGACCAGGAAGAGCGTGTCCTTCTTGTGCTCCGACATCGACAGCCAGCGGCGCAGGAGCTTGACGGCGAGGTAGGCCGCGTAGCCGCCGATCAGCGAGGCGAAGACGATGCGGAAGACGGCGAACATATCGAGCCCGCCGCCGACGTACTGGTGATACAGCCAGGACACGAAGCCGAGCGAAAACGAGGCGAATACCGCGATCGCGACGTTGATGAAGAGCCGCCGCCGCTCGCGCGCCAGATCGCGCTGGCGCTCGATGAAGAACTTGTCGATTTCGTCCTTGAAATATTCGACCTTCTCCTGCACCAGCGAGGAAATTTCGGATTTCGCGCGCACGATGCGCTCGTCCATCAGCGCGCCCAGTTTTTCGCCCGCATAGTCGACCAGTTCGCGCACGTCGTCCTTGGTGAACTGGCGCTGCTCGTGCAACTCGTCGGAAATCTTGTCGAGCTTGGCGTCGATTTCCTGGCTCGCCTGCCAGATGACGTCCTTGAGTTCGGTGCCGGCTTGTGACACGCCATCCTTGACCACGTCGGACAGGCGCTTGCCGGCGTGGTCGATCGCTTCGCGCGAGACCTCGGCGAGGCTTTCCTTGGCGTGGTCGATGGTCTTGTCGAAGAGTGCCATGGCTGGGCGGGGGCGTCAGGATTTCTGGCCGATGCGTTTTTCCTCGCCCCTGGCGAGCTTGATGAGATTGCTCTTGTGACGATAGACCAGCAGCAGCGCGATCACCAGCACGGCGGTCGCCTGCGGTCCCCAGCCCATCAACAGGCCGGCGTACACCGGCGCGAGGCAGGCGGTGACGAGCGCCGAGAGCGAAGAAATGCGAAACACCAGTGCGACGACGAGCCAGGTGACGAGGCAGGCCAGCCCCAGCCAGGGATTGAGACCGAGCAGTACGCCGAGCGCGGTGGCCACGCCCTTGCCGCCCTGGAAGCGGAAGAACACCGGAAACAGGTGGCCGACGAACACGGCGACGGCGGCGAGCAGCACCACGCCGCCGGCAAGAGCGAACTGCGCAGCCATGAGCTGCGCCGCCATTACCGCCACCCAGCCCTTTAGCGCGTCGCCCAGGAGCGTCAACGCGGCGGCGAGCTTGCGCCCGGTGCGCAGCACGTTGGTGGCGCCGGGATTGCCGGAGCCGAAGCTCCTTGGGTCGGGCAGGCCCATGGCGCGGCTCACGATGACGGCAAACGACAGGGAACCGAGCAGATAGGCGCCGACGATCAGCAACAGGGGAGTCATAAGTCAGTAAAATGGCGGGTTTTGGGCGGGCCCGATGCGGGCGGTGCGATGGATATCTTGTTCTTGCGGGACTTTCGTCTCGACCTGATTATCGGCATATACGAGTGGGAACGCAAAGTCCCGCAGCCGGTGCGTCTCGACCTCGAGATCGGGTTGCCGCACAGCAAGGCCGGCGGTACCGACGACGTCGCCGACACCATCGACTACGGCGCCGTCGCGAAGCGGATCAAGGCATTTCTGCACGACGCGCCGCAGCCGATCACCCTGGTCGAATCGGTCGCCGAGCACGTCGCGCGCATCGTGCGCGAGGAATTCGGCGCGCCGTGGGTGAAGGTGTCGGTGACCAAGTTCGCCATCGTGCCGGGCATCAAGGAACTCGGCATCACCATCGAGCGCGGCACGCGCCCGTGAGCGTCGAGCACATGGCCGCGACCGCGGCCATTCTGCTGACCGCCTATTTCATCCGCGGCATCACCGGCTTCGGCTCCGGGCTGATCGCGGTGCCGCTCCTGGCGCTGTTCCTGCCGCTGCAGTTCGTCGTGCCGTTGGTACTGCTGCTCGATTTCACCGCTTCGCTGGTGCTCGGTGGCGTGCACTTCAAGCACGTGCAGCGCGATGAAGTCGCGCTGCTGATGCCCTTCAGCCTCCTCGGCGTCGCGCTCGGCACCTCCTTGCTGGTGAGCTTGCCCCAGGCGCCGATGCTGTTCGCGTTGGCCTTCTTCGTCTTCGCTTTCGCGCTGCGCAGTCTGCTCAATTTGCATGGCGACGCGCCGGTGTCGCGCTGGTGGGCGCTTCCCGCGTCATTCACCGGCGGCACCGTCGGCGGTCTGTTTGGCACCGGTGGACCGCCCTATGTGATCTACCTTGCGCACCGCATCCGCGACAAGGGGCAATTGCGTGCGACCCTGTCGGCCGTGTTCTTCATCGAGGGCTTGACGCGCATCGCGAGCTTCCTGATAGTGGGTCTGCTGATGAACCTCCAGGTATGGACCGCCTTCGCCGTCGCGCTGCCCCTGGTGTTGGGCGCGCTGTATCTGGGCGGGCGGGCTCACGTGGGCCTCGCGCCGGCCCGGATGACCCAGTTGATCGGCGTGCTGCTGCTGGTGTCGAGCGCGTCGCTGCTGTTCAAGGCACTTCACACATGAGCGAAGCCGGGATTCTGCATTTCCAGTCGACGACGTTCACCGGGCTCGAGGCCGGGCCGCGCCTCGTCGTGCTCGGCGCGGTCCACGGCAACGAGACCTGCGGCACGCTGGCGATCCGGCGGGTGATCCGCGAGATCGAGGCGGGACAGTTGGGCCTGGTCGCAGGCAGCGCCACCTTCGTTCCGGTGACCAACCCGCTCGCCTACGCCCGTCACCAGCGCATGGGCGATCGTAACCTCAACCGCAATCTTGCACCGACCGCGACGCCCGCCGAGTTTGAGGACCGCATCGCGAACTGGTTGTGTCCGCTCCTGGCACAGCACGACGCGCTGCTTGACCTGCATTCCTTCCACACGGCAGGCGAGCCCTTCGTGATGCTCGGGCCGGAGGACAACGCGGGCCCGCTCGAGCCCTTCGCCCGTGCCGCCGAGGAAACCGCGCTGGCGCTCGCGCTGGGCGTTCACCGCTTCGTCGACGGCTGGCTCGACACCTACGCCGCAGGTGTCGCCCGCCGGCGCGCCGCAGGGGCGTCCGCGCGCGAAGCCGACGTGCATTACGGCGTCGGCACGACCGAATACATGCGTGCGCAGGGCGGCATCGCGCTCACGCTCGAATGCGGCCAGCACGACGACCCCGAGGCCCCCGAGGTTGCGTATCGCGCGATCCATCGCGCGCTCGCGCATCTTCGGTTGAGCGCTGCGCCGCTGCCCGCGCCCGTGGCGAGGCACGAGGCCCTGCGCCTGTATCAGGTCGTCGATCGGGCGCATCCGGACGACCGCTTTGCGCGCGACTGGCGCAGCTTCGATCCGGTACGGGCGGGGGACCTCGTCGGTACGCGCCATGACGGCACGCCGGTGACGGCCGACTGCGACGGTCATGTCGTGTTCCCCAACCCGGCGGCCCTGCCGGGGCAGGAGTGGTTCTACCTGGCGAGGGCGAGTTCGCGGGTGTGAGGCTCAGCCGCGCGGGTGATGCTGCGCGTGCAGTTGCTTCATACGTTCGCGCGCGACGTGGGTGTAGATCTGGGTTGTCGAGATGTCGCTGTGGCCGAGCAGCATCTGCACCACGCGCAGGTCGGCGCCGTGGTTGAGCAGGTGGGTGGCAAAGGCGTGCCGCAGCGTGTGTGGCGACAGCGTGCGGGTGATCCCGGCCGCGGCCGCGCGACGTTTGATCAGATACCAGAAATTTTGTCGCGTCATGCCGCCGCCGCGCGGCGTGACGAACACCGCTTCCGATAGCTGGCGTCCGAGCAAAGCGGGGCGGCCTTCGGCCAGATAGCGCTTGAGCCAGTTCACCGCCTCTTCGCCAAGCGGCACCAGGCGGTCCTTGCTGCCCTTGCCGGTGACGCGCAGCACGCCGTCGTCGAGATTCAGTGCGGTCAGTTTCAGCCCCACCAGCTCGGACACGCGCAGGCCGGTCGCATACAGCGTTTCGAGCATGGCGCGGTCGCGCAGGCTGGCGGCGGAACCGCCGTCGGCATTCGCGAGCAGGCGCTCGACATCGGCCTCGGTCAGCGACTTCGGCAGCGCGCGTGGCAACTTGGGGCTGTCCAGGTTCAGCGTGGGGTCGGCGGCGATGAGCTTCTCGCGCAGCAGATAGCGGTAGAAGCGCTTCAACGCCGAAGTGTAGCGTGCGGCGCTGCGCGGCTGGGTACGCTGCGCGAAGCGCCAGGCGAGGTAGGCTTCGACGTCGCCGACGACTGCGGCGTCGAGTGTGCGCTGGCGGTCCTGGTCGAGCCAGGCGGCGAAACCGGCGAGATCGCGGCGGTAGGCCGCGAGCGTCAAGGGCGCGAGGCCGTCCTCCAGCCAGAGGTGGTCACAGAAACGGTCGATCAGCAGGTCGCTCATGCGCCAGCAGCCAGGTCTTGACGTCGAGCGGGGCACCGCGCGAGGCGTGCATGAAGCCGCCCAGCCCGTTTGCCGCGAGCACGCGGTGGCAGGGAATCAGGAGGGGCAGCGGGTTCGCCCCGCAGGCCTGGCCGACGGCACGTGGCGCGGTGCCGAGCTGGCGTGCCAGCGCGCCATAGGTGGTCGGCTGTCCGGCCGGAATGGCCATCAATGCACGCCAGACGCGCAGCTGGAAGGGCGTGCCGAGAGGGGCGCAGGGCACGTCGAAGACATGGGCGGGGTTGTTCCAATAGGCGTCGAGCTGGTTCGCCAGCCGGCGCGTGCGCGCATCGAGGCGGGCGGAAGTCGGGGTGTCCGCAGGCAGAAAATCCAGCCGGGTCAGGGCGTCGTCGGCGAAGCGGGCGCCGAGGCGGCACATCGGGGCGGGCAGGATGGCATCGTACGCAGGCATGCATGCATTCTAGCGGAGGGAAGGGGGCGTGTTTGCCGCATCCGCGGAGGCCGGTCCCGGCGCGATCTGCGCGCGGTTCCCGCCGTCCTTTTTCGCGGCATACATGGCGGCATCGGCATGCCGGATGAGTTGCCTGAAATCGGCGCTATGCGCGGGATGGTGCGCGATGCCGATGCTCGGCGAAACGTGCACCCGCTGGTCGGCCAGGTCATAGCGCTGGCCGAGGGCCAGGCGGATCTTGTCCGCAATCGCCAGAGCATCTTCGGGCTGCGGGATGTCGTGGAGCAGCACCAGAAACTCGTCGCCCCCCACGCGGCCGACCGTGTCCGATTCGCGCACGCAGCGCCGGAGACGGTGGGCGACTTCCTGCAGCAGAAGGTCGCCGAGGGAATGTCCCAGGGTGTCGTTGACCTGCTTGAAGTTGTCCAGGTCGATGTAGAGCAGGGCGAGCCGGGTCTGGTTGCGTTTTGCCTGCAGCAGCGCGGTTTGCAGGCGGTCATGGAACAGCTCGCGGTTGGGCAGATCGGTGAGCGGGTCGTGCCGCGCGATGTGCTGCAGCCGGATGGCCATCTGTTTGCGCTCGATCGCGGCGGCGATCTGGACGGAAACGAATTGCAGCAGCTCGATATCTTTTGGGGTGTATCGCCCCCCGGGGCGATAGTCCTTCACGACAAGCGCGCCCATGACGCCCTGGCTGGCGATGAGCGGGACGCCAAGTCCGTTCGCCTCCGTGTCGGCCTCCGCCGCGCGGCGCTCTCCGGCAGGGGCTGTGCCGGCATCGGGCGATTGAAGCAGGACCTGGCCGGTGCGGATAACCTGCGCACTCAGCGCTTCCGAATCCCGCTTCTGGGGCGCGGGTGCCGGCTCGAATTCGTCGACATGGTAGGGAAAATTCAGTTCGCCGCTGTTGCCGTCGTAAAGCGCGATGGAGAAGTTGGCCGCAGGCAGCAATCCGCCGATGATCTGGTGGATTTGTCGAAAGAGGGAGACCAGATCTTCGGCGGTGTGCGCGGCTTCGGAGATGGCGTAGAGGGCGGCTTGCAGGGCGTCGGCGCGCTTGCGTTCGGTCACGTCGCGCGCCACGGCAACCCTGAGCTGGTCGGCCTCGGACCAGCGGGCGGACCACATGATATGGACGACCTGGCCGTCCTTGCGCACATAGCGGTTCTCGAAATGCGGGTGGGGCTGTCCGGCAACGATCTCGTCGATGGCCTGAAGCGTACGGGCGCGATCTTCGTCGAAAACGAAATCGATCACCGGCTTGCCGATCATTTCCTGCGGCGTGTAACCGAAAATCCGCTCGCCGGCGGCGCTGACGAATACGAAGCGCCCCGACGCATCGACGACACAGACGGCGTCGAGCAGCAGGTCGATGATGTTGTCGGGAGGGGCGTGGCGGGCGGTGTTCACGGCTCGGGTGATGGGCGGCGGACTGGCGATCGGGGCAAGCTGTGCGGATCGGCTGTTGCGATTGTAGGCTTCCATCCCCGGTCTTGCGCGTGGGCGGGGACTTTTGTGCAGCCCCTGCGTGGGCGCAAGCATCCAGACGATTCCAATCCGGCAGTGCGCGGGGCGGCGTGCAGTGCGTCCGCCCGGCCGCGGCAAACAAAACGCCCGCATGAAGCGGGCGTTTGTGGTGCGGCAGGAAGCCGGCTTATTCGGCAGCCGGTGCGGCCGCCTTGCGGGCAGGCAGCTTTTCCTTGATGCGCGCCGACTTGCCGGAGCGGTCGCGCAGGTAGTACAGCTTGGCGCGGCGGACGTCGCCGCGGCGCTTCACTTCGATGCTGGCGACCAGCGGCGAGTAGGTCTGGAAGGTGCGCTCGACGCCTTCGCCGGCGGAGATCTTGCGCACGGTGAAGCCGGAGTTCAGACCGCGGTTGCGCTTGGCGATGACGACGCCTTCGTAGGCCTGCAGACGCTCGCGGTTGCCTTCCTTCACCTTCACCTGGACGACGACGGTGTCGCCGGGGGCGAAGTCGGGGACGGTCTTGCCCAGACGGGCGATTTCTTCCTGCTCGAGTTGCTCGATGATGTTCATGACGATGTTTCCTTACATCTGGCGGGAGAGGTGCCTTCCTGAGAAGGGACATCACGCCGTTTCACATTGGTCCCGAGGGACCGCTCATTTCCGGTTTGACTGGGCAAACCGGTCAATCCTTCTTCTGTTGCGCCTTGTCCAGCAGGTCGGGTCGCAGTGCCGCGGTGAGCCGCAGGCTTTCCGCGTGCCGCCACTTGGCGATCGCCGCGTGGTTGCCGCTTGTCAGCACCGCCGGCACCTCCATGCCCTGCCACACCTCGGGCCGGGTGTAGTGCGGGCAGTCGAGCAGCCCGTGGCTGAACGAATCCTGCACGGCCGACTCGGCGTCGTTCAACGCCCCCGGCAACTGGCGGATGATCGCGTCCATCAGCGCCAGCGCAGGCAGCTCGCCGCCCGACAGCACGAAGTCGCCAAGCGAGATTTCCTCGTCGACGCGCCGCGCGAGCAAACGCTCGTCGATGCCTTCGTAGCGCCCGCACAGCAGCACCAGCGCAGGCTTTTCCTTCAACTCCATCACCCGCTGTTGCCTGAGCGGGCGGCCGCGCGGCGAAAAATGCACCACCCACGGCGTCAAATTCTCCGCGGCCAGGTCTTCCTGGATCGCGTTCAGCGCGCGGTCCAGCGGTTCGGCCAGCATCAGCATCCCCGGGCCGCCGCCGTAGGGGCGGTCGTCCACCGTGCGATGCGGATCGTCGGTGAAATCGCGCGGATTCCACGACATGAACCGGTACAACCCGCGATCCAGCGCCCGCCGGGTGATGCCGTAATCCAGTACGGCATCGAACATCTCCGGGAAGAGCGTGAGGGCGTCGAAGCGCATCACCAGTCTTCGCCCCAGTCGACCTCGATCGTGCCCTTCGCGCGGTCCACGTCGCCGACGAAAGCGGCGACGAAGGGGATCAGGTGCTCCCGCGTGCCCTTCACCACCAGCACGTCATGCGCGCCGGTTTCCATCAGGGCCGCGACCTTGCCCAGCTCGACGCCTTCGCGGTTGACGACCGTGAGGCCGATCAAATCCGACCAGTAAAACTCGTTTTCCTCGGGGGCGGGGAGTTCGCTCCTTGCCACCGAGATTTCCTGACCACGCAGGGCATAGGCCGCGTCGCGGTCGTCGACGCCCTCCAGCTTGGCGACCAGGGCATTGCCGTGTTCCTGGACGGCTTCGACGGCGTAATGCACCTGCTGTTCGCCGCGCCCGACACGCCAGGATTCGAAGTCCATCACCGTGCCCGGATCTTCGCTGTAGGGCTGGACCTTGACCCAACCCTTGACGCCGAACGGGGCGGCAATGCGCCCCATAACGACCCAGTCGTTATTCAATTCAAGTAGCCGACCCGGCCGCCGGCTTCAGCCCGATCAGGCCGCGGCAGGCTTGCTCTGCTTGACCAGGCGGGCGACGGTGTCGGACAGCTGCGCACCGTTCTGCACCCAGTAGCCGATGCGATCCTGATCCAGGCGCAAGGCTTCGGCGCCTTCGGGGGCGACCGGGTTGTAGAAACCGACGCGCTCGATGAAGCGGCCGTCACGGCGGCAGCGCGAATCGGCCACCACCACGTTGTAGAAGGGGCGGTTCTTGGCGCCGCCGCGCGAAAGACGAATAACGACCATGGTTCAACCTACCGGTAAACGGAGAAAACCGCGAATTATACTCGAAAAACCCAAGTGCGCCAGTGGGTTGCGCGACTGCCCCGACCGCTGCCCGCTCACGGGCGGGGCGAACGGGCCGATTCGCGGGGGTGAGCCCTAACGCATCCCCGGCAGTACGCCCTTCATGCCGCGCATCATCTTCGAGAGCCCGCCCTTGCCCATCATTTTCATCATCTTCTGCGCCTGCTCGAACTGGTTGAGGAGTTTGTTCACCTCCTGCACCTGGACGCCGGCGCCGGCGGCGATGCGGCGCTTGCGGCTGGCCTTGAGAATCTCGGGCTTGCGCCGTTCCTGCGGGGTCATGCTGTTGATGATGCCCTCGATGCGGTTGACCGCCTTGTCGTCGGCGCCTGCGGGCATCTGCATCTGCCCGGCGCCCGGCAGCTTGTCCATGAGCGCCGAGAGTCCGCCCATGTTCCGCATTTGCTGGATTTGCAGCTTGAAGTCCTCGAGGTCGAAATCCTTGCCTTTCTTGACCTTGTCGGCGAGCTTCTTCGCCTGCGCGAGGTCGACCGAGGCCTGCGCCTGTTCGATCAGCGACAGCACGTCGCCCATGCCGAGGATGCGCTGCGCCATGCGCTCGGGGTGGAAAGGCTCGAGCCCGGTGGGCTTCTCGCCGACGCCGATGAACTTGAGCGGCTTGCCGGTGACCTGGCGCACCGACAGCGCCGCGCCGCCACGGGCGTCGCCGTCGAGCTTGGTCAGCACGACGCCGGTGAGTGGCAGCGCCTCATTGAAGGCCTTGGCAACGTTGACCGCGTCCTGGCCTTGCATGGCGTCGACGACAAACAATGTTTCAACCGGCTTCACCGCGGCGTGCAGGGCCTGGATCTCGGCCATCATCGCCTCGTCGATCGCCAGGCGGCCGGCGGTGTCGACGATCAGCACGTCGTAGAACTGGCGGCGCGCATGATCCTGCGCGGCCTGGGCGATCTTCAGCGGATCGCGCTCGTCTCCGGCCTCGAAGAAGGCGACGTCGAGCTGCTTGCCGAGTTGGCGTAGCTGGTCGATGGCGGCGGGGCGGTAGACGTCGGCCGAGGCGAGCAGGACCTTCTTCTTGCGGTTCTTCAGCAGCAGGGCGAGCTTGCCGCTGGTGGTCGTCTTGCCCGAACCCTGCAGGCCGGCCATCAGGATCACGGCGGGCGGCGTCGCGGCGAGGTTGAGGTCGGCGTTCTCGCCGCCCATCAGCTTGGTCAACTCTTCGTGGACGATGCCGATCAGCGCCTGGCCGGGCGACAGGCTGGCGAGCACTTCCTGGCCGAGGGCGCGTGCCTTGACCGCCTCGATGAAGGCCTTGACCACCGGCAGCGCGACGTCGGCCTCGAGCAGGGCCAGCCGCACCTGACGCAGCGTGTCCTGCACATTGGCCTCGGTGATGCGCGCCTGACCGCGCAGGGATTTGACGACGCCGGCGAGACGTCCGCTGAGATTTTCTAGCATGGCTTCCTTGTTGCCGCCGGGAGCGGCATGGATAATGGGGTTGGCTGAACCCGAGTCCTTCATTTTAACGAATGTCCCCCCTTTTGCTGGCTACTTTGAGTGTGTGCGCGCTGTATGGCTGGGTCGCCTGGCGGCTGCATCGCATGCCGGCGGATGCCGGCGTTCGCTGGCTGCTGCCCGTCGCGCTGGCGGGGCACGGGGCGTTGCTGTTCCAGTCCGTGCTCGGCCAGGGCGATATCCGGCTGGGATTCGGCAGTTCGGTTTCGACGGTCCTGTGGCTGACCGCGCTCGCCTACTGGCTCGCCAGCCGCGGGGCGCCGCTGGCACGGCTGCAGGCCTGGGTGAGCGGGCTGGCGGGCGTGTCCGTGCTGGGCATGGCGGTGTTCACCGCCACGCATGCGATTCCCAATTCGCAAGCCCTGGCCTTGCGCGCGCATCTGGTCGTGGCCTTTCTCGCCTATGGACTGCTGGCCGTCGCCGCGCTGCATGCGGTACTGATGACCATGCTGGAAAAACAGCTCCACCGGGGCGCGCTGCCGCAGACCGGCGCGCCGCCGCTGCTGACGCTGGAGGCGATGCTGTTCCGCACGCTCGGTGCCGGCTTCGTGCTGCTGACCCTGGCGGTGTTCAGCGGCGTGTTCTTTTCCGAGGCCTTGTTCGGCAAGCCGCTGCAGTTCACCCACAAGACCGTGCTGGCGATTCTCTCCTGGGCGGTGTTCGGCGGCCTGCTGGCGGGGCGGCATTTCCGCGGTTGGCGCGGACGCACGGCGCTGATCTGGACGATCACCGGCTTCACGCTGCTGCTGCTGGCCTATCTCGGCACGCAGTTCGTGCTGGAAGTGCTGCTCGGGCGGTGAGCCGCGCGTGTCCATGCGCCGGCGAATGAGGATCTAGGTTTTGGAAGCGCTGTCCATCGGCACCCTGTTTGGCCTGCTGGGCGGTCTGTTGTTCCTGTCGGCGTGCTTCTCGGCTTCGGAAACCGCCATGATGGCGATCAACCGCTACCGCCTCCGGCACGCTGCGGACAGCGGCCATCGCGGTGCCTTGCTCGCCCAGTCGCTGCTCGACCGCACCGACAAGCTGTTGGGTGTGATTCTGCTCGGAAACAATCTCGTCAATATCGCCGCGGCGACGCTGGCGACCATCATTTCCATCCGACTGTTCGGCGAATCCGATCTGGCGCTGTCGGCGGCGACGCTGATCCTGACCTTCCTGATCTTGGTGTTTAGCGAGGTCACGCCCAAGGTGCTCGGTTCGTCCTACCCCGAACGCATCGCGTATCCGGCCGCGTATGTGCTGACGCCGATGCTGAAGCTCGCCTATCCGGTGGTGTGGTTCGTCAACCTGTTCGTGCAGGGCATCCTCCGGCTGCTGCGGATCAAGCCGCCGGAGCCGGGGCAGGGGACGAGCCTTGGGCTCGAGGAACTGCGCACCATCGTGCTCGAGTCGTCCGGCCGTCTGCCGCGCGAGCACCATCGCATCCTGATGAATCTGATGGAACTCGAGGACATCACGGTCGACGACGTGATGATTCCGCGCAGCCAGATCGAGGCGATCGACCTGGCCGACGAGCCGGAGCGCCTGCGCCAGCAGATCAGCACCAGCCACCATACCCGTCTGGTGGTCCAGGAGGGCTCGGCCGACCATTTGCTGGGCATCCTGCACGTGCGGCGGGTGCTGCATGCCCTGGTCGGCGAGGAATTCGACCCAGAGATGCTGAAGGCGAATCTGGAAGCGCCTTATTTCGTTCCGGCCGGCACGCCGCTGTTCACGCAGTTGCGGAATTTCCAGACCAGCCGGCGCCGGCTCGCGCTGGTCGTCGACGAATATGGCGAGATCCAGGGCCTGGTGACGCTGGAGGACCTGCTCGAAGAACTGGTCGGCGAGTTCACCACCCAGGCGCCGGCGGATGCGGGCTATCTCCGGCAGGAGGCGGACGGCAGCTGGCTGGTCGAGGGCGGCGCGCTGCTGCGCCACCTCAATCGCAAGCTCGGCCTGTCCTTACCGCTCGACGGTCCGAAGACGCTCAATGGCCTGCTGCTGGAGCAGTTCGAGGATATCCCGGAAGCCGGGGTGAGCCTCAAGCTGGGGGACGTGCCGGTGGAAATCGTGCAGACGCAGGACCGCGCCGTGAAGATGGCGCGCATCTATCTGCCGGCACCTGAGGCGGGGGCGTCGGAAGCCCCCTCAACTTAGACGAAAAATCGCCGTTAAGGCCTAGGGTTCCCCGCGCCCGTGAGGCGAGGCCGGGGCGGATGTGCAACTGGACAGGTTCGAATCGGACGATGGCTGCTGTGACACCTACACATAATCTGACCGGACTGGCGCGCGCCATGGTCAACCACGGCTGGCTCTCCGAGGCCGAGGCCGAGGCGGTGTGGAAACGGGCCACCGAGGCGGAGGAGTCCTTCGTCACCGAGCTCATCAAGGGGCGTCGTTTCAAGGCCGGCCAGGTGGCCGAGTTCGCCGCGACTTCCTTCGGCTACCCCTTCCTCGACCTCGACGCCATGGATGCCGACAGCATGCCGCAGGGCCTGCTCGATCCCAAACTGATCCAGAAACGCCGGGTCGTCGCGCTCTACCAGCGCGGCAACAAACTGTATGTCGCAACGTCCGACCCGACCCACCTGCAGGCCCTGGACGAGGTGAAGTTCCAGACCGGCCAGGCCGTCGAGCCGGTGGTCGTGGAAGACGACAAGCTCGGCAAGCTGATCCAGAAGGTGAACGACGTCGCCGACAATGCGCAGGCGGTGCTCAACGCCGAGGATCTCGATCTCGAGTTCACCGACGAGGAGAGCGCCACTTCGCAGCAGGACGTCGGCGGCATCGAGATCGACGACGCGCCGGTGGTGCGCTACCTGCAGAAGATCATGCTCGACGCCATCAATCAGGGGGCGTCGGATATCCACTTCGAACCCTACGAGAAGTTCTACCGCATCCGCTACCGGCGCGATGGCGTGCTCGCCGAAGTCGCACAGCCGCCGATGGCGATCAAGGACAAGGTCGCGTCGCGCATCAAGGTGTTGTCGCGGCTGGACATTTCCGAGAAACGCGTGCCCCAGGACGGCCGCATGAAGCTGGTGCTGTCGAAGAACCGCGCCATCGACTTCCGGGTCAGCACCCTGCCGACGTTGTACGGCGAGAAGATCGTCATGCGTATCCTCGATCCAACCAGCGCGCAGCTGGGCATCGAGGCACTTGGCTACGAGCCGTGGCAGAAGGAGCTGCTGCTCAACGCCGTGCAGCGCCCCTACGGTATGGTGCTGGTGACCGGCCCGACCGGCTCCGGCAAGACGGTGTCGCTCTACACTTGTCTGAACATCCTCAACAAGCCCGACGTCAACATCTCGACCGCGGAAGACCCGGCCGAAATCCAGCTGCCGGGCATCAACCAGGTCAACGTCAACGACAAGGCGGGTCTGACGTTCTCGGCGGCGCTGAAATCCTTCCTGCGCCAGGATCCGGACGTCATCATGGTCGGCGAGATCCGCGACCTGGAAACCGCCGACATCGCGATCAAGGCGGCGCAGACCGGCCACATGGTGATGTCGACGCTCCACACCAACGATGCGCCCGGCACGCTGACGCGTCTGCTCAACATGGGCGTGGCGCCGTTCAACGTCGCTTCGTCGGTGATCCTCATCACCGCGCAGCGTCTGGCGCGCCGCCTGTGCGCGTGCAAGCAGCCGGCGGACATTCCGGACGAGGCGCTGCTGGCGGCCGGATTCACCGCGGAGCAGCTCGACGGCAGCTGGAAGCCCTACAAGCCGGTCGGTTGCGACATCTGCAGCGGAACGGGCTACAAGGGCCGGGTCGGCATCTACCAGGTGATGCCGATCACCGACGCCATGACCCGCATCATCCTCAAGGGCGGCAACGAGGCCGACATCGCCGACCAGGCACGCCGCGAGGGTGTGCTCGATCTGCGCCAGGCCGGTCTGCTGAAAGTGAAAGCCGGGCTGACCTCGCTGGAAGAGGTCGAGGCCGTCACCAACATCTAAGGGAATACCTCCATGGCAACAGCGGCAAAGGCAATCAAGGAATCCACCTTCCAGTGGGAGGGCATGGACAAGCGCGGCAAGAAGGTCAAAGGGCAGATGCAGGCCGGAGGCGAGGCCCAGGTGAATGCCCAGTTGCGCAAGCAGGGCATTACGGTCACCAAGGTCAAGAAGCAGAGCACGCTGTTTGGCGGCAGAAATAAGCGTGTCACCGAAAAAGACATTACCTTGTTTACTCGGCAGATGGCCACCATGATGAAAGCCGGTGTGCCGTTGTTGCAGTCATTCGAGATTGTCGCGCGGGGGCATTCGAACCCTTCCGCACAACGCCTGCTAATGGAAATCAAGGCGGACATCGAGAAGGGCAGCAGCCTCACCCAGGCGTTCAGCCGGCATCCGCTGTATTTCGACGCGCTGTTCTGCAACCTGGTGGGGGCTGGCGAAGCGGCGGGCATCCTCGAAGCTGTGCTCGAGCGGCTGGCAATCTATAAGGAAAAAATTCTTGCCATCAAGGGCAAAATCAAATCGGCCCTGTTCTACCCGATCTCGATTATCGTCGTTGCATTCGTCATTACGGCAGTGATCATGATTTTCGTGATTCCGGCATTTAAGGATCTGTTCAGTGGGTTCGGCGCCGACCTGCCAGCACCGACCCTGATTGTGATTGCCATGTCAGACTTCTTCGTTCAATGGTGGTGGGCGATTTTTGGTGCGATCGGGGGTGGCATCTATGCATTTTTCCAAGCGTGGAAGCGCTCGCGGAAAATGCAGATGGCAATGGACCGTATCATGTTGAAATTGCCTATCTTCGGCCCAGTGATCGAGAAAGCCACGATTGCACGCTGGACGCGTACCCTGTCGACCATGTTTGCAGCGGGCGTGCCGCTGGTTGAGGCGCTCGATTCCGTGGGCGGCGCTTCCGGTAACCAGGTGTTCGTCGAAGCGACCCAGAAAATCCGCAGTGAGGTTGCAACGGGTACCGCGCTGACTACCGCCATGCAAAACTCGGAGCGTTTCCCGAATATGGTGCTGCAGATGGCTGCCATTGGCGAAGAGTCCGGCTCGCTGGACTCCATGCTGGGCAAGGTCGCGGATTTCTATGAGGCAGAGGTGGACGATGCTGTTTCGGCGCTCTCCAGCCTGATGGAGCCCTTGATCATGGTGGTGTTGGGTACGCTGATCGGCGGCATGGTGATCGCCATGTATCTGCCGATCTTCAAAATGGGCCAGGTCGTCGGTTGATGAGTCTGCTGACGCTTGAGCCAGCCCTCTTCACCGGGCTGGTCTTCCTATTCAGCCTCCTGATCGGCAGCTTCCTCAACGTCGTCATCCACCGCCTGCCGAAGATGATGGAGGCGGCGTGGCACGTGCAGTGCGCGGAACTGCGCGGCGAAGCGGCCGCGCCGGCGCCGGCCTACAATTTGTGGACGCCGCGCTCGGCCTGCCCGCACTGTGGGCATCGGATCACCGCGCTGGAAAACGTTCCCCTGTTGTCCTGGCTGTGGCTGCGCGGACGCTGCTCGGCCTGCCGCACTGCCATCAGCGCGCGCTACCCGCTGGTCGAACTACTGACCGCGCTGCTGTCGGCCGTCGCCGCCTGGAAATGGGGCGTAAGCGTGCAGACGCTGGGCGCGTTGCTGCTGGTCTGGACACTGGTCGCGCTCGCCTTCATCGACTTCGATACCACGCTCTTGCCGGACAGCCTGACCCTGCCGCTGCTGTGGCTGGGGTTGCTGTTCAATCTTGGCGGACATTTCGCAAGCCTGTCCGATGCGGTGATCGGTGCGGTGGCGGGCTACGGCATCCTGTGGTCGGTTTACTGGCTGTTCAAGCTGGCGACCGGCAAGGAGGGCATGGGCTTCGGCGACTTCAAGCTGCTCGGGGCGCTCGGCGCCTGGCTGGGCTGGCAACTGCTGCCCGTCACCCTGTTGCTCGCGTCGGTCGTCGGAGCCGCCATCGGCATCGCAATGATCGTGTTCGTGAAGCACGACCGCCGCGTGCCGATTCCCTTCGGACCCTATCTCGCCGGCGGAGGGCTGATCGCCCTGTTCTTCGGGGCGGACCTGACGCAGGCCTATCTGGGCCAGTTCTGATGTTCGTGATCGGCCTCACCGGCGGCATCGGCTCCGGCAAGTCGGCCGTGGCCGACCGTTTCGCCGCGCTGGGCGTGCCGGTGATCGATACCGACGTCATCGCGCGCCGGCTCACCGAACGGGGTGGCGAGGCGCTCGACGCGATTCGCGCGGCGTTCGGGGAGTCGGTCATGCAGCCCGATGGCAGCCTCGACCGGGCGGCGCTGCGCCGCCGCGTGTTCGCCGACGCCGACGCCCGCCGGCGCCTCGAAGCCATCCTGCATCCCCGCATCCGGCGGGCGGTCGGCCAGGCGCTCGCCGCGCTGGAAACGCCCTACGCCATCGTCGTGATCCCGCTGCTGGTCGAGACCCAGGGCTACCGCGACGTGCTCGATCGTGTGCTGGTGATCGACTGTCCCGAAGCCCTGCAGGTCGAACGCGTGATGGCCCGGAACGGCCTCTCCCGCGCCGAAGTCGAGGCGATCCTCGCCGCGCAGGCCACGCGTGCCGAGCGGCTTGCCGTGGCCGACGACGTCCTTCCCAACACCGCCGCCCCCGATGCGCTGGGCGCGGCAGTCGACGCCCTGCATGCGCGTTATCTCGCGCTGGCGGCGGGCTCGTCACCTTGATTTTCCGCATGGATAGGTGACAATCGCCCCATTCCAATCAGCGCGTCGCGGCGTGATCCACTACGAATATCCCCTCAGCGAACGCATCCGCACCCTGCTGCGGCTGGAAGACCTGTTCGAGCGCTTCGATGCCTTCGTCGCATCGCCCGAACCGCACGCCCACCACGCCGCCCTGCTGACGCTCTTCGAGCTGGCCGAAGTGGCGGCGCGCGCCGATCTCAAGTCCGATCTGTTGCAGGAACTCGACCGCCAGAAAGGCGTGCTGGTCGCGCTGCGCGGCAACCCGAACGTGCAGAGCTCGACGCTGGAACAGGTGCTGTCGGCGATCGAGACGGCGCATCACGGCATCTACCAGCTGCCCGGGCGGGTGGGTCAGCATTTGCGCGACGACGAGTGGCTGTCGGCGATCAAGCAGCGCTCGGCGATCCCCGGCGGCATGTGCGAATTCGACCTGCCGGCCTATCACTACTGGCTGCACCGCAGCGCCGAGGTGCGCGCGCACCAGTTGCAGCACTGGCTGGAACCCTTCGCGCCGATCCGGGCTGCGGTCGGCATCGTGCTGGGGTTGCTGCGTGACAGCGGCCACCCGGAACTGCAGCATGCCAGCCGCGGCAGCTACCAACGCATGCTCGAATCGCGCAATCCGCAGCTGATCCGCGTCACGCTGGCGGACGATCTGCCCTGCGTGCCGGAAATTTCCGCCAACAAATACGTGCTCAATATCCGCTTCGTCCAGGTGGGGGCGTCGGCGATCCGCAGCTGCACCGATCAGACGATCGATTTCGAGCTGACCTTCTGCACGCTGTGAAGTCCGCCGCGCCGCCCGTCGTCAGCTGTCCCATCTGCGGCGCCGCCGTGTCGTGGACGGCGGAAAGCAAATGGAAGCCGTTCTGCAGCGAACGCTGCAAGCTCATCGATCTGGGGCAGTGGGCGACCGAGCAATACCGGGTGCCCGGGGTGGAGCAGGAACCCGAAGACGAACCCGGGCCCCCGCCGCAGCAGTGATTACTTCTTGTAGGTCTTGACGCCGTCGGGGGTGCCGAGCAGCAGCACGTCGGCGCCGCGGCGTGCGAACAGGCCGTTGGTCACCACGCCGACGATCTGGTTGATCGCGGTTTCCAGCGACACCGGGTCGACGATGCTCATGCCGTGCACGTCGAGGATGAGGTTGCCGTTGTCGGTGGTGAAGCCTTCGCGCAGGCGGGGTTGCCCGCCGAGTTTCACCAGCTCGCGCGCGACGTAGGAGCGCGCCATCGGGATGACTTCGACCGGCAGCGGGAACGCGCCGAGCACGCCCACCAGCTTGCTGGCATCGGCGATGCAGATGAACTGCTTGCTGCACGCGGCGACGATCTTCTCGCGCGTCAGCGCGCCGCCGCCGCCCTTGATCATGGCGAAATGTTCGGTGATCTCGTCGGCGCCGTCGACGTAGATTTCGAGCTCGCCTACGCTGTTCAGATCCAGCACCTGGATGCCGTGGCCCTTCAGGCGTGCGGCGGTCGCTTCGGAGCTGGCGACGGCGCCGTCGATGCGGCCCTTCACCTCGGCCAGCGCGTCGATGAAATAGTTGGCGGTCGAGCCGGTGCCTACCCCGATGATGCCGCCCTTGGCATAATCCACCGCGGCACGCGCCACGGCTTGCTTCATTTCGTCCTGGGTCATGATGGTTTCGTCGATTTGGATGCAGCCGGCTAAGATAGCGGCATCGCGCCCTTTTTACAAACCTCGCCATGAGCCCTCCCGACGACTATCTCGAACGCATCCTGACCTCGCGCGTCTATGACGTCGCGATCGAGTCGCCGCTCGATGTCGCCCACAATCTGTCGCAACGGCTGGGCAACCAGGTGCTGTTGAAGCGCGAGGATTTGCAGCCGGTGTTCTCGTTCAAGTGCCGCGGTGCCTACAACAAGATGGCGAAACTCACCGCCGCGCAGCTGGCGCGCGGCGTGGTCGCGGCCTCCGCCGGCAACCATGCGCAGGGGGTGGCGCTGGCGGCGCAGAAGCTCGGCGTGTCGGCGACCATCGTGATGCCGGCGACGACGCCGAAGATCAAGGTCGACGCGGTGGCCGCGCGCGGCGCCCAGGTGGTGCTGCACGGCGACAACTACGACGAGGCCTGCGCGCACGCGACCGGGCTGGCCAAAGCGGCGAAGATGACCTTCGTCCATCCCTACGACGACCCCGACGTCATCGCCGGGCAGGGCACGGTGGCGATGGAACTGCTGCGCCAGCATCCCGGCCCCATCCATTCGGTCTACGTGCCGGTCGGCGGCGGCGGGCTGATCGCTGGCATGGCCGCCTACATCAAGCGGCTGCGGCCGGAGATCAAGATCGTCGGCGTCGAGCCCGAGGACGCCGACGCCATGGCGCGCTCGCTGTGCAAGGGCGAGCGCATCACCCTGCCGCGCGTCGGCATCTTCGCCGACGGCGTCGCGGTGAAGAAGGTCGGCAAGGAAACCTTCCGGCTGTCGCAGCTCTACGTCGACGAGATCATCCGCGTCAACAACGACGCCATCTGCGCGGCGATCAAGGACGTGTTCGAGGATACGCGCTCGATCCTCGAGCCGGCCGGCGCGCTGTCGGTCGCGGGCCTCAAGGCCGCGGTCGCCGGCGACAAGCTGCGCGGCAAGACGCTGGTCGCCGTGGCCTCGGGCGCCAACATGAATTTCGACCGCCTGCGCCACATCGCCGAGCGCGCCGAGCTGGGCGAGAAGCGCGAGGCGGTGCTGGCCGTCACCATTCCGGAGACGCCGGGCAGCTTCAAGCATTTCTGCAGCCTGCTCGGCGCGCGCAATATCACCGAGTTCAACTATCGCTATTCTGACCCCAGGGCGGCGCGGGTCTTCGTCGGCCTGTCGGTGCCGGGCGCAGGCGAAAGCACGCGCGTGGTCGAGCTGCTGCAGCGTCACGGGCTCGAAGCGGTCGACCTCACCGACAACGAGATGGCCAAGCTGCACGTGCGCCATCTGGTCGGCGGGCGCGCGCCCGACGCAGTCAACGAGGTGCTGTACCGCTTCGAATTTCCCGAGCGTCCCGGCGCGCTGATGCAGTTCCTGCAGAGCATGAGCCGCGGCTGGAACATCAGCCTGTTCCACTACCGCAACCACGGTGCCGACTACGGCCGGGTGCTGGTCGGCATCCAGGTGCCGGAGAAGGAAAAGCCCGCGTTCCAGAAATTTCTCGACGGGCTGGGCTACCGCTACTGGGACGAGTCGCGCAACCCGGCGTACAAGCTCTTCCTCGCCTGAATCACTGCTTCGTGCCGCAGGTGTTGAGGCCGAAAAGGCTGTAGGCCGGGCAGATGCGGAAAATGCCGGTGGCGAGCGGCACGACGCCGATCCACGCCCACACCGGGCCGTTGAAGAGCGCGGCCCAGGCGATCAGCGCGAGGCCGGCGACGATGCGAACGATACGGTCGATGCTTCCTACATTGGCTTTCATGGCAGTCTCCTGAACGCGGGGCAAGCTGCCTGCACTATAGCGCGTCCGGTGGCGGGCATGCGGCGAATCGCGGCGCGCGCGTGGTAACCTCGCGGCATGTTTCGGCAAGTCGGATTCTGGTGGGTGGGGATGCTCGCAGCGGCCTCGGTGTGGGCGGCCCCTGGCGACGCGGCAGTCAGGCAGGCGCAGCAGGCGTACGAAGCGCGCAAGCCTGCGAGCCTGGAGCGCGCGGCGCGCGACGTGCCGGCCGATCATGTGCTCGCGCCCTACGTCGAATTCTGGCGGTTGATGCTGACCCACGGCGCCGCCGACGCGCGCATCGCCGACTTTCTGGCGCGTCATCCCGGCAGCCGCATGGCCGAGGCCCTGCGCGCGGACTGGCTGAAGTCGCTCGGCGCCCGCGAAGCCTGGACGCAGGTTCTGGCCGAGTCCCCGCGCCTGGTCCGCCCCGAACCCGTTCACCACTGCTATGCCCGTCGCGCCGAATGGGCGCAGGGCCAGCGCGCCCGCCTCGGCGAAGCGGTCGCGTTGTGGTTCACCGGGCGCGACATGCCGTCGGCGTGCTCGCCGCTGTTCACGCAGTTGATCGAGCAGGGATTCATCAGCCAGGAAGACGTCTGGCGCCGGCTGCGGCTGGCGTTCGAGGCCGGCAATCCGAACGTCGCGCGCGTCGTCGCCCAGTCCCTGCCTGAGTCGCAGCGGCCGACGGCGGCGCACATTGACCTGGCCACGCGCGACCCGGCGCGCGCGCTGGGCGCCGCGAGCCCGCTCGACGCCGGCCGCCGCGGCGACCGCGAAATCGTCCTCTACGCGCTCGACCTGCTGGCGCGGCGCGGCTCCGGCGAAGCTGAACGCGCATTGCTCCGCTGGGCGCCGCAACTGACAGCGGACGAGACGCGCGCCGCCTGGGCGCACCTTGCGACCTGGGCGGCGCGTCGCCATGAGCCCGCCGCGCTGGCGTGGTTCACCCGGGCCGGTGCGGCGCCGCTCACCGACTT
Organism: Pseudomonadota bacterium; assembly: GCA_041694715.1. Taxonomy (GTDB): domain Bacteria; phylum Pseudomonadota; class Gammaproteobacteria; order Burkholderiales; family Thiobacillaceae; genus Thiobacillus. Next base: position 94,227 of record JBGFSF010000010.1, on the reverse strand, counting down.
CCAGCGCGAATGGTGGGCGCGTGCCGGTCTGCGCGCCGGCGACTGGCTGGCGGTGCGGCAGGCGATTGACGGCATGCGCGAGACGCTACGTGCCGAACCGGTCTGGCGCTACTGGCGCGCTCGCGCGCTGGCGGCGACCGGACAGGCGGCCGCCGCGCGCGCGCTGTTCCTGGCGTTGTCGCGCGAGCACCATTACTACGGCCAGCTCGCACAGGAGGAACTCGGCCCGGTGGCGCAGGCGCCCCTCATCAACGTCAAGACCGGAGGCGAGGTGCTTGCCGAAGTGTCGCGCCATCCGGGCATTGCGCGTGCGGTGGCGCTATACGAACTGGGCCTGCGGCAGGACGCCACCCAGGAATGGAACTGGGCGGTCCGCGAATTCTCCGATCCCCAGTTGCTGGCGGCGGCCGAACTGGCGCGTCGCATGGAATGGTATGACCGCGCCATCAACACCGCCGAGCGCACCCGCGACCTGCACGATTTCGAGTTGCGTTTCATCGCGCCCTACCGCGAACTGGCGCAAAAGGCGGCGCGCGATAACGGCATCGACGAGGCCTGGGTGTTCGGCTTGATGCGCCAGGAGAGCCGCTTCATCAACGTCGCGCGCTCGCGCGTCGGCGCGTCTGGCCTGATGCAGATCATGCCGGCGACCGCGCGCTGGATCGCGCAGCGCCTGGGCATCAGGGGTTTCCACCCGAACGAGATGCAGGACCCGGCGAGGAACATCCAGTTCGGCGCCTATTACCTGCGCCACGTGCAGGACCGGCTGGACGGCTCGCCGGTGCTCGCCACCGCCGCCTACAACGCCGGTCCCGGGCGCGCGCAGCGCTGGCGCGACACGCGCGAGATGGAGGCGGCGGTCTACGTCGAGAGCATCCCCTTCAGCGAGACGCGCGACTACGTGAAGAAGGTGATGAGCAACGCCATGTATTACGCGCAGCGCTTCGACCAGCCCTCGGTGCTGCTGAAGGACCGCCTCGGCACGGTGCCGGCGCGGTCCAGTCCCGCCGTGCCGGAGACGGAACAGGAAAGCGGCGAGGACGCCGCTGCCGAAAGCTAGCGCACGTGGCCGAAGCCGGCGCATTCGGGCTAGAATCAGCATTGGCTTATATTCCCATTCCCCCAATTCCATGAAGATCGAACGCCTTTGCATCCTCGGCGGGGCCGGCTTTGTCGGCACCCATCTCGTCAGCCTGCTGGCCGCCCGCGGCCTCAAGGTCCGCGTGCTCACGCATCGCCGCGAAGCGGCCAAGGAGCTGATCCTGCTGCCAACCGTGGAAGTGGTCGAGGCCGACGTGCACGACCAGCAGGAACTGATTCGCCAGTTCCGCGGCATGGACGCGGTTGTCAATCTCGTCGGCATCCTGCACGAGAGCAAGGTGGGGCGCGTCGACCTGCCGAGCGCCCGCCGCGGCGACTTCCAGCGGGTGCATGTCGAACTCGCGCGCAAGGTCGTCCACGCCATGGGCGAGGCCGGCGTGCGCCGCCTGCTGCACATGAGCGCGCTCGGCGCCAACCCCAATTCGCGCTCGGCATACCAGCGCTCGAAGGGCATCGCCGAGGCGCTGGTGCGCGAAGCCGGCCGCCACCACATCGAGCACGAGAACTGGTACCTCAACGGGCCCAAGTTCATCCACGGCTACGGCCTCGACGTCACCGTGTTCCGGCCTTCGGTCATCTTCGGCCGTGGCGATTCCTACCTGACGATGTTCGCGCGTCTGCTGAAAGCCTTCCCGGTGCTGCCGCTCGCCAACGCCGGCGCGCGTTTCGCGCCGGTACACGTGCAGGACGTCGCGCGCGCTTTCGCCGACAGCCTCGACAACACCGCGACGTTCGGGCAGACCTACAACCTCTGCGGGCCCCGTGCGTACACGCTGCAGGACCTGGTCGCCTACGTCGGCGAGGTGATCGGCAAGCAGCGCAGCATCGTGCCGCTCGGCGAACTCGCGTCCTACCTGCAGGCCTGGGCGCTGGAGTTCAAGCCCGGCAAAAAGCTGATGACGCGCGACAACCATTTCGCCATGCTCACCGACAACGTCTGCAGCGGTGGCTGGCCGGCGGTGTTCGACTTCCAGCCGGCCGCGCTCGAGGCGGTCGCGCCCGAGTACCTGCGCGACGACACGCCGCGCGCGCGTTACGAGGGCTATCGGGAACACGCCCGCCGCTGATTCCCGCATGCCGCCATGAAGACCTACATCGTCGGCGGCGCAGTACGGGACCGGCTGCTGGGCCTGCCGGGGACCGACCGCGATCACGTCGTGGTCGGCGCCACGCCCGACGAGATGGTCGCGCTGGGTTACCAGGCGGTCGGCAAGGACTTTCCGGTTTTCCTGCATCCGGTCACCCACGAGGAATACGCGCTCGCGCGCACCGAACGCAAGTCGGGGCGCGGCTACAAGGGCTTCACGGTTTACGCCGCGCCCGACGTCACGCTGGAAGAGGATTTGCGGCGGCGCGACCTCACCATCAACGCCATGGCCGAAGACGAGGCCGGCGCACTGATCGACCCCCACGGCGGCCAGCGCGATCTCACCGCCCGCGTCTTCCGTCATGTGAGCGACGCGTTCGCCGAGGACCCGGTGCGCATCCTGCGCGTGGCGCGCTTCGCAGCGCGCTTCACCGATTTTTCCGTGGCGCCGGAAACCAACGCGCTGATGCGTGCCATGGTCGAGAACGGCGAGGTCGACGCGCTGGTCCCCGAACGCGTGTGGCAGGAATTCGCGCGTGGTCTGATGGAGACACAGCCTTCGCGCATGTTCGCCGTGCTGCGCGACTGCGGCGCGATGGCGCGGTTGCTGCCCGAGGTCGACCGCCTGTTCGGCGTGCCGCAGCCGCCCGAGCACCATCCCGAAGTCGACACCGGCCTGCACGTCATGCTCGTCGTCGACTGGGCCGCGCGCCAGGGTTTCAGCCTGCCGGTGCGCTTTGCCGCGTTGACGCACGATCTCGGCAAAGGCGTCACGCCTCCAGAGCAATGGCCGCGCCACATCGGCCACGAAGCCAGAAGCGTCGAACTCGTGCGCGCCGTGTGCGAACGCCTGCGCGTGCCGGCGGACTGTCGCGACCTCGCCGTCGCGGTGGCGCGCGAGCACGGGCTGGTGCACCGCGCGTGCGAACTGCGCCCGGGCACCGTGGTCGAGCTGCTGGAGCGCGTCGACGCCTTCCGCCGGCCGGAGCGCTTCGAAGACTTTCTGCTCGCCTGCGAATGCGATTTCCGCGGGCGGCCCGGTTTTGAGGACAAGCCCTTTCCCGCCCCCGATCATTTGCGCGCGGCTTTGCGTGCGGCGCAGGCGGTCGACGCCGGCGCGGTGGCGCAAAGCGTGGCACCGGCGCGCATCAAGGAGGCGATTTTCCAGGCGCGCGCCCAGGCGGTGGCCGCCTTGTGCCACGCCAGCGGTGCGCGCTGGGCGCATTTTCCGCACCAGGCCGACATGGGCGTGCGCGGGGTGGGGCCCACGCCCGCCGCCGCCTTCGAGCAGGCCGCGATGGCGATGATCGCCGTCATCACCGATCCGGCCGGCGTGAAGGCGAGCGAGGCGGTCGAGATCCAATGCGAGGCGCCGGACGACGAGCTGCTGCTGGTCGACTGGCTCAACGCGCTGATTCTCGAAATGGCCGCGCGCGGCCTGCTGTTCGGGCGCTTCGCAGTCCGCCTTGACGGCCATCGGCTGCGTGCCACCGCATGGGGTGAGGCGGTCGACCCCGCTCGCCACCAGCCCGCGGTCGAGGTCAAGGGCGCCACCTATACTGAGTTGAAAGTCGGGAGGAACGACGCGGGCGAATGGTTTGCCCAGTGCGTGATCGACGTGTAGGGAGGCGCCATGGAACTGGCCCGGTTCGAGCAGGTGTCGGAATTCGAGTGGCGCATCGCGCCCTTCGGCAGGATGCGCGTGCCGGCGGTGATCTTCGCCGACGCCGGGCTGATCCGCGGCATGGACGACAAGGTCTTCGAGCAACTCACCCATGTCGCGACCCTGCCCGGCATCGTCGAGGCGGCCTACGCCATGCCCGACGCCCACTGGGGTTACGGCTTCCCCATCGGCGGGGTGGCCGCCTTCGACGCCGACGCCGGCGGCGTGGTGTCGGCGGGCGGTGTCGGCTTCGACGTCTCCTGCGGCGTACGCACGCTGCACACCGGTCTCACCGTGGCCGACATCGAACCGGTGAAGCAGCGCCTCGCCGACCGCCTGTTTGCACGCATCCCGGCCGGCGTCGGCAGCACCGGCGAGCTGAGCCTGTCGGCGCCCGAAATGGACGCGATGCTGCGCGGCGGCGCGCGCTGGGCCGTCGAGCGCGGCTACGGCAGCGTGGCCGATCTGGATCGCATCGAGGAGCACGGCTGCATGGCCGGCGCCGAACCGGACAAGGTGTCCGAACACGCGAAGCGGCGTCAGCGCGAGGAAATCGGCACCCTCGGTTCGGGCAACCACTACCTCGAGCTGCAGGAAATCGTCGAGATCTATGACGTGCGCGCCGCCGACCGCTTCCGCCTGCGCCCGGGAGAGGTGGTGGTGAGCATCCACTGCGGCTCGCGCGGCCTGGGGCACCAGATCGGCACCGAGTTCCTGCGCCAGATGGTGATCGCCGCCCCGGACTTCGGCATCGACCTGCCCGACCGCGAACTCGCCTGCGCACCGGTCAAGTCTCCATTGGGGCAAGCGTATCTCGGCGCGATGGGCGCGGCGATCAACTGCGCGCTGGCCAACCGGCAGGTGATCACGCATCTGGCGCGACAGGTGTTCGCCGACGTGCTGCCCGGCACGCATCTCAGCCTCGTCTACGACGTCTCGCACAACACCTGCAAGCGCGAGCCGCACACCGTCGACGGCCATAGCCGCCAGCTCTACGTGCACCGCAAGGGCGCAACCCGCGCCTTCGGCCCCGGTCATCCGTCGCTGCCGCCGGAGCTGCGCGACGTCGGCCAGCCGGTGCTGATCGGCGGCAGCATGGGCACGGCGTCCTACATCCTCGTCGGTACCGAAGTCGGGGCGACGCGGGCGTTCGCGTCGGCCTGCCACGGCGCCGGCCGTGCGATGAGCCGGCATCAGGCGACCCGCCAGTGGCACGGCCGCGCGCTGGTGGATCAGCTGGCAAGCCAGGGCATCCTGATCCGCAGCCCCTCGCTGCGCGGGGTGGCCGAGGAAGCGCCCGGCGCCTACAAGGACGTGAGCGCGGTGGTGGAAGCCGCCGACCGCGCCGGGCTCGCGCGCAAGGTGGCAAAGCTCAGGCCGCTCGTCTGCATCAAGGGCTGAGACGCGCGGCGCGGCGTTCGGCGGCGAGCGCTTTCACCGCCGCGTAGAACGCGGCGAAGTCGCCGCCGTGTTCGGCGAGCAGGGCGCGGAATTGCCCGACTTCGTCGAAATAGGTGGCGACCGCCGCCAGCTTGGCGTTGTTGAGCTCGCCTTCGAACCAGGGGTCGTAGGCTGCCCATGCCGGATCGTCGGCAACGCGCCGTCGGTGGCCGTCGCGCAGCGCCGCGAAAATGCGTTGCTTCCCGGCGCGCTTGGCAGCCTCGTCAAGCGGCGAAGCATACAGCGCCGCGAGTGCGGCACGCGTGGCCTTGACCGATTCGAAGAAGGCGTCGGCGCGCACGAGGGTCGCGCGGTACGTGGCGAGACCCGCCGCGTCCTGGCGGTGCGCCAGCCAGCGCAGCGTGCCCTCGATCTCCACGGCGCGCGCAAAGGATTCGTTGAAGGTCGCGTCGTCCTTCACGTACACGATCTGATGGGCGAGTTCGTGGAAAATCAACCCGGCGAGACGCTCGTCGGGCAGCCGCAGCATCGCGCTCGTGAGCGGGTCGTCGAAATAGCCCAGCGTCGAATAGGCAGTCACGCCGCCGACCAGCACGTCGTCACCCGATGCGCGGAAGCGCGCGGCGTAATCCTCGGCTGCGGCGCGTGCGTAATACCCGCGGTAGGGCACGCAGCCCGAGACAGGGAAGCAGGACTGGCGCGGCTCGAGTTCGAATTCTGGCGTCACCCACACACTCCACACCGGGTAGTCCTCGGGCAGCCGGGCGTACTGCCGGTATGCGCCGTTGTCCGGCAGGGCGAGGTGCCGGCTGGCGAATGTGCGCATTGCTGCGGCAAGTTCGAGGCGCGCCTTGTAGGCCTCCGGCGTCGCCGGATCGGCGGCGACGGCTTCAATCGGCTGACGCCGCGCCATCAGGTCGAGGTGACCCATCGTCGCGTGGAGTGGATAGCATCCGGTGACGAGTGCCGGGATCAGCAGGAGCGGAATGCGCGGCAGAAGCTTCAAGAATGATGTTCTCGCATGACGTGCTCATCTCAAGCATACGTCATGCGATAGGGCGGCGGGCGCAGCGCCTCCCGCCGTTGTGCTGTCTCAGCGCCAGTCACCGCGCCGGTGATCGTGGCGACGGTCGTGATGGCGGTCGTCCCAGTCGTGACGATCGCCGTCGCGCCAGTGCTTCCGATGGTGCTTGTAGTGATGCTTCACCTTCGGCGCGTAGTGATGGATGTGGTGCACCCGATGCGGCGGCGGCACGACGATCACGTGACCCGGATGGTAGGCGCTATGCGTCCAGTAATGCCGGCCACCGCTTTCGTAGACGACACGGAAGCCGTCGTGGCGGCCGCTGCCGAACGAGACGGAAACATGCGGCTCGACGCTGACGACGCGGCCGTAGCCATAATCGCCGTGGGCGAACGCGCTGCCCGAGGCGGCGATGAGGGCGGTTGCGATCAGAAGTTTGCGGAACATGGTCGTTCTCCTTTCAGGACAAGGCAGGGGCAATCAAGCAGGTTTGCTCAGTCGCGCCAGGTGTTGCGGCCGCTGTGCCAGCGGCCGGGGCGCTCGTCGTGCGCCACGGAAAAACTCACGTTCAGGGTCACCCACCTGCCCGGGTCATAGGGCAGGCGCGTGCTGTACTCGCGGTCCTGGAAACGGTAGCGCACGTCGTAGCCGGTGATAACCTGGCGGTAGTCGTCGATGGTGCGGCAGCGCTCGACCTGTTGCGGGACCGTCTCGTAGCGTGAACGGCTGCCCATGCGGTCACCGACCACTGCGCCGGTGGCAGCACCGACCGCCGCCGCGGCGACACGGCCGTCGCCCTTGCCGACGGTGGAGCCGAGCAGGCCGCCGGCGATGGCGCCGATGACTGCGCCGCCGCTGCCGCCGACACTGCTACGGGTTTCGTAGCCAACGGTTTCGGTCCAGCATTCGCGGCGCGGCTCGTTGATCGTTTCATAGACCGGGCTGCTCGCCACGACCTTGGCGCGCACCGTGAAGGCGTCGCCCCGGTGGTAGTCGGGGCCCGCCACGGCCGCCCCGCTCAGGCCCACGAGGGCGGCGATCAGGGTGGTGTTGAGGGTGCGTTGTTTCATGCTGCTCTCCTTCATGCGTGCAGGGAATGGGGTTCAGCGGCGATCGCGCCGACGGTCGTCCCGGTCGTCGCGATGCTGCTGGCGACGCTCGTAGCCGTAGCCGTAGCCCTCGGGGCCTTCGCGCTCGGCTTCGCGTCGCATGTCGCGGCGCTCCTCCTGGCGCGATTCGCGCGCGTCGCGGCGGATCTCGCGATCCGCCTCGCGTTTCGCGACGATCCACACGGGCTCTGCCCAAACGTCGGGCGACGCCTGAACCGGGGCGGCCATCGCCAGTCCCAATCCAGCCAGTCCGAACATCCAGTTTTTCCGTGCAGTCATCGTGATCTCCTTGTGTGGTCGCGAAGATTCGCTTCCACGCTTCGCATTGTGGTCGGGGAAAGTAAGCGCGCTGTTTCGCGCAAGCTCGATTTTGTAACAGTGTGTAACCGCCCGGGGCAAGCCGGGCCGGGGCCGCTGCTATAGTTGCCGCATGGACAAGGACCGCATTTACGTTGTCGACGACGACCCCGGCATCCGCGAACTCGTCGCCGAATACCTGACGGCCCAGGGCTACGCGGTCGAAACCGCGGAGGACGCCGCCGCGCTCGACCGGTTGCTCGAGGCGCAGCGGCCGGACCTGCTGGTGCTCGACTGGATGATGCCGGGCGAGGACGGCCTGTCGGTCGCGCGGCGCCTGCGCGCGCGGCCGGGCTTCCCGCCCATCATCATGCTGTCGGCCAAGGGTGAGGATATCGACCGCATCATCGGCCTCGAAGTCGGCGCCGACGACTACCTGCCGAAGCCCTTCAACCCGCGCGAACTGCTGGCGCGCATCCGCGCCGTGCTCAGACGGCAGAGTGCAGGGGCGGAAACGGCGCCGGCCGAGACCGCGCGCACGGTGCGCTTCGGCCCGTTCAGCGTCAACCTCGACGCCCGCACGCTGAGCCGCGACGGCGTCGAAGTCACGCTCACCGGCGGCGAATACGAGCTGCTGGAAATCTTCGTCACCCACGCCAACCGCGCGCTGTCGCGCGACTGGCTGATGGACCAGCTGCGCGGCTTCGAGCGCGACCCCTTCGACCGCAGCATCGACGTGCGCGTCAACCGCCTGCGCAAGAAGATCGAGGACGATCCGGCCCATCCCGCGTACATCCGCACCCAGCGTGGTATGGGTTACATCTTCGTCCCGCAGGGCAAAGGGTGAGGTTGCTTCCCCGGTCGTTGTTCGCCCGCACCGCGCTCACGCTGGCGCTGGTCTTCGTCGTGTTCCAGGTGCTGGCGTTCTGGGTCGTCACCCGCACGCTGATCCTGCCGGTGGCCGAGCGCTCGGCCGACGACTTGGCCGGCCTCATCGTGCTGTCGGCGCAGACCTGGGTGGAACTGCCGCCCGAGACGCGCGCCGCGTTCGAGCGCGAACTGGCGCGCCGCCACGGGCTGCGCCTGACCACGGTCGACGTCGGCGCGACGGCGGACGCGCCGCGCTTCGCCTTCCGCAGCCAGATCGAGGATGCGCTTTCCGTGCGCATGGATGAGGACATCGTCCTGCGCGGCGTGCCCGGCACCGACGCCGCGTGGCTCGACATTCCGGTCGGCGGGCACGACCTGCGCGCCGGCTTCTTTCCGCAGCGCTACGCGGTCAAGCCGCCGCTCGCCGCGCTGGCGGTGATCGCGCTCGGTACGTTATTGAGCCTTTTGACCGCGCTGTTTCTGGTGCGCCGGGTGACGGTGCCGCTGGCGCGTGCGGTCGACGCGACGCGCCGCGTCGGTGCGGGCGAGCTGCCCGAGCCGCTGCCGGAAACCGGTCCGGCCGAGCTCGCCGAACTCGCGCGCCGTTTCAACGCCATGGCCGCCGAGGTGCGCGAACTGCTCGACAACCGAACGACGCTGCTCGCCGGCATTTCGCATGACCTGCGCACGCCGATGACGCGCATGCAGCTCAATCTCGAACTGTTGCGCGACGACCCCAAACCGGCGCGCATTGATCGTGCGCTCGCCGATCTGGCCGACATGAACAAGCTCATCGCGGGTTATCTGGAGCTTGCCCGCTCCACCCAGCCGCAGGCCAGGTCGCGCTTCGACCTGGCCGTCCTGCTGGAAGAAGTGGCGGCCGATGCCGGGCTGGATTGGCCGGCGACCGCGCCGTGCGAGGTCGAAGCCGGCCGGCTGGCGCTGCGGCAGATCGTCGCCAACCTGGTACAGAACGCGCAGCGCTACGGCGGCGGCAGCCCGGTCGAGCTGGCCTTGGAATGTGACAAGCGGGGGGCACGCGTGATCGTGCGCGATTCGGGGCCAGGGATTCCGGACGATCAGCTGGAGAAGGTGTTCCGACCGTTCTACCGGCTGGAGGCGTCGCGCTCGCAGGCGACGGGAGGGACGGGGCTGGGGCTGGCGATCGTCCGCCAGCTGGCGGAGGCCCATGGCTGCCGGATCACGCTCGCGAACCGGCCGGCCGGGGGGCTGGAAGCGGTGCTCGAAGTGCCCCGCTGATCAATCCTGCTTCTGCAGGGCGGCGTGCTGCTGCATCACCCTGAATTCGATGAACAGCACGGTCAGGCTGAACATCGACATGCGGTTCGTGCTGCCGCTGAAGAAGGCCAGCGGCGAACGGGAGAGACTGATGCTCACGCTGGTGGCGCGTCCGACCTGCATTACGCCGCCGGCTGACGTGCGAACACGGAGAACTGGACGAACAGCAGCGACAGGCTGGTGAGGCTCATGCGTTCGGTTTCGCCGTGGAACCAGGAGAAGGGCGAGGCGCTGAGTTCGAGAACCAGCTGGTTTTGGCCGAATTGCAGTTTCATGATGCGCTCCTTGTTCGGGGTGGGTCTGACCGATACCTTGCAACGCCTGTGCCATCCGGGCCGGCAGAGGCGGCACAAAAAAAGTTCTGTAAAAACATTGACTTGTTTGGCCGGTGTGCAGGCGCGCCCTGACGGTCCACGGGGCGTTTGACGAAAACCCAACAACCCGTGTCGAAGCGCCCGCAAGCCCAACGGTCAAGTTCGCGGTACCCGGCACGCTAGAATCCGCGTTTTCGGTTTCAGGCGCGGCGAGTACGCCGCGCGCGGCATGATCCTCCTCAAGCAACTCAGCCTCAGGCGCGGCGCCAAAGTCGTGCTCGACGACGCCTCGGCGGTCATCAACCCCGGCGAGAAGGTCGGCCTGGTCGGCCGCAACGGTGCTGGCAAGTCGAGCCTGTTCGCCTTGCTCAATGGCACGCTGCACGAGGACAAGGGCGATTTTTCGATGCCCCCGCAGTGGCGGCTCGCCCAGGTGGCGCAGGACATGCCGGAAACGGCCGAGTCGGCGACCGACTTCGTCATTGCCGGCGACACCCGGCTCGCCGAGGCGCAGTGCGAGGTGGCCGCCGCCGAGGCCAGCGGCGACGGCGAGCGCATGGCCCACGCCTACACCGCGCTGCACGACGCCGGTTCGCACGACGCGCGGGCGCGCGCGCAGGCGCTGATCCTCGGCCTCGGCTTCCAGGTGCGCGAGTTGGATCAACCGGTCAACAGCTTTTCCGGCGGCTGGCGCATGCGCCTGCAGCTCGCCCGCGCGCTGATGTGCCCGTCCGACCTGCTGCTGCTCGACGAGCCGACCAACCACCTCGATCTGGACGCGCTGGTGTGGCTGGAGGCGTGGCTCACGAAATACCCCGGCACGCTCATCGTCATCAGCCACGACCGCGAATTCCTCGACGCGGTGACGAACGTCACCCTGCACATCGACAACGCCCGACTCACCCGCTACGGCGGCAACTACAGCACTTTCGAGGAAACACGCGCCGAGCAGATCGCACTGCAACAGGCCGCCTACGCCCGTCAGCAGGACAAGATCGCCCACCTGCAGGATTTCATCGACCGCTTCAAGGCCAAGGCGAGCAAGGCCAAGCAGGCGCAGAGCCGGGTCAAGGCGCTGGAACGCATGGAAAAGCTCGCGCCGGTGCTCACCAGCGCCGACTTCACCTTCGAATTCCGCGAACCGCAGGCGCTGCCCAACCCCATGCTCACGCTGAAGAGCGTCAGCGCCGGCTACGGCGATACCGTCATCGTGCGCAGCGTTGACCGCTCGGTGCTCGCCGGCCAGCGCATCGGCATCCTTGGCGCCAACGGCCAGGGCAAGTCGACGCTGGTGAAGACCATCGCGCGCGTGCTGCCGGCGATCGCCGGCGAGATCGTCGAGGGCAAGGGCCTCAACATCGGCTACTTCGCGCAGCAGGAGCTCGACGTACTGCGCCCCGACGACACGCCGCTCGGCCACATGATCCGGCTCGCGCGCGACACCGTCGCCGTTGATTCCAGCGGCGCCTTCAGCACCCGCGAGCAGGACCTGCGCAGCTTCCTCGGCAGCTTCCAGTTCAGCGGCGACATGGTCGCCCAGCCGGTCGGCACCATGAGCGGCGGCGAGAAGGCGCGGCTGGTGCTCGCCATGCTGGTGTGGCAGCGGCCCAATCTCCTGCTGCTCGACGAGCCGACCAACCACCTCGACCTCACCACGCGCGAGGCACTGGCGGTCGCGCTCAACGAATTCGAAGGCACGCTGATGCTGGTGAGCCACGACCGCGCCCTGCTGCGCGCCGTGTGCGACGAGTTCTGGCTGGTGAGCCGCGGCGGCGTGACCGACTTCGACGGCGACCTCGACGATTACCAGCGTTACCTGCTGGAGGAAGCGAAGCGCGTGCGCGAAAGCCTCAAGGCCGCCGAGACGGCTGCCAGGCCGGCGCCCGCTCCCGCGCCGCGCCGCCCGCCCTCGGCGGGGCGGCTGAAAGCGCTGCGGCAGAAGCTCGACAGGCTGGACGCGCGCATGGCCGAACTGCATGCGGAGAAAGACGCGCTGGAGGCGGGTTTGTCGGGGTCGCTGTCGGTCGAGGCGATTACCGAGGCCAGTCGGAAGCTTGCGCAGGTCAACGAGGAGCTGGCGCGTGAGGAGGAGGCTTGGCTGGAGTTGTCGGGGGAGATCGAGGCGCTGGAGGGAGTTTGATGGTGTGCCGAGCTTCGGACCGTTGGCTGGGGGTTGCCTGGCCAACGTCGGTCGCCTATCACAGACAGCCGCTACCACTGACAACGAAACCCCCACCAACCACGTTAAAATCACGGCTTTCCCGCAACGCCGGCTATTCCCCGTGAAACCCACTTTCCAGGACATCATCCTCACCCTGCAGCGCTACTGGGGCGAGCGCGGCTGCGCGCTGCTGCAGCCCTACGACATGGAAGTCGGCGCGGGCACGTCGCACACCGCGACTTTCCTGCGTGCGCTCGGGCCCGAGCCGTGGAAGGCGGCCTACGTGCAGCCCAGCCGCCGGCCCAAGGACGGGCGCTACGGCGACAACCCCAACCGGCTGCAGCACTACTACCAGTTCCAGGTGGTGCTGAAGCCCGCGCCGGCCGACATCCTCGAGCTCTATCTCGGCTCGCTCGAAGCGCTCGGTTTCGACCTCAAGCAGAACGACGTGCGCTTCGTCGAGGACGACTGGGAGAACCCCACGCTCGGCGCCTGGGGGCTGGGCTGGGAGGTGTGGCTCAACGGCATGGAAGTCACCCAGTTCACCTACTTCCAGCAGGTCGGCGGCATCGATTGCAAGCCGATCACCGGCGAAATCACCTACGGCCTCGAACGCCTTGCGATGTACCTGCAAGGGGTGGAAAGCGTGTACGACCTCGTCTGGACCGAGGGGCTGACCTACCGTGACGTCTACCACCAGAACGAGGTCGAGCAGTCGACCTACAACTTCGAACACAGCGACGTCGACTTCCTCTTGACCGCGTTCGGCGCGCACGAGAAGAAGGCGCAGGAGCTGATGGCGGCGCAGCTCGCGCTGCCGGCCTACGAACAGGTGCTGAAGGCCGCGCACACCTTCAACCTGCTCGACGCGCGCGGCGCGATCTCGGTGACCGAACGCGCCGCCTACATCGGCCGTATCCGCAACCTCGCGCGCAGCGTGGCGAAGAGCTACCTCGATAGCCGCGCGCGGCTGGGCTTCCCGATGGCGCCGCGCGACTGGGCGGAAGAAGTGCAGGCCATGCTGGCGAAGAAGGAGGCCGCATGAGCACGCAGAGACTTTTGGTCGAGCTCTTCGTCGAGGAACTGCCGCCGAAGGCCTTGAAGAAACTGGGCGAGGCCTTCGCGGCGGCGCTCGTCGACGACCTCGTCGCACAGGGACTCGCGGACGCGAACACGACGGTAACGCAGTTTGCCTCGCCGCGCCGGCTCGGCGCGCGGGTTGCAAACGTGCGCGCACGCGCCGCCGACAAGCCAGTGTCGACCAAGCTGATGCCGGTGGCGGTCGGTCTCGACGCCGACGGCAAGCCCACGCCGGCCTTGCTGAAGCGTCTCGCCGCGCTTGGCGCGGACGCGTCCGCAGTCGGCACGCTGCGGCGTGAAGGCGAGGGCAAGAACGAGGCGCTGTACCACGACAGCGTCGCGCCGGGTGTGGCGCTGGCCGAGGGGCTGCAGCGCGCGCTCGAAGCGGCGATGGCCAGGCTTCCCATTCCCAAGGTGATGACCTACCAGCTCGCCGACGGCTGGAGCACGGTGAACTTCGTGCGCCCGGTGCACGGCCTCGTCGCGCTGCACGGCGCCGACGTGGTGCCGGTGGCGGTGCTGGGGCTGGCTGCGGGCCGCGTCACGCACGGCCATCGCTTCGAGGCGAAGCAGGCGACGATCACGCTGCGCGACGCCGACAGCTACGCCGCGCAGTTGCGCGACGAAGGCGCGGTGATCGCGAGCTTCGCCGAGCGCCGCGCCGAAATCGCGCGCCAGCTTGCGGCCGCCGCCGAGCCGCTGGGCCTGGTACCGGTCGAGGACGATGCGCTGCTCGACGAGGTCACCGCCTTGGTCGAGCGGCCGAACGTGCTGGTCGGCCAGTTCGAGGCAACCTTCCTCGAGGTGCCGCAGGAATGCCTGATCCTCACCATGAAGGCGAACCAGAAGTATTTCCCACTGCTCGACCGCCACGGCAAGCTCACCCACCGTTTCCTCATTGTCTCCAACATCGCGCCGGCCGATCCGTCGGCGGTGATCGGCGGCAACGAGCGCGTGGTGCGTCCGCGCCTGGCCGACGCCAAGTTCTTCTTCGACCAGGACCGCAGGAAGACGCTGGAATCGCGCGTGCCGGGGCTGGCGAAAGTCGTCTACCACAACAAGCTCGGCAGCCAGGGCGAGCGCGTCGAGCGCGTGCGCGCGATCGCGCGCTGGGTCGCTGAGCAGCTCGGCGCCGACGTCAAGCTGGCGGACCGTGCGGCGCTCTTGGCCAAGGCCGATCTTCTCACCGACATGGTCGGCGAGTTCCCCGAGCTGCAGGGCATCATGGGTGGCTACTACGCGCGCCACGACGGCGAGGACGAGCGCGTCGCGCAGGCGATCGCCGACCAGTACCTGGTGCGCCGCGACGAAACCGAGTCGGTGTCCAATCTCATCAGCGAAGTGCTGCAGATCGCCGACCGCATGGAAACGCTGGTCGGCATCTGGGGCATCGGTCTCAAGCCCACCGGCGACAAGGATCCTTTCGCGCTGCGCCGCCACGCGCTGTCGGTGATCAAGTCCTTCCAGCTCCTGGGCGCGGCGTTCGCCACCGACCAGGGCGGCCTGCGGCTGAAACTCGACGACCTCATCGAGTACGCGCTGTCGGTGTTTCCCGCGGGCGTGCTCGCCGGCAACGTCGCCGAGGAGGTGAAGCTTTTCGTCTACGAGCGCAACGCCAACCAGTTGACGCTGGAATTTGGCGCCGAGGCGGTGGCGGCGGTGTTCGCCAACATGCCGCCTCTGCACGAGGTGGGCAAGCGCCTGCAGGCGGTGCGCGAGTTTGCCGCCCTGCCGGAATCCGCGTCGCTCGCCGCCGCCAACAAGCGCGTCGGCAACATCCTCAAGAAAGCCGAGGGCGCGGTCGGCGAATCCGCCGACCCGGCGCGTTTCGTCGAGGACGCGGAAAAGGCGCTGTTCGCCGCCCTCGGCGAGATCGCGCCCAGGGCCGACGCCGCGTTCGCTGCGGGCGACTACACGGGTTCGCTGCAGGCGCTCGCCGCGCTGAAAACGCCGGTCGATACCTTCTTCGATCAGGTCATGGTCAACGCCGACGATCCGGCGCTCAAGGCCAACCGGCTGGCGCTTCTGAACCGGCTGCACCGCACCATGAACCGGGTGGCTGACATCTCCCGCCTGGCCGCCTAAACTGCCCGCATGAAGCTCATCATCCTCGACCGCGACGGCGTCATCAATTTCGACTCCGCGCAGTTCATCAAGTCGCCGGACGAATGGAAACCCATTCCCGGCAGCCTGGAGGCGATCGCGCGGCTCACGCGCGAAGGCTGGCGCGTGGTCGTCGCGACGAACCAGTCGGGGCTGGCGCGCGGGCTGTTCGAGATGGCGACGCTCAACGCCATCCACGCCAAGATGCACAAGGCGGTGGCACAGGCGGGCGGCCGGATCGAGGCGGTGTTCTACTGCCCGCACGCCGCCGACACGAACTGCGGCTGCCGCAAACCCAAGCCCGGCTTGTTCGACGAGATCGCCGCGCGCTACGGCCGCGATCTCTCCGACGTGCCGGCGGTCGGCGATTCGCTGCGCGACCTGCAGGCGGCCGTCGGCGTGGGCGCCAGGCCGATCCTGGTGCGCACCGGCAAGGGCGAGAAGACGCTCGCGGCGGGCGGGCTGCCGGAGAACACCCCGGTGTACGCCGACCTCGCCGACGCCGTCGAGCACCTGCTCAGCGCCGCCGCATGAATCTGCTGCGTTCGCTGGTGTTCGCGGTCCTGCAGACCGTGGCGACCGTGCTGTTCAGCCTCGTCGCCTTCCTCAGCTTTCCGTTTTCGGCGCATGCGCGCTACCGCATGATCACCGGCTACAACCACGTGCTGATGTGGCTGACACGGCATGTGCTCGGCATCCGCTACGTGATCGAAGGCCTCGAGCATCTGCCCGCGCAGCCGTCCATCATCCTCGCCAAGCACCAGTCGGCGTGGGAGACCATCGCCTTCCTGTGCGTGTTTCCGCCCATCTCGCCGGTGATCAAGCAGGAACTGCTGAAAATCCCGTTCTTCGGCTGGGGCTTCAGTCTGCTCAACCCCATCGCCATCGACCGCAGCGCCGGACGGGAGGCGCTGAAGCAGATCGTCAGGCAGGGCCGCGAGAAGCTCGCGCAGGGTTTCTGGGTGCTGGTCTTTCCCGAAGGCACGCGCGTCGCGCCCGGCGAGAAGGGGCGCTACGGCATCGGCGGCGGCTGGCTGGCGGCGGAAACCGGGGCGCCCGTCGTGCCGGTCGCGCACAACGCCGGCGAGCTGTGGCCGAAGAACGCCTTCGTCAAGCGCCCGGGCACCGTCACCGTGCGCGTCGGCCCGGTGATCGAGAGCCGCGGCAAGACGGCCGCCGAATTGACGCGCGCGGTCGAAGCCTGGGTCGAAACCGAAATGACGAGGCTGCCCCCTGCTGCCCCGCGCCAATAGCGGCGTGCTGCAGCTCGGCGACGCCGCCGTGCCCTACCAGCTGCGCCGCTCGCGCCGCCGTCGCACGCTCGGGCTCACCGTCACCGCGCGCGAAGTGCGCATCCACGCGCCGACGTGGACGCCGCGCGACGAAATCGAAACCTATGTGGTGCGTCAGCAGGACTGGCTGCGCCGGGCGTGGACGCGCATGCAGGCACGAACGCCGGTGTGTCAGGGGGGCGAAGGGGAAGTGCGCTACCTCGGCCGCACGCTCGAACTCGACGTGCGCGCGTCATTGTTCACCGAGATTCGCCGCCAGCGCAGCGTGCTGCGCGTGTACGCCGCGCCCGGCGCCGATACGCAGACGCTGGTGCGCGATTGGCTGATCGCCCGCGCCGAACGCGTGCTCGCCTGGCGGCTCGAACGCCTGACCCGCAAACTGGGCCGCGCGCCGGCGCGCTTCGCCCTGTCCGACGCGCAGACGCAATGGGGCAGCTGCACGCGGCGCGGCCACGTGCGCCTCAACTGGCGCCTGGTGCAGGCGCCGCTCGCGCTGATCGACTACGTCGCCGCGCACGAACTCGCGCACCTGGTTCACCTCGACCATTCGCCGCGCTTCTGGGCGCAGGTTGCCGAGCTCTGCCCGGAGGCGTTGGCACGGCGGGCCGAGTTGCGCAAAATGAGCGAGGCGTTGTTCCAGCTTTAAATACGGAAAGGACAGGCAGATGCGATTGCTGCATACCATGCTGCGCGTCGGCGACCTCGACCGCTCGATCGATTTCTATACGAAGGTGCTCGGCATGAAACTGCTGCGCCGCAAGGACTACCCCGGCGGCAAGTTCACCCTCGCCTTCGTCGGCTACGACACCGAGGACAAGGCTGCGGTGCTCGAGCTCACCTACAACTGGGGCGTCGACAAGTACGAAGTCGGCAGCGGCTACGGCCACATCGCAATCGAGGTCGACGACGCCTACGCGGCGTGCGAGGCGGCCGCAGCCAAGGGAGGCAAGGTGCTGCGCCCGGCCGGGCCGATGTCGCACGGCAGCACGGTGATCGCCTTCATCGAGGACCCCGACGGTTACCCGATCGAATTCATCCAGAAGGGCACGGCGGGCTGGTCGCAACCCGCCGCCTGAAGACAGGGGTCAGCTGATCGCCTTGGTGATCAGCGGGACCAGCGGCTCGGGCAGCTTGATCTTGCCGGAGAGCGCGTAGGCCTGGGCGGCCTTCGACATCTTCTTCCAGGTCTTGCGGATGATCTCCAGCCATTTCTCTTCGTCGTAGTCGGGCTTGCTCTGCGCGAAGGCGAGCATGTAGTGCTCGATGAAGACGAGGTCGGCGATGTCTTCCAGCAGCTGGGTTTCCGGATTGCTCTTGATGCCGCGCTTGCCGACCGCCTTCTTCACCCGTTCGATCATGGCGTCGTCGTAGCCCGCCTCGCGCATCAGCGCGCCGGCGGTGTCGGCGTGGAAGGTGTAGAGGCCGGTGCGCCACGCGTGGTAGCCCTCCTTGTTCATCGGATACTGGCTGCGCGGCACTTTCCAGCGCTGGATATGCTGGGCGCGCACTGCGAGCTGCGCGGCCTCGGAGGCGTCGGGCGCGAAGCGGCCGATCATCTCCGACATGCGCCGGCCGTAGAGCCATTCCTTAGGCTGGCCTTCGTCGAGGTTGGGGTCTTCGGCGTTGGCGGCGTCGAACAGCGCCAGTGCACGTTCGAAGCGTTCGCGGTTCTCGATCATGGGTTCACCTGTGCAGAAACCGTTCAGCCGGCGACCACCGGCAGGATCCACAGTTCGACGCGGCGATTGAGCGCGCGTCCTGCCTCGGTGGCGTTGTCGGCGCGCGGCTCGGTCTCGCCGCGGCCGTAGGATTCCAGGCGCAGCGGATTGACGTTGCGCCCGGCGAAATAGTCCAGCACCGCCTGGGCGCGGCGCTCGGACAGCGCCTGGTTGTAGGCGTCGGTGCCGACGCTGTCGGTGTGGCCGATCACGGTCACGGTCGTCTTGCCGTACTGGTTGAGCACGCCGGCGATCTTGTCGAGCGTCGGCAGGTAGCCGCCCTTCAGCGCCGACGAGTCGGTGTCGAAGCCGGTGGCGGCGGTCATGCTGACCAGAATCGCGTTGTCGCTGGCGCGTTTCTCGACGCTGATTTCGCCCCGCTGGATTTCGGGCTGCAACTGTTTGAGGAGGTCCTTCGCCTGCTGGTCCATGTAATAGCCGACGCCGGCGCCGGTGAGGCCGCCGCCGACCGCGCCGATCAGCGCGCCCTTGCCGCGGTTCCTGTGGTTGATGATGGCGCCGAGCGCGGCACCGCTCACGGTGCCGATGATCGCGCCTTTCTCGGTCTTGCTGAGTTCACGCCTGTCGCCCAGATCGTTGGTGGCGCAGGCGGAGAGGAGCAGGAGAGCGAGCAGTGACGAGACAGCGGCGGTTTTGTGCATGGGAGGTTCCTCGGGGTCGATGCAGGGCAGGGGGAATTATTTTTATTGTAATGGTGAAGGCTTAGGACCTGACAGCGGGCGTCGGTTCCCGCCGAAATGCGCCAGCGGCCCCCGCGAACGGGGCCCCGGCCCCGGCCCCGTCCTGTGCGGGATGAGGCGGGCGTCAACGTGGAGGAAGGGGCTCGGGGCGGTGGATGGCGTAGCCCTGCGCGTAATCGACACCGATCTCGCGCAGCTTGTCGAGCGTAGCGTCGTTCTCGACGAATTCGGCGATCGTCTTCAGCCCGAGCACACTGCCGACGCGGCTGATGGCTTCGACCATGGCGAAATCCGCGGCATCCTCGACGAGGTTGCGCACTAACGCGCCGTCGATCTTGAGGTAGTCCACTTGCAGGTTCTTCAAGTAGCTGAATGACGACATGCCGCTGCCAAAGTCGTCGAGCGCGAAGCGGCAACCGAAGCGTTTGAGGTGCTGCATGACTTCGCGGACGCGGCCGAAGTTGGCTACCGCCACGGTTTCGGTGATTTCGAAGCACAGGGCCGGCGCCACTGCGCGGCGGTCGAGCAGGGTGTTCTCCAGGAATTCGAGGAACCGGTCGTCGTTGAGGCTGGCGCCGGAGAGGTTGATCGCGCAATGGGTGATGGATGGCTGCGTCCCCTCCTCATGCAGAAGGCGGCATGGATCGATTTGTCTGTCCAGCAGCAGGTGCTGGATGACCCAGCGGTCGATTGCGGGCATCAGGCCGTAGCGCTCGGCCGCAGGGAAAAACCGCCCCGGTGCGACAAGTGCACCCTGTTCGTCGACCAGGCGCAGCAGCATTTCGACATGCCTCCCACCGCTGCCGGTTGAGGGCTTGAGATCGAGAATGTGCTGCTGCCAGATGCGGAAGCGGTTTTCCTCCAGCGCTTTGTGCAGGCGCGACACCCACTCCATTTCCTGGCGCTTGCCCGTGCAGGTCGCACCGCCGAAATACAGTTGTGCGCGGTTGCGGCCCAGGTCCTTGGCGACATAGCACGCTGCGTCGGCGGAACTCATTACTTCCTCCGCGGAGGACGTGCCGTCATGGATCGCGCACACGCCCACGCTCGCCGTCACCTCGAAGCTGCGATCGTTCCAGGCAAAGCGGTAGCCGGCCACGGTTGCGCACAGTGATTCGGCTACGGCCATGGCGGCCTCGATGGTGCGGTCGTGCAGTAGCAGTCCGAATTCATCGCCCCCCAGGCGCGCGATGACGTCTTGCGGGCCCGCCAGCTGCTTCAAACGTGTACCCAGCTGACGCAGCAGCTCATCGCCAGCGAGATGGCCGCATGTGTCATTGACCACTTTGAACTGATCGAGGTCGACGTAGAACAAGGCGTGCGGGCCGCCGGCCTTCTGACGGGAGGCATCAACCAGCGCTTGCAGGCGCTGCAGAAATTCGCGCCGGTTGAGCAGTCCGGTGAGGTCGTCATGGCTGGCGTGGTGCTGCAAGGCAGTCTGTAGCAGGCGTCGCTCGGTGATGTCGCGCAGGATGCCGATCACCAGATCGCCGGCCTCCAGGTGAACGCGATTCATGCTGATTTCCACCCAGCGCGCCTGGGCGTTGGGCGGCTGGATCTCGGCTTCGAAACGGACTGCCTCGCCGCGCAGTGCGGCTGCAAAATGCTGACGGAACAAGGATTCAGTCGCGGTCAGGCCGAACAGCTCGGTAATCGGCACGCGCTCCCCATGGGCGGTCAGCATGGCTTCGCTGATTCCCAGCCACACAGCCAGGACAGGGTTGGCCACATGAAATTTCATCTCGTCGCACAGGACGAATATGCCGTCGTTGGCGCTGTCGATGTAGGCACGCAGGAGCTCGCGCTCAATTTCGGGTTCCAGGTAGGGAACGTGTTGCGCCGGCTTTCCCATTGGGGGCGTGCTCATGTCGTTTGTATGGGGCTCGGCGCTATAGCGGACGGCGTGACTGAAACTTGAATCCGTCACGCGTGGCTTCCTGCCATGACGCAGCGTTATGCGGCAGGTGAAGGACCGGCCAGGTGGTACGTGATGGCTTCGTAGTCCTTGAGCGGCAGGGCTTCGGCGCGCAGACCGGGGTCAATGCCGAGCGCGGCGAAATCCCCCGCCGCCAGCAACCCGGCCAGGGTGTTCTTCAGCGTCTTGCGGCGCTGCGAAAACGCGGCGGCGACGACGCGCGCGAACAGCGTTTCGTCGAGCGCCGTGATTTCATCCGGCCGTTTCGGGATCAGCCGCACCACGGCCGAATCGACCTTGGGCGGCGGATTGAAGGCGGTGGGCGGCACGTCGAGCAGCCATTCCAGATGGAAGCGGCGCTGCAGCATCACCGTCAACCGCCCGTAATCGGCAGTCGAAGGCTCGGCGACCATGCGCTCGACGACTTCCTTCTGCAGCATGAAGGTCATGTCGCGGATGTGCGCGGCAAAGTCCATCAGGTGGAACAGCAGCGGCGTCGAGATGTTGTACGGCAGGTTGCCGACGATGCGCAGCTCGGTTCCCAGGCGGCCGAAGTCGAACTTCAGCGCGTCGGCACTGTGAACCGTCAGCCGCTCCGGCGGCCAGGCCCTTTGCAGGCGCGCGACGATGTCGCGGTCGAGTTCGACCGCGTGCAGGTGCGGCAGGCATTCGAGCAGGGGCTTCGTCAGTGCGCCCAGCCCCGGTCCGATCTCGACCACCGTGTCGCCCGGCCGCGGGCCGATCGCCGCGACGATGGCGTGAATGATGCCGTCGTCGATGAGGAAGTTCTGGCCGAAGCGCTTGCGGGGGGTATGGTTAGTCGGTTTGGGCATTACGTTTGCCCCCTCGCCCCTCGGGGGAGAGGGGTGGGGAGAGGGGGCGTGCGCGCCGCCATCTCCACCGCCATCCCGATCGCCGCGACCAGGCTGCCGACGTCCGCCCGTCCGCTGCCGGCGAGGTCGAGCGCGGTGCCGTGGTCGACCGAGGTGCGAATGAAGGGCAGGCCCAGTGTGACGTTGACGCCGGCGCCGAAGCTTGCGTACTTCAGCACCGGCAGGCCCTGGTCGTGGTACATGGCGAGCACGGCGTCGCAGGGGTCGTGGCGGATGCGCGAGAACAGGGTGTCGGCGGGCAGCGGGCCGACGAGGTCGAGGCCTTCGCCGCGCAGGCGGTCGAGCACGGGTTCGATGACGTCGATTTCCTCGCGTCCGAGATGGCCGGATTCGCCGGCGTGCGGGTTGAGGCCGGCGACGACGATGCGTGGCGCGGCAATGCCGAATTTGGTGCGCAGGTCGGCGTGCAGGATGCGCAGGATTTCGTCGAGCAGCGCGGGCGTGATCGCGTCGGCGACTTTTCGCAGCGGCAGGTGGGTGGTGGCGAGCGCGACGCGCAGGCCGCCGCCGGCGAGCATCATCACCACGCGCGGCGTGCCGCTGTGCTCGGCGAGGTATTCGGTGTGGCCGGTGAAGGCGAATCCGGCGTCGTTGATCACGCCCTTGTGCACCGGTGCGGTGACCATCGCTGCGTAAGCGCCGCTGCGGCAGCCTTCGAGGGCGGCGTCGAGCAGGGCGAGCACGTGTGCGGCGTTGCCGGCGTCGAGCACGCCGGGTGCGACCGGCGCGGCGGCCGGGAGGTGACGCACGTGCAGCGCGCCGGGGCGGTGCGCAGGAATGGCGTCGCCGACGACGAAATCGACGTCGATCCCGAGCTGCACAGCGCGTGCGCGCAGCACGTCGCGGTCGCCCAGCACCGTGAGCCGGCACGGCAGGGCCTGCCGCGCGAGGGCGATGCAGAGGTCGGGGCCGATGCCGGCGGGCTCGCCGGCGGTCAGCGCGATGACGGGCAGCGCGGCGTCGTTCAACTCAGTCGGCGAGGCGCAATTCGACATAAGCCGAATCGCGGATCTGCCGCACCCAGTTCTGGAAGGCTTCTTCGGCCTTGCGCTCGCGGATCGCCTGGCGCGCGAGCAGCTTCTGCCGCTCCTGCGTGACGTCCTGGTCGCGTCGCTCCAGCACCTGGATCAGGTGCCAGCCGAAGGGCGACTGGATGGGGGTGCTGAGCTCGCCCGGGCGCAGGGCGTCCATCGCTTTCTCGAACTCGGGCACGGTGTCGCCGGGGTTGATCCAGCCGAGGTCGCCGCCCTTGGTGGCGCTGGCGTCCTCGGAATGCAGGCGCGCCAGGTCCTCGAATTTCGTGCCGTGTTCGATGCGCTCCTTCAGCTGCAGCAGGCGATTGCGCGCGTCGGCTTCGGACATCAGTTCGTTGGTCTTGATGAGGATGTGGCGCACCCGCGTCTGGGTGACGCTCATCGCGGCGTCGAGGCCGCGCTTGTCGTAGAGCTTGAGGATGTGGAAGCCGTTGCCGCTGCGCAGCAGCGGCGAAAGCTCGCCCGGGCGCAGCGGCTTCAGCGCTTCGGCGAACAGGGTCGGCATCTTGCCGCTGGCGCGCCAGCCGAAGGCGCCGCCCTGCATGGCGTTCGGCGCATCGGAATGGCTCGCCGACAGCTGCGCGAAATCGGCGCCGGCGACGAGCTGGGCGTGGATGTCCTCGGCGCGCGCGCGGCGGGCCTGGATCTGCTCGGGCGAGGCGTTCTCCGGCACGGTGACGAGGATGTGCGCGAAGTTGTACTCGGTTTCCACGCCCTGCTGGATCTGGGTCTGCAGATAGCCCTCGATCTCGGCGTCGCTGACCGTCACGCGGTTGTCGACGTCGCGCTCGCGTGCGCGGGTGATGAGGAATTCGTTGCGCAGCGTCGCGCGCAGGCTTTCCAGGCTCTGGCCGTCGCGCTCCAGCGCGGCGGCGAGGCCGGCGAGGTCGAGCTGGTTCTGCGCGGCGATGCGCTGCAGCGCCCGTTCGATCTGCGCCGGGTCGACGCGGATGCCGGTGTTGCGGGCGTGCTGCTGCAGCGCAAGCTCGGTCACCATGCGTTCGAGCAGCTGCTTTTCCAGCACCGGTCGCGGCGGCAGGGGGGTGTTCTGGCGTGACAGCGTGCGCACCGTTTCCTGGTAGCGCCGGCTGAGTTCCTGCTGGGTGATGACTTCGTCGTTGACGACCGCGACGATGTGGTCGAGCGGCGTGATCGCCGCCTGCGCGGGCCACCCGGCAAGCAAGGCGAGGAGTGCGGCCAGCACCCAGTGCGGGCGGAGCCAATCAGGGCGTAGGAGCGATTTCATTGCTGGACCTGTATCCGGGAACACTTTGTTTCAACACATCGAGCGGATTGGAGCCGAGGCGGCCCATGCCGTTCAGTTCGAGCTGGAAGAACAGCGCGTCGGTCGACTGGTTCTCCTTGGTGGCCAGGCGCTGGAACACTGCGCGCGCCACCCAGCAGCCGGCATTGTATTCAACGCCGGCCAGGCCTTCGACCAGTTTGTCGTCCTGGAACGAATAGTTGTAGCGGAACATCCCGTACCAGCGGGCGCCTAGCGGCCATTGCGCCGACACGTCGACCTGCTCGGTACTTTGGTCAATGAAACGGTAGCCGAGGTTCAACACGTGGCCGGGCGCGGGACGATACGAGGCGCCGAGGTTCTGGCGCACCGTGGTGCCGTTCTGGGTGTCGAACTGCCAGGCGGCGTCGGCGCGCCAGTCGCGCGTGATCTGTCCGCTCACCGCGGCGAGCAGGTCGGTGGCGTTGCTGCTGCGCGGCGCCACGCCCGGCAGGGTCACGCGCTGGTCGCTGAAATAGTAGCGCTGGCCCAGGGTGACCTGCAGGCGCTCCAGGCCGCTCGTCGCTTCGGTGAAACGGCTCGTCACGGCGAGCGTGAGCTGGTTGGCGTCGTTGACACGGTCGCCGCCGATGAACTGGTTCTCGGTGAACATCTGTGCGTAGCTGAAGTCCAGCTGGGTCGTGTCGAACACGGGAATCGCACTCTGGTCGCGGTAGGGCGCGAATACGTAGTAGGCGCGCGGCTCCAGTGTCTGCTCGTAGTCCAGTCCGGCAAAACTGAACGGGCGGTCGAAAGTGACGCCGGCGTCGAGGCTGAAGATCGGCAGATTGCGCGAGATGCGCTGCTCGGGCGCGGCGTCGTCGAGCGCGTACCAGGTGCCGTGCCAGCCGAGCTGCGGGGTGAGGAAACCGTAGGACGTGGACAGCGGCAGGCGCAGCCGCGGGTAGACCAGCGCGCGCGTGCCCTCGCGCATCGCGGGGTCGGGATGCGCGAAACGCGTCGCCTCGCTGTCGAGCATGAATTCCAGACCGTTGCCGAAGGTCCGGCGCACGCCGAAGCGCGCGTGCGGCAGGCGCGCGTAGGGCTCAGCGATCGGCGCGGTGGTCGAGTCCTGCAGGGTCTGGAAGCTCTGTGCACGCAGGTCGGCGAACCAGGTGTCGTGCTGGGTGGTGACCCATGCCTCGCGGTTGAGGTGGGTCAGCGAGGTGATCGCGAGCAGGTTCGACAGATCGCGGAAGTAGTCGTCGTCCGAGACCTTGTCGAACTGCATGCCGGCCTGGGTGTTCGCGTCGATGCGATAGTGGTTCTTCAGCGCCACGCTCCAGCGGTTGCGTGCGGCGACGTCGTCGTTGGGGAGGTATTCCACGCGGTTTTCGCCGCGGACATTCTCCAGCAGGTAGCGGAGTTCGCCGCCCAGCTGCACGCCGCGCCGCGACAGCAGCCGGGGGTAGAGCGTCGCGTCGTAGTTGGGGGCGAGGTTGAAGTAGTACGGCACCATGATGTCGAGGCCGCTGCGTTCGGTGGTGCCGAAGGTGGGCGCGAGCACGCCGGTCTTGCGCTCGTTGTTGAGCGCGAAGTCCATCCAGGGCGTGTAGAGAATCGGCGTGCCGAGGAAGTTGAGCGAGGCGTTGCGGGCCGTGCCGACGTTGCGCGTGCGGTCGATGTCGAGTTCGCCGACAGTCAGATACCAGTCGTCGTTGCCGGCCGGGCAGGTGGTGTAGGTGGCTTCGCGCAGCTTGAAGCGGGTTTCGTCGATGAAGTCGGCCACGTTGGCGTCGCCGCGTCCGGGCTGTTCGGTGAATTGGTAGCGCGGCTGGGCGAGGGTGCCGCTGTAGTCGTCGAGGTCGAGCGCCAGGGCGTCGCCCTGGATCAGCAGCGTCGATTGCTCGAGGCGCACCGCGTCGCGTGCCTCGATGGCATTGAGCGACTGGTCGTAGCGCAGCCAGCCGGCGAAGAAGGCGCGCCCCGCCTGGCGGGCCTCGACGTTGCCGCTGGCTTCCACGACGTTGGGAGCGGTCGATTCGAGGCGGTCGGCCGCCACGAACAGCGGCCCGGCCTTGCCGGCCGCCGCCGAACCGCCCAGTTCGACGTCCATTTTCAGCCCGAGCGCGTCCGCCGCGGCCGGAAGCGCGGCCAGACTCAGGGCGATGAACGCGAGGCCGGGCAGGAAGGACAAGGATGTAAAATCCGCAGGTTCGTTATTCGGAGTTCCGCAGCAGTGGACCGTTTGCACGCATTACAAGACTGGGCTGCCCGCCAACTGGGGGGCGATTCGCTCGACATCGCCCCGGCGTCGGCCGACGCCAGCTTTCGCCGCTATTTCCGCGTCACCGCCAAAGGCCGCGATTATATCGTGATGGACGCGCCCCCGGCGCACGAGGACTGCCGGCCCTTTATCGCGGTGGCGCGCCTGTTCCGCCACGCCGGCGTGCACGTGCCCGAGGTGCTGGCGCAGGACCTTGACCAGGGCTTCCTGCTCTTGACCGACCTCGGCAACACCACCTACCTGTCGGCGCTGAACGACAGCACCGCGCACGAGCTGTATCTGGCCTCGAACGACGCACTCGTCCGCATCCAGCAGGCGAGCCGGCCCGGCGTATTGCCCGAGTACGACCGTGCATTGCTGACCCGCGAGCTGATGCTGTTCCCCGAGTGGTACGTCGCGAAACACCTCGGCGTCACCATGAACGATCAGCAGCAAACGATCCTCGACACCGTGTTCGAGCGCATCCTCGCCAACACCCTCGCGCAGCCGCAGGTCTATGTGCATCGCGACTGGCATTCGCGCAACCTCATGGTGAGCGACCCCAACCCCGGCATCCTCGATTTCCAGGACGCGGTCTACGGCCCCATCACCTACGACCTCGCGTCGATCTACCGTGACGCCTACATCCAGTGGGACGAGGAACAGCAGCTCGACTGGGTGATCCGCTACTGGGAAAAGGCGCGCGCCGTGCGGCTCCCGGTGCGGCAGGACTTCGGCGAGTTCTGGCGCGACTTCGAGTGGATGGGTGCGCAGCGCCACATCAAGGTGCTCGGCATTTTCGCGCGCCTGTATCATCGAGACGGCAAGGACGGGTATCTGAAGGACATGCCGCTGGTGATGCACTACCTGCGTAAGGTATGCGAGCGTTACGACGAGCTGAAGCCGATGCTGTACCTGCTCGATGGGCTGGAGAATCGGGAAGTGAAAGTGGGGTATACCTTTTAGGGGTTAGGATCTGGGGACTAGGATCTAGGGAAGCAGCGCGGCCGCGGCCGCACAACCCCTAGCCCCTAAATCCTAGCCCCTAGACCCTAAGCAAACACGCATGCGCACCGACACGACACACACCGCCATGATCCTCGCCGCCGGGCGTGGCGAGCGCATGCGTCCGCTCACCGATCGCACGCCGAAGCCCTTGCTGGCGGTGGGTGGCAAGCCGTTGATCGTCTGGCACATCGAGCGCCTGCGCGCTGCGGGCTTTGGGCGCATCGTGATCAACCACGCCCATCTCGGCGAGCAGATCGAGGCCGCGCTGGGCAATGGCGCGGCGTTCGGCGTGACGATCGAGTATTCGCGCGAAATCAGCGCGCTGGAAACCGCGGGCGGCATCGCCACCGCGCTGCCGCTGATCGGGTCCGAGGTGTTTGCCGTGGTGAACGGCGATATCTACTGCGAATACGATTTCAGCCGGCTCGCCGAGCCGATGGCGCGGCTGGCGGCGGGGCACGACCGCGCGCACCTCGTGCTGGTCGACAATCCGCCGCATCATCCGCAGGGCGACTTCGTGCTCGACGGCGCTCGCGTGACCAACGCCGATATCCCGCTCACGCCGCACCCGGCGCGCTTCACGTTTTCCGGCATCGGCGTCTACCATCGCGCGCTGTTCGCGCAGACGCTGCCCGGCGAGAAGGCGCAGCTGGCGCCGCTGTTGCGGCTGGCGATCGACGCCGGTCGCGCCAGCGGCGAACATTTCGCCGGCCGCTGGGTCGATGTAGGAACGCCGGCGCGTCTCGCCGCACTCGACGAGGAACTGAAACCCCACCATGCAGCCTGATTCCGCGATCTACCGCGCCCGCCGCGAGCGCGTGCTGAACGAAATGGGCGAGGGGGTGATGATCATCGCCACCGCCCCGGAGGTGCCGCGCAACCGCGACACGCACTATCCCTACCGGCACGACAGCTATTTCTACTGGCTCACCGGCTTCAACGAGCCCGAGGCGGTGGTCGTGCTCGTGGGCGGCAAGGACCCGCGCCATGTCCTCTTCTGCCGCGAGAAGAACGAGGAACGCGAAATCTGGGATGGCTTCCGCTACGGCCCGGCGGCGGCGCGCGAGGTGTTCGCCTTCGACGAGGCGTACGCCTTCGACCAGCTGGATGCCGAGTTGCCGAAACTGCTGGAAAACCAGCCGCAGTTGGCGACGATCATCGGCCGCGAACCGGCGTGGGACGCGCAGGTGATGGGCTGGCTCAACGCGGTGCGCGCCAAGGCACGCAGCGGCGTGCAGGCGCCGAACCGGCTGGTCGACGCGCGCATCTGGCTCGACGAAATGCGGCTGGTGAAGGACGGCCACGAACTGGCCCTGATGCGGCGCGCCGCCGAAATTTCTACCCGCGCCCACGGCATTGCGATGCGCGCCACGCGCCCCGGCCGCCACGAATACGAAATCGAGGCCGAGCTCTTGTGCGCCTTCCGCAGCGGCGGCGCCGAGGCACCGGCCTACACGTCCATCGTCGCCAGCGGCGCCAACGCCTGCGTGCTGCACTACGTGTTCAACAACAAGCCGCTGCACGACGGCGATTTGCTGCTGATCGACGCTGCCGCCGAGTTCGGCAGCTACGCCGCCGACATCACGCGCACCTTCCCGGTCAACGGCAAGTTCAGCGCGGCGCAGAAGGACGCCTATGAGCTGGTGCTCGCGGCGCAGGAAGCGGCGATCGCCGCGGTGCGCCCCGGCAATCACTGGAACGCGCCGCACGAGGTGGCAGTGCGCGTGCTCACCCAAGGTCTGGTCGACCTCGGCCTGCTGCACGGCGAAGTCGACGGCCTCATCGAATCCAGCGCCTACAACCGCTTCTACATGCACCGCACCGGCCACTGGCTGGGCATGGACGTGCACGACGCCGGCGACTACAAACTCAAAGGCGAATGGCGGCCGCTGGTGCCGGGCATGACGCTCACGGTCGAGCCCGGCCTCTACATCCGCCCGGCCGACGACGTGCCGGCTGCCTTCCACAACATCGGCATCCGCATCGAGGACGATGTCGTCGTCACCGACGCCGGCTGCGAGGTGCTGACCTCGCCGCCCAAGACCGTCGCCGACATCGAAGCATGGATGCGGGGCTGAATCCGGTGCTCGTCGTCGGCGCCGGCCCGGTCGGCGCGGTGTGCGCGCTCGCGCTGGCCGAAGCGGGCGTGCCGGTGCGCGTGCTCGAAGCGCAGCCGGAAGACGCGCGCGGCGACACGCGCACGCTCGCGCTCTCGCACGGTTCGCGCCTCATCCTCGAGCGTCTCGGCGTGTGGAAGAAGCTTGCCGAGGTCACGCCGATCACCCGCATCCACATCTCGCAGCGCGGCGCGCTGGGCGTGACCCGCCTGAACGCCGGGGAATTGAATGTCCCGGCGCTGGGCTACGTGCTGCCCTACGGCGAACTCGCCGCCGCGCTGAAGCAGGTGCTGCGCGACGCAAGCATCGCGGTCGACTACGGCGTCGCCGTCGCGCGCATCGAATCGACCGCGGACGCGGCGACGCTCCACACCCCCGACGGCCGCACGCTCGCCACGCCGCTCGCGGTCGTCGCCGACGGCGGCCGCGGCGAGGAAGCACCCAAACCGAAATTCGAGCGCGACTACGACCAGATGGCCGTGGTGTGCGACGTGCGGACCGAACTGCCGCACGCCCACCAGGCCTTCGAGCGCTTCACGCCCGAAGGTCCCGCCGCGCTGTTGCCGAAAGGCGACCGCTATGCGCTGGTGTGGACGGCGAAGCGTGCCGACGCCGAGCGCATTGCCGTGCTGCCCGATGCGGAATTCCTTGCCGCGCTGCAGCGCCACTTCGGCGGTCGCCAGGGGCGTTTTCTCGAAGCCGGTCCGCGCAAGACCTTTCCCCTGAAGCTTGCGTACACCGGTAGCGAGGCGGCCGAGCGCGTCGTGCGCATCGGCAACGCCGCGCAGACCCTGCACCCGGTCGCGGGCCAGGGCTTCAACATCGGCCTGCGCGATGCCTGGGAACTGGCGAGCCTCGCCGGCGACACGCCGGTGGACGCGCTCGGCAGCGCCGCCATGCTCGCCGCCTACGCGCGCGGCCGCCGCGCCGACGTCATCGGCGGGCTCGGCTTCACCGATTTCCTGGTGCGCACGTTCTCGAATGACTTCGGCCCGCTGCGCCACGCGCGCGGCCTGGGCCTGCTGGCGCTGGAGGCCTTTCCGCCGCTGAAGACTTTCGTCGCGCGGCGCATGATGTTCGGGGCGAACGGATGAATCGGGGTGGGCATCACGTTCGCCCCCTCTCCCGCAAGCGGGAGAGGGTTGGGGAGAGGGGCGAAGCATGAATCCAGAACGCTATCAGGCCGTCGTCGTCGGCGCGGGGCTGGTCGGCGCCGCCGCGGCGCTCGCGCTCGGCCGCCGCGGCCTGCGCGTCGCGCTGATCGAGCGTCAGCCGCCCGTGCCCCCTGACGACACCTGGGACACCCGCATCTACGCCATCAGCCCGGCGAGCCAGCGTTTTCTTGAAGCAATCGGCGCCTGGCAGCGGCTCGACGCCGCGCGCTGCCAGACGGTGACCCGCATGGACGTCGCCGGCGACGCGTCAGGCGCGGTGCGGCTCGACGCCTACGCAGCCGGCGTGTCGCACCTGGCGACCATCCTCGAGAGCGGTCGCTTGCAGCACGCGCTGTGGCAGGCGATCGAGACCGACGGCAGCGTGGCCTTGCATTGCCCGGCGGCGATCGCGTCGCTCGAACGCGGCGAGCGTTTCACGCGCATCGCGCTCGACGACGGCACGGCGCTGGAAACCGAACTCCTGATCGGCGCCGACGGGGCAAATTCGCGCATCCGCGACTGGGCGGGGCTCGCCTCAACCGTCACGCCCTACGGCCAGAGCGGGGTGGTGGCGAACTTCGCCTGCGAGCGGCCGCATCGCGGCACCGCCTTCCAGTGGTTCGCCGACGGCGACATCCTCGCCTGGTTGCCCCTGCCGGGGAACCGCATGTCGATGGTCTGGTCCACCGAGACGTCGCACGCCGACGAACTCGTCGCGCTCGACGCGGTGGCATTGGCTGATAAGGTCCGCGCCGCCGGCCATGGCCGCCTGGGTGCGCTGGAACTGCTGACGCCGGCAGCGGCCTTCCCGCTGCGGCTGATTCGCGTCGAATCGGCGGTCGCGCCCGGCGTCGCGTTGATCGGCGACGCCGCGCACGGCGTGCATCCGCTGGCAGGGCAGGGTGTCAATCTCGGCTTCGGCGACGCCGAGGCGCTGGTCGAGGTGCTGGCGCAGCACCGTCGCACCCTCTTGGGCGACGTGCGCATCCTGCAGCAGTACGCGCGTCAGCGCGCCGAGCCGGTGCAGCGCATGCAGGCGCTCACCCATGGCCTGCATCACTTGTTCGCTTCGCCGCGTGCGGCGTGGCTGCGCAACGCCGGCATGCGCCTCGTCGACCAGGTGCCGCCACTGAAGGCGGCCCTGGTGCGCGAGGCGATGTCCTGATTGTTTGTTTTTTTAACTGGAGTTCCACTCATGAAGTTCCTGTCTCTCGCGCTGGCCGCCAGCCTGATGTTTGCCACGGCCGCGCAGGCCAACGAAGCCGCCATCCGCAAGGCGCTCACCCAGCAGTTTCCGGGGGCGAACATCGCCTCGGTGACCAAGACCCCCTACAGCGGCCTGTTCGAGGTCTACCTCGACGGCCAGCTGATCTACGTCGACGCCAAGGCGCAATACGTGTTCCTCGGCGACGTGGTCGACCTGAAGAAGCGCACCAACCTCACGCAGGAACGCCTCAATCGCCTGCAGGCAGTGAACTGGAACACGCTGCCGCTGCAGAACGCGCTCAAGGTCGTGAAGGGCAAGGGCGAGCGCCGCCTGGTCGTGTTCTCCGACGTCGATTGCCCGTACTGCCGCAAGTTCGAGGAAGAGCTCGCCAAGGTCGACAACATCACCGTCTACACCTTCCTGTATCCGGTCGAAGGCCTGCATCCCAAGGCGGTGCAAACCTCGAAGCAGATCTGGTGCGCGCCCGACCGCAACAAGGCCTGGAACGACTACATCGAGGACGGCAAGGTGCCCAGCAACGACGGCAAGTGCGCCAACCCGGTCGACGCCACCATCGCGCTCGGCCAGCGCCTGCGCATCAACGGCACGCCCACGCTGATCTTCGCCAACGGCGTGCGCGTGCCCGGCATGGTGCCCGCCGCGCAGCTCGAACGCCTGCTCGCCGCCAACGCCAAGTAATGAGCCTGGAGTTCTGGAACGCGCGGTACGCCGGCGACGACTACGCTTTCGGCACCGCGCCCAACGTCTTCCTCGCCAGCCAGGCGCATCGCCTCGCGCCCGGCCAGCGTGCGCTCGCCATCGCCGACGGCGAAGGGCGCAACGGCGTGTGGCTGGCCGAGCAGGGGCTGAACGTCCACGCCATCGACTTCTCGCCCGTTGCGCTCGCCAAGGCGGAAAAACTTGCCCGCGCGCGCGGCGTCAGCCTTGAATTCGAACAGGCCGACGTGCTGGCGTGGACCTGGCCCGAAGCCGCCTACAACGTCGTCGTCGCCATCTTCATCCAGTTCGCCCCGCCGCCCGGGCGCGAGCGCGTCATCGAAGGCATCCGCCGCACCCTCAGGCCCGGCGGCACCCTCATCCTGCAGGGCTACACGCCGAAGCAGATCGAATACGGCACCGGCGGGCCGTCCAACCCCGCCAACATGTATGTGGAAGCGGATCTCAGGCGCTGGTTTGGCGACTGGCGCATCGAGCATCTGGCGGAACACGAATCCGTCATCAGCGAAGGCGCGCACCATCACGGCATGTCGGCGCTGGTCGATCTGGTGGCGGTGAAGCCGGGTTGAAGGGCGTTGGTGACGGGGTTGTCGGCCAGAGCGGCCTGTCTGGCCGACCGCTCCATATGACCGGTGTTCAGCGCTTACCGGTCATGGCGCCGTTCAACGTTTGAGGTAACCGGCGCACTTTAGCGCGTCCAGGTTGACTGAGATTTGGGGCCCGTTCATAGACGAAACCCTACGAGCCACACAGCTAGGACACCACCTATTAAAACAGTGGCGTATAGGAAGTAGATGGAATGGATGTACTCAGGACCTTTTACCTCAGCCGCCCACGCTTGCTTAAATGAAGAGCTAAAGTTGTCACGCGCTGCGACCAAGCGCGACTGGCGCACGGAAATGGATTTCTGAAGTTTGCTGAGGATGACAAGCGCTGCAACCAATGCAGCTATTGCGAGAGCGCCCAAGAAACAGCGCTCAAATGTGGTGGAAAGTGGCTTCAAAAGCTGCGCTGTGCCCACCAGTCCAGCGAAGATCAGCAGAGCGTAATTCGTAACAGACCACTGCTGTGTTTTGAAATAAGTGAGATCGGAAACGGTTACCTGGTACAGCATCCGAAGCTCTTCTTGATTTTCTGTTGTGTCCGTCATATGTGCCTAACGTTTGAGTTAACCGGCTGGACGCCGCAGGCGGCCAGTCCGAGCGGAACAAAGTGGAGCGGTGTTGAACGAGGTGTTAGCCCTGCTCATTTTTTGCACCGAGAATGGCTTTGCACGCTTTGCCAAAAAGATTGTAAACATCAACTGTTTCTCCGCGCTCGATGCGCTTTGAAATGCTTGTAAGGGGAAACACCACAATGCTTTGGCCGTCGTATATTAAGGCGGGGTCGGTTCCATCTTCATCTTCAACAGTGACCCATCGCAGCCCCAGCTCTTGGGCAAGCGCGTCGCCGAAGGCGACACCAAGACACTGAAGTTTTACGGTTTCATTCTGACCAACCCAACCGGAATCAAGAATGGTGTTTACAACCGCGAGTTTTCCCGAGACGGTGGCATATGCGGCCTCTGGGTTGTGCTCGTAATGCTCGCGCACCCATTTGCGCTGTGCCTCTAAGCGAGCAAATTCTTCGTCAGTTTGTTCGCGGGTCGTTTGGGCCATGAACTAAAGGGCTAACAGTTAATAGAGAGCCCCATGGGTCCGGACATCTTTTAATAAAGAGACAGGTATTTATCGGGTCTATCGTCTTGATTGTTCTATGGATGCCGGTCCGGCTGTCTCTTTATTACGTGATGCAAAAGGGGTCGGAGGGCTTTCGGATTATGCGCCCGTTTCATCCGCCAATTCACCTGCAGGCGCGAACCTCGCGCCAGGGCTGAATGGCAGCAAAGGCCGAGAATCCCAGCCTCACCCACCCCGCCCCCGCTCCTCCCTCGCCAGCTCCCGCAAGCCCTCCAGCGCGACCGCCAGCGTCGCACTGTCGCTGTCGCGCGGGAACACCATCCACGCCGGCAGGCGCAGGGTGGGGCTGTCGGGCACCTGCCACAGGCGGCCGGCCTCGAGGTGCTGGCGCACCAGGCGCTGCGGGAAGTAGCCGCTGCCGCCGTAGGTGAGCAGTTGCTGCACGCCGAGCCAGCCGATGTTGGCGACGAGCGCGGGCGGGCCGACTTCGGGGTGGTGGTCGCTGAAGAGGGCGTGGAATTCCGGCCCCCAGTCGATGTGGATGTAGCCGGGGTCGGGCCAGCCGCGCGCGAGGTCGCTCGTCACCAGCAGCAGCGTCTCGTCGAACAGCGGTTCGACGACGAGGCCGGGGCGCGAGGTGGGCGTGTACATCACGCCGATGTCGACGCTGCCTTCGATGAGGCCCTGCATGATGTCGGCCTCGAAGCCGATTTCCAGGCGCAGCGACACGTCCGGCGCCGCCTCGCGCATCCACGCCACCCAGTGCGGCAGGAAGCCTTCCCACACTGCGATGCGGCCCGACAGCGTGAGCACGTCGTGGAAGCCCTGCGGCAGGCCGACGTCGTGGCGCGCCTGCTCGACGGTGCGCACCAGGTGCTTGGCGTGGCGCAGGAAGCGCTTGCCCGCCGGCGTCAGTTCGGCGCCGTTGCGGCCGCGCTGGAACAGGCGCGCGCCGAGCAGGTTTTCGAGGTTGTGGATGCGTGCGCTCACCGTCGACTGCGTGACGTGCAGGCGGCTCGCTGCAGCGACGAAATTTCCGGTGGCGGCGACGGCTAGAAAGGTGCGGGCGAGTTCGGTGTCCATATCTATCGGCTTTTTCGATATTAAACACCAAAATTAATCGCTGGATTGATATATAAGCGATCCCTAAACTACGGTCATCCCTTCCCGCAACGATGAGGAGACCGTCATGAACCAGATGTCGAACCCCGCGGCCGTGCTGCCCGAACGCGATGCCGAGGGCTATTTGATCGAACCGGGCGACTGGAACGAGGACATCGCCCGCGAACTCGCCCGCGACGAGCAGATCGAGCTGACCGACGCGCACTGGGACGCGATCTGCTTCATGCGCGCGTACTACGACGAGCACCAGATCGCCGCCGACGCGCGCTTCGTCATCAAGCACCTGTCCGAGCGCTTCGGGCGCGACGCGCAGAAGAAGCTGTTCGAGCTCTTCCCTTACGGCTACGTGAAGCAGGCGTGCAAGATCGCCGGCATGAAGCGCCCGCGCGCCTGGAGCACGGGTTGAGACGGGTGCGCAAGCTGGCCTATTCGGTCTCCGAGCGTGAACACTGGATTTCCGCGTTCGGGGGGCTCCTCGGCATCCTGGCCGTGATCGGGGTCGGCCAGGCCGGGCTCGCCGGCCCCGGCGGCGTGCTCGCCACCGCGTCGATCGGCGCCTCGGCGGTGTTGCTGTTCGCCGCGCCGCACGGCACGCTGTCGCAGCCATGGCCGCTCGTCGGCGGGCACCTGGTGTCGGCGCTCATCGGCGTCACCTGTGCGCGCTGGCTCGGCGGCGATCTCATGCTCGCGGCGGCGCTTGCAGTCAGCCTGTCGATTGCCGCCATGTACACGCTGCGTTGCCTGCACCCGCCGGGCGGTGCCACCGCGCTCTACGCGGTGCTCGGCGGCGAGGCCGTGCACGCGCTCGGCTACGGCTACGTGCTGAGCCCGGTGCTGCTGAATGCGGCGGTGCTGCTGGGCGTCGCGATCGTCTACAACTATCCCTTCGCCTGGCGGCGCTATCCGCAGGTGTGGCACCGCGCCGCCGCGGCCGACGAGCCGGCCGAGAAGCACATGATTCCGCACAGCAGCCTGGTCTACGCGCTGAGCCAACTCGACACCTTTGTCGACGTCAGCGAGGAAGACCTGCAGCGCATCTACGCGCTGGCCGTGTCCGGCGCGCACGAAGCGCCGGCCGAGGCCGCCGCGCAACCGGCCGAAGTGCTGCGCTGAGCCTTCCTCGAAACCCGCGACCGGTCCAGTCGCGGAACCTGTCAAATCTGCTTGAGACGAAGTCAGGGCGTGTCCATAATGGTCGCGCCCCTGGCCATCCCTTTCCGGGAAATCGCAAAGCATGAAACCGTTCGTCGTCCTCGTCCTGCTCCTGTTGTCGCAAACGGCGCTGGCCGCCTGCCCGCGGCCCCCGTTCACCCCGCCTGCGCAGGTCAGCCTGAACAGCGACGCGGTGCTGCTCGTCACCCACGCCAGCGCCACCTACGACACCCGGATGTCGGGCAAGCTGGGTGTCGACCGGGCGATCCGGGCGGCGCGGCAAAAAGGCATCCCCGTCATTTACCTCGAGGACAGAACGCCAGAGACGCAGTACTACGCCGCCGACTGTTCGCCGGATTACCGGGTGTTTTCCCGCGACGGCGAAGTGCCGTTCGAAGTGAAGGCGTCCCGCGTGTTTGTCGTGGGCGGCCATCTCGAACACTGCCTTGCCCGCACCGTCAAGGATGTGATCGCTTCCTGGGCGCGGCAACCGGTGCGCGACCGCAACCTGACCTTCCTGATGGACGGCATTTATTCGACCGGGGAACTGATCGAGGAGTCGGATCCCTTCTACCAGGGCTTCAGACAGTTCAAGCGCGCGATCGCGCATCGCCGCACCGACGCCGACCCGTCGCCGAAGTTCTCCCTGCTCGAAACGCTCGGGCTGATCGATCAGGAAGAAGCTGAACTCGAATTCCTGAGACGGGCGCTGCCCAATTCAGGCGAAGTGCTCACTGCCGCCTACGATGTCGTGCTGAGCCTGAACGGCACGCTGACCACAAAAGTCCGCGGCGAATCGGACAAGGCCGCCGCCAGGATCCGCTTCAACTTCGTCGATTCGGCCTCCCGCTCGGTCGCCTTGCAAGACACCACGAGCGAGCACGTGTCGCTGGATGCGACGCAGCAGACGGAGCACGATCTCCTGCCCTGACCGGCGACGCGCCGGGCCTCAGCCCAGCGTGGTGTCCAGCACCATCATTACCGCGAAGCCCGCCATCAGCCCGATCGTCGCCGGCGTCTGGTGGCCGTTGCGGTGGGTTTCGGGGATCACTTCGTGCGAGACGACGAAAATCATCGCGCCGGCGGCGAGCCCCAGGCCGATCGGGTAGGCGAGCGCGAGTCCGCTGGCGAGGCCGATGCCGAGCAGCGCGCCGACCGGTTCCATCAGGCCGCTCAGGGCCGCCACGCCGACCGCGCGTGTGGGGCTCAAGCCCGCCGCCTTCAGCGCCATCGCGACCGCAAGGCCTTCCGGAATGTCCTGCAGCGCGATCGCGGTGGTGAGCGGCAGGCCGACCGCGAGGTCGCCCTGCGAGAACGCCACGCCGATCGCCATGCCCTCGGGCAGGTTGTGCAGGGCAATCGCGAACACGAACAGCCACACCCGCGAGACGCGCCCGCAGCCTGCGCCGCAGGGCCCGCCATGTTCGTGCTCGTGCGGGGTGAATTCGTCGAGCCCCAGCATCAGCAGCACGCCGAGCCCGAGGCCGATAACCACGGTGAGCGCGCCGAGCCAAGCGCTGCCGGTGAGCGACTCGCCGGCTTCGAGTCCGGGCAGGATGAGCGAAAAGGAACTGGCGGCCAGCATCATGCCGGCGGCGAGCCCGAGCATGGTGTCCTCGGTGCGCGCCGACAGGCCGCGCAGGAACAGCGCCGGCAGGGCGCCGAGCGCGGTGGCGGCAAAGCCGGCGAGGCCGCCGAGCAGACCCAGGCGCAGCGCCGCGTCGGCATCGCCGGCGGCGACGCGCCACAGGCTCGTCGCCAGCAGCAGCACGACCACGCTCAGTGCAAGCGCCAGCCCCAGCGCCGTGTAGGGGTGGGTCTGCGCCTGCGCGATCCAGGTCGCGCGCCAGGTGGCCGGTTGTTCGTGTTGGGCGAGTTCCATGTCGTGTCTCGAGCGGATCAGCAATAGCCGAGCGGCACGTCGTCGTCCGTTTTCCCGGCCGCGGGCACCTTGTGCCCCCGCCGCAGGCGACGCGGATCGAGCGCACGCAGGATTCTGCGCCATGTTCCGCTGCGCAGGGCAGGGGCCGCCGGGGCGGGATCGCGGCGCGCGTCAGCCATGGCCGGCCTCCGCGTGAACGACTGCCGCCGCTGTGCACGCCAGCCAGAAGCGATGCGGGTAGTCGCGCAGCGGATCGACGACGTCGAGCCTGGCGAGGCCGCACGCGGCGAAAAAGCCGTTGGCGTCGGCCTGCGCTTTCACCAGCAGGCCGTCGTAGCCGCCGTCGCGGGCGGCGTCGGCCGCGGCGTCGAGCAGGCGAGTGCCGACACCTGCGCGCTGATGTGCCGGGTCGACGTAGAGGCCGTGCAGCAGCAGGCCGCGCTGGCCGCCGGGCGTGTCGCGCGCATCGGCCGCGTCCCACGCGGCGACGCCGAGCAGCGTGCCGTGCGCGTCTTCGGCGACGACCAGCTGCATGTGGACGAAATCGTGCGCGTGGTAGCGGTAGCTCGGCAGGCTCAGGCGCTTCACGCGCTCGGCGAGCTGCCAGGTCATCACCGCGCGCTCGACGATCGCGTTGATCGCCGGCAGGTCGTCGATGCTTGCCGGGCGCACGCGCACGGTGGCCGGTTGCGGCGCGGCGAACACGGCGGGCCGGCTCATGCCGCGTCGAGGCCTTCGAAGCCGGCGCCGAAGCGGGCCAGCGCGCTGAAAAGATAGTGTCCGATCATGGTTGTCTCCTTTCGTCAGAGATACCGGATGCGCCGGCGCAGGTCGTCGACGTCGGTCGTGGCGTCGCGCAGGGCGTCGCCGTCGAGACCGACGATCACGCCGACGCCGGAGACGGGAATGAGCGTGTCGATCTGGAAGCGTCCGGCGGTGCCGCGCAGGAAGCATTCCTCGTCGAAGAACAGATGGTCGCCTGCGTCGCCGACGGCGTCGGATTCGAGCGTGGCGTAGCCGACGCGGGCCGCGATGTCGTCGCGGGACTGGATGTCGATGACTTCGAGACTGCGGGTGTCGGGCTGGATCAGGATGGCTCTCATGGCGGGCTCTCGCGATGGATGAGGGGGCAGCAGGCGGTCCGCCTGCTGCGCATACCCGTCATTTAAGACCATGCGCGGCTATCCGTCTCATGAATAGTCTAGAATGAACCGATTGATAAAAGCGAACGAATGGCCATGACCCTGCAGGAACTCAAGTACCTGGTGGCGCTCGCGGACCACGGCCACTTCGGCCGCGCGGCCGAGGCGTGCTTCATCACGCAGTCGACCTTGTCCACGCAGATCAAGAAGCTCGAGGATTTCCTCGGCGTGACCCTGTTCGACCGCAGCCT
Source organism: Pseudomonadota bacterium (assembly GCA_041694715.1). Lineage (GTDB taxonomy): Bacteria > Pseudomonadota > Gammaproteobacteria > Burkholderiales > Thiobacillaceae > Thiobacillus. Next base: position 54,225 of record JBGFSF010000010.1, on the reverse strand, counting down.
GAAGCGCGTCACGCCGACGCCGATCGGCAAGGAAATCCTCGCCGCCGCGCGCAATATCGTCGAGGAGGCCGAGCGCATTCGCGAACTCGCGAAGCACGCGCAGGACCCGATGGCGCGCACGCTCCACCTCGGCGTGATCCCCACGCTCGGCCCCTACTACCTGCCGCACGCGCTGACCCTGGTGCACCGGAAGCACCCCGGCCTGCGCATGCTGCTGCGCGAAGAGATGACGCCGCAGATCCTCGAGCATCTCGTCGACGGCAAGCTCGACGCCGGCCTGCTCGCGCTGCCGGTGACCGACGACGCGCTGCGCGTCGAGCCGCTGTTCTACGAACCTTTCTTCGCCGCGCTGCCCGCGGGCCATGCCCTGGCGGCGCGCAAGGAACTGAAGGTCGCCGACATCATGGGTGAAAAGCTGCTGCTGCTCGACGAAGGCCACTGCCTGCGCGACCAGGCGCTCGACGTCTGCGGCAGCGGCTCGCGCGGGCGCGAGGAAGTGCGCGCCACCAGCCTGGAAACGCTGCGCCAGATGGTCGGCATGGGCCTCGGCGTGACGCTGCTGCCGGCGCTGTCGGTCGATGCCGGGCCGCGGGTCAGCAAGAAGAGTGTCGAAATCCGGCCGTTCAAATCGCCGCCGCCGGGGCGCACCATCGCGCTGGCGTGGCGCCGTCGCGCGCCTTTCCCGGAAACCTTCGAGCGCCTGGCGCAGACACTGAAAGCCGCGCTGCCGGACGGGGTGGAGCCGGCTTGATGCCGCCGATCGATCCCCGGGAAGGAACTCGGCGCGCGTCCGGACGGTCGGCAAGGGACACATCTGGAATGTGCCCTGTTTTGAGAATCCCGCTTTCCCTCCTGCTGTGCGTTGCCATGTGGCCACTGGCGGCGGCTGCGCTCGACCTGCCCCAACGCCCCGGCGACTTCTGGCTGCGCATGGATGCGCTGCCCTTGCCGGTTGCAGGCCCGACCGACGCCGTCCATGAGGCGCGCTTTGCGAGCCTCGCCGAACTGACCGAACAGGCCTTGCGCAGCCGGCCCGAATCCCGCGCAGCCTGGCTCGCCATCCAGGCCGAAGCGGCGCGGCTCGACGCGGCGGGGGCGGCGAACTGGCCGACGCTCACCGGGCAGCTCGCGCTCACGCGCAGCCGGGCGCTGTCGAGTTCGGGCGCGACGGCGCCGACGCTGGATCGTTTTGCGCCCAGCCTGAGCCTTGCCTACGTGCTCTACGATTTCGGCGCGCGCGCGGCCGGCATCGATGCGCAGCGCTACCAGCTGATCGCCAGCCTTCTGAGCGGCAACCGCGTCCTGCAGGACACGATCGCCGAAGTCGAGGCCGCCTACTTCGCGCGCGTCGCCGCGGCGGCACAGGTCGCCGCGTGGGCCGAGCAGGAAACCGCCTTGCAGGCGAGTCTCGACGCCGTCGAGGCGCGGCTCTCCAGCGGCCTCGCATCGCGCGCCGACCAGTTGCGCGCGCGCGCGGCGCGGGTCGAGGCGCAGCTCGAACGCCAGGGCGCCGAACGCGACCTCGCCAAGGCCGACGCCGCGCTCAAACAGGCGGCCGGTCTCGCACAGGCCGCCCCGCTCACGCTGGCGTGGGAGGCGGTGCCGCCGCCTGCGCTCGACGCCAGCGTGCTGCTCGCCGACCTGCTTGCCGAGGCGCAGCGGCAACGGCCGGATCTGCGGGCGCTGCAGGCCGCCGCCGCCAGTGCCCGCGCCGAGGCCGATCGCGCGCGCGCCGCACGCTGGCCGAGCCTCGCGCTCGCGGCCAACACCGGGCGCACCTTCTTCATCGACGATGACCGCAACCCCTCGACCAGCTACAGCGTCGGCGTGAACCTCAGTGTGCCGCTGTTCGACGGCGGCCGCCTGGCCGCGCAGGCGCGCGCCGCCGAGCGCGATGCCGAACGTCTGGCGGCCGAGGCCGACGCGCAGCGCGGCCAGGTCGCGCGGGCGGTGGCCGAGGCCTGGCACGACGTGCGGCACGCCCAGGCGCGCCGCGCCGGGGTGACGGTGCAGTTCGACAGCGCCCGCGAATCGGCCCAGGCGGCCGACGCGCGCTACCGCGCCGGCGTCGGCAGCCTGCTCGAACTGCTGACCGCGCAGGCCGACCTGGCGCGCGCACGCCAGGTGCAGGCGCAGGCCGACGCCGACTGGCTGGCCGCCTTCTCCCGTTTGAACCATGCGCTCGGCCGCCTGCCGGCGGCGACCCCACAAGGACAACCATGAAGACACGCATTCTGCTCGCCGTCGTCGTGCTGGCGCTCGTCGCCGGCGTGGTGTATCGCACCCAGTTCGGCAACGGGGAGGGCCAGGGCGGCGGCGGGGGCGGCGCGATCGAGGTGAAGACCGTGGCGGTCGAGGTGCGCGATTTCCCGCGTGTGGTCGAACTGCCGGGCACAGTCGAATCGGCGCGCCAGGTCGACCTCGTCGCCCAGGTCGGCGGCACGTTGCTGCAGCAGCATGTGCAGGAAGGCGACGCCGTGCGCGCCGGACAGGTGCTGTTCACCCTCGACGCGCGTCCGGCGCAGGCACGCATCGCGCAAAGCCAGGCGGCGCTCACCGGCGCGCAGGCGGAAACCGCCGAGGCGGAGAAGCGGATCGAGCGCCTGGAACCGCTGATGCAGTCGGGCTACATCAGCCGCCAGGAATTCGACGACGCCCGCGTCGCCTACGAATCGGCGCGCGCCCGCGCCGGCACCGCGCGCGCCGAGCTCGAGGCGGCGCGCCTCGATGCGCAGTACGCGCAGATCCGTTCGCCCATCGACGGCCGCGTCGGCCGCATCCTCGTCCGGCCCGGCACCCTGGTGCAGGCCGGCGGCGAAACGCTCACCACGCTGCTCGCGCCGGGCGCACTCGAAGTGCGTGCCTGGCTTGCCGAAGCCGACTGGGCCGCAGTGCAATCGGCGCGTGCGGCGGGCCCCGTCGCGGCGACGCTCTATCCCGACACGCTGGTGCACAGCGATCGCGACGCGCCGCTCGCCCAGGGCGAGCTGGTGTTCGTCGACGCGCGCATCGACCCGGCCACCGGGGCTGTGCCGATCACGGTGCGGGTGAAGGGCGAGCCCGCGGGTCTCCTGGCGGGGCAGGGCGTGCGCCTGCGGCTGGCGCTCGGCAGCGAGCCCGGCCGTGCGGTGGTACCCGAGGCGGCGCTGCAGCACGGACAGGACGGCACCTACGTCTATGTCGTGCGCGACGGCACTGCGGCGGTGCAGGCGGTGCGCGTGCGGCACCGGCTCGACGGCCAGCTGGCGCTCGACGGCGGGCTGACCGCGGGCGAGCGCGTGCTGGTCGAGATACCTAAGCGCCTCCGGGCCGGCGGCAAGGTGCGCCTCGAAGGCGACAAGCCCGCCGGCAGGACGCCGCAGCCATGAACCGGACGAGGTCGGCCGCATGAATCTCTCGCGCCCCTTCATCGAGCGCCCGGTCGCCACGCTGATGCTGGCGCTGGCGATGGCGCTGTTCGGCCTGCTCGCCTACAAGCAGCTGCCGGTGAACGACCTGCCGCAGGTGGATTTCCCCACCCTGCGCATCACCGCCAGCTTGCCCGGCGCCAATCCGGAAACCATGTCCAACACCGTCGCGATGCCGCTGGAAAGGCAGCTGTCGACCGTGCCCGGCATCGAGTCGATGAGCTCGCAGTCGAGCCAGGGCCAGACCTCGATCACGCTGCAGTTCGAACTGTCACGCGACATCGACGCCGCCGCGCAGGACGTGCAGACGGCGATCGCGCAGGCGCAGCGCAACCTGCCCGCCGGCATCGACCCGCCGCAGTTGAGGAAAATCAACCCGGCCGATTCGCCCGTGCTGTTCCTCGCGCTCTCGTCCGGCCGCCTGCCGCTGACCCAGCTCGACCACATCGCCGACACCCGCGTGGCGCAGCGCCTCTCGGGCATGAGCGGCGTCGCGCAGGTGCAGGTGTTCGGCTCGCAGAAGTACGCGCTGAGGATATATCTCGACCCGTCCCGGCTGCAGCAGCGGGGGCTCGGCTTCGCCGAGGTGATCGCGGCGGTGCAGGCGGCGAACGCCAACCTGCCGTCCGGCACGCTCGACGGCGCGACGCGCAGCTATTCGGTGAAGTCGCCCGTGGCGCTCGCCGACGCGGAGGACTTTGGCGACATCATCGTCGCCTACCGGGACGGCGCCGCGCTGCGCCTGAAGGATCTCGGCCGCGTCGAGGACAGCGTCGAGAACGACAAGGTGCGCACCTGGTACAACGGCAAGCGCGGCATCGTGCTGGCGGTGCAGCGCCAGCCCGGCGCCAACACCGTCGAGGTGGTCGACCGCATCAAGGCCCTGCTGCCGCAGGTCGAGGCCGACCTGCCCGACGGCGTGAAGCTGGAAACCTTCATCGACCGTTCGATCTTCGTGAAGGATTCGCTGCACGAGGTCAACTTCACCCTGGTGCTTGCGCTGGTGCTGGTGATCCTGGTGATCTTCGCCTTCCTGCACAACCTGCGCGCCACGCTGATCGCCGCGCTGGTGCTGCCAAGCTCGCTGCTTGGCACCTTCGCCTTCATGTACCTCGCGGGCTACAGCCTCAACAACCTGTCGCTGATGGCGATCATCCTCGCCATCGGTTTCGTCGTCGACGACGCGGTGGTGGTGATGGAGAACATCGCGCGCCACCTGGAAATGGGCAAGCCGCGCTACCAGGCCACGATCGACGGCGTGCAGGAAATCGGATTCACCGTGGTGTCGATGACGGTGTCGCTCGCCGCGGTGTTTCTGCCCATCCTGTTCATGGGCGGCATGATCGGCCGCCTGTTCCAGGAATTCGCGGTCAGCATCGGCGTCGCCGTGCTGCTCTCCGGCGTGGTCGCGCTCACCCTTACGCCCATGCTGTGCGCGCGCTGGCTGTCGCCGGAGGCGCTCGACAATCCCTTGTCGCGCGGCTTCGACCGCGCGTTCAACGCCTTCCGCGATTTCTACGGCACCACCCTGCGCGCCAGCATGCGGCACCGCGGCGCCATGCTGCTGCTGTCGGTGGCGGTGCTGGGCGCGATGGTCTGGCTCGCCGGCGAAGTGAAGCAGGGCTTCATCCCGCGTGTCGATTCGGGGCGCATTTTCGCCAGCATCCAGTACCCCGAAGGCCTGCCGTTTGAGGATCTGTCGAAACGCCAGCAGCAGATCGCCGACATCGTGGCGAAGCATCCCGCGGTCGACGCGCTGATGTCGTCGGCCGGGCAGGGCGGCGGCGGCGTCACCGGCAGCAACATCGGCCGCCTGGTGATCCGGCTGGCGCCGCGTGATACGCGCGTTGGCGCCGACGAACTGATCGAGGAACTGCGCGCCGCCACGCGCGGCGTCGGCGGCGCCAGCATCAGTTTCCAGAATCCGGCTTCGATCAACGTCGGCTCGCTGATTTCCAGCAGCGACTACCAGCTGACGCTGAAGTCCGGCGACTTCGACATCCTCAAGGCGACCGCGGCGGACGTGGAGCGGCGTCTCGATCAGGTGCCCGGGCTGATCGACGTCAGCAGCAACCTCGAACTGCGCAACCCCGAACTGCGCGTGGTGCTCGATCCGGTGCAGGCCGCGCGCCTCGGCATCAACGCGCAGCAGGTGCAGCAGATGCTCTACGACGCGCTCGGCGACCGCCGCATCAGCGAGATATACGGCACCGACGACCAGTATTCGGTGAGCCTCAAGATTCTGCCGGAAGCGCAGCTCGATCCGGCGGTGCTGGGCCAGCTGCCGCTGCACACCGCTTCGGGCGCGCTCACCCGGCTCGACGCCGTCGCCAGGGTCGAATCCGGCGTCGGCCCGATCGCGGTGAACCGCTACGGCCAGCAGCTCGCGGTCACGCTGTCGTTCGGGCTTGCACCCGGCGTGTCGCTCGACACCGGCCTCAACGCGGCGCTGGCCGCGGCGGCCGACGCGCTGCCGGCCGAAGTCACCGTGGAGCTGACCGGCGCGGCGCAGAAATTCCAGGAATCCACCGTCACGCTGCCCTGGCTGCTGCTGTTCACCGTCGTCATCATCTACATGGTGCTGGCGGTGCTGTACGAGCACCTGGGGCACCCGCTCACCATCCTCACCGCGCTGCCGCTGGCGGGGTTCGGCGCGCTGCTGGTGCTGCTCCTGACCGGCGAGGAGCTCAACATCTTCAGCTACGTCGGCCTCATCCTGCTGGTCGGCCTGGTGAAGAAGAACGGCATCATGATGATCGACTTCGCCCTGACCCGGCAGCGCGCCGGCATGGCCGTCGAGGACGCCATCGTCGAAGCCTGCCTGGTGCGCCTGCGCCCGATCATGATGACGACCTTCGCCGCCATCGTCGCCACGCTGCCGATCGCCATCGGCTTCGGCGCAGGCGGCGAGGCGCGCCGGCCGCTCGGCATCGCCGTCGTGGGCGGGCTGGTGTTCTCGCAGTTCCTCACGCTCTACATCACGCCGACCTTCTACGTCAGCATGGCGCGCCTCGAAGCCTGGCTGCGGCGGCGCCTCGGCGGAGTGGACCGCGCCGCGCCCGCCGCGTAGAATGCGCCCCGTCATTGGGGAGTAGTCGCCCGCAGCGGTTCAGGCGGGGCATGCGTCAACAGACTTGGCCGACCGGCCATGGCGCATGCAGCACCAAGGGCCTGTCAACAGGTCCCGGCCTGGCAAGACCTTTGACCTGATTGCCCCGGCTGGCCGGCGTGGCGGTCGGGTCATCGCGTGGAACCGGCCTGGAGCTTCAAGTGGACGCATTTCTCATCTCGACCGGCGTGGTCGCGCTGGCCGAAGTCGGCGACAAGACGCAATTGCTCGCCTTCCTGCTGGCGGCGAAATTCCGCAAGCCCATCCCCATCATCCTCGGCATTCTCGTCGCCACCCTGGCGAACCACGGTCTGGCCGGCGCACTCGGCACGTGGATCACTACGCTGCTCTCGCCGGAGGTCCTGCGCTGGGTGCTGGGCCTGTCCTTCCTCGCCATGGCGGCGTGGATCCTGATCCCCGACCAGCTCGACGACGACGCGACCCGCTTGGTGCAGCTCGGCGTGTTCGGCACCACGACCGTCGCTTTCTTCCTCGCCGAAATGGGCGACAAGACCCAGATCGCCACCGTCGCGCTGGCGGCGCAGTACGGCGATTTCCTCTGGGTGGTCGCCGGCACCACGCTCGGCATGCTCATCGCCAACGTGCCCGCGGTCTACCTCGGCGAGCGCATCGCGCACCGCATGCCGGTGAAGCTGGTGCACGGCATCGCCGCGGCGATTTTTGCGCTGCTGGGGGTGGCGGTGCTGGCGGGTCTGGGCGAACGCTTCGGTTTCTAGGCCGCGCCTACATCAGCCAGGCGAGCGCGGCGTAGCGCGCCAGCTTGCCCAGCGTTACGAGCAGCAAAAAGACGGGAATACTGACGCGCAAGACCCCGGCGACCAGGCCCAGCGGGTCGCCGACCACCGGCAGCCAGGCGAACAGCAGGCTGGGCCGGCCCCAGCGGGAAAACCAGCGCTCGGCGCGCGCGACGCGCGCTTCGGCCTGCACCGTGCGGCGCTGCAGCGCCACGCGGCCGAAGCGTCCCATGGCGTAGGTGATGCAACTGCCGAGCACATTGCCGGCGGTGGCGGTGGCCACGACTGCTACCGGGTCGGCGCCCTGGTGCAGGCGGTAAAGCAGCAAGGCCTCGGACCCGCCGGGAAACAGCGTCGACGACACGAGCGCCGAACCGAACAGCGTCCAGTCCATGCGTTAGCGCACCGGGCAGGCGCCGGTACGCTGCGCGCGCAGGATCTGGACGAAGCTGTCCTGCCCGGGTTGCGCGGGCACGTAGCGGCCGACCATGCGGATTTCGTAGCCGGTGGCGTCGCGGCGGCCTTCTGCGCGGCCGACCATGCGCGCAGGGCCGGCCGTCTCGCAGACGAAGTTGTAGCGCACCTTGTCGCCGACCTGCTGGAACTGGCTGATCGCGCACAGGCTGCCGGTTTCGCTCACCGCATACGCGGTGCCGTAGACGATCTCGCGTTCGCCGAAGCATTTCTGCTGCTGGCGCGCCGGCAGCTGCAGGGCAACGCCGGGCATCGCCAATTGCAGGGTGACCGTGTACAGGCCGGGTTGCGGCGTGGCGGCCGCGGCGGGCAGGGCGGAACAGACGAGCAGGCAGGCAACGAGCGCGCGGCGCATGGAGGGCTCCGGAAGGTCGATGCCCGCAAGTCTTGCACAGGCGGCCCGGGTGGGCCATCGATTGATGATGTCAATCGAATTGATCAAGACTTTCCGTTGGATCGATATATCGATGATCTCTAATATCGCTCATGTCTTGATTGACAACGCAAATCAACCCAACAGGAGCCCAGTATGCAGAACCTCAAATCGCCGACCATCCAGAACCTCGAAGCTGCCTTCGCCGGCGAGTCGATGGCCCACATCAAGTACATGTGGTTCGCCCGCCAGTGCCGCAAGGTGGGCGACGAAGCCACCGCCCGCGTGTTCGAGGACACCGCCGCGCAGGAAATGCTGCACGCCTTCGGTCACGCCGAACTGCTGTTCGCCGACGAGACCATGACGCCGGCCAAGTGCCTGCAGTACGCGATCGACGGCGAGACCCACGAGTACACCGAGATGTACCCGAAGTTCCGCCACGAGGCGATGGTCGAGGGCAACAGCGCCGCGGTCGCCGAGATCGACGAGCAGATCGCCGAATCTCAGGCACACGCCGAAATGTTCCAGGCCGTGCTGGAAAAGGCCGCCAAGCGCTTCGCCGCGCTGGCCAAGGTCGAGGAAAAGCACGCGAAGCATTACCAGGCGCAAAAAGACGCCATTGCCGCCTGAATCGCGACGACATCGATAGAATCTTGAAAACGAAAGGAAACGAAATGAAAGCTTGGCAATGCATCGTGTGCGGTTACATCTACGACGAAACGCAAGGCGACCCGGAGCACGGCATCGCCCCCGGCACCCGCTGGGAAGACGTGCCCGACAGCTGGGAATGCCCGGACTGCGGCGTCTCCAAGGCCGATTTCGAAATGGTCGAAGTCACCGCCGCCTGATGACCCCCGGGGGCGCTCGGCGCCCCCTTTGATTTCTCGGAGAATCCCATGCACCCCCTCGTCATCGTCGGTTCCGGCCTCGCCGGCTACACCCTGCTGAAGGAGTTCCGCAAGCGCGACGCGGACACGCCGGTCACGCTCGTCACCGCGGACGACGGCGCCTTCTATTCCAAGCCCAACCTGTCGAACGCCTTCGCCACGAACCGCACCGCCGCGGCGCTCGCCAGCGCCAGCGCGGAGAAGATGGCGGCCGACCAGAAGGCGACGGTGCTGGCGCACACCCGCGTCACAGCGATCGACACCACGGGCCATCGCCTGCGCACCGAAACCGGCGAGCTGGAATACGCCAAGCTGGTGCTCGCGCTCGGCGCCGATCCCTTCGCGCACGGGCTTGCCGGCGACGCGGCCACGGACGTGCTGGCGGTCAACGATCTCGCCGACTACGCCGTCTTCCGCGACGCGGTCGAGGGCAAAAAGCGCGTCGCCGTCCTCGGCGGCGGCCTCATCGGCTGCGAATTCGCCAACGACCTCGCGCACGCCGGCTTCCAGGTCGAGGTGGTGCACCTGGGCGACTGGCCGCTCGAGCGCCTGCTGCCAGTGGAAGCCGGCCGGCGGCTCGCCGACGCGCTGGCCGCGCTGGGCGTCATCTGGCACTTCGGTCGCACCGGCAAAGAGGTCGACCGCACGCCGACGGGTTATCGCATCGCGCTCGACAACGGCGACACCGTCGAGGCGGACGTCGTGCTGTCGGCGATCGGTCTCAAGCCGCGCACCCTGCTCGCGCAGGCCGCCGGCATCCAGACCGGACGCGGCGTGCAGACCAACGCCCTGCTCGAAACCAGCGTGCCGGACGTGTACGCGATGGGCGACTGCGCCGAGGTCGAAGGCCAGAACCTGCCCTACGTGCAGCCGCTGATGCTGCAGGCGCGCGCGCTTGCGGCGACGCTCACGGGCACGCCGACGCCGGTCGCCTACCCGCCGATGCCGGTGATGGTGAAGACGCCCGCGCACCCGGTCGCCGTCCTGCCGCCGCGCATCGGCGCCGCCGGCAGCTGGAAGGTCGACTGTTTCGAAGGCGGCGTGTGCGCGCTCTTCCTCGGCGAGGCCGGCCAGTTGCAGGGCTTTGCGCTGACCGGCAGCGAAACGGCACGGCGCAATGCGCTGGCGAAGGACGTCGCGGCCACCTAGATCGTGGGTCGCAGCGCGTCGATCAGCGGGCAGCTGACCGTGCCGCGCCGGCTGGCGCAGCGGTCGACCCACTGCGCCAGCGCCGCTTCGATGCGCTGCAAGGCCTGCAGCCGCTGGCGCACGTCGGCGAGCCTGTGCTCGGCGATCGCCCGCGCCTGCGAACACTGCGTGCCATCGTCGAGCTGCAGCAACTGCGCAACCTCGTCCAGCGTAAAGCCGATGCGTTGTGCCGCCTTGATGAACTGCAACCGCGCGACCTCGCCCTCGCCGTAGCGGCGGATGCCGCCCGGCGGCTTGTCGGGCTCGGGGAGCAGCCCGCGGCGCTGATAGAAGCGGATGGTTTCGACGTTGACGCCGGCGGCCTGCGCGACGCCGGAAATCGTGTAGGGCTTCATCTTGACTCCGTACCTGGGTACGGAGTCCATGCTACCCCCTCTGAATCAGCAAGGGGCGTGCGCATGCACACCACGATACCCACGCACACGCATGAAGTCCGGCTGCAATCGGTTCTGACGTGCCCGCTGTGCGGCCACGTCAAGACCGAGACCATGCCGACCGATGCCTGCCAGTGGTTCTACGAATGCGAGGCCTGCCACGCGGTGCTGAAGCCGAAGCCGGGCGACTGCTGCGTGTTCTGTTCCTACGGCACGGTGCCGTGCCCGCCGATCCAGCGCGCGGGCAAATCAGGAAGCTGCTGCGGCGTCGCCTAGCAAGTCTTGCAGGGGTCGACCGGCAGGCCGCGCGCGATCCAGCCGGGGCCGGCGCCGCTGCCGACCATGCCTTCCTTGATGTTGTAGACCTGGGTGAAGCCGGCTTCCTGCAAGGCCTTCTGCATGTGGGAGGTGCGGTTGCCGGTGCGGCAGATGATGCCGATCGGCGTGTCGCGCTTGCCCTCCAGTTCGGCGCCGACCTGCCGCACGAAGCCGGGCACGCCCTGCGGATGGACCATGTTGATGCGCAGCGCGCCCTCGGCGACGCCGGTCTTGCGCCATTCGTCGGGGCGGCGGATGTCGATCAGCGTGAGCTCGCCGGCGCGGGCCTTCTCGAAGGCCTCGGGTGCGGAAAGCGTGGGGCCGCTCTCGCCCGAGCAGGCAGCGAGCGCAAGCGTCGAGGCCAGGACGGACGCGATGGACAGGGACTTCGAAGGCATGGGTTCTCCAGGTTTTCTTGTCGGGATCAGGCATAGTTTACGGATTCGCCGCGAAGTTCCGTGCCGCCGCATGGTCAGCGCGGCCGACTTGGGCGAAAATGCCGCATGGACATTTTCCGCGTCTTCCACCTGCAATGCGCGCGCCGCCTGCCGGCGCTGCCCGAAACCCACCCCTGTTCGCGCCTGCACGGGCACTCGTTCCGCGTCGAACTCACCGTCAGCGGCGAACTCAACCCCGCGTTCGGCTGGGTGGTCGACTTTGCCGAGATCGAGGCGGCCTGGCAGCCGGTCCATGCTGCGCTCGACCATCGCTACCTGAACGACATCGCCGGGCTGGAGAACCCTACCAGCGAACATCTGGCGGTGTGGCTGTGGAGCCGGCTGCAGCCGGTGTTGCTAGGGCTGTCGCAGATCCGCGTGATGGAAACTCACGACGCCGGCTGCGTCTACCGCGGCCCGTCGCGCTGAACCGGCTGTTTTTCGCACCGCATGCCGCCGTCCGTCTCGTTCATGTCCAGCCTGCGTTCGCGGCTGATCCTGCTGATCGTCGTGGCGATCCTGCCCTGGATCGCCGCGATGGCCTACTACATGTGGAGTGCCTGGCAGACGGCCACCGCGGCGGCGGTCGAGGAAGGCCGCCAGCTCACCCGCAGCATCGCGCAGGAGGAAGGCCGCGCGCTGCAGGAAGCGCACAACCTGCTGCGCGTGCTCGTCAGCCTGCCCGAAGTGCGCACCGGCACGGAAGCAGCCTGCAGCGCCAGCCTGCAGGCGATCCGCGCGCAGACTACGGGCTACGTCAATTTCGTCGTCGCCGACGCGGAGGGCCGGCAGGTCTGCGCGGCCTATGGCAGCGGCGCGGATTTCAGTGACCGCGACTGGTACCGGGCGATGACCGAGGCGCCGGACTTCGTCGTCGGGCGCATGGTGATCGGCAAGCTTAGCGGCAAGCCCATCATTCCCACCACCTATCCGGTACTCGACGCGTCCGGACGGCTGCAGCGCATCGTCGTCGCCTCGCTCGACGTCGCCTGGCTCGACCGCGCGCTCAACCAGCGCGACCGCCAGCACGATGCCGCGGTCAGCCTGATCGACGCGCAGGGCGTGGTCGTCGCGCGGCAGCCGCACGACGGCGCACTGATCGGCAAACCCTACCGGGTGGAGTGGGTGCGGACAGCAATCGCCGCCCGCCAGGCGGAGAGAGCCGGCGAAGCGCGTGCCGCGGACGGCGAGGCGCGGCTGCTGACCTTCGCCCGCCTGGGCGATAGCGGACTCTACGTCGTTGCCAGCTATTCGAAGCCGCATGTGCTCGCGGGGGTGATCGCTGATTTTCGCGGCAACCTGCTGTTCCTGGGTTTTTTCACCCTGCTGACGCTGGTGGCCGCCTGGTTCCTGGCGGAAGCCTTCCTGCGCCGGCCGTTGCTGGCGCTGGGGCAGGCCGCGGAGCGCATTGCCGAGGGGGATTTCAGCGCGCGCGCCGGGCTCGGCCGGGCGCGCGGCGAACTGAGCGAAGTCGCGCGGGCCTTCGACGACATGGCTGGTTCGCTCGAGCGCTCCTTCCTGCAGACGCAACGGGTCATGGAAGTCACTCCGGAAGCGATCCTCATGACCGACGCCGACGGCCGCATCGTGATGGCGAACGCCCGCACCGAGGGACTGTTCGGCTACCCCCGCGCGGAACTGATCGGCCAACCGATCGAACTGCTGGTGCCGATGGCGCAGCGCGACGCGCACGTGCGCTACCGCGCTGGCTACCACGACAAGCCGGTGGTGCGCGAGATGGGTGCCAAGCGGCTCGACCTCAAGGGGCAGCGCAAGGACGGTAGCGTGTTTCCCATCGACGTCAGCCTGGGGCCGCTCGTCACCGAGCAGGGCATGTGGGTGATCGCCGCGGTGCGCGACGTCAGCGAACGCCAGCGCTTCGAGGCGGAGATCCTGCACCAGGCCACCCACGACGCCCTGACCGGCCTGCCCAACCGCACCCTGTTCCGCGAACTGCTGGTGCACGGCATGGCGCAGGCGGCGCGCACCCACGGCATGCTCGCCGTGCTCTTCCTTGACCTCGACGGCTTCAAGACCGTCAACGACACCCTCGGCCACGCCGAGGGCGATGTGCTGCTGCGCGAGACCGCGCGACGCATCGTCGGCGTGCTGCGCAAGGACGACGTGGTGGCGCGCCAGGGCGGCGACGAATTCACCATCCTGATGCAGGGCGTGCAGGACGTGCAGGACATCAGCCAGATTGCCGACAAGCTTCTGCTGGCGGTCGCCGAGCCCTTCGTGTCGGGGCCCAACACCATGCACGTCACCGCGAGCATCGGCGTCACCGTGTTCCCGCTGGACGACACCGACGCCGACAACCTGCTGCGCAACGCCGACACCGCGATGTACCAGGCCAAGTCCGACGGCAAGAATGCCTACCGCTTCTACACGGCCGAAATGAACACGGCGATCCGCAGCCGGCTCGAGATCGAAAACGGCCTGCGTCAGGCCCTGCGCGACGGCCAGCTGGTGCTGCACTACCAGCCGCAGGTGCAGGTCGACGGCGGCCGCATCGTCGGCGTCGAGGCGCTGGTGCGCTGGCAGCATCCCGAACAGGGCCTGGTGCCGCCGGCGACCTTCATCCCGGTCGCCGAGGAAAGCGGGCTGATCGAACCCATCGGCGAATGGGTGCTTGCCGAGGCCTGCCGGCAGATCCAGGTCTGGCGCGCGTCCGGCGTGGGCGACGTCAAGGTGGCGGTCAATTTGTCGGCGCGGCAGTTCCGCAAGCCCACCCTGCTCGACACCGTGCGCTGCATCCTGCGGGAGACCGGCGTCGACCAGTGCCCCGCGCTGCTCGAACTCGAACTGACGGAAAGCATGGTGATGCACGACATCGAGCGCAACGTCGTGACCATGCAGCGGCTGCGCGAAATGGGCGTGCTGCTGTCCATCGACGACTTCGGCACCGGCTATTCCAGCCTCAGCTACCTCAAGCGCTTCCCCGTGCACATGCTGAAGATCGACCGCTCCTTCATCGACGGCGTGATCACCGACGCGGAAGACGCCGTCATCGCCATGGCCATCGTCGGCCTCGCGCACAACATGAAGCTCGGCGTCATCGCCGAGGGCGTGGAGACGGCCGAGCAGTGGGACTGGCTCAGGGTGGCCCATTGCGACGAGGCGCAGGGCTACCACTTCTGCCCGCCGCTGCCGGCCGCGGAAATCGAGCCGCTGCTGCGCGGCGGCCGGTTGCCCGCCGCGCAGCAGCGCTGATCGGGGCGGCTCCAGCGTCCCGGCGCCTCAGCGCCCCATGTCGGTGAAGATCAGATCGGCGTGCGGCGTGGTCGAGACGTTCTCGTCGATCATCTCGTAGATGTCCGCTTCGACGATGTCGGCGGCGGGGTGGTGGGCGAAGGCCGCGAAGGGGGCGACGAGGGCGGCGAACAGAACGGTGTGCAGCGCGTTTTTCATGACAGGGTTTCCTTCCAGAGATTGAACAAACGATGAGACTTCACGGTCAGCCTGCGCGGCGCCGGACACGGCGTCTGCGTCGGCTGATGAGAAGCATCGTAGGCGTCGAAGGTGCCCGTTCGATGTCCGCAGGGTTTCGTTCTGTGGCAGGGTGTTTCAGGCGCGCGCACAAAAAAACGGGGCACACGCAGGGTGTGCCCCGTTCGTCGAGCCGGACGAAGATCAGTGGCTGTGCTCGGTGCCGCCGTCCTCGTGACCGCCGCTGCCACCCTTGCCGTGGAAGATCTTGCTTTCCGCCGACTTGCTGCCGCCGTGGGAGCTGTCGTGGTGCGAGCTGCCGCCCTTGTGCGAACTGCTGCTGTGGCTGCTGCCGCGGTCTCCGCCCATGTACTTGGGCCCCTTGCCTTTTCCGCCCGAGGAATGGCCGGACGAATGGCCGTCGCTGTGGCCGTCGCTGTGACTGTCGGCCGCGTACGCGCCGAAACCGCCTGTGCCCAGGCCGGCAGCCACCAGCGCGATCATGGCCCATTTGCCGAATGCGTTCATGCCGAATGCTCCTGTTTCAACAAGATGCCGGGCGGCGGACCGCCCGGCGGACTGCTTAGCGAACCGCGTTGTCGTGAACGAACTCGATCACCTGCAGGTAGTCGTTCGCCGCCGCCGCGAAATCGTCGGCGCCGCCCACGGCCGTCGGGTCGGTCCAGTTGGTGCTGTTGAACACGACCTCGTAGAGGTTCACCACGGTCGGCACGTACACGCCGTCCTTCAACACCAGCACGGTCGCGGTCGCGTCCTTCCACACCGTGTAGCGGTCGTAGTTGACGGTGGAGAAGTCGTAGTAGACGTCCGGGTTCGCGGCGAGGTTGTTGATGCCGAGGATGGAGTTCATGTACACCACGGTGTCGACGCTGATCGTGCCGGTCTTGTCAGCCGCGGCCGCCAGCAGGGCAGCGGGGTTGAAGTTGGCCGGCAGCGTCACGCCGGCGATCGAGCCGTCCTTCATGTAGTCGAGGTACAGCGCCAGGTTCTCCAGCGGCGAGTCGATGGCCACGCCATCCACCGCCAGACGGCCGGTCGAATCGACGGTGATCGTCGTGGCCGACTTCAGCTTCGACAAGGCTTCGTCCAGCGAATGCTGCAGCACCTTGGTCGGCGCGCGGCCCACGCTCAGGCGGCCGAGATCCACTTCGGCGCCGTAGACGTCGTAGGTGACGCCGCCGACGGTTACCGTGCTGGACAGTTCGCCGTCCACGTAGGGGATGACGACCAGGTTGCCGGACGCATCCTTCAGCGGCACCAGCGAGGTGCTGCCGTCCGGATAGTAGTAGGCAATGACCTGAACCAGACCGTCGGTGGTCAGGATGGGCACGCCATTGGCGTCGCGCAGGATGACGACCATATCGCCGAACAGGTCACCCTTCTTGGTGCCCGCGCCGGCCGGCTTGCCGCCGCCGCCGGACTTGCCGCCCTTCACGCCGGCCCAGACCGGACGGTCGCTGTCTTCCGAAGGTTCGGCACGGAAAATCTTGTCGGCGCCCTTGCCTTGGCCGCCCTTGTTCGCGGCGCCCTTCTTGGCGCCACCCTTGTTCGCGGCGCCTTTCTTGGCGGCGCCGCCGTCTTCCGCGGCCTGGACGGACGCGATCACGCCAAGGTCGAGTCCAGAAACCGTCTGCACGGTCAGCGGCACGGCCAGCATGGCGAACATCACCCCACCCGCAAGAATGAGTTTGTTGAGGTTGAATGCGGGGTTTTTCATGTGTTTTCTCTCCTGAAAATATGGATCGGGAACGCTTCCTGGCGGGCTTGCCGCCCGTCACGAAATTCTTCTGTACTACGTTTTCAGACTAGCAAGTCCTGTTTAAGACCACATTGATTTTCCGCAATGTTCAGGACTTTTTTTTGCGTCTGACGCGTACTCAGAAACGGAAGCCCAGGCCCAGCCGGAATAGCGTTTCGGCGTTCTCGAAGCGCATGGCGTCCGCGTTGGCGCCGCCACCGTGCGCTGTTACGAAACTGACCGGGTCGTCATAGCGCGTGTAGCTGTAGTCCATGCGAACGAAGGCGCTGTCGGACGCCGGGATCTCGGCGCCGAGACCGATGCGGGTGCCGTCAAGCGTGTCGCTGCGGTCTTCCCAGTTGGCCGCGCCTTTCTCGTAGATGGTGTTGAAGCGGGTGCGCACGGTGCCGACGCGGCCGTAGAGCAGGCCACCGTTGTCGAGCGCATAGCCCACGCGTAGTGCGGCGCCGTAGCTGCCGCGCTTCTCCACTGCGAAATCGCGACCGCCGTCCGAGTCGCCGCCGGTCTGGCGCTCGTGATACCAGCCGAGGTTGGAGGCCTCGGCGTCGAGTTCCAGGCCGACGTACACGCGGTTGAAAGTGTGGCCGTAGCCGGCGAAGAAGCCGCCGGTGAAGCCGGCGTTGGCGAAGTCGCCGGTGAAATCGAAGGGGCCCTCGGCGCCGCCACTGTCACGGTGCGTGCCGGTCAATTCGGTGCCCAGCGTGCCGTGGCCGAGGCTCGCGCCCGCGTAGAGTCCGCGCAGTTCCATCGGCGAGCGGGTGGCCACCTCGGGGCGTGCGCCGCCGAAGCGCCAGCCGAGGCCGAGGCTGAACACGCTGTCGCCGGTGTCGAAGTCTTCCGTCGTGTAGACAGGGCCGAGGTCGGACTGGCGCGTCACGCCGTAGCTGCCGTAGCGGGTGTAGCTGTAGTCGGTGCGCACGAACAGGTTGCGCGACGCGGGGATTTCCAGGCCCAGGCCGAAGCGGGTGCCGGTCTCGGTATGGTCGCGGTTGAACGCGCCGGCCGGGAACTGGTTCTCGGCGTAATAGGTGTGGAAATCGGTGCGCACCAGACCGAGCTTGCCGACCAGCAGGCCGCCGTCGAACTGGTAGCCGACGCGCAGGCTGGCGCCGTAGCTCATGTCTTTGTCGACGAACACGGTCGGCGCTTCCGGCTTGTCCTTGCGGTGGTACCAGCCGGCATCGCTGTCGCCGGCGTCGAGTTCGACGCCGAGATACCAGTTGCCGACCTCGGTGCCCCAGCCGCCGAAGAGCGCATAGCTGGCGCCGAAACCGCCCATGTCGGCGGCGTCGAAGCCGCCGCCGTCGCGCGGGCCGAAGGTTGAGGTGATGAGGCTGCCGTGGCCGAGCTGGGCGCCGAGGTAGAAGCCGGACAGCGCACCCTGCGCGCGCGGTGCGGCGGGGGCGCCGGCTTCGCGTTCGGGGATGATCGAATAGTCGCGGTTGCGCGCCGGCGTGTAGCCGACGCTGACGAAGAGCTGGTTGCGGCTGTACTGGGCGTCGCGGTCGCTGGAGTCGCGGTCGGTCACGCGCAGGTCGGCGCCGACGTAGACCTGCGGCAGCACGTAGTAGCGCAGGCCGGCGCCGGCGTCGATGATGCTGTCGCTGCGGTCGAAGTTCTGGAAATCGCTCTTCGTGTACGCGGCACGGCCGCCGACGGTGAGCCGGCTGCTGAGGCGCCGCTCGATTTCGAAACCGTAGGTGGTGTCGAGCGAGCCGGAGGCGTAGTCGACGGGGGCGCTCGTGAAGACGGTCGTCTCCTCCAGCGAGCGGTCGACGAAGCCGGTCACGGTCAGCAGCGTGCTCGGCTTCCACACCGCGGTGGCGCCGAAGTAGGGCTTCTCCAGGTCGGCGAAGCCGGCATGGTCGTAGTTCTGCCGCATCACGCCGGCGAAGGCCTCGCCGGCCAGTCGCTGCGGGACGAGGGTGAACTTCATGCCGACCGCGGCGCGGTAGCCGTCGGAATCGCGGTTGAAGGCCTGGCCGGTGATCAGGTTGTCGTAGTCGCGCACGTCGGTGGCGACCTGGCCAAACAGTTCGTAGGCGGGCGAGAGCGCGTAACCGAGGCGTGCGGCGAGCGAAGTCAGCTCGTGGTCGCGGTAGTCGTTGGGCACCACCGCGCCGCCGCCCGATACGCCGTTCCTGTAGTCGTAACGGTCCCAGGTGCCGCCGGCGCGCAGGGTGAAGCGGCCGAAGGCGTGCGCCACGCCGAGGTGGGCCTCGTCGTGGTCGTAGCGGGTCGGCTCGGTCTGCGCGGCCGGGTTGAGTGCACCGGCGGTCGAGCGGTCCTCGTGGTCGCGGCTATGGCGGGCGCCGCCGAAGATGTTGGTGCGCGGGCCGAGGTCGTAGCGGCCGTCGAAACCCAGCCAGTAGTCGTCGACGTCTTCCGAATCGTTGTTGCGGTAGCGGTCGAGGTCGGCGCCGACGCCGAGGTTGAGCGCGTGGCGGGCCCACCTGGACTTGAGCTCGAGCGAGGGCGACAGGGTGTAGACCATGTCCTCGGTGACGTCGGTGCGTTCGCCATAGAGGTTGTCGTCGTAGGTGGCGGTCAGCGAGACGTCGGGAAACAGCAGGAAGCCGCCCCAGGGAATGCCGGGGAATTCCGGCGCCTGCGCAGGCGGCAACATCGAGGTGACGCGGGCGAGCGGGGCCGGCATCACGGCGGCGCCCGGGGCATCGGTTCCCTGCGCGCTGCCGCTGGCATTCTGGTTCTGCACTGGCGGCGGCGCGGGCGGTGCGCTCCAGCCATTGAGCGAGGTGGCCCCAAACAGGGCGGCCAGGCAGGCGGCCAGCGGTTTCAGAACAGGCTTCATCGAGACTCCCTTGTGATCGTTCGGCAGGCATGCCCGCGGCATGCGGAAAATGGTTCAAGCACGCAGGAGTTTAAGGACTCCGGCGCGTCCGAATGCTGAAAATGCGCTTCGTCAATTTGCGCTGTATCAGTTTTGCAACACGTTCAGCTTTCCGCCAAGCGGGCCATCGCCGTGTGGTCGTAGGCGATGCATTCGCCCTTCACGACCTGGATCAGGCCGCGGCGACGGAATTCGGCAATGATGCGGCTCGCGGTTTCGGTGGTGATGCCGAGCAGGGCACCCATGTCCTCGCGGCTCGGCATCGGCGTGTCGTCGCAGCCGAGCGTGAGCAGCAGACGTGCCATGCGCGCTTCCGCCGATCCCGTGGAGAGCGCGACGATGAAATGGTCGGCCTGGTCGACCGAGCGCTGCCAGCGCTGCATCAGGGCCAGATGCACCTTCGGGTGGGTCTTGTCGAGCTGCATCACGACCTCGCGCGGGATGCGGCACACGTCGGCGTCCTGCAGCGCAATGGCGGTGTGGTGGTAAGGCTCGCCGACCAGCGACTCCAGACCGGCGACGTCGCCCGCGCGCAGCAGGCGCACGATGCGCTGACCGCCGTTGGGCAGGCTTACCTTCAGCTTGATCAGGCCGCTGCGCACGGTGTAGAGGCTGGTCGCGGGATCGTTGCGGCTGTACAGCCTGGCCTGCGCGGGCACGTGCAGGTTGTCGATGGGTTGCAGGACGCCGTCGAGGTCGGCCTGGGACAGGCCGGAGAACAGCACGAAGCTGCGCACGTCGCATACGGCGCACTTGGCGCGCCCGACCCATTCGGGGTTGGTACAGTTCGGTTTCATCGGCTGGCGTCCTTGCCCGTGAGGACGCAGGGAGGGGCTGAGCGATCGTCTGGATGCATCGGTTTCCGCGAAATACGTTTTTTCTTGTCCCCAGCGGCGCGTGTCGGGCAGGCGGCCGCAGGCAGGAGGTATATACCAGAGCCCGCTCGGGCGGCTCATTGCGAATTGTCAATTTAGTCAAAAAAACGGCGCCCGAGGGCGCCGCCAGGGGGAGCGGGCAAAAATCACTGGATGACGAGCTTCTTCGATGCGCCCGCCGCCTTCTTCGGCAGGGTCAGCTCGAGTACGCCGTCGCTGTACTTGGCCTGGGCCTGCGCCTCGTCGATGTCGTGCGCGAGGGTGAAGCTGCGCGCGACCTTGCCGACGTAGCGCTCGGAACGCAGGATCTTTTCGCCTTCCTTCTCTTCCTTCGTCGACTGGGTCTCGGCGCTGATCGACACCTGGTTGCCTTCGATGCTGACGTGGATGTCGTCCTTCTTCACGCCGGGGATGTCGGCGTGGACGGTATAGGCGCTGTCGTTTTCCTTCACGTCCATCTTGATCTGCATCGGCGGCTGCCCTTCCATGAGCGCCGGACGGACGAAAAAGCCCTTGAAGAAGTCGTCCATGTCGCCGAAGGGATCGAGACGGGCGAGGCTGAACGGGTCGTGACGGGTGAGATTGGCCATGTTCGAACTCCCAAAAGTTGAATTGCCTGAATGGAATGCCGGGCCGGCAGTGGGCCCCTGACTTCAATGTAGTGCCGGCGTGCGGGAGTTCAAGGGCCGTGAGGGGCGGTCAGTTTGCCCAGAGGTCGTCGAGGTTCTTGAGGCCCCAGGCGGCGGCGTCCTCGCGGCCGACGATCTTTTCTGTGGCCGCGGGCGAGGACAGGTCGATGACTTCCGGCACCACGTAGGTCTGCGACCGGGTCGAGAAGAAGGCCTTCACGCGCGGTGCCAGCAGGGATTTGCCGGACTGTTCGAGCACCACGGCCAGACGCCCGGAACTCAGCTTCACCAGCGAGCCGGTCGGGTAGATGCCGATGCTCTTCACGAAGGCCTGGAACACCTTGTCGTCGAAGTGGCCGTTGCTCCACTCGGTCATCTTGCGGATCGACTCGGCCGGGTCCCAGCCCTTCTTGTACGGGCGGTTCGAGGTGATCGCGTCGTAGACGTCGCACACCGCGCCCATCTTGGCGAACAGCGTGATCTGTTCGTCGGACAGGCGGTCCGGGTAGCCGCTGCCGTCGACCTTTTCGTGGTGGTGCAGGCAGACGTCGAGCACGATGTCGCTCGCGCTGCCGCCCTCGACCAGCAGGCGGTGGCCCTCGACCGGGTGGTTCTTGATGACGCGGAATTCCTCGTCGGTGAGCTTGCCCGGCTTGTTCAGCACCTTCATCGGCATCAGCGCCTTGCCGAGGTCGTGCAGCAGGCCGGCCATGCCGGCTTCGCGCACCTCCGCGTCGGGCAGGCCGAGCTGGCGCGCCAGCGACACCATCAGCGCGCACACCGCGACCGAATGCATGTAGGTGTAGTCGTCGGCGGTTTTCAGCCGCGCCAGGCTGATCAGCGCGCCGGGGTTGCGCAGCACCGAGGCGGAGATTTCCTCGACCAGCTCGCCGGCCGACTCCGCGCTCACCGCCTTGCCCATGCGCACTTCCTGGAACATCGAGACGACGGCGTGCTTGGCTCTGGCGCAGATCATCGCCGCGCGCTTCAGCTCCTCGCTCATCTCCACCCGCTGGAACGCCGGCTGCGGCTGCGCGGGGCGTTCGATTTCCGCCTCCATCAGCATGTCGGTGACCGACTGCTCGGCCTGCCGCGACGTTTCGCCCGGCACGTCGAGGCCCTTGGAGACGTCGATCCAGACTTCGGCGATGCCGCTATCAAGGATGCGACGGATGTCTTGCGGGTCGGCGAGGGTGAACTTCGTGCGCCAGAAGGGGTGCTCCATCCACGAGCCGCACAGCTCGTGCAGGTGCATGCCCAGCCGCAGATCCTTCGATTTGATTTTCTTCAGCACGGTGAAGGGAGGAAAGCCGTTCGACGTCGCTAGGGTAAACCAAATCGTCTCCCTGCGCCGCGGCCCGCGCACCATGCGGTGGCATGCCGCCGGCCCGGTGCACCGCGCCTGTGCGGCGGCGCCATCCTGTATCCCGGGTGGAATGTGCAAGTCGTTGATATTGCTCATTTGCCTGCGGCTGGCACGTCCCCTGCTGACAAGGGGGCAAGGAGCCAACATGTCTGTCGTGTCATCTGTCTGCTGTTATTGCGGCACCGGTTGCGGGGTGCTGATCGAGGCCGACGCCGGGACAATCACCGGCGTCGCCGGCGACCCCGCGCACCCGGCCAACCGCGGCCGCCTCTGCACCAAGGGCGCGACGCTGCACCTCGCTGCCCGCGCCTCGGGCCGCGCGCTGCACCCCGAGTTGCGGCGCTCGCGCCACCTGCCGCGCGAGCGCGCGACCTGGGACGACGCGCTCGATCATGCGGCGGCGAAATTCGGTGCGGTGATCCGCGAGCACGGCCCCGACGCCGTCGCCTTCTACATTTCCGGCCAGCTCACCACCGAGGCCTACTACGTCTTCAACAAGCTCGCCAAGGGCCTCGTCGGCACCAACAACGTCGACACCAATTCGCGCCTATGCATGTCCTCGGCGGTTGCCGGCTACAAGGCCACGCTCGGCATGGACGCGCCGCCCGGCTGCTACGACGATATCGACGCGGCCGGCACGATTTTCATCGCCGGGTCGAACACCGCCTACGCCCACCCCATCCTGTTCCGCCGCATCGAGGATGCGCGCCGTGCCAATCCGGACCTGAAGCTCGTCGTCGTCGACCCGCGCCGCACCGACACCGCCGCCGAGGCCGACCTGCATCTGGCGATCCTGCCCGGCACCGACGTCGCGCTCTACCAGGCCATGCTCAACATCCTGCTGTGGGAGGAACGGGTCGACCGCGCCTACATCGACGCCCACACCGAAGGCTGGGAAGCCTTGCGCGATCTCGTGCGCGACTACACGCCGGAGAAGGTCGCGCCGATCTGCGGCGTCGCGGCCGCCGACATCGTGCAGGCGGCGCGCTGGTTCGCCGCCGGGCCGACGCTGTCACTGTACTGCCAGGGGCTGAATCAATCCACCTGCGGCGTCGACAAGAACGCCGCGCTCATCAACCTGCATCTGGCCACCGGGCAGATCGGCAGGCCGGGCGCGGCGCCGCTCTCGCTCACCGGTCAGCCCAACGCCATGGGCGGGCGCGAAGTCGGCGGCATGGCCAATCTGCTCTCCGCGCATCGCGACCTCGCCAATCCCGACGACCGTGCCGACGTCGCGCGCCTGTGGGGCGTGGAATCGGTGCCGGGCAAGCCGGGCAAGACCGCGGTCGAGCTCTTCGACGCCGTCGCGCGCGGCGAGGTCAAGGCGGTGTGGATCGCCTGCACCAACCCCGCACAGTCGATGCCCGACCAGCATCGCGTGCACGAAGCGCTGCAGGCGGCCGAGTGCGTGGTGCTGCAGGACGCCTATGCCGACACCGAGACCGCCGCCTTTGCCGACGTGCTGCTGCCCGCCGCGACCTGGGGCGAGCAGGACGGCACCATGACCAATTCCGAGCGGCGGATCGCGCGCGTGCGCGCGGCGGTGCCGCCGCCGGGCGAGGCCAGGCCCGACTGGGCCATCGTCTGCGACTTCGCGCGCAGGCTCGATCCCGCGCGCGGTCCGCGCCTGTTTCCCTACGCCAGCGCCGAAGCGGTGTTCGACGCGCACCGCGAAACCACGCGCGGGCGCGATCTCGACATCACTGGGCTGAGTTATGCGCTGCTCGACGCAGGCCCGCAGCAGTGGCCGTGTCCCGAAGGCGCGACGACGGGACGCGCGCGCCTCTACACCGACGGCGTCTACCCGACCGCCAGCGGTCGCGCGCGCTTCCACGCCGCCCCCTACAAGCCGGTGGCCGAGGCGATCGACGCGCGCTACCCGCTGCACCTGACCACCGGGCGCCTGCGCGACCAGTGGCACGCGATGAGCCGCACCGGCCGCGTGGCGCGCCTGTTCGCCCACGCCGACACGCCGCGCGTGGCGATGAATGCGCGCGACCTCGAACTGCGGCGGCTGAAGGCCGGCGACCTGGTGCGCGTGAAAAGCCGCCGCGGCGAAGTCGTCGTCGAGGCCGAGGCGAGCGAGAACGTGCGGCCGGGTCAATGCTTCCTGCCCATGCACTGGGGCGCGCGTTTCATGGGCGGGCTGGGCGTCAACGCGCTGACCCTGCCGGCGTTCGACGCGGTGTCGAAACAGCCCGAACTCAAGCACGCCGCGGTGCAGGTGGCGAAGGCCGAGCTGCCCTGGCGCATGGTCGCGCTGGCGACCGGCGACGGCGCGAAGCTGCTCGACGCCGTGCAGCCGCTGCTGCGCGCCTGCGACTACGCCGCCGCCGGCCTCGCCGGGCGCGAGCGCGACGTGCTCACGCTGCGTCTTGCAAACACGCAGCCGCTGCCCGAGGCCCTGCTCGCCGAACTCGACGCCGCGCTGGGGCTCGACGATGCGCTCGCGGTGATGCATTACGAGGACCGCCCGCGCGGGATTTCCAAGCGCGTGCGCGTCGACGCCGGCAAGGTCGTCGCCGCGCGGCTCACCGGCGAGACTGCCGCCTTCGACTGGTTGCGCGACGTCATCGTCGAAGAACTGGATGCCGCCTCGCTGCGCGCCTGGATGCTGGCGCCGGTGGCGCGTCCGCCCGTCGGCGGCGCCGGCCGTGGGCGCGTGATCTGCAACTGCCTCAACGTGACCGAACCGGACATCGTCGAAGCCATCGCCGCCGGCGCCGACCTCGCGGCGCTCCAGGCCACGCTCAAATGCGGCACCGAATGCGGCTCGTGCGTGCCCGAGCTCAAGCGGCTGATCGCGGCCAACCGGGTGGCGGCATGACTCCGAATCCGATTTTTCATTCCGGCAGAAGCCGGAATCCAGCGAAATCAGGAAGCTGGACCCAGGCCCCCGCCGGCGTGACGACATGTTCACATCGCTTCGCGGATAAAGCGTCATGAGCTACGCCACCCTCATCCGCCAGATCGAAGCCGGCGAAGGCCTGGGCTACCTCGACGCGCGCGCGCTCACCGCGGCGCTGCTCGACGGCGGCGTGCCGGAACTGGAGACGGCGGCGCTGCTGGTAGCCTTGCACCAGCACGATCCCGGTCTCGACGCCTGGCTCGGCATGCATGCGGCGCTCGCCGAGCGCATGCCGGATTTCGCCGCGCCCGCGGGGCCGTTCCGCACCGTGGTGCTGCCGGCCTACCACGGCGTGCGCACGCACCCCCACCTCACGCCCTTGCTCGCGCTGCTGCTGAAGAGCTTCAACATTCCCGTGCTGATCCACGGCACGCTCGACGGCGCGGGCGGCACCGCCGCCGCCTACGTGCTGCGCGAACTGGGCGTGATGCCCAGCGCGACCGTGCAGCAGGTCAACACGGCGCTGCGCGACGACGGCCTGGCGTTCGCGCCGGCGGCGCTTCTCAGCCCCGGCCTCGCGGCGCTGCTGGCGCTGCGCGCGCGGCTCGGCCTCGACAGCCTCGCGGCGCGGCTCGCGGTGATGGCCGATCCGCTCGGCGACGCGTCGCTGCGCGTGACGCCGGTGGCGAGCGCCGCCGATTTCGCCTCGATGCGCGGCGTGCTCGAAGCGCTCGGCGGCCGCGCGCTGCTGCTGCAGGGCTGCGAAGGCGAGGCCTTCGCCGATCCGCAGCAGCGCCCCGACATGCTGCTGGTGCGCGACGGCGCGAGCGAGCAGGTCTACGAATCGCATACGGGCGTGTCGCCGCCGGCCAATTTGCCCGACATCGACGCGCGCGCCACCGGCGCCTGGATCGACAAGGTGATGCGCGACCACTTGCCGCTGCCGCTGCCGATCCGCAACCAGCTCGCGGTGTGCCTGTATGCGGCGGGCTACACGGAAGACCTGAACCAGGCGCGCGCGATCACGGCGATCAATGGCTTCGGGCGGGCGGCGGCCTGAGACGGTGCACGCCGGGTGTGGCGGCACCAGCATGGTGCGGCGCGCGGCGGGCACGCGCCAGCCGTGCGCGGGGAAGTCTCGCAAAAACAATGGCCTGCGACCGCGTTGCGGGCATGGCACAGCGATTGCTAGCTGAATAACAAGCAGACCGAATGCAACGGCGTATCTCGGTCATCACTTTGGATTTCTGTTGGGAGTGGTGAAATGGATATGAGTACGCCCATGGGGCAGGGCCCCAAGATGAAGCTCGTGATGGTCGGCAACGGCATGGCCGGGGTGCGCACGCTGGAAGAACTGCTGAAGCTCGCGCCCGACCTCTACGACATCACCGTGTTCGGCGCCGAGCCGCACCCCAACTACAACCGCATCCTGCTCTCGCCGGTGCTCGCCGGCGAGCAGACGGTCGAGGACATCGTACTGAATCCGCTCGACTGGTATGCGGAAAACCACATCACCCTGCACCTGGGCAAGAAGGTCGTGAAGATCGACCGCGCCGCGCGCTTTGTTGAAGCCGACGACGGCACCCGCGCCGACTACGACCGCCTGCTGCTCGCCACCGGCTCCAACCCCTTCATCCTGCCCGTGCCCGGCGCCGACCTCGAGGGCGTCATCAGCTTTCGCGACATCGCCGACGTCGACGCGATGATCCGTGCGTCCAGCCAGTACCGCCACGCCGTCGTCATCGGCGGCGGCCTGCTGGGGCTGGAAGCCGCCAACGGCCTGATGAAGCGCGGCATGGACGTCACCGTGGTGCATATCGCGCCCTGGCTGATGGAGCGCCAGCTCGACGAACCGGCCGCCCGCCTGCTGCAGAAGAGCCTGGAAGCCAAGGGCATGAAGTTCCTGCTGCAGAAGCAGACCGCGGCGCTTGTTCCGGGCGCGGGCGGGCGCGTGGCCGCGATCCAGTTCAAGGACGGCGACAGCGTGCCCGCCGACCTCGTCGTCATGGCCGTCGGCATCCGCCCCAATACCGAACTCGCCGAATCCGCCGGCCTGCACTGCCACCGCGGCATCGTCGTCAACGACACGCTGCAGACCTTTGACCCGCGCATTTACTCGATTGGCGAGTGCGCCGCGCACCGCGGCATCGCCTACGGTCTGGTCGCACCGCTGTTCGAGCAGGCCAAGGTCGCCGCCAACCATCTCGCGCACTACGGCATTGGCCGCTACGAGGGCTCGGTCACCTCGACCAAGCTCAAGGTCACCGGCATCGACCTCTTCTCCGCCGGCGACTTCATGGGCGGCGAGGGCACCGAAGCCATCCTCTACTCCGACCCCATCGGTGGCGTCTACAAGAAGCTCGTGCTGAAGGACAACAAGCTGGTCGGCGGCGTGATGTACGGCGACACCGTCGACGGCGCCTGGTATTTCTCGCTGCTGCGCGACGGCAAGGACGTCTCCGAGCTGCGGGATCATTTAATGTTCGGCCAGGACCACTGCGGCAACCTCGGCCATTCGGGCATCAACAAGGCCGCGGCGATGACCGACGACATGGAAGTGTGCGGCTGCAACGGGGTGTGCAAGGGCGACATCGTCAAGGCGATCCGCGAGAAGGGCCTGTTCACGCTGGAGGATGTGCGCAAGCACACTAAAGCTTCTTCATCGTGCGGCTCGTGCACGGGTCTCGTCGAGCAGATCCTCGCGGTGACCGCGGGCGGCGACTATTCCGCCACGCCGAAGACGAAATCGATGTGCGGCTGCACCGACCACACCCACGAAGCGGTGCGCGCGGCGATCCGCGACAACAAGCTCCTGACCATCCCGCAGGTGATGACCTTCATGGAATGGCGCACGCCCAACGGCTGCGCGAGCTGCCGCCCGGCGCTCAACTATTACCTGATCTCGACCTGGCCCGGCGAGGCCGAGGACGACCCGCAGTCGCGCTTCATCAACGAGCGCGCGCACGCCAACATCCAGCGCGACGGCACCTACTCGGTGATCCCGCGCATGTGGGGCGGGCAGACGACGCCGTCCGAATTGAAGCGCATCGCCGAGGTCGCCGAGAAGTACGCCATCCCCACGGTGAAGGTCACCGGCGGCCAGCGCATCGATCTCCTGGGCGTGAAGAAGGAAGACCTGCCGAAAGTGTGGGCCGAACTCGACATGCCCTCGGGGCACGCGTACGGCAAGGCCCTGCGCACGGTGAAGACCTGCGTCGGCAGCGAGTGGTGCCGCTTCGGCACCCAGGATTCGACCCAGATGGGCATCGACCTGGAAAAGGTGTTCTTCAAGATGTGGGCGCCGCACAAGGTCAAGCTCGCGGTGTCCGGTTGCCCGCGCAACTGCGCCGAAGTCGCGATCAAGGACGTCGGCATCATCGGCGTCGACTCCGGCTGGGAGATCTATATCGGCGGCAACGGCGGCATCAAGACCGAGGTCGCGCAGTTCCTCGTCAAGGTGAAGACGACCGACGAAGTGCTCGAATATTCCGGCGCCTTCCTGCAACTGTACCGGGAAGAGGCGCGTTACCTCGACCGCACCGTGCACTACCTGGAGCGCGTCGGCCTCGACTACGTGAAGAAGAAAATCCTCGACGACCACGAAGGCCGGCGCGCGCTGTACGAGCGCCTGCTGTTCGCGCTCTCGGTCGAGAAGGACCCGTGGGTCGAGCGCGCCAAGGAAGGCAAGCTCAAGCATGAATTCGAAACCGTCGCCGCCTAAGGAGCCGACATGAACCAATGGACCGACATCCTGGATGTGAACGCCATCCCCAAGCTGGGCGCGCGCGTGGTGCGGCATGGCAGCCTCGACATCGCCGTATTCCGCACCGCCGAAGACGAAGTCTTTGCGCTGGAAGACCGCTGCCCGCACAAGGGCGGTCCGCTGTCGCAGGGCATCGTGCACGGCAAGAAGGTCACCTGCCCGCTGCACGCCTGGAACATCGAACTCGATTCCGGCTGCGCCGTGGCGCCCGACGAAGGCTGCACACGCGAATTCCCGGTCAAGATCGAAGGCGGGCGCGTGTGGCTGGACCTGTCGACGCTGGAGCGGGTCGCGGCCTGAGCCGCTGTATTGATTCGTTCAACACCCTGTGCGCCTGCGCGGTGCGCAGGCGGTGAGTCGTGACATTCGGGCAGGTGCGGGCAGCCCGGTTTCACCATCTTGGAGGTCTCTTGCTCGGCCAAAGCGGACTTTGATGAATCCTATCGCGCAGTCGGCTACTGAATTCACAACGGTCAGTCAGAAAACCGAAGCTGACCCCTTTAACGAATCCGGGCGACCTCGTCATCATCGCCACCTACGCGACCTACAACGAGATCGAACTGGCGCGCTACGAGCCGGAGCTGGTGTACGTCGACGCGGCCAACCGCATCGTCGAACAGCGCCACGAGATTCCGGTGCAGGCGGCGTAGGCAGTAGCGGATCGCAAAAAAGAAAGGCCGGGGAGACCCGGCCTTTTTCATGGCGTCCGGAAAGGGCGCCCGGTATTTCAGAGAAAAATCATAAGCCCACGATTTGCGCATGCAGGCCGCGCGCCTGGAACGCATGCAGCAGCGTCGACGCCCGCGTGGCTTCCGAATCGTAGACCACCATGATCATGTGGGCGTTGTCCGGATTGTGCCCCACCGAAACCACTCCCGCGTCCTGGCGAACCCCCTCCTCGAGCCGGCCCAGCGCGTCCTCATCCAGCGACTCGTCCAGGTGCAGCATTACCTCATTCAGGTTGGCACTCATCATGATCTCCTTTCAGCAGGAACGAAGATCACTCTTTATAGCCTGTGTGCGGAATCCTGCTCTAGCGGGCAATTCAAGCCGATACTGAATCGAGGCGCATGTCATTCCTGGGTTCGCTCGGCCATTGCCTCATCCAGAATCCGCCTGCCATGGATGACGGCGACCACCACGATGCGCTCGTGCTCGATGCGGTAGATCAGCCGATAGCTGTACACAAAGCGCTCGCGCAGGTCCGGCTGGTTCAGTTCGGGCACGACCCGTCCCAACTCGGGAAACTGGCACAGGCCCGCAGCAACCGAGAGGAACTTCTCGACAACCGCGCCCGCATAAAAAACCGAGTCGCGCGCGATGTAGGCCGCAATGGCCTCGACATCCTCCAGCGCCTCGGGCGACCAGGCTACGACTTGGTCAGCCATTTATCCAGCCGCGCTTCTGCCTGCGTCTGGGACAATGTTCCTTCGGACTGCGCGCGCTCCAGCCCGCGGCGGATTTTTTCGATAACGTAGAGGTGGTATTGCACGTCTTCCAGCGAACTCCCCTCAGGCAACCGCTCCAACAGTGCGGCGACCTCCTGCTTGGCTGATTGCATGGCTGACTCCGGTGAACGAATGCGTAGGAAGTTTAGCACTCCATTTTTTATTGCGAAGCTGACCCCTTATCGCGCCCAGTGTTTCTTGGTGCTCATTGTGTCTCCGGACTAGGCGGCAGTTTCCTGCCAAAGGTCCGTTTACACAAAATTCAGGACAGGCCCGAAACCCGGGTTAGCTCAGTCTGCCCCCTATTGTTCGTTGCTTATCACCCTGTTCGCATTATCGCAACTCTATGAACTGATCGTTCTCTCGTCGCATTTCAACCCACTCAGTTTCGCTCTTGAGAGCAGCAAACTCAGCACCCTGGAAAGGAGGGCGCGCCGTCCAAAGGTCCCTCACCCTACGCACTACTCGTAATTCATATGCACGCTGCTGTTCGTCGGCAGCGCGAAAATACTTACGCACGCTGGTCAGATGCCGGTCCATGTTGGCATCCAGCATTCCTTTGGCGCGTTCATCATCATTCTTGTCCACATACGCACGAACGGCGACTAGCCGATCAAGGCTAACAAGTTCCTGCTCGCCAATTGCACGTTCAAATCTCGATGCCGCAAGTTGATAGCCCACACCTGCCGACACCAGCATTCCCAACAGGACCATACCAATAAGAACGGCCATCTTCTTGTTCAAAGCGCTCATTTTTTCTCCGTTGGGCAAATTGGATTATCAGGATAGGGAGTTGCATCGCAGTCCGCTTCACAGTCCGTTCCGATTTCCAGATAATTTCCGCTCTGTGCTTTCGCCTGGCAACAAGCCTTACAGGTCTGATATGTGGGTTTCGTCTTGTGGCATTTGAGCTTCCCACCGCGATTTTTCCCTCGCATCAAGAGATCCCAGATAGATGCCCCGCCCGGTCGGCTACTTTCCATACCAAGCGGATCAACGAACATCATCGGATTCTGGTTGGCATAGGCATAGATATTCAGCCCGCCATCCAACCCAATCGGATCGGCTTCCACATACCGTCCGGTACTCGGATCGTAATCCCTGAAGTAGTTGTAGTGGAGGTTGGTCTCCCGATCAAAGTACTGCCCCGTGAACCGCAGGTTGTTCTCCACCGTTGCGACCTTCACCGTCGCCTTGCCGAACGGCTCGTAGTCCGCCTGCCACACCACCGCACCCGTGCTGTTCGTCATCGCCTGCGGCGTACCCAGATGATCGACGTGGTAATAGTAGATGCTGGCATCGTTGTCGATCCGCGCCAGCGGTCTTCCGTCCAGCCAGACATAAGCCTTGGTGTTGCCGTTGGCATCCTTTTCCCACAGCAGCTCGCCGTTGGGGCCGTAGTGGAAGACGGTGGAGAGTCCGAACTGGTTGGACTTCTTCATCCGTTCGCCGAAGGCGTTGTAGAGATAGGTGGTGGTCTCGGCGGCTGTTTGGGCGGTGGCCAAGCGGTTGAAGCCGTCGTAGGTGAAGCTGGCGAGCCCGTCGATGCTGGCGGTGTTGCCGCTGGCGGTCTTGCTGCGGGTTTCGCTGCCCTTCTGGTACAGCCAGTTGCTGCCGGCCGGGTTGTAGACGTAGGGCAGGTTGCTGGCGTTGCGGGTCTCGACGAGGCGGTTGCCGTTTGCATCGTAGCTGTAGCCGAGGGGGCCGAAGCTGCCCAGGGCGCTGTCGATGGCGCCGGTGAGCCGGCCGGTGGCGTCGTAGCTGTAGCTGACGACGGCGGTGCTAGCGTCGGTGACGCTGGCGATGTTTCCAGCCGCATCGTAGCCGAGGGCCTTGCTGCGAGGGCCGTCGACGGCGGCGATGGGACGGTAGTCCTGGTCGAGCGTCTGGGCAAAGCCGGTGCCGTTGCCGTACTGGAAGCGCTGCGGCCCGGCGAAGGGGGTGCCGTAGACGAAGTTCTGCGCCAGCACGGTGACGGGCACGCCGCCTGCGGGCTGGGTGCTGACCTGGCTGATCCTGCCCTGGGCATCGTAGCTGTAGGCGACGCTGCGGCCGGAGGGATAGGTCAGGTTGGCGAGCTGGCCGCCGGGGCGGTACGTGTAGGCGGTGGTGGCGTTGACGCCGTCGGCGTCGTTGCGGCTGGCCACGCGGCCGAGCGCGTCGTAGCTGAAGCTGACGTTGGCCACGCTGTTGCGCAGGCTGCCGCACAGGCGGCCGATGCCGTTGACGCAGGTGTCGTAGGTGTACTGATAGATGGGGCTGCCGGACTGGTTGCTCTGCTTCTTGGTCAGGCGGTTCAGCGCGTCATAGGTGTAGGTGACGGTGACGTTGCGCGCGTCCTTCTCGGTCTTGAGGTTGCCGCCGGTGTCGTAGGTGCGCACGGTGGTGCCGGTGTCGGCGCTGACAGTCTGCAAGGTGTCCCCCAACGCATTGACGGTGTGGGTGGTGGCCTGGCTGGCAGGGTCGACGACCTGGGTGATCTGGTCGAGGGCGTCGGGCTTGATCTGGACGATGCCACCGTCGGCGTTGAGCGTCTGGATCAGGCGGTCGAGGGCGTCGTAGCTGTGTTGCGTCACGTCGGTGACGTCGCTGCGGGCGCCGTCGATCTGCTTCATGTTGCCCTGGGCGTCGTACTCATAGGTGACGGTCTGGTTGTAGGCGCCGATGTCCTGCCACAGGCGGCCGAGCGCATCGAAGCTGCGGCTGTGCGTGTAGTAAACGGGGCTGCCGCCGGGACCAGCGATGTCTTCCCGGATGCGGTTGCCGGCATTGTCGAGGGTGTAGACGAGGCGGTTGCCGTCCTGGTCGACGATGGCTGTGAGGCGATGCGCCGCATCGTACTCGAAGCCGACGTGGCTGCCATCGGGACGGGTAACCTTGGTGACCTGTCCCACCCCGTCGTAATCGAGCCGGGTAACTTCGCCGCCGACGGTGCGCGTTTCGAGCCAGCCGCGCGGGGTGTAGGTGAAGGTCGTCACCAGGCCGTTGGGGTCGGTGATGCGGGTGACGTGGCCCGTGGCGTCGTAGTCGTCGTAGCGGGTGACATGGCCGAGTGCGTTGGTGATCTGCCGCACCTGGGCGCGGCAACCGAAATAACCGCCGAGGCAATTCTCGTCCGGGGCGTAGTAGTCGGTGGTAGTGAGGTCCGCGACGTCCGTGCGCGGGCCGATGTCGACTTTCTGGACGAGGACGCCGGGCACGGTGGCGTGGTAGGTGTAGGTGGTGGTCCATGTCCGCGTCTGGCCGGTGACGGTGTCCTTGATGCTGTGAGACGTGACGTTGCCGCGGTCGTCGTAAGCGGTGGTGGTCTCACGGCCGGCTTCGGTGATCCGGGTGGGCAGGCGGAAGCGGCTGTCCCACTGGGTGAGGATCTTGCGCTGGGCGGTGTTGGGCGCTGGGGTGTAGGTGGCAAGCGTGGCCGGGCAGGCGGTGCCGGACGCCAGACCTTCGACACGCGTGGTTTCGAGGTTGCGCGTGAGGTCGTAGGCGTAGCAGGTCTTGTTGCCGTTGTAGTCGGCACGCGAGGCAACGTTGCCGTTGGCGTCGTAGGTGACGGCCGAAGACGCGGGGCCGCAGCCGGAACCGCCGGGCTGGGACTGGCCGGTACTCTTGACGACGCCGAGGATGGTAGTGAAGTTGTGGGTGCGCTGGGTGCCGAGGGGGTCAGTGACGGTGGTGCTATTGGTCCCGTAGGTCAGCGTATGCAGGTCGGCGCCGTTGGCGTGGCCGGTGGAAATCGCCTTGCCGTCGGCCTGGTACTGGTAGGTGGCGTAGCGGTCGCCGTTCTCGTCAGTGATGCCGGTGAGCGCATGCGGCAGGTCGGCACCCGAGGTGTGCTCGGGTTCGTTGTAGTGGTAGGTCTTGCTGCGGCCGTCAGGGTAGGTGACGGAGACGAGGTTGTTCTGTGCGTCGTAGCCGTAGGAAATGACACCGCCGGCGGGGTCGGTGACGGTGGCGATGCGCTTGTAGGCGTCGTAGGTGAAGACGAGCTGACGGCCGGTGTCGTCGGTGACGACGTCGAGGGTTTTGGGGTCGTCGTCGCCGCCGGAAGCAAGCGGTAGGTCGTAGGTGAGAGTTTGGGTTCGGCCGGTGCGGTCGGTGATGGTCAGGAGCTTGCCCGCAGCATTGTAGGCTTCGACAGAGTCGTCGGCGGCGACGGTGTACTGCCAGCCGGTACGAACACCATTAACGTCTTTGAGTTCGGTGAGGCGATCAGCGACGTCGGCGTCGGCCACCCAAACTCCTAAGCTATTGCGGCTATATATGTAGGCCTTCCCATCCGACCGAGAAGCCGACACGACAGTAGGCGTGGTGAACGTGGAAATTGATCGATCAAAACTTCCTCGCCAGCGTTTTCCAAGGTATGAAGGTTGAACCGCAGTGGAATTATTGTAGTAACGCTGAAAGCCAATACCGGTAGCAAGAAAATCCTGCTCGGTCTGAAACTTGATCCCTGTACCCGAGTGAATCGGGTTGCCGACTGCTATTGGCCCAGCTTTATCACAGCGCGGCGCGCCAAGGTCTTTCACATCCGGTGGCGGGGCACCGTATACACATTCATTACCTGCTTGGAATGCACCTTGTGGACACACAGTGCATGTCATGTTGGGATATGTGCCAGAGGGTCTCTCGCCATGACAGTACTGAAAAAGCAGCACAGGCCCGGTAGTCCCTGCGGAAGCTTTGTAGCATCTTTTAGGTGCGGTTTGCGGACCATAACCAAGGCAGTATCCATTGGCATTAAGGCCCGTAACATTAGACCAAGTGAAGGTTTGAGTTTGGTTGATAATTACGCCACCCCAAGCGGCACAGGCTTGCTCAGGCGTCGGGTATGGGTCGGTATGGTAAGTCCTCCCTGGTGCAGCTCCGTACGCGTAAGCAAAGGGCGCCTTAACTGCAAAAGCGTTCGTGGTGAATAAAGACAGCGCCAGCGACACCAAAAGCATCGCCAGAAACGGGGCCAACAATGTTTTTTGAGTAGGAACGGCTTCTAGGTTTAACTCACGCACGCCTTGCGCGCACGAACGCATCCCATTGAACATGGTTCCCCCTCCCCTTACGGGTTGCTTTAGATTGTTTTTTATTCCGCAAGGTCGGCTCGCGTGCGTTGCGCGGGCCTGTATGTGGGCCAGAATCTACCTGAGCGCTTTCTGGTCCGTCAATAGCCTAGATGTTTCTGCGTGGATGGCCACCACACTCGTCTGGCGGACCAGGAAGTGCCTATGACTGAAGCTCCCTTCACACCTCAAGGAGCTCATCATGGATGCCATTGCCAATACTGTTCGCGGCCACGTTCCCTGGAACAAGGGTAGGCTGACCGGCCAGAAACCGCCACTTAAGTTGAAGGAAATCTGGGCGATTCGCGCCAATCTGCAGGTGTCCCGACAGACACGGGAACTGGCGCTGTTCAACCTGGCGATCGACAGCAAGTTGCGCGGCTGCGATCTGGTGGCGCTTCGCGTCATGGATGTTGTGCACGGAAGCATGGTTGCGCCCCGGGCGGCCGTCATGCAGCACAAGACCCAGCGTCCGGTCCAATTCGAGATCACGGAGCAGACCCGTGATGCCATTGCGGCCTGGATAGCCGAGGCCCAACTGACATCCGTGCAGTATCTTTTTCCCAGCCGGGTGCATGCGTCGCCCCACCTCTCGACGCGGCAATATGCCCGGATCGTCGACCATTGGGTGGCGTCGATCGGCCTCGACCCTTCAGCCTACGGCACGCATACCCTTCGCAGGACCAAGGCCACGCTCATCTATCGGCGCACAAAGAATCTTCGTGCTGTCCAGATTCTGTTGGGGCACAGCAAGCTTGAGAGCACGGTGCGCTACCTCGGGATCGAGGTGGATGATGCGCTGGAAATTGCCGAGCAGATGGATGTGTAGAGGGCGGCTATCGGCTGAGGAGCGGACGCTCGGCGGATCGGGGCTGGGGGGCTGAAAAGGCCGAATTTCGGCCCGCCAATCTCCACCTCAACTCGAATTCAAACGCCAGCCCAGTCCGGAAACCCTGCGGGCGCACGCAGCGCTGGCTGCCCCGCACCTACCCCCCACTCAAAGCCTGAAAAATGTAGAGGGTCGCACCCTCCGGCACGCGGTCGGAAAGAGTTTTGCGGTCGACGACGACGGTGTCGTTGACGCTGATGATGACGTGCCGGCGCAGCGCGCCGCGTTCGTCGAGCACGTAATCGGAGAATCCCGGGGCGAGTGTGTCGACCGCGCGCAGGACGTCGGCGACCGAGCCGGCCGGCACCTGGATCGTGCGGTTTTCCAGCTCCGGAAAGTAGCGGTACAGATGCCGGGTCATTTCCACCGTGGGCATGGCGTTCAGCCGAAGCGGACCGAGTACACCGGGGGGAAGTGATGGCCGAGGCATTGCCAGGTTTCGCCGCGGTCTTCCGAGAGGTAGACGTTGCCGGTGGTGCTGCCGAAGCACAGGCGGTCGCCGGAAATGTCGAGGGCGTGCCGCAGCACGATGTCGTAGGCGTTTTCCTGCGGCAGGCCGCTGCGGAAGGTTTGCCACGATTGTCCGCCGTCGGTGGTGCGCGCGACGCACACGCCGCCGCCGATGGCCATGCGTTCCGAGTCGGCGCGGGCGGGGACGACCCAGGCGGTGCGGCCGTCGTGCGCGTCGACGGCGATGGGGAAGCCGAAATGCACGCCGGCGTCGGGCAGGCTGACTTTCTTCCAGGTCGCCGCGCCGTCGTCGCTGTAGAACACGCCGCAGTGGTTCTGCTGCCACAGATGCGCCGGCTGTGCCGGACAGCCGGCGACACAATGCGGGTCGTGCCCCCATTCCGCTTCGGGGTCGGGCATGTAGTCGTTCAGCAGGCCGCGATTGCGCCCGCTCCAGGTCTGGCCGCCGTCGGTGGTTTCCAGCACGCCGGCGGACGACACCGCGACGTGCAGATGCCGGGGATCGCGCGGGTCGACGACGATGGAATGGATGCCGGGCTCGAACACGCCGTAGTCGATGCTGGCCGGCGTGCCGCCCCAGCGCGTTTCGCTGGTCGCTTCGCCGGCGAAGAGGTCGCCGCCGCGGCTTTCATGGTTCCACAGCGGGCGGTTGAGTGCCCAGGTGTCGCCGCCGTCGTCGCTGACGAAGAGGCCGCCGGGAATGGTGCCGGCGTACAGCCGGCCGGGCTGGTCGGCGCTGCCGAACGCCAGTGTCCAGATCTTGAGCACGGTTGCGTCCCTGTACTCGGGCTGCCCCGCGGGTGCGGCCGGGTCGAAATCCGGCGTCGGCAGGTATTGGACGATGTGGCGCGCGCCTTCGGGATACTTCAGCGACAGCACGTCTTCCCAGGTGGCGCCGCCATCGCGCGAGCGCGACAGCTTGGGCCCCCAGTGGCCGTGATCGAGCGACGCCCACAGGGTGCCGTCGCGCGGGTCGCGCGCCGCGTAGCACACGGGAATGCCCGGGTGTTCGATGGGCCGCGGAGCCCAGCCGGCATTCGACCGGTCAAAAATGACGGTGCCCTTGCGCGTGCCGAGCAGAAGCATGTTCGACATGGGTTTGTCCTCGTGTGCGTTTGCGTGGTGTGCCGGCTTCCCTCATCGCCAATACCGCGTGCTGCCGACCTGAATCAGCGTAGTCGGCGTCTGGATTTATTCAATGCCTTCGCGCGCGACGGGACGGGTACACTGCGCGCATCGTGACCCTGCCGAATCGCCCATGATGCCTGTCGACGACGCGCTGGGTGCGCTGGATGCGCGCCTGCGCGACTCGGATTACTTTCCCTACTATCGGGCGCACCGCGCGCGCTATCGCAGCGATGCGCTGCGCGTGCTGGGAACGATGGGCGACGGCCCGGTGCTGGAAGTGGGATCGGTGCCGTGCCACGCCACCGCGTTGCTGGCGCTGTGCGGCGTGCCGGTGGTCGGCGTCGATGTCGCGCCAGAGCGCGCGCAGGCGACGATCGACGCGTTCGGGCTCGATGTGCGCCGCTGCGACATCGAGCGCGCGCCCCTGCCGCTCGCCGACGCGCACTTTTCCACCGTGTTGTTCGCCGAGACCTTCGAGCATCTGCGCGTCGACCCGCAGTTCGTGCTCTCCGAGCTCAACCGCGTGCTGACGCCGGGCGGCACGCTGCTGCTGACCACGCCCAATCTCTACTCGGCGCAGAACATCGCGCGCTTTCTCGCCGGGCGCGGCATCACCGACGGGCTGTCGGAATTCTCCAAGCTGCGCACGGTCGGCCACATGGGCCACGTGCGCGAATACGCACCGGCCGAAGTGCGGCGCTTTCTCGAAGCGAGCGGGTTTGCGATCGAGCGTGTGGACTTCGCGCACTACCACTACCGGCCCGGCAAGCGGGGGATGCTGGCGCGCGTGGTCTTCGCGGTGTTGCCGCGGCGCTTCCGCAGCTTTCAGGTCGTCACCGCGCGCAAGATCCGGCCGGGGCCGGGCTTGGCGCCGCTCGGCTGAGCCTCAGGCGGCTTCCTTCGGCCGCATCTGCCGGCTGTAGAGGAATTCGAGCACACGGCTGCGCAGTGCGTGGTACTTCGGCTCGTGCGCGAGCTGCAGGCGGTCGCGCGGGCGTGGCAGGTCCACGTCCAGCACTTCGCCGATGGTCGCGGCCGGGCCGTTGGTCATCATCACGATGCGGTCGGACAGCAGCACCGCCTCGTCGACGTCGTGGGTGACCATGATGACCGTGCTCTTCGTCGCGGCGACGATCTTCATCAGCTCGTCCTGCAGGTGGGCGCGGGTGAGCGCGTCGAGCGCGCCGAACGGTTCGTCCATCAGCAGCACTTTCGGTTCCATCGCCAGCGCGCGGGCGATGCCGACGCGCTGCTTCATGCCGCCGGAGATTTCGCCGGGCAGCTTGCCGGCGGCGTGGGTGAGGCCGACGAGTTCGAGCGCGGCGGCGGTGCGCGCCTTCAGCTGCTTTTTCGATTCGCTGCCGCCGAAGACTTTTTCCACGGCAAGGTAGACGTTCTCGAAGGAAGTAAGCCAGGGCAGCAGCGAGTGGTTCTGGAACACCACCCCGCGCTCGGGGCCGGGCCCCTTGATTTCCTTGTTGGCGAGCAGCAGCACGCCGTCGGTGGCGTCGAGCAGGCCGGCGACGAGGTTGAGCAGCGTCGACTTGCCGCAGCCGGAGTGGCCGATCAGCGCGACGAACTGGCCCTGGTCGATGTGGAGGTCGATGCCGGTGAGCGCGGTGAACTTGCCATTCTTGGTGTGGAAGGTCATGCCGGCGTTTTCGATCTGGACGTAGGATTGCATGTTTGACTCCTTGGTTAGGATCTAGGGGCTAGGATTTAGGGGCTAGGGGCGGTGCGGCTTCGCCGCGCCTCATTCCCTAGTTCCTAGTCCCTAGCTCCTAGCCCCTGTTACTCGTAACTAAACCGTTTCGCAATCAGCATCAGCCCCTGCTCCAGCAGCAGCCCGACGATGCCGACGACGAAGATGGCAATGATGATGTGGGCGACGTTGAGGTTGTTCCACTCGTCCCACACCCAGAAGCCGATGCCGACGCCGCCGGTGAGCATTTCCGCGGCGACGATGACGAGCCAGGCGACGCCGATGGCCAGGCGCACGCCGGTGAGCACGTAGGGCAGCACCGCCGGGAACAGGATCTTGGTGAAGACCTTGAGCTCCGACAGGTTGAGCACGCGCGCGACGTTCATGTAGTCCTGCGGGATGCGCTGCACGCCGGCGGCGGTGTTCAGCACCATCGGCCAGATGCTGGAGATGAAGATCACCCAGATCGACGCCGGCTCGGCCTTCTGCAGCACCAGCAGGCCGATCGGCAGCCAGGCGAGCGGGGAAACCGGGCGCAGGATGCTGATGATGGGCGAGAGCATCTGGTTGAGGAAGGCGAAGCGCCCGATCATGAAGCCGAGCGGAATGCCGACGGCGGCAGCCAGGCCGAAGCCGATGCCGACGCGGTACAGCGAGTTGAGGATGTTCCAGCCGATGCCCTGGTCGTTGGGGCCGTTGTCGTAGAACGGGTCGGAAAACAGCTCGACCGCCGCCGTCCAGGTTTCGGCCGGGCCGGGGATCTTGCCGCCGGTGTTGGCGATGATCGCCCACAGCGCGACGAACAGCGCCATGCCCAGGATGGGCGGGATGGTGGCCTTGAAGAAAGCCGCCACGCCCTCGAGGAAGCGCTTGCCGCCTTCGGTTTCGAACAGCGGCGTGCGCCGCGGGGGCAGCGCGGGCTCGTTCGCGGCCGCGAGCGTTTCGGTTTCCGGCGCTGCCATGACTTCGGACAGACTTCGGTCGTTCAATGTGACTGCGTTCATGTCATTCCTCCTGTTGCCCCGGCATGGCCGGGGCACGGTTCATCCTCAGGCCTTGATCTTGAAGCCGTCGGCGTAGGCCTTGGGGTTCTTGCCGTCCCACACCACGCCGTCGATGAGCTTGGACGTGCGCATGTCGGACTTCGGCAGCGGCGTCTTGGTCATCGCCGCGGCGTCCTTGTAGACGTCGATGCGGTTGACCTTCTTCGCCACCGCGATGTAGTCCGGGTGCTCCTTCAACAGGCCCCAGCGCTTGTGCTGGGTGAGGAACCACATGCCGTCCGACAGGTAGGGGAAGCCGACCATGCCGCCGTTGTAGAACTTCATGTAGTTGGGGTCGCTCCACTTCTTGCCGATGCCGTTGTCGTACTGGCCGAGCATGCGGTCCTCGATCGAGTCGAAGTCGGTGTTGACGTAGGACTTGGCCGAGATGATCTTGGCGACTTCCGAGCGGTTCTTCATGTCGTCGATGTATTTCGACGCGTCGAGGATCGCCGCGACCATGGCGCGCGCGGTATTCGGGTACTTCTGCACGAATTCGGCAGTGGTGCCGAGCACCTTCTCCGGGTGGTCCTTCCAGATGTCTTGCGTGGTCGCGGCGGTGAAGCCGATGTTGTCGCGGATCGCACGCGCGTTCCACGGTTCGCCGACGCAGAAGCCGTCCATGTTGTCGACGCGCATGTTGGCGACCATCTGCGGCGGCGGCACGGTGATCACCTTGGCCTGGGTGAAGGGGTTCACGCCGTAGGTCGCGAGCCAGTAGTAGATCCACATCGCGTGGGTGCCGGTGGGGAAGGTCTGGGCGAAGGTGTATTCCTTCGGCTCGGCGGCGACCAACTTGGCGAGCGAGGCGCCGTCGGTCACGCCCTTGGCCTTCAACTGGTTGGAGAGCGTGATCGCCTGGCCGTTGTGGTTGAGGCTTGCCAACACCGCCATGTCCTTCTTCGGTCCGCCGATGCCCATCTGCACGCCGTAGACCAGGCCGTACAGCACGTGGGCCGCGTCGAGCTCGCCGTTCACCAGCTTGTCGCGCACCGCCGCCCACGAGGCTTCCTTGGTCGGCGTGATGGTGAGGCCGTATTTCTTGTCGAAGCCCTTCACCGAGGCCATCACCACCGACGCGCAGTCGGTTAGCGGGATGAAGCCGACGTTGAGGTTGGGCTTCTCGGGGGCGTCGGAGCCGGCGGCCCAGGCGCCGCTGCGCACGCCTGGCGGCACCATCGCCATGAGCGCGGCGGCGGCCGACAGGGTGGTGGTCTTCTTGATGAAATCGCGCTTGCTCGGGTCCTGCAAGACGGGGGTGTCCTGGGTGTCGCTCATGGTGGGCTCCAAAAAAGAAAAGGCGTCGCCTGCGAGGGCGGACGCCATTGTCCGGTTGCAAAAAATTTCACAGTGATGCTGAACGACGCATCGTTGCGACGGTTCAGTCTGGATTTAGCAACGGCTGTGCCAGCTATCGAAACTTCAATGGGGGCAAGGGTTTCGTGGGGGAGGCAGTGCGGCGCGCCGCTGCGGCCAAGCTGCGCGGCGCACCGTTCGTGTGCGCAATCGGTGCGCCGTGCACCATGTCGTGGCTGCGTTGCGCTTCCTTAGCCCGTCATTCCGGCGGAAGCCGTAATCCAGCGGATCA
Source organism: Pseudomonadota bacterium (assembly GCA_041694715.1). Lineage (GTDB taxonomy): Bacteria > Pseudomonadota > Gammaproteobacteria > Burkholderiales > Thiobacillaceae > Thiobacillus. The sequence goes on along the minus strand of JBGFSF010000010.1, from coordinate 12,015 downwards.
AATTTACCCCGCGCAGGCGGGACGACATCCGGTTTGGATCGCTGCGCGGTGATTGAGGGGGACGGGATTCCGGCGGTTGCCGGCATGACGGGGGATGTGGCTTGCGGGAGCCTCAGCTCAGCGGCTTCTGCAGGATCTGCCGCGCGATGTCGGCGAGCTTCATGCCGCGGTCCATCGCCGCGCGCCGCATCTCGCGATACACCTCCGGCTCCGAGGCGCCGGTCTGCTTGATGAGCGCGGCCTTGGCCTGGTCGACGAGCTTGCGCTCGGAGAGTTCGAGCCGGGTCTGCTCGAGCTGGTCGTGCAGCGCCTGGAAGGCCTCGAAGCGCGAAATGGCGACGTCGAGGATGGGACGCAGGCGCGCCGGGTCGAGGCCGTCGACGACATAGGACGTCACGCCCGCCTGCGTCGCCGCGCGGATCGCTTCCGGACTGCCGTCGCCGGTGAACATCACGATCGGGCGCGGGCAGTCCTGGTTCGCCACGCAGACGTGCTCGAGCGTGTCGCGGTCGGGCGAGTCCTGCGCGATGATCACCACGTCCGGCCGCAGCGCCTGCACCTGCGCGTCGAGACTGCGCGCCGAATTGAGCGTGGCGGCGACCACGCAGCCGGCCGCTTCCAGCGCCGGCACCAGCATCGCCAGCCGCTCGGGCTGGTTTTCAACAATCAGTACTTTCATGGTGTGTCCGTTTCATTGCCTGGCATCTCCCTAAAAAAAAAGCGGCCTCCGAAGAGGCCGCGAAGTCGGAGGAGACTGCCTGAGCAACCTGGCCTTGCGGTTTGGATACTCAGTTATTGCTTAGCAGGGGGCGTGCCAGATCATGGAGTCTTTGCCGATCAATGGCTTGCGTGAATCGCGCGCCTCGGGGGCCGTCGTCGCGATGCGCGCACATGGTGCACGAGGCGCTAAAACGGAATCAAAACGGGGCGCGCCTCCGCCCGATTCACGCTCACTTGAGATTAAACGTGGCCTTGGCTGGAGGCCGGCCGGACAAGGTCGTGATGACGATCACGCGCACGCCGACGCCGACCTTGAACGTGCCCTTGGCAAGCATGCGGTTCTCGCCGGCGGGTGCAAGCTTGACCGTAGTCTTCCCGCTACTGGCGTAGAGCACGGCCTCAGCTGTCGCGCCCTGGGTCGTGACAGGCTTGCCGTGGTCGCTGACGTACAGGGTCAGCGAATCCGGCTGGGCGACCAGTTCGTAGGCGATGTCGTTGACTTCGCGCACCACGCCGCCATATTTCGGCCCGTGATCGTGGCCGGCGCCCGCCAAGGCGGGTACCGCATTGAGGGTTGCGGCGGCCGATGCCGCGGCGAGGAGATAAATAAGATTCGATTTCATGGTTGCTTCCTATGCAGGTTGAACGTTCATGCGGGGTTGATGCCTTCGATCGCGCGGCGATGCGGCGTATCGGGGTGCGCCAGCATGCGGTGGACCGAGCCGAAGCGCAGATAAAGCGCGGGCACGACGATCATGTTCAGCACCGTCGAGCTCAACAGGCCGCACAGGATGACGACAGCCATCGGCGCCTGGATTTCGCTGCCCGGCTGGCCGGCCGCGAGCGTCAGCGGCACCAGTGCGAGGCCGGATGCGAGCGCGGTCATCAGGATCGGCACCAGCCGTTCCTCGGCGCCGCGCTTCACCGCTTCGGCCGCGTCACGCACGCCATCGTGCTCCACCAGGTGGTGGATGTGCGAGATCAACATCACCCCGTTGCGCGTGGCGATGCCGAACAGCGTGATGAAGCCGATGATCGACGCCACCGACAGCACGCCGCCGCTGGCGAACACGCCCGCCACGCCGCCGATCAGGGCAAGCGGCAGGTTGAGCATGACCAGGGAGGCGTCGCGCGCGCTGCCGAAGGCAACGAACAGCAGCAGGAAAATGCCCACCGTCACCGCAGCGCCGAGGATCAGCAGCGTGCGCGAGGCCGCTTCAGCGCTCTCGAACTGGCCACCGTACTCGATGTGGTAGCCGGCCGGCAGCGTGACGCCTGCCGCCACCTGCGTGCGGATGTCGGTCACCACGCTGGCGAGGTCGCGCCCGGCGACGTTGGCCATCACCACCATCTTGCGCTGCACGTTCTCGCGGCTGATCGAGTAGGGCGCGCGGTCGTTGCGGATGTCGGCCAGTGCGGAAAGCGGCAGCCGCGCGCCGTCGGCGGTGGTGATCAGCGTCGCGCGCACCGCGTCGATGCTGGCGCGCGTCGACGGGTCGAAGCGCAGCACCAGGTCGAAGCTCGCCTGCCCCTGCTGCACGCGGTCGACCGGCATGCCAGAGAACGCGACTTCGATCGCCTCCGACACCTCGCGCATGGAAAGTCCATATTGCGCCAGTGCGGCGCGGTCGAAGCGGATGGTGAGAAAGGGAATGTCGGTCTGCTGCTCGTCGGTGACATCGACCGTGCCCGGAATCTCCTGCACGACGGACTTCACGCTTGCGGTCAGTCGGCGCAGTTCGTCGAGGTCGGGACCAAAAATCTTCACCGCGATATTTGAGCGGCTGCCCGACAGCATGTGGTCGATGCGGTGCGAGATCGGCTGGCCCACGACGATCTGCGTGCCGGGCACGCTGGCGAGATCCGCGCGCAGCGCGGCGAGGAAGTCTTCCTTGCTGCGCGCGCCCATCTTCAGCGTGACTTCGATCTCGGATGCCGAGATGTCCAGCGCGTGCGGGTCGCCCGAGGCCCGGCCGGTGCGGCGCGCGGTGGCGACCACCTCGGGATGCGACAGCAGGATGGTTTCCGCCATCTGCCCCAGACGATCCGACTCCTCCAGCGCGGTGCCCGGGAGGGTTGCCGTGCTCACGGTCAAACTGCCTTCGTTGAAGTCGGGCAGGAAGGCGCGGCCGGCGAAGCCAAGCGCGACCAGCGCGGCGACCAGCGCGGCAATGCTGATTCCCGCCACCGTCCGCCAGTGCATCAGGGTCGCGTCGAGCACGCGCCGGTAGCCGGCCTTGAGGCCGTGGATGAAGCGCGGCTCGATGCTTTCGCGCACCATCTTCGAGTTGGGGAGCAGCAGCGCCGCCAGCACCGGCGTCACCGTGATCGCCACCACCAGCGAGGCGGCCAGCGACACCACGTAAGCCAGCCCCAGCGGCGCCATCAGCCGGCCTTCGACGCCGGAGAGGAAGAACAGCGGCAGGAACACCAGCATGATGATGAGCGTGGCGAACACGATCGAGCCCTGGATCTCGCGCGTGGCCGCGTACACCAGATGCAGCGTGTTGGCCTGCTGCGCCTCAGGTTTGGAACGATTCTGGCTACGGCCGCCCACTTCCGCGGGCTTAACGTTCGCTTCGCTCACGTTAGCCTGCGCCGAAGCTTTGCTTTCGCGCAGGCGGCGCACGATGTTCTCCACGACGATGATCGCGTCGTCGACCAGCGCGCCGAGCGCGATCGCCATGCCGCCCAGCGTCATGGTGTTGATGGTCGCGCCCATCGCCTTCATTGCCAGCACCGCCGCCACCAAGGACAGCGGAATGGCGACGAGGCTGATCGCAGTCGCGCGCGCCGACAGCAGGAAGGCGAACACGATGGCCACCACCAGCACCAGCCCTTCGACCAGCGCCTTGTTGAGGTTGTCGATGGAGACGCGGATGAAATCGGCCTGGCGGAAGATGTGGCGCTCGATCTTCATGCCTGCCGGCAGCCCTGTTTGTATTTCTTCCAGCATGGCGTCGAGACGGTCGGTCAGCTCCAGCGTGTTGGCGCCGGGCTGCTTCTGGATGCCCAGAATCACCGCCGGTTTGCCGTTGTGCGAACCGACGCCGCGCGTGGGCGCTGGGCCGATGGCCACCTCGGCGACGTGGCGCACCAGCACCGGCTGATCGTCGCGCTTGACCACCACCGTCTCACCGATGTCGGCGAGCGTGGCGATGCGCCCCAGGCCCTGGATCAGGTATTCCTGCCCGCCCTCGACCATGAAGCCGGCCGAGGTGTTCTGGTTGGCGGCGCGCAAGGCCTCGGCGACCTGGTCCACGGTCACCCCGTAAGCCGCCAGCCGCTCGGGACCCAGCGTCACCTGGAACTGCTGCGTGTCGCCGCCGATCGGCACCACCTCTGCCACGCCCGGCACCGCGAGCACGCGCCGCTTGATCACTTGCTCGGCAGTGTTCTTCAACGTCATGCCGTCGTGCTGGTCGGAGGCCAGCGCGATGAACAGGATCTCGCCCATGATGGAGGCCGCCGGCGTCATCGCGGGGGCCGGGATGCCGGCCGGCAGCGACGCGCGCGCCAGTTGCAGGCGCTCGGCCACCACCTGACGAGCCTTGTAGAGATCGGTGCCCCACTCGAATTCGACCGTGACGACCGACAGGCCGATCTTGGTGCTTGATCTCACCCGGCGCACGTCCGGCGCGCCATTCAGCGCGGTCTCGATCGGAAAGGTGACGAGGGTCTCGACGTCGGTCGGCGCCATGCCGTGCGCCTCGGTGACCACGGTCACACTCGGCGCGGTGAGGTCGGGGAAGACGTCCACCGGTGTTTTCGACGCCTGCCAGCCGCCCCAGGCGAGCAGCAGCACGCCGGCGACGACGACGAAGAGCTTGTTGCGCAGCGACCACGCGATGATGTATCCGATCATGATGTGCGTCCCCGATTAATGCGCATGGCCGTGGCCGATTTGCGCCGTGCCGGTGGATGCCAGCTTGACCAGATAGGCGCCGCGCGAGACGACGCGGCTGCCCGGCGTCAAACCTTCCAGCACCTCGACCCAGTCGCCTTCGCGCGCACCCAGCCTGACTTGCCTCCGCTCGAAGGATTCACCGCCGGTCATCACGAACACCACGCTCATGCCGCCTTCGTCGAGCACGCTCGACGCCGGGATCGCCACCGCTTCGCGCGCGCCGCTGACGAACACCTGCGCCTGCACTGCCATGCCGATGGGCAGATTGCGATCGGGTGCGCTGAACTCGAACACGACCGGCACGGTGCGTGTCGTGGCATCGACCACGCCGCCGACGGCGACGAGCCTGCCGTTCCTGCCGGGCACGATCTCGACGCTGCTGTCCATGCCCGCTACGCGGAACGCAGCGCCGCTCGGACTGGCCAGCCGCGCCGCGTCGGATTCCGGCACGCGCAGTTCCAGCCACAGCCGGCTGCGGTCGGCGATATGGAACAGCAGCGCACCTTCCTGCGCGAACGCGCCGGGCGACACGCGCACGTCCGCCAGGGTGCCGGACACCGGCGCGCGCAGCGGGATGCCGCCGCCGGCCCCGCCATACTGACCGAGGCGCTGCTGCGTTGCGGCGAGTTCGGCGCGTGCCAGGGCTGCGGCCGCGCGCGCCGCGAGCACGCGTTTCTCAGGCACTGCTTCTTCGCGGTACAGCGCTTCCATGCGCGTCAATTCCTGTTGCGCGAGATCGCGCTCGACCTGGGCCTTGTTCGCTGCTGCCCGCAGCGTAGCGAGGTCGGTTTCGCCGCCCAGACGCGGTACCAGATACCCGAGCAGCTGGCCTTTCTTCACCGGTTGGCCAAGACGCGGGAAGGCACCCGCTGCCTGCACCTGCCCGGCCGCCGTGGCGGTGAGCTGCGCCTCGCCGTCCGGACGCGCGCGCAGCACGCCGGTTGCATTGACTGCGCTGCGGATCGGACGCACGACGACTTCACTGGTGGCGAAATCCACCTTCCACTGCTGCTCCTTGGTGAAGGCTATGCCTTCGTCGTCGTGCGGCGCCGGCTCGGCGTCGGCGGCCTTGCGGTCGGCGTAGACGGTGAAGGGGCCGAGTTCGTGCGTCACGCTGAATTCGGGTGTGACGACCTCGATCGCAAGCTCGCGATCGCCGGCATGCTTCGGTGCCACTTCGGGGCGGAAGATGCCGGGCTGGCTGGCCTTGTCGACGCTGAACACCTCATCCGGCTGATCGCCGCCGGTGAGGCGAACTGTGACCCTGGCGGCGGAGAGCGCCCGAAAATCGGCGAGCGTGGTGAGGTGCGCGGCGAAGGCGGATGGCTCGCCCACGACCAGGCGCGGGAACTCGACGAACAGTTCGGTGCGGTCGGTGAAATGGGTGAGCTTCTCGCCGCCGGCGCCATGGCCATGCGCGTCCTCGGCTTCGGCTGCGGGGGGATGGCTGCCGTCTGCGGCGTGCTCATGGTCCGCCTCGCTGCAGCCGATCAGGAAGAAGGCGGCACACAGGGATGCAATAAGGGTCTTGTTCATGGAGTGACACTCCCGGTCAACAGGTCAAATTCAATGCGGGCGTCGCGCGCCCGCTTTTCAAGTTCGAGCGCGGTGGTTTCCGTCTCCAGCGCGCCGCGGTAGGCGTCGAGCAGTTCCAGCAGACTGGATTCGCCGCCCTGGTAGGCGGCTTCCGCGATGCGCAGCAGCTCCGGCGACGCGATCAAGGTCTGGCTGCGGTAGTCGGCCGCGGTGGCGCGCAGGCCCTCGGCCTGGCGGTGCAGGCCGCGCAGCTCGCCTTCGGCGCGTGCTTTCGCCAGCCGGTATTCGGCGCGCGCCTGCTGCGCTTCGGCCGCCGCGCGCTGCCGTCCCGCCTGCTGGCGGTCGAATACCGGCAGCGGCACGGACAGCGAGAACGCGACGCCGGTGTCCCTGGCGCCGCCGCTCTCGACCTGCTTCGGGCCGACGCCCACCGTCACCTCGGGCAGGGCGCCGCGCTGGGCAGCGCGGCCGTCGAGGTCCGCCGCTTCGGCGCGGCGTGCCAGGGCCTGCAACTCGGGGTGCCGGTCAAGCCGTTCGAGCGCGGCGTCCAGCGCGGGCAGGGCGGGCGGCAGCAGGTCGCCCTGCAGGACGGGTGCCTGCACGACGCCGGTCAGCGCCATCAGGCGCGCCGAGTCGCGTTCGAGTTCGGCGCGCTCGGTCGCCAGACGCGCTTCCGCCGTCTGCCGCTCGCGTGCCAGCCGGCGGCGGTCGTAGCCCGACGCCTCGCCGGCGCGGGCGAGCGTGTCGACCAGGCCTTCGACGCGCGCGAAGCGCTGCGCCCAGGTTTCGGTCGCCCGGATCGTCGCCTGCCGCAGCAGCACGGCATGGAAGCTGCGGCGGATGTCGGCGGCCAGTTGCAATTGCCGGCTGGCGTTGCCGGCGCCGACCGCCGCGACGCGACGGCCGGCCGCTTCGCGTCGCAGGCCGCGCCGGCCGGACAGATCGAGCGTCTGTTCGAGCATCCAGCTCTGTTCGACCGAGCCGGGCGAGCCGTTCATGCGCTCGCGGCTGTAGGCGAGCGTGGGGTTGGGAATCAGGCCGGCGGCGCGAACCTCGGCCTCGGCCGCCGCCACGGTGCCGCGCTCAAGCTCGGCCAGATCGGCCCGCCCGAGGCCGAGGCGCACGGCCTCGGCCTCGGTCAGCGGGGCTTGCGCCCACGCCGCCAGCGGCAGCGCGAGCAGACATACGGATAGCGTGTATCGCATGGTTGTCCTCGTGATGAATCAATGGAACGAAGAACACCGGCGTGCGACGGGAGATCGCGGCAGGAAGCCGCAAGAAACAAGCGCACGCCGGTCAGGCGTGCGTGGCTCTATTCGTGCGAACGCCGGTCAGGCGCGGGCTGGTCTAATTGAGCGCGCGCCAGTCAGGCGCGTGCGAGCGGGGGACGGTCGAAAAGCGGCGGGGTGCGGGAGTGGAAGCTTTCGGGCGGGTGCGGACGCGGCCCGCCGGCGAGGCACAGTCCGAGCGACAGGCTCGGTTCCATGATCAGGGAAGAAAAGACCGGGTGGCAGTGGTCGCCGTGGTGATGTCCGTCATCGCTCTGGCTCTTGCCCGTGTCGCTGGATGCGTGGTGGTCGTGCCCGTGCGCGTGATCGTCGTGGCTGTGGGCATGCACGCCGAGGGTTGCCACGTTCTCGCCCAGGTGCCCGTGCAGGCTGGCCGCCGCGGCCCAGGCGAACTGGAGCGGAACGACGAGCATGATGATCAGGGCAACGAGGCGGCGCATGGCGTGGAGTATAAACCGATGGCAGCAGGCATGAGGCAAGCGGGCGCGGATACGATCTGCCTGCCGTTGGTTAAGTTCCTCAGCGGCACGTCATCTGCGGCGTGAGCTTCATCCACTGCATGAGCCAGGCCTTGGCGCGTTCGCGCGCGTGCTTCGTCGCGATCTTCTCTTCCGGCCACTGGTCGGGGCGGAAGTCGAAGGCGCGGCGCGCCATCGGGTAGACCTGGTATTCGACCGGCACGCCGCGTTCGAGCAGGGCGTAGAAGGCGCGGCCGCCGCTCATGCGGCGCAGTTCGTAGTCCTGCTCGCCGATGAGGTAGAGGATGGGGGTGTTGAGCTTGGCGATTTCGGGTGCGATGCTGAACAACTGCTCGGGTTCGGGCGCGTTGGGGTTCTGCATGTGGCCGTAGTAGCTGACGATGGCGGCGAGGTCGGGGCCGCGCTTGGCGGCCAGCCGGATCGCGAAGTAGGGACCGCGCGACAGGCCGACGACGCCGACCTTGCCCTGGCAGGCGTTGGGGAGCGACTTCAGGTAGTCGAGGCCGGCTTCGACATCCATCTCGGTCTCGGGATTGTGCGCGGCAGGCCAGCGCTCGATGAAGCGGCCGGTCTGCCAGTCGGGCGCGACGACGAGGAAACCCTGGGCAGCGAGTTCGCGCACATGGGCGCGCTCGTCGCCTTCGTAGCCGCGCTTGGCGTGGATGAACAGCACCGGCGGGAAGGGGCCCTTGCCGACCGGGTGGGCGACGTCGACCGGCACCTCGGTGCCGTCGGCCGACTTGATCGAGACGGTGCGCAGTTCGACGTCGCGCGCGTGGACGGAAGCGGTGAGGGCCGATGCTAAGATGGCGCTCGCGATGACAAGCTGTTTCATGCTGAATCCGGAAAAGAGAAGCGTGGCGTATTGTAGGCCGACGCGCGCCGCAGGCTGGCCGGTTCAAACGTACTTGTCCCGATGCGGGCGTCGTGCCCGCCTGTTTCCATGACTTCCCCGCCTGTCGGCGCTTCGACCGAAGAACCGTCCATCCCGCCGCGCCTGCACCGGCCGCTCGCCGCGGTGTGGATTTCGCTCGCGCTGCACGGCGCACTCATCGCACTCATCCAGGTGGCACCGCCGGCCTCACCCGGCAACGGCTACACCATCGAAGCGCGGCTGGTCGACGCGCAGCCCGCACCGCTCCCGCTGCAGCCGGCCGAGCCGCTGGCGGAGGCCGAACCGGTGGTGCCGGCCCCGGCAGTCGATCTCCCCGTACCTGCCGCGGCGCTGCCGACGCCGCCGGCCGAGCCGCGTCCCGCCGAACCTGCGGCGGCCGACCCGGCGCCGGCCGGCGGGCTGGCGGCCGCGGTCGACCTCACCTACTACCCGGCGCGCGAGCTGGACGTGCAACCGCGCGCGCTGCACGCCATTTCGCCCGAGTATCCGGCCGAGGCCGACCGGCAGCGGCAGTCCGGCACGGTGCGGCTGCAGCTGAAGCTGGAAGCCGACGGCCGCGTCGTCGACGCGAGCGTGGTCGACGCGACGCCGCCCGGCGTGTTCGAGGACTCGGCGCTGCGCGCCTTCCGTGCTGCGCGCTTCGCGCCGGCGCGCAAGGACGGCCGCCCGGTGCGCGCGCTGATCCTGATCGAAGTCAGCTACGACATCGAGCCGCCGGCACAGCCCTGATCAAACTTCGCGCAGCCCGGATCAGGCCTCGGCCAGCCCTTGCAGGATCGGGCAGTCGGGCCGGTGGTCGCCGTGGCAGGCGTGCGCCAGCGCGACGAGCGACGCCCGCATCTCGGTCAGCGCCCCGATGCGGGCGTCGAGGTCGGCGATGTGCGCCTCGGCGAGCCGCTTCACGTCGGCGCTGGCGCGCGTCGGATCGTCCCACAACGACAGCAACTGGCCGATCTGCTCCAACGAAAACCCGAGGTCGCGCGCGCGGCGGATGAAGCGCAGCAGGTGCACATCGCGTTCCGCGTACTGACGGTAGCCCGAGAAGGTGCGGCTGCCGGGGCGAATCAGCCCGATGCCCTCGTAGTGGCGGATCATCTTGGCCGACACGCCGCTGGCGCGCGCCGCTTCGCCGATGTTCATGATTGTCCCTCCGCAGGTTTCCAGCGCTTGAGCGTCAGCGCATTGGTTACCACGCTCACGCTGGAGAAGGCCATCGCCGCGCCGGCGATCACCGGGCTGAGGAAGCCTGCCGCGGCGAGCGGGATGCCGACGACGTTGTAGATGAAGGCCCAGAACAGGTTCTGCCGGATCTTGGCGTAGGTGCGCCGCGAGATGTCGATGGCGTCGGCGACCAGCGCCGGGTCGCCGCGCATCAGCGTGACGCCGGCGGTGTGCATGGCGACGTCGCTGCCCGAGGACATGGCGATGCCGACGTCGGCGGCGGCGAGCGCGGGGGCGTCGTTGACGCCGTCGCCGACCATCGCCACCGTCGCCCCCCCGGCTTTCAGGGCGACGATGTGGGCGGCCTTGTCGCCCGGCAGCACCTCGGCGATCACGTGGTCGATGCCGAGCGTGCGCGCCGCGGCTTCCGCCGCGCCCCGGTTGTCGCCGGAGAGCATCACGCTCGTCACGCCCTCTGCCCGCAGCGTGGCGACCGCCTGCGCCGCGCTCGGCTTGACCGCGTCGCCGAAGGCGAAGAGGCCGCGCGCACCGCCGCTATCCGCCAGCCACGATACGCTGCGACCGGCGGTTTCCTGCTCGGCCGCCACGGCGTCGAGCGCGCTGACGTCGATGCCTTTTTCCTGCATGAGCCGGCGGTTGCCGAGCCACCAGACGCGGCCATCGACCTCGCCGGCGATGCCGCGTCCGGGAATCGCCTGCACGTCCTGCGCGGCGCGGCCGGCGATGCCGCGTGCCGCCGCTTCGGCGAGCACGGCGCGCGCCAGCGGATGTTCGCTGCCCGCCTGCAGCGTGGCGGCGATGGCGAGAATTTCATGTTTGTCGTGGCCGCTGGCGGCCACGCACGCGGCGACGTGTGGCGTGCCGTCGGTGAGCGTGCCGGTCTTGTCGAACACCACCGTCTTCACCCGGTGCGCGAGTTCGAGCGCTTCGGCGTCCTTGATCAGGATGCCGTGGCGCGCGGCGACGCCGGTGCCGGCCATGATCGCGGTCGGCGTGGCGAGCCCGAGCGCGCACGGGCAGGCGATCACCAGCACCGCGACGGCGTTGAGAATGGCCTGCTCGACGCCGGCGCCCGCTGCCCACCAGCCGAGGAAGGTGACGAGCGCGATCGCCATCACCACCGGCACGAACACGGCGCTGACCTTGTCGACCAGGCGCTGGATCGGCGCCTTCTTCGCCTGCGCGTCCTCGACCATGCGGATGATGCGCGCGAGCACGGTCTCGGTGCCGACCGCGGTGGTGCGTGCGACCAGCACGCCGTGGGCGTTGATCGCGCCGCCCGTCAGCGCATCCCCCGGCTGCTTGTCGACCGGCAGCGCTTCGCCGGTGAGGAGCGACTCGTCGACCTGGCTCGCGCCTTCGAGCACTTCGGCGTCGACCGGCACGCGCTCGCCGGGCCGGATCACCACCACGTCGCCGACGCGCACCGCCTCGATCGGCAGGTCGCGGTCGACGCCGTCGTGGCGCACGCGCGCGGTGGCGGGGCGCAGCGCCTGCAGCGCGCGGATCGCCTCGGTCGTTTGCCGCTTGGCGCGCGCTTCCAGCCACTTGCCGAGCAGCACCAGGCTGATGATGACTGCGGAGGCCTCGAAGTAGAGGTGCATGGGGTCGCCGTGCGCGAGCAGGAGATAGACGGAGAGGCCGTAGGCCGCGCTGGTGCCGACCGCGACCAGCAGGTCCATGTTGCCGCTACCGGCCATCAGGGCTTTCCAGCCGGCGCGGTAGAAGCGCGCGCCGAGCCAGAACTGCACCGGGGTGGCGAGTGCCCATTGCAGCCAGCCGGGCAGCATCCAGTGCGCGCCGAACAGGCTCGCGACCATGGGGGCGACGAGCGGCAGGGAGAGCAGCATCGCCAGCGCGACCGGCCAGCCGTCGGGCAGCGCGCGCGCCGGGGCGGCTGCGGCCTGCGCCGCGGGCAGCGGCAGCGGCAGCGACGCGCCGTAGCCCGCGCGTTCGACCGCGGCGATCAGCGCGGCCGGCGAGGTGCCCTGCGCCAGCGTCACCGTC
>JBGFSF010000025.1:0-39146 GCA_041694715.1 Pseudomonadota bacterium | reverse complement strand
AGGTGCCGGTCGCCGTCGCGGTGACGGTTTCCGTCCCGACGAAACCCGACAGCGTGCCGGCGGTGATCGCCGCCGTGGTGGTGCCGTCGTACGTCTTGCCCGCGGCTGTCGTGCCGGTGACCGTCAGCGTCTTCGGCGTGATGGCGAAGGTGTCTGAGACGAAGGTGATGTTGTAGTTGCTGTTTGCGAGCGTGCCCTGGTTGATGGCGTACGTGCCGACGTTGCTGCCGGCGGCCCGTGCCAGCGCGCCGGCCAGCGTGTCGCTGTTGACCAGCGTGCCGGCGCTCACCGTGTAGGCCAGGACCGGGTCCGCACCACCCTGGCCGTTGTATACCTTGCTCTGGCCTGCGGTTGCGGTCACGGTGATCGGCCGCGCCGTCACCGTCAGGCTGTTGTTGCTGTAGCTGACGCTGTAGTCGGCCAGCGTGTGGCCGCCGGCGAAGGTGAAGGTGGGCGCGATCAGGTCCGCCGTGCTGTAGGCGTAGACGCCGACGTCGAGATAGTCGGTCAGCGCGCTGCCCCAGCCGGCGCCGCTGAGGCTGTCGCCTGCGAGGAGCGAGCCGGTATAGGAGAAACCGGTGAGCGTGGGCTGGGTGGTGTCGCCATAGACCCGCGTCGTATTGTCGAGCGTGATGGTGATCGCCGACGGCCCGACGACGGGCGCGGCCGGTCCCGTGTTGAACACGGGGTAGCTGCCGTCCTGGATGTCCCAGATCGTCGTGTCCCAGGCGGAAAAGTTCGACGCGGTCTGCATCTGCGCTGTGGAGAGGCCGGTCTCGAAGCCGGCGCTCGTCCCCTGCAAGGAGGTGTCGGTGTCCCAGAAGCTGTCGGTCACCAGAATCGCCGGTGCCAGGGCACCGATCAGGCCGCCCGCGTTGGTCGTGCCGCTCACGGCACCGGTGGAGTAGCTGTTCTCGACCGGCGCAGCGGCATGGCCCACGAGGCCGCCCACGTCGACGTCGCCCGTCACGCTGCCGGTTGCGTACGAGTTCGATACCTTGCCGCCCTGCGCCACGCCGACCAGGCCGCCGATGCCGCCGCCGGCACCCATGCCCATCGACTGGTCGCCGCCGCTGGCGGTCACCGTCGCGCTGCTGTAGCTGCGCACGACATCGCCGCTCGACATGCCGACCAGGCCGCCGATGCCGAAGACCGAGTCGAAGCCGGTCACATTGGCGTCGAGCGCGACGGTGCCGGTCGAGTATGCGTTGTAAATGGTGCCGCTGTTGTTGCCGACCAGGGCGCCGACGGCGGTGCGGCCGGTGATGTTCACATTCGTGATGCCGATGTTCTGGATGCGCGCGCTCCCCGCTGTCTGGCCGAAGAAGCCGACGTTGTCGTAGGGCGACATCCCGCCCGCGGTGGTCGCGTCGTAGGTCACGCCGCTGATGGTGTGGCCGAGGCCGTCGAAGATGCCTTCGAACGGTCCGCTGGTGTTGCCGATCGGCGTCCAGTCGCCGCTCAGCACAATGTTCGTGCCGAGCGCGTAGTTGGCCGTCAGGTTCGTGTCGATGCCGGTGAGGCCGGCGACGTTGGTGACGATCGTGTAGTTCTTGGTCGCGCCGTCGCTGCCGAGCTTGGTGCTGAAGTTCGTGGTCGACGCCATGTTCACCGGCGCGTTCACGGTGAAGTTTGCGGTGTTGCCGGCTTCGACCGCGCCCTGCCCGTACTCGACCGCGAGGCTGCCGGTGCCGGTGACGGTCATCGTCGCGTTGACGTTGGCGTTGCGGTGGGCCTGGATCGTGAGGGTATTCGCCGACCAGCTCACCGCATCGTTCACGAACACGTCGCCGTTCGTGCCGCTGGCACCGGTTCCGGACTGGATGGTGACGTTGCCGCCGCTGAGGTTCGTTGTGAGCGTCGCGCCGTCCATGTCGCCGCCGCTCGCTGCGACAGTGAAATCGGTCGGGTCGAGCAGCCAGGTGCCGGCGAGCCCGTTGGCCGCCGAGGTGGTCACCCGCGTGCTGTCCTCGATTTTCAGCGTGCTCGCGCTCGTCTCGATGAAGCCGCCGTTGCCCGATTCGCTGCCGCCTTTGGCGCTGAGGGTGCCGCTCACGGTGGTGCGGCTGTCCGGATTCGTCAAGTCGGCGATCACGATGACCTCGCCGCCGTTGCCGTTGGCGCCGGCATCGGCCTCGATGTTGCCGCTGTGCTCGATGCTGCTGCTGGCGACGAGGCGCACGGTGCCGCCGTCGGTGGTGAGGCCATTCGCCTCGACGGCGCCGGAGTTGACGAGCCGGCCCACGAGACCGGTGGCCGACTGGGCGGACAGAATCACCGTCCCTGCGTCGGCCTGGATCAGATGCCGGTTCTCCACCAGCGTGTCGAGGCTCGCGCGGTCGACCTGCACGCCCACCAGGTCGCTCCCGGCGATGCTGAGGGTGACGGCCTCGCCCGCAGCCAGCGCCGCGGTGCCCTGCCGGGCGACGATGACGCCCTCGTTGCGGACTTCGGGTGCGAGCAGGGCGACGTATTGGCCGAGCAGGTCGCCCTGGTTGACCACGCTGCCCGTGGCGCCGTTGCGCTCGAAACGATAGTTGCCGTCGAGGAAATCGTTGTCGCGCATGTCGAGCGTCGAGGCGACGAGGCCGCCGACGTCCACCCGCGCGCCGGCGCCGAAGACCACGCCGCTGGGGTTGACCAGAAACACCTGCCCGTTGGCGGACAGCGAGCCGTAGATTGCAGAGGGGTCGCTGCCCACCACCCGGTTGAGTGCGACCGAGCTGCTCGTAGGCTGCTGGAAGGTCACGCTCGCCTGACTGCCGATGCTGAAGCTGTTCCAGTTGAGGATGGCCTGCGCGCTGTCCTGCTGGATGAGCATGGCGCCGCCGGACTGGCTGATTGCGGCTTGGCCTGAGACGACCTGGCCCCCCGTGGGCAGGGTGCCGGGTGCTGGCACCTGGGCGGCGACGCCGAAGGAGGCGAGTGCGCCCGCCAGGAGGGCGGCGCCGGGTTTGACGGCGCCGGAGCGCTTGCCCCGCGCAGCGGCGAATTCGTGGGCGACCATCCAGGTTTGACGTGCGTCGTCCCAGATCAGGCGATAGGTTTTGTTCATGTTTGCCTCCCTCTGAGCGGCTTAAAACTGTGCGTTCAGGCTGACCCAGAGTCGCGCCTTGTTGTCGCGTCCGTCTGCGTTGTGACCGTTCGCATCGCGTCCCGGATTGTTGCCCACCGGCACGGCGACGCTGGCCGACAGCAGCCCGGCCGGCGTGAATCGCCAATCCACGCCCGCGCCGATGCCGGACAGCGTGTAACGGTTCCGCAGGTTGGGCGTGCCGGCATTCCAGTTGGCCCAGGTGCTGTCGTTGAGCGTGATGCCGCCCACGTCGTAGAAGAACGTCGCGGCCAGCGTGTTGCCGAAGGTTCTGCGCAGGTTGAGGTTGACCAGCCAGCCTTCGTCGCCGGTGGCTTCGCCGACCGGGTAGGCGCGAACCCCCGTCAGGCCGCCCAGGCTCATCCGCTCGGTCGAGTCGAGGTTGCCGTCGGCGAACTGGCCGCGTAATGCAATGGAATAGCTCCACTGCCCGCCGAGATCGCTCACGTTGGCGATTCCATAGGAAAGCTTGCTGAAGCTGCCGATTGCGCGACGTGTCGTGCTGTCCGCGGCGAGCGCGCCGGCGTTGTGCTCGTCGCTTTCGCCGACATGCACGGTGGCGCCGACGCTGGTCTGGGAAGAAAGGGAACCGAGTCGATGCTGCAGGCTGCCGATGACGCCGAGGGTGGTCGCGGTGACGTCGCGGTTGCCGGTTTCGCCGACGGCGCTCTGGTCGACGAGTTTCTTGACGTCGTGGCTGGCGGCCAGGTTCATGCTCAGCGTGCGGGCGCGCACCAGGGGATAGCTTGCAGTGACGCCATAAGTGCGCGCGGTGCCGTGCAGATCGAGCGCCTTCAGGCTGTCCTGGATGATGCTGTAGTCGAGGTAGGAGGCGTTCGCGCCGACGCGCAGGCCGCGGCTGCCGACGGCCAGGCTGTATTCCGCGCGGGCGTAGGCATTGCCTTCCGAAACGTTGACCAGCAGCGATGCGGCATCGAAACGGCCCGTCGGATTGCTCAAGGCCACGGAGCCTTGCGCCTGTGCTACACCGCTGGCGCGCGCACCATGGTTGTTGACCGCGACCGCGCTGCTCACAAGCGGCTTGTCGTCGGCGCTGACGACCACGTCCACTTCGCTTTCCCGCGAGCCGGGCTTGAGCGAGGTGCTCGACCGTACGCCGGGCTGCTCGTTCAGGATGGCGGCTGCCGCTTCAAGCCGGGACAGGTCGAAGGGGGCGCCTTCGCCCAGGCGCTGATCGATGAACCCGGCGACCCGGTCGGCGTCGACGCGCTGGCCCTGCTTGTCGATATGCAGGCTGCCGCGGACGCCTTCGATGATCTTCATCTCGACGATGCCGTCCTTGATTTCCTGCTCGGGCACGACGACGCGGGCGACATAGCCCTTTTCGAGGTAATAGCCGGTGAGGTCGAGCGCGATCGCCTGGAGCATCGCGAAGTTGACTTCGTGGTCCAGGAAGATGCTGACGCGGGCCTGGAGCTCGGCTTCGGGAATCAACACCGCGCCGGTGAAGCGGAATCCCTTGAGCAGGAATCGCGGTCCCCTGGCCTCCATGCTGATCGGCGCTTGCGGCGCAAGACTCGGCGCCGGAAGCGGAACGACCGCGGGAGGGGCCGGCTGCTGGCGTAACAGGGTTCCGGCGTCGGGGGGAGCTTGCTGCGCCTCGGCGGCGATTGCCACAAAGGCCAGGACAACACCGGACCACCGGCTCGCAGTGGTCGGAATCAATGACTTCACACTCCCCCCTTACTTAAATTGTGAGTACTCAAAGAAAATGGATCGCCGTATCCACAAGACGCGGTGTCAGACGAGAGGAAACGGACGCCGGGGTAAAAACTTAATGGATTCGACGGCGCGCGCGGAGGATACCATGGCTCATGTTGAGCTTTATCAATGGGTTGCAGGGTGCGCGGCATCCACTGTCGATTCTTTGCCAATAAGGGAGGAATCGCACCAAAAGGCCGGGCCCGAAATGTCTTGAAAAAATGTATCGGGCCTTGCACGGGCAAGACCGGCCGCCTGCAATCGATACCGCCTCGCGTGCTACGCTCCATCCTCCATGCGCATCCCCCACCTCCGCCAACGCCTGCGTGACCTCGGCGCCGCACCCTGCCACGAAGGCCGCGTGCTGCGCGCGTGGGTGCAGGGGCGTTCGCTCGACAACCGGCGGCAACGTGCCGAGGACTTCCTGCCGCTGCGCCTGCGCAATGAACTGCCTGCGCTGTTCGACGAACTCGACGCGCTCGCGCGCGTGCACGCCGAGCACCCCGGCGAGGACGGCTCGGCGCGCCTGCTGGTCGCGCTCGCCGACGGCCAGACGGTGGAGAGCGTGCTGCTGCCGCGCGACGGCGTGTGCGTGTCGACCCAGGTCGGCTGCGCGGTGGGCTGTGTGTTCTGCATGACCGGGCGCAGTGGCCTCTTGCGTCAGCTCACGAGCGCGGAAATCGTCGCGCAGGTGGTACGTGCGCGCCGCCGCCGCCCGGTGAAGAAGGTGGTGTTCATGGGCATGGGCGAGCCGGCGCACAACCTCGACAACGTGCTGGAGGCGATCGAGCTGCTGGGCATCGAAGGCGGCATCGGCCACAAGAACCTGGTGTTTTCGACGGTAGGCGATCCGCGCGTGTTCGAGCGCCTGCCGCAGGGGCCGGTGAAGCCGGCGCTGGCGCTCTCGCTGCACACCACCGACCCTGAACTGCGCCGCCGCCTGCTGCCGAAGGCGCCCGACCTCGCACCCGAAGCACTCGTCGAGCTGGGCGAAATCTACGCGCGCCGCACCGGCTACCCGATCCAGTATCAGTGGACGCTGCTCGAGGGCATCAACGACAGCGACGCCGAGCTCGAAGGCATCGCGCGCCTGCTCGCCGGCAAGTACGCGGTGATGAACCTCATTCCCTACAATCCCACCGAGGGCGACGGCTTCCGCCGCCCGAGCTGGGAACGCGCCGCCGAGATGGCACGCCGCCTGCACGTGCGCGGCGTGCTCACCAAGTTGCGTCACTCGGCGGGGCAGGATGTCGAGGGCGGCTGCGGCCAGTTGCGGGCGCGGGCGCTGGGCACGGCGAAGGGGCCCGGCGGGAAACCTGCCCGTGTCTGATCCGAACCGCCTCGTCGCCGCCAGCGCGCCGGGCCTCTTCGTGCTGCTGTGGAGCACCGGTTACCTCGGCGCGAAGGCGGGCCTGCCTTACGCCGAGCCGTTCACGCTCCTGTTCCTGCGTTTCGTGCTGGCCCTGCTGCTGCTGGCGCCGCTGGCGATGTGGATGAAGCCGGCGATGGCGATGCCCCTGCGCGAGCGCGCGCACCTGATGGCGAGCGGCCTGCTGCTGCACGGCGTGTACCTCGGCGGCGTGTTTGCGGCGATCGGACTGGGGATGTCGGCGGGTCTGACGGCGCTGATCGTCGGCGCACAGCCCCTGCTGACCAGCCTCGCCGCGCCGTGGCTGTTCGGCGAGCGGCCTCGCCTCGCGCACTGGGTCGGCCTGCTGCTCGGCTTCGGCGGCATCGCGCTCATCCTTGGCGGCGGGGCGGACGCGGACGTGGCGCTGCCCGCGCTCCTCGCCGCCGTCGCCGCGCTCGTCGGCATCACCGCGGGCACGCTGTACCAGAAGCGCTTTTGCGCGCAGCACGACCTGCTGGCGGTGACGGTGCACCAGTACCTGCCGACGGTCGCCCTGTTCGGCGCCGCCGCGCTGCTGTTCGAGACGCGCGAGGTGGCGTGGACCGCGCAATTCGTCGCGGCGCTGTTGTGGCTGGTGCTGGCGCTCTCGCTCGGCGCGATCCTGCTGCTCGCCTTCCTCATCAAGCACGGCGAAGCATCGAAGGTGGCGAGCCTGTTCTACCTGGTGCCGCCGGTCACCGCGGTCATGGCCTGGCTGCTGTTCGACGAGCCGCTGAACGGGCTCAAGATCGCCGGCATCGCGGGGGTGGCGCTGGGGGTGTGGCTGGTGATGCGTCGGCCGGCGCCGATCAGGCCGGAAGGGCCGCAAGCGCCTTGAGCGCGCGTGTCGGTGACGGAGGCGCGGTCTGCGCCCATGCCGTGGCGGTGAGCCACGTCTCGCCCAGGCGCCTTGCCAGGCACCATTGCGCGACTTAGGATCGGACCGCCTGTTCTGTGCGATTCCATCATGAAACTGCGCATCGTCCTGTTTGCCTGTTGTCTCGCCCTGCCGGCCCACGCTGGCGTCTACAAATGGACCGACGCGCAGGGCCGCATCCATTACAGCGATGCGCTGCCGCTTGCGGCGAAGACCACGCAGATCAAGCTGCAGACCTATACCGGTCCCGCGCAGGTCAGCCGCACCGCGACGGCGGACAGCGGCGTGACGATCTACACGACGGAATGGTGCGGCGTATGCAAGCGCGCCAAGGTCTATTTCCAGCAGAACGGCGTGCCGTACCGCGAATGGGACGTGGAGAAGACGGAATACGGCGCGATCAAATTCCAGCAGCTGGGGGGCGGCGGCGTGCCGATCATCACGGTCGGGTCGCAGAAAATGAAAGGCTTCGAACCCACCGCCTTCATGCGGCTGTGGCAGGGCGCGCAGGCCGCGCCCTGAGCCTGGAGCGCCGCGCGGCCGCGTCCTCAGATCTCGCTCGACCACTCCTCGGCCCAGGCGAGCGCCTGCAGCTGGGCGAGGTTGACGGCGTCCGGGCTGGCGCCGACGGCGCTGGCGTGGGTGGCGATGGCGTCGAAGTCGTTGCGCTCGGAGGCTTCGGCGAGCTCGAGGTAGGGGCCGTAGGGGCCGCTGCGTTTGAGCAGGGCCTGTTCGATCGGCGCGGGCATGGGCAGCAGCTTGAGCAGGCGGGCAATCGGGACTTCCAGCAAGGGTTCGGCAAGCGAGAACAGGCCGGCGATGAACAACTCGTCCTGCGCCTGGCGGTTGAGCCGCGGCTGGGCGAGCAGCTCGCACAGCCGCCCGCGCACGACGGCGGTGCGCGCGGCGAGTGCGTTGGTGGGGGTGGGACGGGCGCCGACGAGCAGCAACGCGAGCCAGCGATAGAGCGTCTGCAGGCCGACCAGGGTGAGCGCCTGGCGCACGGTGTGCACCGGCTGCGCAAGGCCTGCGGCGGCGGAATTGGCGTAGCGCAGCAGGCGCAGGGTGAGCGCGGCGTTGCGGCGCAGCGGCTCCTCGATTTCGCCCAGGTCTTCGGTGGTGCGCACCTTGTTCATGAGTTCGACCACCGCGAGCTGGCCCGGCTGGATGGTCTTGCTCGAGAGGTTCTCCGGATGGGCGAAGTAGTAGCCCTGGAAGTAGCGGATGCCGCAGCCGCGGCAGAGCTCGAACATCTCGCGGTTCTCGACCTTCTCGGCGATGAATTCGCCTTGATAGCTCTGCTGGATGTGGCGGATGATCTCGACGGTTTTCGACGGGTGCTGCTCGAGCACGTCGATCTTGATGAAGTTCACCATCGGCAGCAGCGGGCGGTATTCGTCGAGGCAGACGAAGTCGTCGAGCGCGAAGCGGTAGCCGAGCTGGCGGAGTTCGTGCAGGCGCGCGATCAGCACCGGGGTGACCGGCACGGTCTCGAGGATTTCGTAGACGACGTGGCGCGGCGGCAGCAGCCGGACGAAGTCGCTCATCAGCGTGGCTTCGTCGAGGTTGATGAAGGCGTAGCGGCCCTGCAGCAGCCACTCCGGGCCGAGACAGAGCGTGTTGCTGATGACTTCGACGCCGGCCTGCAGCTGGCTGCCGATCTGCGCCGACACCGACGCCATCGACTGGCGGAACAGCAGCTCGTACGCGTACAGGCGGTGCTCGGCGTCGACGATGGGCTGGCGCGCGAGGAAGGTTTCCTTGCTCATGCAGGGTTTCGAAGACTCTGTGTCGTGAGTGTGCCCGCGAGCATAGCAGGTCGCGGGCGCCGCGCGAACGCGGGCTGCCGTTTTCGCGCGCGCTTCCCCGTGAAATAGGTGGGCGAAGCGAATCCGTCAGGCATCAAGAACCCCGGCGGATTGCCGTATATGTCCTGGGCGCGCGGCGGACGGGCCAAATAATCCCTGCACAACAATGACTTGCACAGCCAGGACAGGACGGCGATGAACAGCGAACTGAACGCCGTCAACCCTCACTATCTGGAACGCGCGATCGAGCTCGGCGAGACGTACGAGGTCTGCGCGAGCGAGGACATCTACGACGCCAACGGCATGAAGCTGCTGGCCAAGGGCGCGCGGCTGTCGGCCGGGATGCAGGAGCGGCTGATCCGCCACAAGCTGCGCAAGCCGCTGGAAACGACCTTGAGCGTGGCCGACGGCGTCGGCGTCGGGCAGGTGCTGGAGGCGGCGCGGCAGCTGTTCGACGAACTGCCGCCGCTGCAGGCCTGCGCGGGCGAGGGAGGGTCGCGCCAGCTGCCGCTCGACGTGCTCGGCAGGGTCACGCTGAACAACAGCATGACGACGCTGCTGACCATGGCGTACAAGAGCGAGGGCCAGCGGCATTTCAGGCATACGGTGCTGGTCGGCCTGATCGCGACCATGATCGCGATCCGTGCGCGGCTGCCGCACGACGCGGTGCAGGCGGTGGCGCACGCCGGCGTGCTGCACGACATCGGCGAGATGTATCTCGATCCGGCCTACCTGAAGTCCGGCACGCACCTGAAGCCGGAGGAATGGAAATACGTGGTGGTGCATCCCAAGGTGGGGCAGATGGTGCTCACCGAGCTGACGGCTTATCCGCCGACGGTGGCGCGCGCGGTCGGCGAGCACCACGAGCGCCTCGACGGCAGCGGCTATCCGCATCGCTGCGGCAGCAAGCAGATCAGCCGCGAAGGCAGCATCGTCGCCACCGCCGAGGCGCTCGGCGGCATCTTCATGCGGCCGGACAATCCGCTGCAGCGCGCCTGCCTCGCGCTGCGCATCATTCCCGGCGAGTTCGAATCCGAGGTGGTGTCCATCGTAAGCCGCATCGCGCAGTCGGTGCCGAAAACCCTGGCGCCGGACAGTCTGCGGCCGCTCGACGACCAGCAGCCGCGCCTCAAGGTGCTGCACGAGAAGCTGCAGAACGTGCTCGCCCAGTGCGAGGCCATCGCGGCGTCGCCGCACGCGAAGAAACCGGCGGTGCTCGACGCCCAGCAGCGGGTCGCCGACCGCATCGAGGTCATCAAACGTTCGCTCGCGTCGAGCGGCGTCGGTGCGTGCCTGCTCGAACCGCAGCGGGTGATCGACGACACCCGACCGGAAATCCTGCTCGAACTGGAAGTGGTGTCGCGCGAACTGGAATGGCGGCTGCGCGACATCGCGCGCGACCTGGTCCTGCACTTTCCGCAGCAGGACGACGCCATCCGCACGCTGTTCGCCGGCCTGATCGAGACCCTCGACCGCCTCGACTGAGGCTTGCGCGCTAGACCCAGCGCACCACGTCCTCGATCGGCTGCCGCGTCTTCGCCGGCTGCGGATTGACGCGGTAGCCGAACGCCGCCATCACCGCGAGGCCGAAGCGGCCGTCCTCCAGCAGGCCGGCGTCGGCCAGCACGCCTTCCGCCTGTTCCCGGTTGAAGCCCTCGATCGGGCAGGAGTCGATGCGGATCATCGCCGCCGCGGTCATCATGTTGGCTAGGGCGATGTAGGCCTGGTGGCAGGCCCAGTCGAACACCGCGCGCGGCGTGTCGAGGCGGAAGTCGGTCTGGTGGAACTGCGGGTAGAACTTGTGGCGGCGCGCGATCGCCTCCTCGCTCATATGGTGCACGTCGCGCATCATGTGCTCGGTGTAGTCCGAGCCCGGCTGCATGTCCTTGCGCGCCAGCAGGCAGACGACGTGGCTCGCGCTCGGGAACTGGCCCTGCGCGCCCCAGCTCACCGCGCGCAGCTGCTCGCGCAAGCCCCTGTCCTGCACCACGAGGAAGCGCCACGGCTCGTAGCCGAACGAGCTCGGCGACAGCCGCCCGCATTCGAGGAGGAAGCGGAAATCGGCGTCGCTGATCTTGCGCTCGGGATCGAAAGCCTTGCAGGCGTGGCGGAACTGGAAGGCCTGGAGGACGTCTTGTTTGCTGATCATGGCAGGTGTCGGGTCGTGAGGGCGTGCGAGGCTCGGACGGGCAGTCCGTCGCGGGCCGGATGGGCCGCGGGATACGCGTCTTCGGCACACGCTGGACAATCGGAAAACGGAATCCTAGTATGCGTGGGGCATTATCCAACAAGCACAACCAATTCGCGGAGAGGGGGCCCGGAACGGGCCCCGGGGCAGCATCCGTGAATGCGGATGAATCGTTGTTCAGATTTTTCCTGTGCTTGCCATGGCGAAACCGATTCTCCTGCTGTTTTCGAATTCCGAGACCCCCGTGCCGGGTGCGCTCGCCGAGCGCCTCGGCGAGCGCGACTGGCAGCTGATCGCCTGCCGCTTCGAGGGCTGGCGCAAGCTGTTCGCGCAATATGGGCACGCGCGTGCGGTTGTCTGGCTGGGGCGGGGGGAATCCCTCCCGGCCGAGGCCGGCGACATGCTCGACGTGCCGGAGCGGACCCTGGCCGTGGTGTGCGCGGCGTGCCCGCCGCCGGTCGCGGCAGGCGCAGCGCCTGCCGTGCTCGAGTGGCCGCGCGATGCCGCGCGGCTCGATGCCCTGCTGATGCGGCATGCGCCGCCGATGGGCGGGATGGCGCGGGCGCCGGAAGCGGCCGAGGACATCGCGCCGATCAATTTCATCGGGCGCAGTCCCGCATTCCGCCATCTGGTGGCGCTGATCCGCAAGATGTCGCCCTATGACGCCACCGTCCTGATCGAGGGCGAGACCGGCGCCGGCAAGGAGCTCGTCGCCCGCGCGCTGCACTACCTCGGCGCGCGCCGCAACGCGCCCTTCGTGCCGGTGAATTGCGGCGCGGTCCCCGAGAACCTGATCGAATCGGAACTGTTCGGCCACGCCAAGGGCGCGTTCACCGACGCGCGCGAAGCGCGTCGCGGCCTGGTGGCGCTGGCGCACAAGGGCACGCTGTTCCTGGACGAGGTGGACGCGCTGTCGCCACGCGCCCAGGTGGCGCTGCTGCGTTTCCTGCAGGAGCGGGAGTTCCGCCCGGTCGGCAGCGAACGCATGGAGCGCGTCGACGTGCGCATCATCGCGGCGACCAACGCCAACCTCGCGCAGGCGGTCGCCCAGGGCAGCTTCCGCGGCGACCTGCTGTTCCGCCTCAACGTGCTCGGCCTGTGGGTGCCGCCGCTGCGGCAGCGCCCGGAGGACATTCCGCTGCTGGCCGAACGCTTCCTGGAGGAATTCCGCAAGCGCTACGGCAAGCCCATGCACGGCATCACGGAAACTTCGCTGGACTACCTGTGCAGCTATCACTGGCCCGGCAACGTGCGCGAACTGGAGAACGTGATCCATCGCGAATTCCTCCTCGCCGACGATGACTGGCTCGATCTCGCGCACCCCGATGTGGGCAGGGCGGCGCAGGAGCGGCGCGGGCATCACGGCGACCGCCGCCTGCGCCGCAGCCTGCACAAGGAAGCTTTCTCGATCGCCAAGAAACAGGTGCTGACCGAGTTCGAGCGCACGTATCTGGTGGGCCTGATGCAGGATTCGAACGGCAACGTCAGCCTGGCTGCGCGGCGGGCCGGCAAGGAACGCCGCGCGTTCGGCCGGCTGCTGAAGAAGCACAACCTCTCGCGCGACAGTTTCCAGCCCTGAAGCGGCGCGTGCAGCCGCGCTTCACCGAACGCCCTGCGGGTGCATCGTGCCCGCAGGGCGTTTTCTTTTTGGCCATCCAATGCAGGGGGCCTGGGGCGGATGCCGGCCCCGGGTGGGGTGGATGCGCCCCACCCCTGGGGGCGCGGCGCGATCGCATCCGGCACGGTCGGACGCATGCGCAGGGTGGGGCGGACGTGCCCCGGCGGGCGTTCGAACGGCGTCCCCTGGCATGCGCGCATGCTTGTGTTTTCAATGACTTGAGCGACGCCGGCGCAGCTGGCATCGGGTTTGCTGAAGGGAAGGGCAGTCGTGCGAACCAACGGAAACCGGGCGAGAGGTCAAGGTGGATCGGGAGGCGATAGCTAGCGAAATCCTGCGTTATCTCGAGCGCCATCCCGATGCCGCAGATACCGCGCGCGGCATCCGCATCTGGTGGCTGTCGCGGATGGGCACCGGGGCCGAGCAGGGCGACGTGGACCGGGTGCTTGCTGAATTGGTGGCGGCCGGGCGGATCGCGCAGGTGCGCATCGACCCGGGCATAGAAATTTTCCGCAAGGGCGGGGAGCCGTCCGAGCGGCCGAGAAAGGAGCAGGATCGATGAATGCCTACGCAGACGGGTTCGCCCCGGCCTGGGACGTGGAAACCGGCAGTGGCGAGTTGCTGTTCGAGCATGCGGACGCGCCGGTGGAATGGGTGGCCGAATCGGGATGGGACGCCGAGACGGCCTGGGAATCCGGTGCCGGAGAGGGCGCGCTGGACGCGCTGTCGCCCGTGTGGCCGGAGCGTCCTTTTGAGAATGCGCTGGCGGACGGCGAAGCGATCCCGGTGGCGGCGATCCTCCCGGCGCTGGCGCAACTGGCGCCGGTGCTGCTGCAGGCCGCCCCCGCGATCATCGGCGCCGTGCAGACGGCGATGCCGGCGCTGCAGCAGCTGCTGCAGGGCTTCACCCAGGGCGGCGCGCCGGCGGCGGTGACGCGCGGGCGCGAGGTGGCGTCGGAAGCGGCGGTGCTCGAATCGACGCTGGCCGCGATGGAAGGCCTGCTGGCGGAAGCCGGCGCCGAGGGCGCGTATGCCAACGCACTGGTCGAGCCGCCGGAGTCGCGCTTCGCCCATCTCGAAGGCGGGGAGTTCCTGCCTGCGCTGGCGGGCATCGTGGCGGCGCTGGCGCCGGTGGTCGGCCAGGTGATTTCTGCCGTGGCCTCGAAGCGGCCATCGCGTCCGGCGCCCTCGGGCCGGCCGCCGGCACGTCCATCCGCGCCGCCGCGCCCCGGCGGTGCGCCCATGCCGGCTTCGCCTCCGCCGGCGGGCGCGACCGCCGGCACCCAGGCCCTGGCGCTGCTGCCGCAACTGATGCCCTTGCTGACGCAACTGGCGACCCAGCTCGCCGCGTCGCCGGCGGGCGACCCGGGGGCGACGCCGCCGGTCGCCGTTCCCGGCGCGGTCTAGCGCCGCACGCCCCCATACGACGAGGAGCCCCGCATGAACCCTGAACTGCTTTCCGCGCTCAACGCCCATTTTTCCCGCGAACCGGGCGCCGGCCCGGCCGGCACGCCGAACCTCAAGCAGATGCTGTTCGAGCGGCTGCTGAGTTCCGTGGACGAGTCTCCGGGGCGTACGGAAGAGGCCGAGCGCGCCTGGCAGCAGGCGCAGAAACAGCTCGCCGCCCTGCGCCGCAGTCAGCGCGAGCTGCGCGCCCTGCTGGGCTACGTCGGCGAAACCTTCGGCGCCTGCCCCCGCTGCTGGGGCACGCGCAGCGACTGCCCGCACTGCCACGGGCTCGGCCATCCGGGCAAGTACCCGGTCCAGCGGGCCGAATTCCTGGCCTGGGTCGAACCCGCGCTGAACCCGCTCGGCCTGCAGCTGACACCGCTTGCAGGCGGGGATCCGGAAGAGGTGGAGACGCACCATTTTTTTAACGCGACAGAAAGGAAAGCATCATGAACCTGAGTGATTCGGTCTATCTTGACGAGACCTACGACGAAGGCTTCGTCGACGAAGGCGAAAGCGGCTACGACGAGGCTTACGACGACGAGGCGGAATTCCTGCCGTTTCTTCCGAGCATCCCGAGCCTGATCGGCGCGGGCGGCAAGACCGTCGGCAGCGCCATTGCGAACATCGGCCAGGGCATCAGCGGCCTGTTCAACTACCGTCCCAACGCCCCCATCCGCCCCACGCGCCCGAGCGCGCCGACCGGGGTGTCGACCGCCACGCTCGCCACCCCGCAAGGGCAGGCGACGCTGCGCCTGCCGTCGCCGCTGGTCACGCGGGACGAATTCCAGCGCGCCATCGGCCCCATGCAGGCGAGCATCGAACGGGTGGCGCAGCGCGCCAACACGCTCGATCAGGACGTCGGCAAGCTGTCCAAGCGCGTGGGCACGGTGCTCGCCGACACGCGCAAGGAAGTCGAGCAGGCCAAGCTGCACACCGCACGGGAAATCGGGCGGCTGCGCAAGGACACGGTGGTGCGTATCGAGAAGCTCCGGCGCGCCCAGAACGAGCGCCTCAACATGATCATGATGATGACGCTGATGATGGGCGACGGCTCGGGCTCGTCCGGGGACGACATGCTCATGTTCATGCCGCTCATGATGATGTCGGGCGACCAGGGCGGCGGCAGCGACAACAACACCATGATGATGCTCGCCATGGTCATGATGATGAAGAAGTGATCCCAGCCATTCTCGAAAGGAACCATCATGAATTTCTCGCCTTTGATGTATGTCGTCGCCGCCCGCGCCAAGCAGCGGGGAGCGAGCGCCGCCGACATCGCGCCCTTGCTGTTTCCCCTGTCGGGCAATGCCGGGTTGATGCTGACCGCGATGTCGACCCTTCGCAACCAGGACCGCCTCGACGTCCTCGGTACGGAGATCCGGACGATGGTCAACGACCCCGTCAAGATCGCCGAACTGGAGAAATCCTCGACGTATCCGCAGACCGCGAAAATTCTCACCCGCAGCGGCGTGCAGCCGCAGCTGGAGGCGCGCGATCAGGCGATCGTCACGGCGATGGCGAACGCCGTCCAGGCCGTGCTCGACAAGCAGAAGCACGCCAAGTAGCGGCCGCCCGCCGCATGCGTCCGGCGGGGCAGGCCCAGGGCCGCCCTGCCGGTGAGTTCACCCCACCGATCCGGTCCGTGCCATGGCTACCTATCAATTCGATCCCTCGCTGAAACAACTGCTGCTGGAACTGACGGGCAACCCCTACGGCGAGGGCGCCACGCCCGAGGCGGCCGCCCAGGAGGTGCCGGTGCTTGCGCGGCTGGAGAACCCCGCGGCCGAGGTGCCGGGATTGCGGGTGGTCAGCCGGGCGGGCGCCATCGTGACCGGGCGCGTCGCGGTCGGCAACCTGGTGGCGGTGCGCGGGCATCGCAACGTGAAGAGCCTTAAAGCCAGCCGGCGCATCTATCCGGCGCTGGCGCGCTCGGTCGACGAAATCCGCGCGAGCGCGCAGGCGCTGCGCGAGGGCGGCGCGGCCGGCATGACGGGGCGCGGCGTGGTGATCGGCATGCTCGACTGGGGGCTCGATTTCGCGCATGACAATTTCCGCAAGCCGGATGGCACGACCCGCCTGCTGGCCGTGTGGGACCAGCACGGCGAACCGGGGCCGTCCAGCCCTTCTCCCTTCAATTACGGGCGCGAACACCTGCCTGCCGCGATCAATCGCGCACTGCGGCTGAGCGACCCCTACGGGGCGCTCGGCTATGACCCGCTCGACGCCGACACCCGGCTGCCCGACGGCAGCTATACCGGCAGCCACGGCACGCACACCACCGACATTGCCGCGGGCAACGGCCGTGCCTCGGGTTCGTCGCCGGGCGTCGCGCCCGAGGCGGACATCGTGTTCGTCGACCTGCGCGGCGACGACACCGACGTGCAGACGCAGTCGCTGGGCGACTCGGTGCGCCTGGTGGAGGCGGCGCAGTACGTCGTCCGCAAGGCGGGCGACCGCCCCGTCGTGCTCAGCATGAGCGTGGGCAGCACCGGCGGGCCGCACGACCATACGCCGCTGGCGGTGCAGGCGCTCGACGCCTTGTGCCGTTCGCGCCCGGGCGTCGCGGTCGTGATGAGCGCGGGCAACTACTACAACACCCGCATGCACGCGGCCGGCCGCCTGTCGCAGGGCCAGCGCACGGACTTGCGCGTCATCCTGCCGGGTAGCCGCACGCGCACGGCGGAAGTGGAAATCTGGTACGAATCCGGCGACGAATTCGGCTGCGAGGTGATCGCCCCCGACGGCACCGTGGTCGCGCAGGTGGGGCCCGGTCAGGACCGCGTCGTCGCGTCCGGCAGCACCACGGTGCTGTCGGCCTTCCACCGCATGCAGGACCCCAACAACGGCGACAACCAGATCAACGTGTTCCTGTGGCCGTCCGCCGTCGGCGGCGAGTGGCGGCTGCGGCTCACCGCGCGGCAGGCGCGCGACGGCCGCTACCACGCCTACATCGAGCGCGCCGGTGGCCAGCAGGCGCGGTTCGCCCCCGGCACCGACGTGACGACCTACACCACGGGCACCATCTGCAACGGACGCGAGACCATCGCCGTCGGCGCTTACGATGCCGCCCATCCGGACAAGCCGCTGGGCGTCTTCAGCAGTTCCGGCCCGTCGCGCGACGGCCGCGCGGTGCCGAGCGTTTCGGCGCCCGGTGTGGCGATCGTCGCGGCCAAGTCGTCCAGCCCGGTGAACGGGGTGCGCCAGCGCAACCGGACGACGACGATGGACGGCACCAGCATGGCCGCGCCGCACGTGGCCGGCACGGTCGCGCTGATGCTGCAGGCCTGTGGCCGGCAACTTCCGACTGCCGCGGCGCTGAAGCAGGCGCTGGCCAGTTCGGCGCGTCGCACGCCCCCCGCCGGCGACGCCGAGGCGCGCCGCTACGGCGCCGGCCGGGTGAGCGCCGCGGCCGCCATCGCGGCGATCCGGCGTACCCTGCCGGCGCGCGAACGGGATGCGGTCTACGCAGAGCAGAGGGTGTCGCTGTTTGCGGAACAGCCTTCGGCCGAGGCGTCGTTGGAAGCGGAGGCGTTGTTCGTCGAGGCGCCGGAGTCGGTGCTGGCGGAATGGGCGCTTCCGCACGCGCTGCAGCCTGCGGGTGCGGATTGGGCGGACGCGCCGGGAGACGGGGCGTGGACGACACCGGATGCGACGGTGGAAACATTACGCGGCGCGGAGACCGCACCGGAAGCGTCCGGCGTGCTGTGCCTGCCGCCGTCGCGCTGGAGCGACTGGGCGCGCCTGATCAGCTTCCGTCCGCCGCATGCCGTGCAGCGCACGCTCGGCCGCACCCGCCGCATGCACCGCATCGAGGACGGCTCGGGCGACGTCAACCTGGATCATTACCCCGTTTTGGTGACGCGCATGCCCAGCAGCGGCCCGAGCACGCCGGAAGCCCTGCTGGAGGCGGTGCGCCGCGACCTCAACCGCTTCCTCGATACCACCATCGCAGAATTTTCACCCTACGACGCCACCGAGTCCGCCAAGTGGTTTTCGGCGCGGCCGCTGACCAGCGTGCTGCACATCGACATGAAAGTGTGGGGCGGATTCAACATCGACGACGGCTCGGTGCTGTGCAGCGAAGCGGCGGCCGACCACTGGATTTTCTCGACGATCTGGACTCCCGCCGACGCGGGCCACCCGGTCAGCGGCAACCGCGAATTCGGCTTCGTGCGCGCGCCGACCGGCATCGTGTTCTACACGCGCGGTGCGGATCGTCTCACTTCGCTGATGGACCGGGTGGCGGGCGATGCGCCGTTCAACGCCGCACATGCGCTGTGGAGCAGCTTCCAGAGCCGGTTGTTCGCGCATGTCGTCGCCCATGGCGGCATGGGCGCGATCCTGCCGCCGACCAGCTGTCGCTACGACTGGCCGGCCGTGCGGGCGGCGCACCACCGGCCCACCGTGTCCTGGTTGTAGCGTCGGCGCAGGGAATCAGGGTGTGCCGGCGTCCACGGCGACCGCGGACAGGCGGCGCGGCACCATGTTCTCGTCGAGCAGGCGCTCGACGCGGGCGAACACCTCGAAGCGCGAGAACGGCTTTTTCATGAAGTCGTCGGCGCCGATGCGGCTGCCGAAGAAGAGCTCGGTGGCCTGTTCGTTGCCGCTGATCATGATGACCGGGATGTGGGCGGTGGCCGGGTCCTTGCGCAGGGTGCGCAGGGCGGCGAAGCCGTTGGCGCCGGGCAGGATGATGTCGAGGAAGATGAGGTCGGGGAGTTCCTGGCGTGCCAGCTCGACGCCGCTTTCCGCGTCGCCTGCCTCGAGGGTGATGAAGCCGGCCGACTGCAGGATCTTCTTCAGCGCAAACACGACGGTGGGCGAGTCGTCGACGATCAGCGCGCGGGTGTCGGTGCGCGCGTTGCGGCGCTTGTTCTTGCGCCGCTCGGCGCGCAGGGCGGTGTCGGATTCGGCGTGCGGGGATGTGCCGGGGGCGGGACGCCCCGCGCTGAACGACGACCGCAGTTTGTCCAGAATGCCCATGCGTTTCCCTTGCGCTTGAAAATGCGCCAAGCATAAACCGGAATTCATTCCGCATCATGCCCATCCGCGGGCGCATCGTTCGTGTCCGCGCAGGGGGCGGATCGACGGATAATGGCGGCATGCATTTTTCCATTCGGTCTCGGTTGAGCGTGTCGCTGCGCGCCGGCCTGCTGGCGGCCCTGCTGTCCGTCTCCGTGCAGGCGGCGCCGCTGCCGGCGCCGGCGCGCGCAGAGATCGACGCGCTGCTGGCGCGGCTGGCGGCGTCCGGCTGCCAGTTCAAGCGCAACGGCGCCTGGCACACGGCCGACGCGGCGCAGCAGCACCTGCGCCGCAAGCTCGACCATCTGGTGGACAAGGGTTGGGTGACGAGCGCGGAACAGTTCATCGAACGTGCGGCGACGCGCAGCAGCGTGAGCGGCGCCGCCTACGAAGTGCGTTGCGGCAACCTACCTCCGGTGGCGAGCGGCCTCTGGTTGCGCAGCGAACTCGAGCGATTGCGCGTGGTCCGCACGGACTAGCGGAACCGGGAGACCCCGCATGGACCCTTCGCTGCAAATCCTGCTGTGGCTGCTGGCGGCGCTCCTGATCGTGGCGGGCTTCGCCGGCCTCATCCTGCCCATGCTGCCGGGCATCCCGCTGGTGTTCGCCGGCCTGGTGCTGCTGGCCTGGGCGGAAGACTTCGCCTACGTGGGCGGGCTCACGCTCGCGCTGCTCGGTGTGCTGGCGCTCCTCAGCTACGGCATCGACCTGTTGGCCTCGGCGCTCGGGGCGAAGCGCTTCGGGGCCTCGCCCCGAGCGGTGGCCGGTGCGGCGATCGGCGCCTTCGTGGGGATTTTCTTCGGCCTGCCCGGCATCCTGTTGGGGCCTTTCGTGGGGGCGGTGATCGGCGAGTTCAGCGGGCGCACCACTTTGCGGGCGGCGACGCACGCCGGCATCGGCGCGACGCTCGGCCTGCTGTTCGGTGCGCTGCTGAAAATCGCCCTGGCCTTCACCCTGGTGGGCGTGTTCGTGGTGGACCGCTTGCTGTAGACGTTACGCCGGTTGCCATAAGGAGCTTGCCGTGTCCGGAATCACGCCTTACCGCACGCTGCACGATATCGCCCGCGCCTTGCCGCAGCTCACCCGCCGCGCCGAGATCGAGGCGGCGCTCGACCAACTTGAGTACCTGTTCGAGGTGATGCCGCCCGAGATGCAGGGCTATGCGGAGCCGGTGATCGAGGCCTTGCGCGCGAAACTGGCTGCGGCCGGGGATTGAACCCTCCCGCCGGCGCGGGAATGAACTATAAAAATCTAAGTCAGCCCGGGGCGACAACCGGGCGACGCCAATACACCCAAAAAGGCCGATCAAAGAGGAGGATCGCATGTCGACGCTGCCCGTTTCCGAGGCACCCCAATCCCCCGAGAACCTGCCCTTCGTCGTGCCGTGCCGCACGCTGGAAACGACGGCGCCGCTGCGCTGGCTGCGCCTGGCCTGGGCCGACATGCGCCGCGCGCCGCGGCTGAGCCTGGCCTACGGCCTGGCGCTGATGGTGCTGAGTGAGCTGGTTGCGCTGTTCACCTGGCAATTCGGCACGCTGGGCCTCTACATCGGGCTCGCCACCGGCTTCGTGTTCGTCGGGCCGGTGCTGGCCGTCGGCCTCTACTCGATCAGCCGCCAGCTCGCCAAGGGCCTGCAACCGGTGATGGGCTACTGCCTGCGCGAAGGCACCTACCACCTGAAGGAGCTGCTGGTGCTCGGCATCATCCTGCTGGTGGTGCTGCTGGTGTGGGCCCGCGCGGCGGCGATGGTGCACGTGTTCTTCCCGGTGGAGTCGCAACCGGGGCTTGTCGAGCTGCTGCCTTTTCTCGCCATCGGCAGCGCGGTGGGCGCGCTGTTCGCGCTGATCGTGTTCGCGGCGAGTGCGTTTTCGCTGCCCTTCATCCTCGATCGCAAGGTCGACGCGATCACCGCCTCGGTGAGCAGCTTCAACGCCGTGCTGCGCAACAAGAAGCCGATGGCGCTGTGGGTGGCGCTGATCGGCGCGGCGGTCCTGCTGGGCTTCGCCACCGCCTTCGTCGGCTTCGTCGTGCTGCTGCCGCTGATCGGCCACGCGACCTGGCACGGCTACGTGGAAACGCTGGACACCTCGGCGTGGCCGGTCGAATCCATCGCGCCGGGGCTTGAAGGCTAATCGAGCAGGGTGGTGACGCGGTTGCGGCCGCCCGATTTCGACAGGTACATGGCCTCGTCGGCGCGCGACAGGACTTCGGCCATGGTTTCGCCGGGCCGCGCGAGGGTCACGCCGAAGCTCGCGGTGAGGCGGAGATCCGCTTCCTCGAAGCGCATGCGCTGGGTGGCTTCGCGCATGCGCTCGGCGAGCGCGGTCGCTTCCTCGGCCGCGGTGTTGGGCAGCAGCAGCACGAATTCTTCGCCGCCGTAGCGCGCGAGGAAGTCGCTGCTGCGGATGTTTCCCTCCAGGGTGCGCGCGAAAGCTTCGAGCACGACGTCGCCGACCGCGTGCCCGTGCGTGTCGTTTACCTGCTTGAAATGGTCGATGTCGGTGAGGATGACCGCCAGTGGCTGGCCATAGCGCGCGAGACGGGCGATTTCCATCGCCAGGCGGTCGTCGAGGTGGCGGCGGTTGGCCACGCCGGTGAGCGGGTCAGTCATCATCAGTTCGCGGATGTGCGCCTCGCTTTCCAGCAGTTTCCCGTAGGCGATTTCGCGGTCGCGCACGAAGTAGTACAGCATCAGGCCGACGAGGAAGAAGCCGCAGCCGAGGTTCATCAGGAAATACAGCGTGTTGAGTCCGGCCGGCATCGGGCGCGCGTGCGCGGCGACGAGCGGGTCGATCGCGGCCGACAGCACCAGCAGCGCCACGAAGGCGGCCATCCAGCGCACCGCGGCCTTGAGGTCGATGAAGAACAGCGCGGCGAGCGGCGCGAAGAACGCCCAGACCATCACCACGCTGCCGTTGGCGAAGCCGCCCAGGCTCCACATCAGCAGGAAGGGCAGCAGCAGGATCAGCAACTGCTGGCTGAAGCAGAAGAAGGCGAAGTGCTTGGTGCGGAAGAAATACAGCGTGCTCGCGAACGACACCACCGTGTAGGCCAGCGGGATCATGCCGGACACCGGATAGCCGCTGTAGACATAGAGTGCGCCCCAGAAGATCGCGAGAAAGGCGATGCTGCTGGAGACGAGCGTCATCACCGCCTTCTTCAGGCGCAGGTCGTCCGAGTCACCCAGCGCGACGCCCAGGGTGATCCAGCGCTGGAACAGGCTGGGGAGGACGAGTTTGCTCATTGAGCGCGTGGACCGGTCATGGGCGCATATCGATGCGGGATCGTTCCAATAACGGCCGCTTGCCGGCCAAACTCCAGTGTACACAGAACCGAGGGCCGCGTGCCCGGCCTCAGCCGGTCGAAATTTCATCCGGCGCCACGCTGCGCGGAAAGGGCAGACGCTTCAGTTCGCCGCCGGCGGCGTCGCGGTAGACCAGTTCGCGGGTGGAAAAGTCGAACTCGGGGTGGCGCGGATCGCCCCATTGGTTGAGGAAGTGCACGTAGAACGCGGAAAACAGCCCCTGCGCAGGGCGCTCGCGCTGCAGCGCGAAGACGTACTCGGGCTGCTGGCTCAGTGCGTGGCCGTCGTGGCAGTACTGCACCCACACGTGTTCGCCGGTGACGATCAGGCTCCAGAAGGGTGGGTCGTCGTAGAACCTGAGCGTGACCTGTTTGCCAGCGGCGGCCAGCCGGGCCAGCCGCTCGATCGTCGCGGCGGTTTCGCGGACGTAGGTGTCGAGCAGCGGGGCGGGCGCGCCCAGCGACCGGATGCGGCGCATGGCGCCGGCGCTCAGCGGGTTCATCAGCA
The DNA here is from genome assembly GCA_041694715.1 of Pseudomonadota bacterium. GTDB lineage: Bacteria > Pseudomonadota > Gammaproteobacteria > Burkholderiales > Thiobacillaceae > Thiobacillus. The sequence goes on along the minus strand of JBGFSF010000025.1, from coordinate 16,164 downwards.
TCACGCGCAATTCGTAGCTGCGTTCGATGACCGCGGCGAGTGGGCGGCGATGCGACACGAAGGTGTCGTAGCCAGTGATCGACAGCACCGACACGTCGCGCGTGCCGGCGATCCGCCGGGCCAGCTTGCGGTCGGCGCGCTGCGTGCGCCGCGCGTCGGCGTCGCGCACGTGCACCAGCGCGACATGCCGGTTCATGCGATGGCTGAGCTGGCCCTGGCGCGCGCTCAGGAACAGGTTGAACAGCAGCACCAGCACGGCGGCGAAGATGATCTCGTTGATCAACAGCAGCTGCGAATCGCCCTCCACCCGTGGCCACCAGGTGAAAAGGATGAACTGGGCGATGAGCGGTAGCGAAAAGGCGATGCCCACCGCCAGCAAGGTGACGCCGATGTGGGCGAGGATGTGTCGAAGCGCGTGGAACATGGGTAATCCTGACAGGGGGCGTGCGCCCCGCCCGCTAGCCGGACGGGACGCGTGGAACGCCGGTCCGCCTGCCCGGCGGGGCGGGCGGTGCGGCGCTCAGCGGCCGGGGCGTCCGCCCGACACGCTTGCCGCGCCGGTGAGCTCGGCTTCGAGTTCGGCCGAAGATTTCTGCGCAGCGGTTTCGCTGCGCTCCAGCACTTTGCTGCGCACCTGTCCGGCACGCTCCGCGCCGCGCGTGGCGCTGTCCTGCCACTGGGCGTTGCCGTGGGCCGCAGCAGCCGGATTCATGTGCACGTCGGCGCGGCCGCCGGCCTGCGTCGACGCAGGGGCGGCCTGGACGCCGGCGTCTGCCTGGACGTTGACGCCGAGGCCAGCGGCGCTTGCCGCCCCGGCGAGAACGAAGGTGGCCGCCAGTGTGGCGAACAGCTGAGAGGGGAGGGAACGGTTTGCAGGGTTCATGCATGGACTCCTTGTGCATCGGGGTTGAAGGTGGCGTGCGCAGCGCAACGCCGAAGGGCTCTCAGCATTACGCGTGCCAGTCTGGAAAGTTTCTTTTATTCAACAACTTGCTTAATTTGCGTCGCTTGGGAAGGTCGCGCATATGTCGCTCGCTGGCGACGATTGCGCGCGCACTGCGCGCAAGGCCTTGTCGCACAAGGAGATTGGCTGTCTTGAAAGGGTGACACGGGGCGCAGGCACGCTGCGCTCTATACTGTCCGCGCGTAACGGAGCGGGACGTCCGCTCCTTTTGTCCGGAGGTGGAACATGACGCGACGCACGATCGGAGCCCTCGCCCTGGCCCTGGCCCTGCTGGGCTGCAGCAAGCTGACGCTCGAGAACTACAACAAGCTCGAGGCCGGCATGCCTTACGAGGACGTCACCGCGCTGCTCGGCCAGCCCGAACAGTGCGACGACGTCCTGGGCGTGCGCAACTGCCGCTGGGGCGACGAAGCCCGTTCCGTCGACGTGAGCTTCGTCGGCGGCAAGGTGCTGCTGTTTTCGGCGAGCAACCTGAAGTAGGGCGGGAAACACTTCGTTACATATTTCCCGCGCGGCGACATGCGCAGGTTACAGGGCCTTTCCAGAATGAAAACAGGCCGCACCCATTCCGGGTCGGCGGTTGTCATTCCATCCGAAAGGAGATTGCCATGAAATCGATTTCACGCAGCTTCACCCAACGCACTGTGCTGGCGGCGCTTCTCGCCGGCTGCGGCGTCCTCGCAGCGTCGGCCTATGCCGTGTCGACCGGCGGCCCGGCGGATGGCACGCCGCGCTGCGAAGCCCGGGCCGGCAAATCCGCGCACGACGGCTTCGCTGCCCAACGAGCCGCCCACCTGGCTGCGCTGAAGGACAAGCTCAAGCTCGCCCCCGGCCAGGAGCCGGCATGGCGTGCGTTTGCCGAATCCCTGCAGCCGGGGCCGCGACACGACCGTATGGAGCGCGGCGCGATGCGCGAGCAGTTTGCGCAGCTGAGCACGCCGGAGCGGCTCGACCGCATGCAAGCGATGGCCGGGCAGCGGCAGGCGCGGATGGCGCAACGCGCGGAGGCGGTGAAGGCCTTCTACGTCCAGCTGACGCCCGAGCAGCAACGGGTGTTCGACGCGGAAGCCCTGCCGCAGCGCCACGCGCACACGTTCCACCGTCATCACCGGCCGTCCTGAGCGGTCACGCTCGGGTGAAGGACGCGGGCGGGCAAGCGCCCGCGTCTTTTTTTGTGGCAGCATGGGGCATGCCCGATGACGCCTGGAGAAAACCCGCAATGAATGTGCCCCGCATGCTGTGCTACGCCGCGTGCCTGATCGGCCTCGCCGGCCCAGTGTTCGCGCAGACGCCGGTGCCGCAGGAAGACCCTCGTTCCCTGCTCAAAGTCGATCCGCAGACGCGCTACAAGGTCGTGTACGACATTTCTTCCGGCACGATCGCCGCCGGCATCAGCCGCGGCCTGTATTACGCGCGCGGCCTGATCGAGGCCTACGGCAAGCAGGGGGTCACGCCCGACCGGCTCGACATCCATCTGGTGCTGCACGGCGACGCCGCTACCTTCCTGCTCAACGACGACGCTTACCAGAAGGCGGTCAAGGACCCGTTCGCGGTCAACCTCAACGCCAAGATCACGCAGGACCTGCTGAACCTCGGCGTGAGCGTGGAGATCTGCCACAGCGTGATGCGCGCCAAGGGCTGGAAGCCGGCCGACGTACTGCCGGGCGTGGCGATTGTGCACGACGGCTACACGCGGCTGATCAAGCTGCAGAACGACGGTTACGCCTATATTGGGGGTTTCTGAGACAGGGAGAAGAACATGACGCGACGCACGAACGCGCTGCTGGGATGGACGGTGGCAGCCTTGATCGCGGGATCGCCGGCCTGGGCGGCCGACGCGCCGCTGCGCAAGTCGGGCCTGTGGGAAATCCGCACCGAGACGCGCGCGGACGGCCAGAAGATGCCGGGGCCGATGACGATGCAACTGTGCGTCGACCAGCGCAAGGACGACATGATGGCCGAACCCGGCGCGCAGGCACAGCGCCAGCGCTGCGCGAAAATGGACGTGAAGCGCGCCGGCAATACCGTCACGATCGATTCCGTGTGCGCGATGGACGGCCACACCGCCACCGGCCGCACGGTGGTCAGCGGCAACCTGACGAGCGACTACCGCATGGAAAACACGACGCGCTTCGAACCGCCGATGCAGGGCATGCGGACGATGCAGTCGACCATGACGGGCAAGTGGCTGGGGCCCTGCAAGCCGGGGCAGCAGCACGGCGCGGTGACGATGTCCGGCATGCCGGGCATGGGCGCAGGCGGCTTCAAGATGGATCCCGAAACGATGCAGCGCCTGCAGCAGCAGTACGGCCGCTGAATCGCCAATCCCAGGCAGGTAATCAACAGGCGGAATGCTTGTCGCCCGGTCTGGGCAGGTTTATAGTAAGTTAACCAACTAGTTTCGGGCCCGCTGTGCAAACCGAATCCGACAAACGCGCGCGCCTGACCGACGCCGCGACCGAGCTGATCTACCGCCAGGGCTACGCCCACACGACCTTGGCCGAGATCGCGTCGGCCGCGAAAGTGGCGCTCGGCAGCGTGTACTACTACTTCAAGACCAAGGACGACGTTGCGCGGGCGATCGTCGAGCGACGGCAGGCCGAGATCGATGCGCTGTTCGAACGGATCGACCAGATGGAACATCCGCGCAAGCGCCTGCTGGCGCTGGTGGACGTGTGGGTTCAGACGCGCGATAACGACGCGCGCTACGGCTGCCCGATTGGCAGCCTGTGCTACGAACTGTCGAAGGGGCGCGGCCCGCTGAGCGACGAAGCGGCGGGGCCGTTCCGCATGCTGCTCGGCTGGAGCGAAGCGCAGTTCCGGTCGCTGGGCAAGAACGAGCGCCAGGCCGCCGCGCATGCCCTGCACCTGGTGTCCGCGCTGCAGGGCATCAGCCTGATCGCCAATGCGCTGGGCGAGGCGGACACGATCCTCACCGAAGCGAAATTCCTCGGCGACTGGCTGCGCACGGTCTGACGGCGCGGCCGGGAACAACTTCAGGAAGCCCGGATAACGCGCACATCCGGGTGGGTTCAAACGCGCACCCCTACGAAGGAGACTGACATGAAAAACACACTGACCGCGATCGCCCTGGCCGCCTCGGCCGCACTGATGGTCGCGACGCCGGCCGTGTCCGCACCGCTGGCGCCGTATGGCACCGCCAAGGTCGACATGCACCCGATGCCGGTGGTGCATACCGTGTTCGACGTCAACTACGAAGACCCGAACAAGCTCGCCATCCTGTACAACTTCGTGAAGAACACCCGGCGCGAGACGAAGGGCGAGGTGGTGGTGGTCACGCACGGTCCCGAGCTGCGCGCATTCGCCAAGGAGAACTACGAAAAATACCAGGGCATCGTCGACAAGCTGGCCGAACTCGCCCAGGAAGGCGTGCAGTTCAAGATGTGCAACAACGCCATGAAGGCGGCGGGCTTCAGCGCTGAGGACATGCACGGCTTCATCACCGTGGTGCCGGCCGGTTTCCCGGAACTGGTGTACTGGCAGAGCAAGGGTTACCAGTACGTGAACCCGCTGCCGTTGCCGGTGAAGGACGTGCGTTACCTCGACCAGCCGCAATTGAAGAAGTGACGCGTCCCGCCCGGGCGGTCAATCCCGGGCGGTCGCCGCCAAGGAGAGGAGGGGTTGCATGAAACGCAGCGCATTCACGCTCGCCCTGGTGCTGCTGCCCGTCTGGGGCTGGGCGGCGGGCAGCGCGCCCTGGGGCTGGGCGGCGGGCAGCGCGCCCTGGGGCACGGCGAGCGAGATCGAGCAGGTCTACCGCGGCCAGAAGGTGGTGTTCGACACCACCGCCGGCACGCCGGCGGGCCTCGCGGGCGTGCTCGACCGGGCAAGCTACCTCAGTCTGCTCAACGGTGCGGATCCCTTCGATACCCGCGTCGTGCTGGTGTTGCACGGCGACGCGATCCCGTTCTTTGCGATCAAAAACCACTCCAGTCACAAGGATTTGATGCGCCGCGCGCAAAGCCTGTCGGTGGGCGGCGTGGTCGAATACCGCATGTGCCGCGCCGCGGCGCGCATGCAGGGCCTCGAGGCGAAGGACATCCACGGCTTCGTGAAAATGGTGCCGATGGCCGACGCCGAGATCGTGCGGCTGCAGCAGGAGGAAGGCTTCGCCTACATGCGCTGAGGCGCGCCGTGCCTCAAGTTGTCGGCGCGCAGTCCGATTCAGCACTCAGGAGCGTCCGCTGCGCCTAGGCCGGACGGACCGAGGCGCCGCACCTTTGGAGGAATCATGCCGCAGCAACCCGACAGCCTGGAATCCTGGCTTGCCTTCCTGGGGCAGGCGGAAATTCCCGTGCTGCGGCAAACCGCGCGCGAGCTCGAGCGGCAGCGGGCCGACGAAGCCCAGCTGAACGCGCGCGACGTCGCCGAGGCCGTCGACGACGACCCGCTGCTGACCGCGAAGCTGCTGCGTTACCTGCAGGGGCACAAACTCCACCAGCAGGTGTACGAGCTGGTCGACGTCAAGCAGACCCTGCTGATGCTCGGCCTGGAGACCTTCTTCCGCGAAGTGCCGGCCGCGCCCTTCGTCGAGGATATGCTGCAAAACCATCGGCCGGCGCTGGTGCAGCTGCTGCAGACGGTCCGCCGCGCCCAGCGCGCCGCCTACTATGCCTACGACTGGGCGGTGCGCCTGCACGACCTGCACGCCGACGAGGTATACGTCTCGGCCTTGCTCGGCCACCTCTCCGAAATGCTCATGTGGTGCTTCAATCCGACGCAGATGCTGGAGATCGCCCGCCGCCAGGCGGCCGACCCGACGCTGCGTAGCGCCGACGTGCAGAAGCAGGTGCTGGGGTTCCGCGGTGCCGAGCTGCAGCACCGGCTGGTTCACGCATGGAAGCTGCCCGAATTGCTGGCGAGCATGACCGACCCGGCGCAGGCGCACACCCAGCGGGTGAGAAATGTGAAGCTGGCGTCCAACCTGGCGCGCCATTCCGCAAACGGCTGGGACAACGCCGCGCTGCCGGACGACTACCGCGACATCGGCGAACTGTTGCGGCTCTCGCCCGACCAGGTGATGGCGGTGATCCGCTCGCGCGACGAGACGGCGCCTAGCGCGGGCGCGGTATGACGTCCTTCTGCAGCAGACCCGCGATCTGCGCGATGGCCTGCGCGGCGGGGCAGGCGGGTGTCGCCTGCATCATCAGCTGACGCCGCATCACCGCCTGGCGCACTTCGGCGTCGACCGGGATGTCGCCGAGATGGACCAGTCGCACCGGGCGCGCGGGGTCGGTGACGACGAAGCGGTCGAGCACCTGCTGCAGCTGTTTCGTGATCGCCGCGCCGCTGCCCGGCCGCGCCGACTGGTTGACGATGAGCCGCACGGTCTGGCGCTGCTGCTGGCCCGCCAGCACCTTGATGGTGGCGTAGGCGTCGGTGAGCGAGGTGGGTTCGGGGGTGGCGACCATCAGCACCTCGGACGCCAGCGACACCGCGAACAGCACGACGTCGGAAATGCCCGCGCCGGTATCCAGCAGCACCACGTCGTAATGCGGCACCAGCCCTTCCATGATGCGCAGAAATTCGCCGCGCACTTCCGGCGTCAGCCGCGAATACTCGACCATGCCGGACCCCGCGAGCAGCACCGAGAAACCGCCGGGGGCGGGCAGGACCGCGTCCTCGAGCGTTGCCTTGCCGGTGAACACGTCGTGCAGCGTGATTTTCGGATACAGGTTCAGCACCACGTCGAGGTTGGCCAGCCCGAGGTCGGCGTCGAGCACCAGCACCTTGTAGCCGCGCTTGACCAGCGCGGCGGCGAGGTTGGCCGAGACGAAGGTCTTGCCGACGCCGCCCTTGCCGCTGGTGACGGCGAGCACCTTGCCGAGCGGCTTCAGCGGCACCTTGTCGGCGTCCGGAGTGGTCGGGGCGGAGGCGATCTCGTTCATGCGTTCACTCGGGGTTCGGGGCCGGCCGCCGCGTCGAGGTCGAGCGCGTCGAACAGCAGGCCTTTTTCCTCGGCGCTGACGGCCAGCTCCTGCGGTTGTTCCAGTTGCACCTGATCGCGGCCCGCCGCCTTGGCGCGGTAAAGCTGCAGGTCGGCGCGCTCGATCCACAGGTCGGCGGTCGAGCGCACCCACTCGGGCGCGTAGGCGCCGCCGATGCTGACCGTGACCTTGACGTTGAGCAGGGGCGCCGCGGCGATGTCGAGCGCGGCAATGGTCTGGCGGATGCGTTCGGCGACGGCGCGGCCGAACAGCGGCCGGCAATTGGGCAGGATGACGGCGAATTCCTCGCCGCCGTACCGGGCGACGGTGTCCATCGGGCGCACGCAGCCGGCGAGGCAGTTGCCGACCGCCTGCAGCACCTGGTCGCCGACGAGGTGGCCGTGGGTGTCGTTGATCGACTTGAAACGGTCGATGTCGAGCAGCAGAAGCAGCATCGAATCACCCGAGCGTGCCACGGTCTCGATCGCGCGTTCGAGCACCGACAGGAAATGCCGGCGGTTGCCCAGGCCGGTCAGCGGATCCTTGAGCGAGAGTTCGCACAGGCCGTCGATCACCCGCTGCAGGTACGCGGCCGGCGATTCGCCCGCCTGCTGCGCGCCGGGCCGGCCGTCGTGCCGCAGCAGGGCGAGCGCGTCGTCGAGCCGCAGGGCGGCGGGGTCGAGGGGGAGGTCGGGCGGGGGCGGCAAGGGTCCGGGCCGAAGCGTTTATCGGTATGGGATAGGTTGTCGTACCGAGTATGTGGGGATTGCGGGCTTAGAGCAAGTCCCCGGGCGACGCCCAAGAAAAAGGCCGCGCCCGCAGGCACGGCCCCGATACCTGGCCAGGCGCGGATTTCAGCGACGTCCGCCGCCCTGTCCGCCGGCGGTGCGGCCGCCGCCCATCGTGGCGGTGCCGTCGAGGTAGCGGTTGGTCGTCGCGGCCCCGGCGCCCTGGCGCACGAAATCGCGGAAGGCCGTGCCGGAGAGGCCGTCCTCGATGCGGGTGTTGTGGATGTCGTTCGGCATGTTGGCCCAGCCGGCGCCGTTCGGGCTGTTGTGGTCGGCGAAGGCGGAGGCCGACAGCAGGGCGGCGAGCGAACCGAGAACCAGGGCGTGTGCAGTGCGTTTCATGTAGGACTCCTGTGCAGTTTCGAAAAGTCCCGGGCGTCGATGCGCGTCCGGGTGAAGCCATCCTAGGCGGCCGACGTGGCGCGGCCGTGTCGCGTCCGTACCAGCGCGTGACAGTCTGTGACAAGGCACCGTCAGCGACTAAGCTGAAAGCATCCGACACGCTGCAAGGAGCGAACCATGGCCAAACGATCCTATCCGCTCGCCAAGGTCTACGGCCTGCTCGAACCCGGCCCGGTGGTGTGGGTGGCCACCGCGCGCAGGGGCCGCGCCAACCTGATGACGATGTCCTGGCACACCATGATGGAATTCGAGCCGCCGCTGGTCGGCTGCGTGTTGAGCGGGCGCAATTATTCCTTCGAAGCGCTGCGCGCGACGCGGGAATGCACGCTCAACATCCCCACGGTGGAACTGGCGAAAGCAGTCGTCGGCGTCGGCAACTGCTCGGGGCGCACGGTCGACAAGTTCGCCAAATTCGGCCTCACGCCGGTGCCGGCGTCCGAGGTCGGCGCGCCGCTCGTCGCCGAGTGCTATGCGAATCTGGAATGCCGCATCGCCGACACGCGCGAGGTGAACCGCTACAACTTCTTCGTCCTCGAAGTGGTGAAGGCCTGGGTGGACACCTCGGTCAAGGCGCCGCAGACGCTGCACCACCGCGGCAACGGCGTGTTCTTCGTCGCCGGCGAGACGATGCGCCTGCGTTCGGCGATGAAGTGAGGCGACTGCCGGGCTTGGATTCCGGCGGGCAGTTGATAGGCTGAAAACTTCCGCAACCGACGCAGAGGAGACGCAACATGAGCATTGCCAAGACCATCGAAGTCACCGCCAATTCCAGCAAGAGCTTCGACGACGCGATCAAGCAGGGCGTCGCCAAGGCGTCCGAGACGCTGGAAAACATCACCGGCGCCTGGGTCATGGACCAGAGCGTGAAGGTGAAGAAGGGCAAGATCGCCGAATACATCGTGCGGATGAAGCTGACCTTCGTGCTGAAATGAGCCGGCGACCGCGGCGGCGGGGCGTCGCAGAGGGAGACTGCATTTGAGCAAGCAACACGGTGACATCCATCCGCACCGCCATCCCATGCCGGTGCGCCTGGTGTTCGCGGGCCTGGGCACGCTGTTCGTGGGCCTGGGCGTGCTCGGGATTTTTCTGCCGGTGCTGCCGACCACGCCCTTCCTGCTGCTCGCCGCCGCCTGTTATGCGCGCGCGTCGCGGCGCGTCTTCCACTGGCTGCTCAACCACCGCCACTTTGGCCCGCTGATCCGCGAATGGCGCGAACACCGCGCCATGCCCTACCGCGCCAAGCGCAGGGCCTTGTGGCTGATCGCGCTGAGCTTCGCGATCTCCATCGGCTTTTTCGTGCCGGGCTGGCCGGCGAAGCTGGCGATGGGCGTCGGCGGTCTGATCCTGATGGCCTGGATCGCGCGCATTCCCTCGCGCGACGCGCCGGTGCGGGCGGCTGTTCCGCAGAATGATTGAAGCGCGGGTGCCGAATCGGCGTCCGCCTCGGGGATAATCCGGCCGCATGAATGCGGTTCCCTACTGGCGCCTGTCCGGTTTCTATTTCTTCTACTTCGCCTTCGTCGGCGCGATCTCGCCCTTCTGGGGGCTGTACCTGCAGTCGCTGACGTTCAGCGCGGTCGAGATCGGCGTGCTGATGTCGCTGCTGCAGGTGATGCGGATTTTCGCGCCCAACATCTGGGGCCACATCGCCGACCGCAGCGGACGCCGCACCGCGATCGTCCAGCTCGCCGCGTTCGGCAGCGCGCTGGCCTTCGCCGGCGTGTTCTTCGGCAGCGGCTTCTGGTGGTTGTTTGCGGTGATGGCGACGGTGAGTTTCTTCTGGAGCGCCTCGCTGCCGCTGGTCGAGGCGATGACGCTGTCGCACCTGGGCGAGCGCATCGACGCCTACGGCCGCATCCGCCTGTGGGGCTCGATCGGCTTCATCGTCATGGTGGTGGGGCTGGGCTACGCGTTCGACACCGTGTCGATCGCCTGGCTGCCGTGGGCGGTGCTGGCGGTGATGCTCGGCATCGCCGCGTTCGCGCGGGTGATTCCCGAGGCCGAGATCCTCGCCCACACCGGCGACCACCAGCCCCTGCGCGAGGTGGTGAAACGGCCTGAGGTCGCCGCGCTGCTCGCCGCCTGCCTCTTGATGGCGGTGACGCACGGGCCCTACTACACCTTCTACTCGATCTATCTGGTCGACCACGGCTACGACAAGTCGACCGTCGGCTGGCTATGGGCGCTCGGCGTGCTGTGCGAGATCGGCATTTTTCTCATCATCCCGCGCATTTTTTCGCGGGTGACGCCGCGTACGCTCATCCTCGCCAGCTTCGCGCTGGCGGTGCTGCGCTTCCTCTTGATCGCGTGGGGGGTCGAGTCGGCCTGGGTGGTGTGGGGCGCCCAGACGCTGCACGCCTTCACCTTCGGCACCTACCATGCGGCGGCGGTGGCGCTGATCCACCAGCATTTCCGCGGCCGCCACCAGGCGCGCGGGCAGGCGCTCTACACCAGCATTTCCTACGGCGTCGGCGGCACCATCGGCGGGCTGGCGAGCGGTTTCACCTGGGAGACGCTGGGCCCGGCCTGGACGTATACGCTCGCCGCCGGCAGCGCGGCGCTGGCCTGGGCCGTTTATGCCGTCTGGGGCACAAACAAAACCCGTGCCAGCCGCCCCGAAGCTATGAAATAATGGGCGTTTTCAGCGATTTGACGCCCGATTCCGCATGTCCGGCCAGACCCTGTTTCAGAAATTGTGGGACGCCCACGTCGTCCACGTCGAAGCCGACGGCACGACGCTGCTCTACATCGACCGCCACCTGGTGCACGAAGTCACCAGCCCGCAGGCCTTCGAGGGGCTGAAGCTCGCCCATCGCACGCCGCGCCGGGTCGATGCGGCGATCGCCGTGCCCGACCACAACGTGCCGACCACCGATCGCAGCCAGGGCATCGCCGATCCCATCTCGCGCCTGCAGGTCGAAACGCTCGACGCCAACTGCGCCGAGTTCGGCATCACCGAATTCAGGATGGACGACATCCGTCAGGGCATCGTCCACGTCATCGGCCCCGAAGAGGGCCTGACCCTGCCGGGCATGACCGTGGTGTGCGGCGACTCGCACACCTCGACGCACGGCGCGTTCGGCGCGCTGGCCTTCGGCATCGGCACCTCCGAGGTCGAGCACGTGCTGGCCACGCAATGCCTGTGGCAGAAGCCGTCGAAGACCATGTTGGTCAAGGTCGAAGGGCAGTTGGGCAAAGGCGTGACGGCGAAGGACATCGCGCTCGCGATCATCGGCGAAATCGGCACCGCCGGCGGCACCGGCTACGCGCTGGAGTTCGGCGGTTCGGCGATCCGCGCGCTCTCCATGGAAGGCCGCATGACGCTGTGCAACATGGCGATCGAGGCGGGCGCGCGCGCCGGCATGGTCGCGGTCGACCAGACGACGATAGCCTACGTGCAGGGCCGCCCCTACGCGCCCAAGGGCGCGGCGTGGGAGAAGGCCGTCGCCTGGTGGAACACCCTGCATTCGGACGCCGACGCGCGCTTCGACCGCGTGGTCGAGCTCGACGCCGCGGCGATCGCGCCGCAGGTGACCTGGGGCACCTCGCCCGAGATGGTGACGACGGTGAACGGCCGCGTGCCGAACCCGGCCGACGCGCCGGACGCGGTCAAGGCGAACGACTGGACGCGCGCGCTGGATTACATGGGGCTGGCAGCCGGCACGGCCATTACCGACATTGCCGTCGACAAGGTCTTCATCGGTTCGTGCACCAATTCCCGCATCGAGGATCTGCGCGAGGCCGCCGCCGTGGCGAAGGGCCGCAAGGTCGCCGCCAATGTGAAGCTCGCGATGGTCGTGCCGGGCTCCGGTTTGGTGAAGCGCCAGGCTGAACAAGAAGGGCTCGACCAGGTCTTTATCGATGCGGGCTTCGAGTGGCGCGAACCGGGCTGTTCGATGTGCCTCGCGATGAACGCCGACCGGCTGGAACCCGGCGAGCGCTGCGCCTCGACCTCGAACCGCAACTTCGAGGGCCGGCAGGGGCAGGGCGGTCGCACCCACCTGGTCAGCCCGTCGATGGCCGCGGCCGCCGCGTGCGCCGGTCACTTTGTCGATGTACGTACTTTCTAAGGAGAACCCGATGAAACCGATGATTGCCGTTCTGATCGCCGCTGCACTGACGCTGGCCGGCTGCAACACCATTCGCGGCGTGGGCCAGGACATCGAGAAGGCCGGCGACGCGATTCAGAAGTCGACCAAGTAAATGCAGGCTTTTACCGTTCACGACGGGCTGGTGGTGCCGCTCGACCGCGCCAATGTCGACACCGACGCCATCATTCCCAAGCAGTTCCTGAAGTCGATCAAGCGCGCGGGCTTCGGCCCGAACCTGTTCGACGAATGGCGCTACCTCGACCACGGCGAGCCGGGCATGGATCCGTCCACGCGCCAGCCCAACCCCGAGTTCGTGCTGAACTTTCCGCGCTACAAGGGCGCGAGCGTGCTGCTCGCGCGCGACAACTTCGGCTGCGGATCGAGTCGCGAGCACGCGCCGTGGGCGCTGGAAGACTACGGCATCCGCGCGATCATCGCGCCGAGCTATGCCGACATCTTCTACAACAACTGCTTCAAGAACGGCATCCTGCCCATCGTGCTCGACGCCGCGACGGTCGACCGCCTGTTCCGCGAATGCGAGGCCAGCGAAGGGTATCGCCTTGTCGTCGATCTGGACCGCCAGACCGTGACGACGCCGGGCGGCGAAACGCTGAAGTTCGACGTGGATGGCGGGCGCAAGCACCGCCTGCTCAACGGCCTCGACGACATCGGCCTCACCCTGCTGCAGGCCGACAAGATCCAGGCGTACGAAGCGCGGCGCAAGCAGGAAGCGCCGTGGTTGTTTGCGTGAACCTATTTATCAACAACGAGGACACGGAGGGCTCGAAGCAAGGTATCAAGGGTTTTTCTCTTGTGTCCTCCGTGTCCTCCTTGTGAATTGAAGTCATGAAACTTGCAGTTCTACCCGGCGACGGTATCGGTCCCGAAATCGTCGCCCAGGCCGTCAAGGTGCTCGAGGCGTTGCGCGCCGACGGCGCGAAGATCGAAATGGAAAGCGCGCCGATCGGCGGTGCCGGCTACGATGCGGCGGGCGATCCGTTGCCCGAAGCGACTCTGAAGCTCGCGCGCGAGGCCGACGCGGTGCTGCTCGGCGCGGTCGGCGGCCCGCAGTACGACGCGCTCGACCGCCCGCTGCGCCCCGAGCGCGGCCTGTTGCGCATCCGCAAGGAACTCAACCTCTTCGCCAACCTGCGTCCGGCGCTCCTGTACCCGGAACTCGCGGGGGCGTCGTCGCTGAAGCCCGAGGTGGTGTCGGGGCTCGATCTGATGATCGTGCGCGAGCTGACCGGCGACGTGTACTTCGGCCAGCCGCGCGGCATCGAGGTGAGGAATGGTGAACGCGTCGGCTTCAACACCATGCTGTATTCCGAATCGGAAGTGCGCCGTGTCGCGCACGTGGCGTTCGGCATCGCGATGAAGCGCGGCAAGAAACTGTGCTCGGTCGAGAAGGCCAACGTGCTCGAATGCTCCGAGCTGTGGAAGGAAGTGATGATCGAGGTGGCGAAGGACTATCCCGAGGTCGAGCTCTCGCACATGTACGTCGACAACGCGGCGATGCAGCTCATCCGCGCGCCCAAGCAGTTCGACACCATGGTGACCGGCAACATCTTCGGCGACATCCTGTCGGACGCCGCGTCGATGCTGTCGGGCTCGATCGGCATGCTGCCGTCGGCCTCGCTCGACGAGCACAACAAGGGCATGTACGAGCCGATCCACGGCTCCGCGCCCGACATCGCCGGCAAGAACCTGGCGAACCCGCTGGCGACGATTCTTTCGGTCGCGATGATGTACCGCTACACCTTCGCCGATCTGGCGACCGCCGACCGCATCGAGGCCGCGGTGAAGCAGGTGATCGCGCAGGGTTTGCGCACCGGCGACATCTGGACCGAAGGCACGCGCAAGGTGTCGTGCAGCGAGATGGGCGACGCGGTGGTTGCGGCGCTGTGATTTTTAGGGGTTAGGGGCGCTAGGAGGGGCTAGGATCTAGGGGCTAGGGATTAGGGGATGAGCGGGCTTTGCCCGCACCAATTGAATAGGCGCGGCCTTCGGCCGCACTACCCCTAGATCCTAGCCCCTAGATCCTAGTCCCCAGCCCCTCCCAACAAGGAGACGAACGAAATGATGAAAGTAGGCTTGATCGGCTGGCGCGGCATGGTGGGTTCCGTGCTCATGGGGCGCATGAAGGAAGAGCGCGATTTCGACCACATCGACCCGGTGTTCTTCACCACGTCCAACGTCGGCGGCAAGGGCCCCGACATCGGCCGCGACGTGCCGCCGCTGAAGGACGCCAACGACATCGGCGCGCTCAAGGCGTGCGACGCCATCATCACCTGCCAGGGCGGCGACTACACGAAAGAGGTGTACCCGAAGCTGCGCGCGGCGGGCTGGACCGGCTACTGGATCGACGCCGCCTCGACGCTGCGCATGAAGGACGAGGCCATCATCATTCTCGACCCGGTCAACGGCAAGGTGATCCGAGATGGCATTGCCAGCGGCGTCAAGACCTATGTCGGTGGCAACTGCACCGTCTCGCTGATGCTGATGGCGATGGGCGGGCTGTTCGACGCGGGGCTGGTCGAATGGGTGTCGCCGATGACCTACCAGGCCGCCTCCGGCGCCGGCGCGCGTAACATGCGCGAGCTGATCCAGCAGATGGGTGCGGTGCACGGAGAGGTCAAGGCGCTGGTGGACGATCCGGCCTCGGCCATCCTCGAGATTGACAAGAAAGTGGCCGACTTCATCCGCTCCGACCGCTACCCGACCGATGCCTGGCCGGTGCCGCTCGCCGGCAACCTCATTCCCTGGATCGACGTCGCGCTGGAGTCCGGGCAGTCGAAGGAGGAGTGGAAAGCCCAGGTCGAGGCGAACAAGATCATGGGCCGCAGCGCCAGTCCGATCCCCATCGACGGCCTCTGCGTGCGCGTCGGCGCGATGCGCTGCCATTCGCAGGCGCTCACCGTCAAGCTGACGAAGGACGTGCCGCTCGACGAGATCCACGGCCTGATCGCCGCACATAATCAATGGGTGAAGGTGGTGCCGAACGACCGCGAGATCACCATGCGCGAACTCACGCCCGCCGCCGTCACGGGCACGCTGACCGTGCCGATCGGCCGCATGCGCAAGCTCAACATGGGGCCGCAGTACCTCACTGCGTTCACCGTCGGCGACCAGTTGCTGTGGGGGGCGGCCGAGCCCTTGCGCCGCATGCTGCGCATCCTGCTGGAACGCTGAAAACAAAGACGGCCAGGCCCGCGGCGCGCGCCGAAGCACAGAATGTGCTAAAGATTGGGCCTGACGAGCCGTCAATAGTGGCGTCGACGATTCAACAGCCCCGCCGGGCGGGGCGTTCAGGGAGAAACGGGATGAAATTGAAGCGCTTCACCACCCAGCTGGTCGCTGCGGGCCTGATGGTCCTGCCGCTGTGGGCGCAAGCCGCCGGGCTGGGCAGGCTCTCGGTCAATTCGGCGCTGGGCCAGCCGCTGGTGGCCGAAATCGAGATCTTCGCCGCCGACCGCGCCGAACTCGAAAGCCTGTCGGCCAGCCTGGCGTCTGACCAGGCCTTCCGCGATGCCCGCGTCGATTTCGCCCCCGTGCTCTCCACCCTGCGTTTTGCCGTCGAGAAGCGGCCCGGCAACAAGGCCGTGCTCAAGGTCACTTCCAGCCGCCCGGTGACCGATCCCTTTATCGACATGCTGATCGAGCTGAATTGGGCGTCGGGCAAGCTGGTGCGCGAGTACACCCTGCTGCTCGATCCCCCGGGCATGGCCAAGCCGCAGAGCGTGGCCCCGGTGACGCCGGCCGTGGCGCCGGCACCGTCGCCGAAAGTGGCTGCGCCGGCGGCGCCCGCGCCCAAGGTCGCCGCCCCGGCTGCGCCGGCACCGGCCCCCGCTGCGCCGGCCGCTGCGCCCGCGGCCGCCGCGGCCCCCGCCGAAAAACCCGCCAAGCCGGCCGCGCCGACGAGCGTCACGGTCAGGAAGGGCGATACCCTGAGCGGCATCGCCAGCCGCGTG
>JBGFSF010000019.1:0-161132 GCA_041694715.1 Pseudomonadota bacterium | reverse complement strand
CGGTCACCTTGTTCGAGAAGATGCCCTTGCAGCAAGCCTTTCCGGGCAGCGATCCCAGTTCCGGCAGCATCACTATCAACAACCAATTGAATTTGTTCACGTTTTAACCGGACAGCAGTGATCGAAGAACTCATTTCCTGCGGCGCTCAAGATGGTCAGAAAAGCCCGTGGCCTCAGCCAGGAAGCTTTCTCGGACGTGTCGAGCCGCACGTACATGAGTTCGCTCGAACGCGGCCTGAAAAGCCCGACCTTGAGCAAGGTCGCCGAGCTGTGCGAGGTCATGGACGTGCATCCGCTCACGCTGCTGACGCTGGCCTATGGCGGCGACAGCAAGGGGGTGGACAAGCTCATCGAGCGCGTGCGGCGCGAACTGGCTGCCCTCCAGGCCGAAAAGGACAAATAGGCAAGAAAAGGGCGCTGCCCAGCGGCAGCGCCCGCGTGACGGCTACGTCACGATGCGCTCCGCGAGCCGCGCTTCGCGCGCGTAGGCACTGATCGGCTTCGAGGCTGTAAAGTGCAGATCCCGCTCGACCGGAAGCCCGAGTCGGCCGCGCACGGATTGTAGTTCGGCCAAGCTCACATAGCCCAGCTCCGGGAAGCCGTGCCCCAAATCACAAAGTCCGAAGGCACGGTCGTGGTCGTCTGGGTCGATCTCGGTGAGCAGCCAGGTCGCGCCCGCGTCAGGGGTGAACAGCTTGACCACGGGCGGCGGGTCGAAGTTGTCGTTGTCGAGGGACTGCCGGCCGTTGGCCAGAAGTCGTGCGCGTTGTTCGTCGGTGATCAGCTTCGTCATGGTCTTCTCCTTGGAAGGTTCAAGGGCGGGATTGCCCGAGACCGCGACGAGCACGGCGCAGCGCAGCCGTCAGGGTTCGCAGACGGCCGCAGGACGCCAGCGTGCAAGGCACGCGCAGACCTTGACGGCGAGAACGCCGTGGTACGGTGAAGGGAACAGCAAGCCAGCCCCCAACTGTTGCCCACTACAGCAAGCGAAGCGCGCAGGCGTCAGTGATGGAAGCCGAAGGGGCGAGACGCCAAGGGGGGGCTCGATGCGCAGCACGACAGCGCGCCCCGGCATCAGCCGGGGGACGCACGGAATTTCGATCCCTGAAAATATCGTAACCGCTTCCCTGTAAAACAACAGATGCACAAAGCCGGCTCCGCGCATTGACTGAGTTCCACGGAATCCCAAATTCGTGAAAGCGGCTTGCCGCCGATGCACGAAGCTGCACTTGCGCTTTTACGGAAATGCGTCCAACGCTGAACTCGAAAGCGCCCCGCCGCTTGGCGGGGCGCGAAGGGGTGGCGATCAGTCGCCCTTGCTGCGCGACCAGATCAGGTTGTGCGCGCCGTCCTCGCCTTCGACCAGGCGGGCATAGATGGTCGCCGGAAACGACGGGTCGTCGAGGGTCGCCGACAGGTAGGGCCGCTCCGCCTTGCTGATCTTTTTCCATGCCGCGCCGATCTCGAAGTTGCCCGCGACGATGCGATAGTCCGGGGCGTTCTCGCTCTCTTTGGCGTTCGGAATGATCTTGACCTTGACGTTGAGCGTCAGGGTGCGAACCGTGCCGGTGAAGCTGTCGTTCTGTGCAGTGAAGGTGCCGATGTTTGCCATGATGAATCTCCTTTTGGTGGTGCAAGGTCGCGCCCATCGCGGCCTTGTCGGTGATCCGAAGGGCGAGGTACGGGCGGGTTGCATCGCGCAGCGGCCGCAACGTAGTGGAGGACCGGGAGGAACAAGAAATTTGTTTCGCGAGGAAGGCACGCAGTGCCGGGGAAATTTGTTGAGCCGGACGGTTGCAGCCATGAAGCCCGAGGCGCAGCCGTTGCCTCGCCAGGATTCACGACAAGCCAAGGCCGCCGTTGGGTGTGATCCTCACCGAAAGGCAGCATGGCTCCGGCATCCCCGTCAGAAGAGTCGCCGGCACGCACCCCATCGCAGGCAAGGTCGATTCCGACGAACCAGGGTTGAACGCTCCTCGCGCATTGGCGCGGGCTTGATGGATTGCGGCGTGGATGGCTCTGGGCATGGTGGACGGCCTGTCAGTGAGCCGCCGTCGTTTCTGGCGACCCGCCCGCCAGCGTCGGGGGCGGTGCGCCATTGCACAACCGGGCGCAGCAAAGTCTGTCGCACTCCGGCGCCCCCGCGTCTGCGGCGGTGCGCGTTTTGCGGAAGGGGTTTTGGGCTGCCGGTTGTTAAAACGCGCGCGGCATACCTGCCGCGCGCGACGTGCAATAAATGCCCCGGCGAAAATTCGCCGGGGCATCTTGCTTACTCGCTGGCCTCAGTATCCCGGAGCGTTTCTGCTTGTGCCTCCTGTACCGCTGCCCGCAGCATCACCGGCAGCCAACCCGTGCCTACCGCCAGCCGTTCCGCTTCGCTGGCCAGGTCGTTCTTCTTGAGCTTGGCGAGCCGCGCCGCGTGCTCCGGTGCGAACACCTGCACTGCCTCGATGGCCTTGGCCTTTGACACATGGGCGAAGTAGCCTTCGGCGGTCGGTGTCCACCACGGGTGCATGTCGAGGCCAACCGCCTGCGCCAGTGCGGTAGCAGGCAATGTGTCTTCGCGTGGTGTGACCGCGCCCACCGTCGTGGACACGCACACCGCCAGCAGCGACAGCACTTCCTGCTGGGGCAGCGCCAGCAGTTCCGCGAACAGCGCGTCCGGGTCACTGGGTAGCCGTGCCGCCCACGCTTGCCGCACTTCCCGCAGCCCGATCAGGGCGGGCGACTGCGCCACGTCCGGCGCAAACGCATCGAGTCCATCCTGCGGCGAAGGGCTGATATTGATCGGCGAATCACCCGAGCCGAAGCTATCGACCACCACGCGCAGCGCGAGTCGATGCACCACCGCGACCAGCGCCACCTGCGGATGACGGGCAAGTTCGGCTTGCAGCGCCGCCGTGCGGTGTGCGCTCAAGCGCCGCGCCAGCTTCTCGGAAATACCGGGCGCAGCCGGCTGCTGTGCCTCGCCTTCGTCATCGCCGCCAGCCTGCGTGCCTTGCCGTTCCTGTGCCCGCAATGCCTTGGCCTCGGCTTCGCGCAGCAAGCCGCGATGGGTGATGACCTCGCCCGCATGATCGACGGTCACGATGGCCCCAGCTACCGCCAGTGTCTCGGGTGCGAATACCAGCAGCGATTGCTCAATGGTGTCGAGTTCCGCGCCGAGCTTGTCGCTTTCCTCGTAGAGTGTCGATGCTTCTTCTTCCGCGATGTCCTCGGCATCGTCGGCATTTAGCCTGTCGTCGATGGCCTGTTGCCGCGATTGCAGCTTGACGATGCGCTTGGCTTCGGTCTTGTTAGGCGTGCGTCGGTTACGGCGGGCATGCTGGAACCCGTGCAGTTCCGCCGACGTGATGCGCGGCGCCGTTTCGACCCATGCCCAGCCTTCGGCGCGAACGGTGTCGGCCACCGCAGCGAGCTTGTCGCGTGCGAGGCTGTCCAATAACGCGGCATCGGTCAGGAACACTCCCCGCGTATCGTCAGAGAATAGGTCGCGCCGAATGCCGCCGCCTGCGGCCTCATAAGCCTCGATGCCGACGAAGCGCGCCAGTGCATCGCGTGTGGCGTCAATCTCGCGTTCGGTCAGGTGCTCGCGCAAGGCCTGCGGGCTGCGCTGCCATTGTGGTGACTCATAGAACGCGGCCTCTTGCGCGGTGTGGTCGTCAGTGATCGCCAGCGCCATCAACTGATCGAGCGTGACCGCATCGGCGCGATAGTCCGCCAGTAGGCGCGGCGAGACGTTTGCCAGTTTCAAGCGCCGCTGCACCACCAAGGGCGTCACGCCGAAGTCGGCGGCGATGTCTTCGATGGGCCGACCCTCGGCCACCAAGGCGGCGAAGGCCTCGAACTGCTCAGCGGGATGCATCGCCTCGCGCTGCACGTTCTCGGTCAGACTCACGGTACGCGCCGACGCATCCGGCACCAGCAGGCAAGGCACGTCGTGCGCCTTGTCGAGCTTGCGTCGCTTCGCCAGCAGCTTCAACGCCGCCAGCCGCCGCTTGCCCGCGACGACTTCGTAATGTTCGCCGTCGCTCGCTGCGGTCACGGTGAGGTTTTGCAGCAGGCCGACGCGGGCGATGCTCGACGCCAGTTCGGGAATCGACGCGCCGCCGCTCGTGCGCACGTTGCGGCTCGAAGGCCGCAACTGAGACAGCGGAATCAACAGCAGCTCGTGTGCCGCAACGGCAGCGGTGGCGACTGCGTGCATGGCCTGGGTTTCTTGATGGGTAATGGTGTTCATGGTGATCGCTCCTATCCCTCGCGGGAAATTGAGAAAATGGAAGAAGAAAACTTGCTGGGTGATTCACGGCGTTGGTGTCTGCATGCGTGGCCTCCTGTGGTTTCAAAGCTGACCGGATTCCAAGATTCGGAGCCCGGTGTGGACTTTGGTTTGTTCGGCGCAGTGACCTGGGCTGGTCGCCGTTGCCGCCGTCTTTCCTGAGTTCATCGCCCGCGAACAACCGGGCCAGCGAGGGGCTGGCGGTCAAGGAAGAAGCGCAGGGGTGGTGCGGCCCGCAGCCGCAGGCGAGGACACGGCCCTGCGCGCCTTGACGGACAGGCACCGCAGGCTACGGTCGCGGGATTGGCGATGAAGGAGAGGGAAAGACGGATGACCGGCTTACGTCCAGATGATCGACGGACCCACGCGCGCGGCGAGCGCCACTGCGTGCCGTAGGCACGCCTTGATGGAAGTGACCGAAGCGCGCAGCGCGAAAACAGCATCGTGCGCAGGCCGATCAGGCGCAGCCTGTTCGGCGGTCTTGCGGGGCGCCAAGCCTGCGCGGCGGGGTGGGCGTCAGCCGACCCCTGGAGGCAAGCGCAGCGCGCAGTTCTTTCTCGAAACCAAGGGCACAGCAAAAAGGGGGCAAAGCCCCCTCGGGCTACAACAGCCCGCGTTCGGCAAACGACAGGATGGCGCTGCCGGCGACGATCAGGTGATCCAGCACCCGCACGTCCACCAGCGCCAGCGCCGACTTGAGCGTCTGCGTCAGCATTTCATCCGCCCGGGACGGCTCCGCCACGCCTGACGGATGGTTGTGCACCAGCATCAGCGCCGCCGAGTTGCGGGCAAGCGATTCCTTGACCACTTCGCGCGGGTACACCGATGTCTGGCTCACCGTGCCGCGGAACATCTCGACATAGTCGATGACGCGGTTCTGCGCATCCAGATGGATGACGGCGAACACCTCGTGCTCCAGCGTCCCCAGTTTGAGCCGCAGGAAGTCGCGCACCACCTGCGGCGAGGTCAGCGCTTCGCAGCCGCGCATTTGTCCGGCCAGCACCCGCAGCGCCGCCTGCAACACCTCGTCGGCATTGGCCGGGCGGTAGTCGCCCGTGACATCGCGAACGAGAAGGGAAGAATCGAGAGAAAGAGAAAGTTGCGACATGATCGTGCTCCGGTCCGAATCGGGCGGAATTGCCCGGAACCGGCGAAACACGGCGCAGCGCAGCAGTCAGGGGTCGTAGACGGCCGCATGGACGCAAGCGGCCAACCGCAGGGCAGGGCGCGCAGCCCTTGACGGCGAGAACGGCGTGGTACGTTGAAGGGAACAGCAAGGCCGCCCCTCCACACACTCCACTGCTTCTTGGACAAGTGGAGCGCGCAGGCCCTCAAGGGCCGAAGGCGTCAGGGATCAAAGCCGAATGGCCGCGATTCGGCACGAGGCGCGGGGCACTGCCTGCGAGCCCGACGGCGGCAACGCCGGGACGTCCGGGGTTGGTCAACAAGATTCACTGCACAGTAAATATTGCTGTTTTGTCGAATATCGATACGGACAAACTAGAACGTCAAATCGTCATCAAGTGCCGCGACCGATTTCGGTGCAGTCGCGTGTTTCGTTCTGGCTTCGAGCGATTTGATGAAACGGATTGAACTGGCAACGTGGTTAAAGATGAGTAGGCTTTCCTCGTAGTTGAGGATCGGGTTGTCATGCGCGAGGCTCTTGTTGTTGCGAACGTCATTAAAGGCTTCGAGCACCGAGATGCTGGACTTCAGGATGCGCTCGGTCATCAACGATTCAAGACGACCTGCGTCGCGCAAGCGTTTGACATACTCACCGAAGATGCTGTGCAATGCTTTGTCGCGGTTGATTTCAATGCCACGCTGTTCGCACAGCGTGCGCACGTACTTGATGACGAACGTGTGCAGCCGATCCAGGGCAGCTTCGGGCTGGTTCTTCTCGATCGCTTCGCGTACGTGTTGAGCGACGGTTTCGAAATCGCGTTCATCGGCTGTGGCGGTCAGTGCGTCTATCTCGGCGACGGGCGTGTCGCGCATCATGCGGCTGGCGATCTTCCAGCAATCGTCGGTCAGCTCGGTCAATCCCGGCTCGTCGCCCAAACAGTTCTCAGCCTGACCGTACAAGATCAGTGCCTGGATGACTTTGCCGACTAGGTGGTTTCCTTCGGCCATCCAGAAACCGCGCAGGCGGTTGGCTTTGGATGTGCCGCGCTCACGATAGACCGTGGCATCGATGTCACGGCGCGTATGCTCCTCGAAAAACTCGCTGAACGTGCGGTCCGAGAAATCGAGCACGTAACCACTGCCCATGCGAAATAGCCGCTCCAACTTACGTCGCTCGATTGAAGACAAATCGGCCATGTGATCTCCGTAGGCAGTTAGACTTGTGATTACGCTAGTCGGTAGCAACTTCGTTGACTGTTTGGTTCGCCGATTGAACGGCTGCCACCACAGCGCGGTCTCCTTGCAGGGTGGCTTCTACCAAGGTGCTTAGTGCGGCAGTTGTATCGGCATAAGCGCCGATGTAGCCCGAATGAATGAGGTCGAGAAACGCATTCTGTCGCATGTAACGGCCATTCAATGTGTTGTAGCTGATACGTAGGGCGCCGCGCGGCCCTTTGCAGGACTGGTCGCTGAGTAGGCGCTCGTAATGGTCAATCGGTGTGACGATGCTGCCATTGGACAGACTGCCGTTGCGTCGTACGAACTTCAGATAGAACACCTCCGGGTTCAATCGATATTCCAGCGGATCTGCTGCATGGGCACTGGAAAAGGCGCGCATGCGCCGTATCTCGTCGGCCATCTTGGAGTCCGGTCGATACAGCCAGTCAGTAGGTTCACCCGAGCGTGTATTGGGTTCCAGCATCTTGTATTGCACCATCACGATGTTCTTCCTCGTGAGGTTGAGGTAGATGAGGTCAACACCGAAGACGTGCTCCAGGTCGCGTCGATTGGCGGTGAATACCTCCAACTTGTCGGTACCTTTCTCAAACAGGGCCCGCCCGGTGATATGGCTCGCCGAGAGCGTGTAGCCAGGGACGGCGCGTGCGTCATGTTCGATCACCGAGTCTTCCATCAGCGGTACGCGCGCCAGTGCCGTGGATTGCGAGTCGATCAGTTCAACACGACTGGCACGGTCGCTGGCGGCCAAGCCGAAGGCCTTGAGGGCGGTCTGCACCGCGTCTTCTTGCACGGCCGAGAAGTTGGTGTAACGCTTGGGCGCAGTCAGAGATTCGGCCACCGCACGAATCGGTCCCTGGTTCGCCGGAATTGCCACGAGCGCATCAATCAATGCGCCGCTCAGTTTTGGCGATAACACGAGTAGGTCCGCTGAAGACTGCAATTTCTTTTGTAGCTGCGTCGCATGGGCGGTGCCATTAAGCAGTGCGGACATGGCTTGTTCGGTGTCAGGTGCCATGCTGACTGCGCGCTTGATCTTGATACGAGTTTCCAGCGTCGTGACTGGACTGCGTGAACTGACTAGGCCTATGTAGGCGAAGTGTTCGATTTTTTCAGGGGTTGCCCATTCGGAGAGCTTCCCAAAAATCAAGCAGATCGTGGGCGTCTTGATGTCGGCACACAGCTCATGTGCGCGTGCCAGCGTGAACTCGTTCAGTCCACGCCGCGAAGCATGGAGCTGACCGCTGTCGCTCTCGTCCAGGCGAAGGATCACGCAAGGCTTCGTATATACGTGCTGCCGTAGTGCGTCGAGCCATGTTTGGTCTGGAGGGGTGGACATTTGTCAGCCAAACTCCTCGACCATGGCGTTGCCGCGCTGCAGGTCGGAAACAACCTTCATCAATCGATTGATCGGCTCGGCCACCCAAGTCACCATCTGCTGGATGGCACCGGGCGCGACCAAGGGCCACAGTTTACGGGCGTGCTCGCGGCTCCGGACCTCGCGCGCGGTGATGCGTGTTTGAAAGAGGCTTTTTCGGGAAAAGACGACGACCGCTTCATCCATAGCCGAACTGCCTTCTCGCTCTCATCTCGCTATCTGCTGCCCAATAGAAGAGCTGCGAGCAGGCCCAAGCCTATGGCGACTGCCGCAGGGTTGTCGGGCTTCTCGGCGATGACGGCAACCCCTTGCAAGCTCAATTGTGTTTCGTATTGATCTGCCAAGCTCAGAACTTGCGCAGGGCGAAGGTGCAGTTGTGCGCTGATGTTCCGCAACTGTGACAGATTGAGTACTGATTCGCCCGACTCCAGTCTCGAATAAGCCGATTGCGATAGGCCAAGCGCGTCCGCGATGGCGCCTTGCTTGAGGCCACGAATCTCGCGCTGCTGCGCCAGTATCTTGCCGACCAGAACAGGATAGGTAACAACTGGCTGTGGCTGAGGGATTGACTTCTTGTGCATGTATGCGTTTAATGCAAATATGTTTAACGAGAGGATATCATGATCCACACCAATATTCAGCAAGACATTTGGGGTCTTCCTGCCGGTACAGTCATTCGTGTACGTCATGATTGGTACGACCATGTGGGGTTGCTCAGTGACCACCTCATCGAGGGAGAGAGAGGTGTCCTAGCATTTTCGGCCCAAGAGCAGGGCTTTGTGGAGCAGGCGTTCCATGCATTCGCGCAAGGGCGCCAGGTGAGGATCGACGGCTATCCTGGGTCGCTTCCGCCGGACATCGTCATGCACCGTGCTTGGTTGAAGCGAGGGCAGGTCTATTCATGGGTCAATTTCAACTGTGAGCACTTCGTTCATTTTGCGCACGGATTGCCGATCGAAAGTCCGCAGTTACGACAATGGGCGTTCTTGGGGAGTGTGGTTGGTCTTCTGGTTTTCGCGGTACGAGCGTGATGCGCAAGTAGCATGATCGGGTGTCCTCGTTGCTTTAAACAGAGATACATGAGAAAATTTCTATGTTTTCCTGTTGGGTACAACGAGAATGTCTGCTGTTGCTGCCATCCAGTTCACACAGGATCAGATGCGCACACTCACCGGCGTGTCTGCAGAGACTGTTCGGCACTGGCGCAAGGCCGTTCCCTACCTGGCCTCCAAGACGGGCAAGTCGGCGCGCTTCAGCTTTACCGACTTGCTGGGGTTGGCCGTCACGAACGAACTGGTCAGTTCGCTGGGAGTCCACATTGGTTCGGTGAGTGCCGGCGTTGATGCGCTGTTCAAGCTGCTCGCCGATGCGAGCGCACCGGCAATGGATGGCGCCATCGTGTTCGTCACCTCAACTACGGCGAGTCTTCACGAGTCTAGTTCTTGGTACGTCGCAAGAGCGCTCACGCAACCGACACTTGCCATTCCGCTCGATCCGTTGATTGCACGGCTACAACAGCACATGTTGCCCGTGATGCCGGGGCCTGCCCAAGCCGTGCTTCCATTTCCGCCAGAAGCCATTCGGAGTAGGACGTGAATGCTGCGACGTTAGAGCACGTTCTTGCTGCGACCGGCTACCTACCGGACGGGCAACCTGCGGCCGGTCTTCGACTCGGGAGCGATGCACGGGCTTCCCGACGCGGCCGCGCCTTCATGCCGGATGCGTCGTGGCGTAGTGCGTCGTCTCTAACTATCTACTTCAAATTCGAGCAACGGCCGCCGGCCGATGATGTGGTCAGCCAGTGGCGTCGCGAGGTTTGGAACGAAGGGTTCGCGCCACTGTTGTGGGTTATTTCACCGCAGCGCATCGACCTGTACAACGGCTTTGGCACACCCGCGAAAGAAGACGATGCGCAGAAGCACCTGATCGGGCGCTTCGAAACTATCGAGGCGTCTCTTCATCAACTGGATGAACTCGCTGGCCGGCTGGCTATCGAGACCGGCCAGTTCTGGGCCCAGGTGCCGACCGTCGATCGCAAGACAAGTGTCGATCAGAAGCTTCTCTCCGATCTGGCCTGTCTCGAACACGATCTCGTCGAGGGCAATTTGGCTCGCGGCGCGGCTCAGGCTTTGATTGGTCGGGTGATCTTCACCCAGTACCTGATCGACCGAGGAATCGTTAGTGCAACGCGACTGAGGAGGGTTTGCGGTCACACTGCTTTACCGGCGATTCTCCGAGATCGATCTGCGACGGCGAAGCTGTTTGAGTGGCTGGCTCAGACCTTCAACGGCGACATGTTCCCGCCGTCGTCAGTAAAGACGACGCCTGCTGCCCATCATCTGAAGCGTGTCGCCGAGTTTCTGGAAGCGGTAGATCCGCAAAGCGGCCAACTTAGCTTCTTTCCGTATCAGTTCGACGTGATTCCGGTTGAACTGATCAGCTCGATTTACGAGCAGTTCGCGCACGCTGAGCCGCGCGCAAGCGGGCAGAGAACCGAGGCATTGCGAAACGGCGTGCATTACACGCGCCTTTCCGTCGTGTCCCTGATCCTCGACGAGGTGATGGATGGCCTGTCGGGACGGGAATCGGTTCTGGATTTGACTTGCGGCTCCGGTGTCTTCTTGGTCGAAGCGTTGCGGCGCTTGGTGTATTTGCGCACGCAGGGCGAGCCCCCCACCCGGGATGTGATCCGCTCGACGCTCTATGAGCAAGTGTATGGCGTGGACATCAGTGAAGCCGCCATTCGCGTGGCCGCATTCAGCTTGTACTTGGCGGCGCTCGAACTGGACCCTGACCCACAGCCGCCGCATTCCCTGAAGTTCCAGCCACTGATCGGCAAGACCTTGCTTGTCGGCGATGCTCGAACCGTCGAGCGGCAAGGCGATGGCAGGGCGGTGCTGACGACGCCGACAGGGCCGAAACGGTTCGACCTGATCGTAGGCAACCCGCCCTGGAGCTTTAAGGGACAATCGGGAACTGAGGCACGGCGCAAGACGAGGGCGGCAGGCGTCCCTGCGCAGCCTCGTGGAGAAGGTCTGGACTTCGTTCTGCGAGCGGCTGAGTTTTCGCATGAGAAGACGCGCTTCGGTGTCATTCTCAGCGCAACGCCGTTTTTCAGTCGCAGTGGTACAGGCATGAAGGCGGCCCAGCACGTCATGCGCGAGCTGGCCCCGGTGACGCTGGTCAACCTGTCTAACTTATGCAGTTGGCTCTTTGCAACCGCAACGATGCCGGCGGTAGTCCTTTTTGCACGTCATCGTCCAAAGCAGCGAGCGGATCAGGTCACTGTCGTTCAGATTCCGTGGACGCCCAGTGGTGCCAGAACCCATTCGTTTGAGGTGGCGCCAAGCGACATCATCAAGCTGAGCCTCGGGGAGATCGAGAGGCAGCCTTTGAAGTTGAAGGCCGCTGCGGTAGGGTGCCGCCGTGATCTGACGCTGTTGGAGGAACTGACCGCGACATATCAAAGCCTGGGTGACATACTCGCGTCCCTCAATACGAAGTTTCGCGATGGGCTGACCCAAGGAAGCCCGGCGAACCAAACGCGCGATGCCCGTGAGATGAGGGGGTTGGAACTGCTGCAAGCTAACGACGTGCAGCACTTTAAAATTCCTAGTGGTCTTCCGCCCTACAACCGCTCGAAAGCACAGTGGCCACGCTCGCGTGACACATATCGAGCCCCCCTGTTGATCGTCAAAGAGATGGTGGTGGGGCGCCCACGGGCTCTCGTTGCAGTGGCTGACCACGACCTTGTATTTACCGACTCGTACTTTGCGGCTGCGCTTCCTTCGAATCACAAAGAAACGGCGCATCTGCTAGCAGCGATCTTGAGTTCTGCGCTGGCGTCGTGGTTCTTCAACCTGACTGCCTCGGAGTTCGGCATTTACAAGCGAAAGCTGCTGATGCGCGATGTGGGTTTTCTGCCGGTGCCCGACTTTTCATCAGCTGTGGGCTCACAGGCGGGACAGCGTTTGTTGGCGCTGGAGAAGACATTGCGTGGACGCGAGGTCGAAGCCGACGACTGGAATACCTTAGACGAGGCTGTCTTCGACTTGTACGGGCTTGGTGATCTAGACCGTGTGGTCATCCGAGACGGACTTCTGCGCGCCGGGTGGCAGTGGGAAGAGGGGCGTAGGGCTTCCATTGCTCCGTCGGATAGCAACGTGGAAGTGGCTTCGTATGCTAGGACGTTCCTGTCCGTAATGGATGGCTGGTTCTCTGCGCGCAAGAAGCGACACATGCGAGCCGAGATTATCGATCTACCGAGAGGGGCAGCCCTTCGTGTAGTGCGCTTTGTCGTAGAGGATGGGTCGGGGCGGGCCAGCGTAAGCATCGTGCCACCGGAAGGCGAGTTGCGCGATGTGCTAGCACGCATCGGTAAACGCCTGAAAGTCAAGATCGCGACCGCCCTCAGTGCCGAGCGAGAACTGCGCGTCCACGGACGCAATGAGGTGGTTATCATCAAGCCCGCAGCTCGACGCCATTGGATGGCCATCGCTGCATTGGAAGATGCCGACGCGGTGGTCGCGGAGAGTTTTTCAGGGGGCGGTGCTTGAGAATTCCCTATGAGACACCTCCCACACTCGGCAGAGAGTTCATCGAACTGGCCCCCGAGATTGTGGCTGCCATTCTGCTGACGCTATCGGCAGGCTGGCAGCAAGCATGTTCGGCCGCTGACGTGAATGCCGATGCTGGCGAGGTACTCATGACAGAACGCCTGCGCGACGGGATGCGCGGCGCATTGAAGAACTCTCCTTGGAAGCTGATCGTGCTGCCGGGCACTGAGTCGCGCTCGAAGAGCAGCGTGATGCTGCCAGATGGGCGCACCGATATTCCGCTGATGATGATCGAGGTCTTCTTGCGCACGCAGGAACATGACCCTCATGCGATCATCGAGTGCAAAAGGATCGCCGGCTCGGATACACATCTGTGCCGCGAGTACATTGTCGAAGGTGTCGATAGATTCGTCAGTGGCAAGTACGGCGAGAACCATGCTGCTGGATTCATGATCGGCTATGTGCTCTCCGGAACGCCTACCGCCGCTGCCGCTGGTGTCAATGCCTACCTTTCACGGGTCTCGCGTACCTCAGATCACCTCGTATTGAGCACTATCATCGACTCTCCGACGTGGTACAGCCGACATGCGCGTGCGAAACCCTTAAGTCCAATCGACTTACACCATGCGTTTTTTGGATTCGCAGATGTCGCGGAGGCTGCACGGGACTTGGCGAGCGAATAGGCGATTAGAGGCCCGGCCGAGCAAGCTCAGCAGCTGGGCATGTGCTACGAGTGAGCCATGGCTCAACCAAGCGAACGAGATACCGACTGTTGAGACCGCTGGAATCGTCATTGGCGAAATCTGCCACACACTCCATGCGCGTACGTCCAGTACCTGATCAGGCGATACAACGAGTTCGCGAGCCGGGATGACTCTCTGAAGTGATCGGCCCGGTAGGGGCGAGCAGTATCCGCAGACTTTTGGGTTATCAGGACGTGCTTACGACCTGACGGTTCCAGCCAGTAAAGACGGCTAGTGGCGGTGGCTTACTGTAGCCGATTGGCCAACATCTCGATCTGTTCGGCAAATTTCTGCGGGCTCTTTTGTCGCAGCTGTGACAGGTTTCGCAGCTTCCAACGTATGCCCGGAAGCTGATCGAGATGCGCGATTCCGAGCAGCGACCACTGCGGATTCCCCTCGACCAGTGACAGCAGGAAGCCGCGTTCGTTCGCATCCAACCCGCTCTGCAGCTCCTGCAACATGCATTCCCTTGCGGCCAGCAAAGCGGCGAGTGCCACCGGCTCGGTGGTCATGCCTTTGAAGTTCCGCTCGTATTCCTGCTCAATGTTGCGCAAAGTCGGGAACAGTACCTCATGCACCGGTCGGTTGTGACTGGCCAGGTAGACCACGAATGCGCGCCGGATGCCTGGGGTGATGCCTTCATGCGCAAGTAGCTGCATCACATCGAACAGGTCACGTGGATGCTGCCTGTCCATTGCGGCGACAAGTTTTCCACCGTACACGTCCTCCAGCGATACCACTGGAAGCTCCAGGTCGGCCAGCAAGCTCTCGCGGGCGGCAGGCGACAAGGGCGCGGAGCGTACAGGGTTGACGGTGCCGCGCATCACGAAATTGACTTCGACCTTCACCTCGATGCCTCCGCGTCGCACCAATAGTTTGGTTTCGCCGACGTCGGGCGCCGCGAGCGTGTGGGTTTGAAACCCGCGTGCTCGCAGGCGCTCCGTGGCTTGTCGGATGGCCTCGTTGATGCGGGCTAATGCCTCGTCGCGCGGCAGGCTGTAATCCGGAAACACCAAGTCCAGATCCACTGATAGGCGGGGCATGTCGCGGATGAACAGGTTTATTGCCGTGCCGCCCTTGAGCGCGAACATTCCATCCGAAAAAACGAGCGGGGCAACCTGAACCAGCAGGCGCGCGGTGTCGAGGTAAAGCTGGTTCATGGCTTGAGCACCAGCAGCCCATCGGCCGAGCGGGAGACCCACGCCCGGCCACTGCCGGTGGGCAGCTGAGCCGCATCCAGCTTCGCGACCCAGGGCAGCGTGAGTTCGCGCCCAAGCTGCAGGCACAGGCGCACCGTCTTAACGCTGGTGCAGCGTTGCAGCAAATCACGCAACACATCGGCACGCAGGCTATAGGTGCTCTCGGCGAGTTCGCGTGCCTCCTGCAGGGGTTGGCGCACGCCTACCTCGCTGAGCACCTCCAGAAATGCGCGTTCGGGTGTCGAGACCCAGGGCGCCCCTTCGCGTTTCTCGAATGGTCCCGCATGGTGCGGATTGTTCGGCGGTTCATTGAACAGGCGCTTGCGGTGGTATTCCGCCGGGAAACGCTCGGTGAACCAGTCGGGGAGACGGGCGGTTGTCCAGCCGTAAAGATGCAGAATGGATTGTTGCGACAAATATTGCCGGACGCCGTACCAGTCGAGAGCCGACTTGCCGCCAACATGCAGGCCTTCGATGGAGCGCTGCATCAGTACCAGACAGGCATGAAGATTGAGCGTATCGTTGGGGCGGCGGTACACTCCTCGCGCCAACCGGGAAAGCCAACCGGCGCGCGCGTAGTGGACGGCCAGGTCCGCGGAGACACCCAATGCCGCCAAGTCCTCCGACGTCAGGGGGGTTCCAGGCGCCCACTGCCGGTAGAGTGAATTTAGCTTGGTTCTTTCAGTCGTAGCCATGTTACGATATGTATCACTTTTATAAGTGATTGCCAAGCTTTGTTTGAGCGCGTTAGTCGTAGCTGTGCTACGATAATGACAAATAATTCAAAGAATCGGGCTTGCCGGTTCGCTGCGATAGTTGACGATTGATAGGCTGGAGTAGCCGCCCGTCAAACCGAGTCCATCTCCCGCGCTGGCAAAAGCGCTCGTTTTTCGACGGTAGAAATGACGGTAAAGCGTGATGACAAAGACAAAGAAATCCAGTGTTTATGCGGGTCTTCTGTGCTCGGAAACAATTGAGTGGGAATGATCGGTTAGGGAAGCGTGCAGCCGTCGTCGGTGCCGGTCCCGCCGGCCTGATGGCGGCTGAAGTGCTGGCCCAGGGCGGCGCGCAGGTTGACGTCTATGACGCGATGCCTTCGGTCGGCCGCAAGTTCCTGCTGGCCGGGGTGGGTGGCATGAACATCACGCATTCCGAACCCTTCGAGCCCTTCGTTGCGCGTTACGGGGTGCGGGCGTCGGCGATCCGCCCGCTGCTCGAAGCGTTCCCGCCCGCAGCGCTGCGCGACTGGGTTCATGCGCTGGGCATCGAGACCTTCGTCGGTTCCTCCGGGCGTGTGTTTCCCAGGGAAATGAAAGCTGCGCCGCTGCTGCGTGCGTGGCTGCATCGACTGCGCGAGGCCGGGGTGCGCTTTCACGTGCGGCATCGCTGGCTCGGGTGGACCGAAACCGGCGCGCTGCGTTTCGCGACGCCGGCCGGCGAACAGACTGTGCAGGCGGACGCCGTGCTGCTCGCGCTCGGCGGCGCCAGCTGGCCGAAGCTGGGCTCCGATGCCGCCTGGGTGCCGCTGCTCGCAGCGCGCGGCGTCGACATCGCGCCGCTGGTGCCGGCCAACTGCGGCTTCGACGTCGCCGCTGGCTGGAGCGAACACCTGAAAATCCGCTTTGCCGGACAGCCGTTGAAGACCGTCGCGTTGCGTTTCACCGACGCAGCGGGACGCGTTCATGAACGTCGCGGCGAGCTGATGCTGTCGGATACCGGCATCGAAGGCAGCCTGGTCTACGCGCTGTCGGCGCCGCTGCGCGACACGATCGCGCGTCAGGGCGCCGTTGCGGTGCAGCTGGACCTGTTGCCGGACAAACCGCTGGAGCGGGTCGTTTCCGAGATTTCGCATCCGCGCGGCGCGCGTTCGCTGGCGAGCCACCTGCAGAGCCGTGCAGGCCTCAAGGGGGCGAAGGTCGCACTGCTGCATGAGATCCTGCCCAAAGCAACGCTCGGCGACCCGGCGCAGCTCGCGCGCGCGATAAAATCGCTGCCGCTCACGCTGGTTGCGCCGCGTCCCATCCATGAGGCGATCAGCAGTGCCGGCGGCGTGCGCTTCGAGGCGCTCGATGCGAACCTGATGCTGCGTGCGTTGCCCGGCGTGTTCGTCGCAGGAGAAATGCTGGATTGGGAAGCGCCGACCGGCGGCTACCTGCTCACCGCGTGCTTCGCCAGCGGCCGCAGGGCGGGGCAGGGCGCACTGAACTATCTACAGGCACACCATGCTGCGACTGACTGAAATCAAGCTGCCGCTCGACCACCCACCCGAGGCCTTGCGGGCAGCGATCCTGCAGCGCTTTGGCATCCGCGATGACGCGCTGCTTGCCGTCCACATCTTCAAACGCAGCTACGACGCGCGCAAGAAGCACGCGCTGCTGCTCGTCTACACCGTCGACGTCGAGGTGGCGAACGAGGCGGCGCTGCTGAAGAAATTCCGCAACGATGCGCACGTGAAACCGTCGCCCGACATGGACTACCGCTTCGTCGGCCATGCGCCGGACACGCTCGACGAGCGCCCGATCGTCGTCGGTTTCGGCCCGTGCGGCATCTTTGCTGCGCTGGTGCTGGCGCAGATGGGCTTCAAGCCCATCGTGCTCGAGCGTGGCCGCGCAGTGCGCGAGCGCACCCAGGACACCTGGGGACTGTGGCGGAAAAAGGTGTTGAACCCCGAGTCGAACGTGCAGTTCGGCGAAGGCGGCGCGGGCACCTTTTCCGACGGCAAACTCTATAGCCAGATCAAGGATCCGCGCCATCTCGGGCGCAAGGTGCTGACCGAGTTCGTCAAGGCGGGCGCGCCGGAAGAAATCCTCTACGTGTCGAAGCCGCACATCGGCACTTTCCGCCTGGTCGGCATGGTCGAGACCATGCGCCACGAAATCGAGCAGCTGGGCGGCGAGATCCGCTTCCGGCAGCGCGTGACCGACGTGCTGATCGAGAACGGACGGATCGAGGGGGTGGTGCTCGCCAGCGGCGAGGTGCTGAAGAGCCGCCACGTCGTCCTCGCGCTCGGCCACAGTGCGCGCGACACCTTCGAAATGCTGCACGCGCGCGGCGTGCACCTGGAAGCCAAGCCCTTCTCGATCGGCTTCCGCATCGAGCATCCGCAGTCGCTGATCGACCGTGCGCGGCTGGGGCCGAACGCCGGCAATCCGCTGCTCGGCGCGGCCGACTACAAGCTGGTGCACCACGCGAAGAACGGCCGCGCGGTGTACAGCTTCTGCATGTGTCCGGGCGGCACCGTGGTCGCGGCGACCTCGGAGGCGGGGCGGGTCGTCACCAACGGCATGAGCCAGTATTCGCGCAACGAGCGCAACGCCAACGCCGGCATCGTCGTCGGCATCACGCCCGAGGATTTTCCCGGCGACGATCCGCTCGCGGGCATCCGCCTGCAAAGGGACCTCGAATCGCGCGCCTTCGTGCTCGGCGGCGGCGACTACCAGGCGCCGGGACAACTGGTCGGCGACTTTCTGGAGGGCAAGCCTTCGACGGCATTGGGCAGCGTCGAGCCCTCGTACAAGCCCGGCGTGCATCTCACCGACCTCGCCACGGCCTTGCCGCCGTATGCGATCGAGGCGATCCGCGAGGCGCTGCCGGCGTTCGACAAGCAGATCCACGGCTTCGCCATGCAGGACGCGGTGCTGACTGGCGTCGAGACGCGCACCTCGTCGCCGGTGCGGATCACGCGCGGCGACGATTTCCAGAGCCTGAACGTGAAGGGCCTATACCCGGCGGGCGAGGGCGCGGGCTACGCCGGTGGGATTCTGTCCGCCGGCGTCGACGGCATCAAGGTCGCCGAGGCGGTCGCGCGCGACATGCTGGGGCTGGAGGCGGCCCAGTCGGGCGGCCGGGCCGGGCCGGGCTGCGACTACTGAGGGGCGGCTTCGAGCTGGCTGTAGGCTGCGTCGGCGAGCTGCTGCATCGCCGGGCGCCCGATGGGGCCCGACAGAGCGTAGCCGAAATCGCCGTCGATCCAGTAAAACACGTCCAGTCCCCCTTCGCGCGCGTGGCGGAAGGTCGTGACGCCCTTGTCCACGGCGGCGCGCCGCACGTACAGGGTCACGCGGCGCTCGAGGCTGTCCTGGTACATGAACTGGGCGACCGGCCCGGTCTCGCCGGCAAGCAGGCGGCCGCCGAGCAGATGGAATCCCTGTGCGCTGAAGTCCGGCGCGTCGAGCCGGGTGCCGACGCGCTTGGACAGCCAGGCCACCAGATGGTCGGCGTGGGCGGCTTCGACCTCGACGGGATGCCGGGTTTCGGGGCTGAACACGGCGTGGGCGATGGCGGCGTCGCGGGCGAGCGCAGCCTGCGGCGCGGGTGCGCCAGCGTGGGTGCCGACGCCGACGGCATAACCGACGAGACCGGCGACGACGAGCGTCAGCGAAGCGGCGATGGCGCGCAGCGGCGCACCCAGCGCAGGGCGGCGCGCAGCGCGCACCAGGTTCAGCGGCAGCGGTTCGTTGAGCACCGGATCGAAGGCGCCGTGCAACAGGCGGTTCTGCGCCGCCCAGGCCTCGACGCGCGCGGCGTCGGCAGGGTGTCCGGCCAGCCAGGCCTCGACTTCGAGGCGGCGCGCCGCGGGCAGGGCACCGTCGGCGTAGGCATGGAGTTCGTCTTCGCGCACGTCTTCGCTCATTTCACCACTCTCAGTTTCACGTCGGGCTCGCCCGACAGCAGCTGGCGCATGTGCTCGCGCGCCCTCGCCAACCGCGACATCACGGTGCCGACGGGAACGCCCAGCACCTGCGCGGCTTCGGTGTAGCCGAACTGTTCCAGCCCGACCAGCAGCAGGACTTCGCGCTGGGCCTCGGGCAGGCGGCCCAGCGCGGCGTCAATGTCGCGCGCGACCAGGGCTTCGAGCTGACCGCCGCTCACTGGCTGGTCGGGCGCGTCGTCGATCGCGGTTTCCTGCGGGCGGCGAACGCGGATCTGGTTCACGAACAGATTGTGCATCAGCGTGAACAGCCAGGCGCGCAGGTCGCTGCCGGGCTGCCACAGGTCGAGCTTGACGAGCGCGCGCTCGAGCGTGTCCTGCACCAGGTCGTCGGCGCGGGCGACGTCACCCGTCAGCGCCCGCGCGTAGCGGCGCAGACGGGGGAGATGCTCGATCAGGTCGGGGCTCGCGCGCACTCAGGGTTTGGCGGTGCGCCACACGTTGTTGACGCCGTCGCCGGTCATGTCGCCCGGCTTCTGGTCCTTGATCCACCGATACAGCGGCTTGCCCTTGTAGGCCCATTGTTTCGAGCCGTCGTCGCGGGTGATGACGCTGTAGTCGCCGCTGCCGGTGTCGGATGCGCCGGCAGCGAGCGGCGGCCATTTCACGGCGCAGTCGCCGTTGCAGACGCTCTTGCCGGAGCCGGCGGCGTCCTTGTCGAAAGTGTAGAGCGTCATGCCGTCGGGGTTGGTCAGCACGCCGCCAGCTGTCTTGGCCGGCGAACCGGCGTAGGGCGTGGCGCAGGCTACCAGCAAGGCAAGGGCGGCGAAGGGAATGAGTGCGGATTTCATGTCGGTTCCTTTGAGAATGATGGGTGGGATGCGCAAGCTTGCCTAGACGTGAACGCCGGGGTGGGCAGGTTTATTCCACGCGCCGAAAAAAATCGTTGACAGGATTTAATGTTTCAATGATTATTGAAACATGGAAACAAAAGCTGCCGTCACCGCCCTTGCCGCACTCGCCCAGGATTCCCGCCTGGCGATCTTCCGCAGCCTGGTTCAAGCCGGGCCGTCCGGACTCGCCGCAGGCAAAGTCGGCGAACTCACCGGCATCGCGCCGTCCTCGCTGTCGTTCCACCTGAAGGAGCTGGCGCACGCCGGCCTGGTGGAAGCGCAGCCGGCGGGACGCTTCGTCATTTACACCGCGAACTTCGCCACCATGAACGCGCTGCTCGGTTTTCTCACCGAAAACTGCTGCGGCGGTAATCCCTGCTCGCCGGTGTGCACGCCGGCCTGCGTATCCGAGAAGGAGTCAACATGAAACGCCTGCACGTACACGTCGCGGTCGACGACCTCGCCGCCAGCATCAAGTTTTACTCGACCATGTTTGCCGCCGAGCCGACCGTGCTCAAGTCCGATTACGCGAAATGGATGCTCGACGATCCGCGCGTGAATTTCGCGATCTCGGCACGCGGCGCGCCGGCCGGCCTCAATCACCTCGGCGTCCAGGTGGAGAGCGCCGACGAATTGGCCGAGATGAATCAGCGCCTGCAAAAGCTGGAAGGCGACGTCGTCGAGGAAATGGGCACCGCCTGCTGCTACGCCAAATCCGACAAATACTGGGCGACCGATCCCACCGGCATCGCCTGGGAGACCTACCACACGCTCGACAGCATTCCGGTGTTCGGCGGCCAGAGCGCGGGCGAATGCTGCGTGCCCGAGCCGGTCGCCAAGGTGTCGAGCTGCATCCCGGTCAAGGGCAAGGCGCCCTCCGGCTGCTGCTGAATTTTTCTTTCTTTCATCAAGGGAGCCATCGTGGCTGACAAACCATACACCGTGCTGGTGCTGTGCACCGGCAATTCCTGCCGCTCGCAAATGGCCGAAGTGCTGCTCAACCATGACCTCGCCGGCCAGGTGCGCGCGCTGTCTGCCGGCACGCGCCCGCAGCCCAAGGTCGCCGACGGCGCGATCGCGGCGCTGAAAGCTGCCGGCCTCAATACCGACGGCCTGCACCCGAAGGACATCGACGCGGTGATGGGCGAGGACATCGATCTCGTCGTCACCGTGTGCGACAACGCGAAGGAAGCCTGCCCGATTTTCCCCAGGCCGATTCCCGCGATCCACCTGCCGTTCCACGATCCGCACGGCGAGCCGCTGGAGAGCTTCCTCGCGGTGCGCGACGACATCCGCAACCGGCTGGTGGCGGCGGTGCGCGAAAAGCTCGGGCTGCACGCCGCCACGGCATGAGCACGCCAAGCCTGATGGAGATCGCCCGATGAGCGCACAGTGCGAAGTCACCGCCAAGGCCGCCGCCGGCGCGCCGATGAGCGTGTTCGAGCGCTGGCTGACGTTGTGGGTCGCGCTGTGCATCGTCGCCGGCGTCGCGCTGGGGCAGCTCTTCCCCGCGCCGTTCCAGGCGCTCGGGCGCATGGAAGTCGCGCAGGTGAACCTGCCGGTCGGCCTGCTGATCTGGGTGATGATCATCCCCATGCTGATGAAAATCGACTTCGGTGCGCTGCACCAGGTGAAGTCGCACTGGCGCGGCATCGGCGTCACGCTCTTCGTCAACTGGGCGGTGAAGCCGTTCTCGATGGCCTTGCTGGCGTGGCTGTTCATCCGCCATCTGTTCGCGCCGTATCTGCCGGCCGAGCAGCTCGACAGCTACGTCGCCGGTTTAATCCTGCTGGCCGCGGCACCATGCACCGCGATGGTCTTCGTGTGGAGTCGGCTCACCGGCGGCGATCCCTATTTCACGCTGTCGCAGGTGGCGCTGAACGACACCATCATGATCTTCGCCTTCGCGCCCATCGTCGGCCTGCTGCTCGGGCTGTCGGCGATCGTCGTCCCGTGGGACACGCTGTTCCTATCGGTCGTGCTCTACATCGTCATTCCGGTGATCCTCGCGCAGGTCTGGCGCCGTGCCTTGTTGAAGCGCGGACAAGCGGCGTTCGATGCGACGCTCGCCACGCTGAGCCACTTCTCGATCCTCGCGCTGCTGGCGACGCTGGTGCTGCTGTTCGCCTTCCAGGGCGAGCAGATCCTCGCGCAGCCGCTGATCATCGCGCTGCTCGCGGTGCCCATCCTGATCCAGGTCTTCTTCAATTCGGGGCTGGCCTACTGGCTCAATCGCAAGGTGGGTGAAAAGCACAGCGTCGCCTGTCCCTCGGCGCTGATCGGCGCGTCCAATTTCTTCGAACTCGCGGTGGCCGCGGCGATCGCGCTGTTCGGCTTCCAGTCGGGCGCGGCGCTCGCCACTGTGGTCGGCGTGCTGATCGAGGTGCCGGTGATGCTGCTCGTCGTCAAACTCGTCAACCGCAGCAAGGGGTGGTATGAAGCGGGTTTGCCGGCCCGATAAAATCAATCGAGGACAAGCCATGTTCGGACACGCCGCATCGATCCTCTTTGGCGCCGTCATGGCCTTGTCCGCGCTGGCTGCACGCGCCGATGCCCCTCCGGGCGCCGCGTATCACCCGCGTGCGGAAAAGGTCGCCACCGACGTCTACGCCATCGTCGGCCCGCTGGGCCAGCGCAGCGCGGAGAACGAGGGCCTCAACGCCAACTACGGCTTCATCGTCACCTCCAAGGGCGTGATCCTGATCGACTCCGGCGCAAGCCGGCTGGGCGCGCAGAAACTGGAAGCCGCCGTGCGAATGGTCACCAAGCAGCCGGTGCGCTGGGTACTCAACACCGGCAGCCAGGACCACCGCTGGCTCGGCAACGACTATTTCGCCGGGCAGGGCACCGAGGTCATCGCGCTGGCGCGTACCGCCGCGACGCAGGCCGAGTACGCCACGCAACAGTTGGGCGGTCTCGAACGTTTCCTCGGCGCGCGGCTGGCCGGCACGAAACCTCTCCCCGCGCCCAAGACGCTGGCGGGCGATCAGGTCACGCTTACCCTCGGCGGCGTGAAGCTCGAACTCGCCTACACCGACACCCACTACCCGGGCGATGCCTGGGTCTGGCTGCCGAAGCAGCGCGTGATGTTCAGCGGCGACCTCGTCTATGTCGACCGCCTGATGGGCGTGCTGCCCTGGTCGAGCGTGCAGAACGGCCAGCAGGCCTTCAAGGCGCTCGCAGCGCTCAAGCCCGCGCGCATCGTGCCCGGCCACGGTCGCGTGTGCGACCTCGCGCAGGCGCAGCGCGAGTCCGGCGACTACTATGACTTCCTGGTCGAGAAGATCGGCGCCGCCGCGCGCGAAATGGAGCCGATGGACGCCACGCTCGACCGCTACGCCGATCTCCCGGCGTTCCGCCACCTGATGAATTACGACGACCTGCATCGCGCCAACATGAACCGCGCCTTCGTCGAGTCCGAATCGCAGTAGCGCCGGGCTGGATCGCCCGCAACGGGTCCCGCTGGCGGGGCTTGCAAGTTGCGCCCGGCCATGGCTTAGTAGCGTTCATCTCTCTAACGAACGCTCCATGAACCACCCTCTCGGGCCGGACGGCAAGGAAAAACGGCGCTACGTGCGGAAGCCCACCCGGCAGGCCGCGCAGATCCGTTTTTCCGACGGCACGGCGCTTGCGGTCGAAATCCGCGACTATTGCCAGGCTGGCGTGTTCGCCGCGTTGCCGGCCGAGCGCACGCCCGAAGCCGCGATTCCGGCGCTGGTCGGCGCGCCGGTGACGGTCGGTTTTTCCGAAGGGCAGGGCGCGGGGGCGCGCAGATACCAGCTCGAAGGCTGGATCGCACGGGTCGCGCCCAGCGGCGTGGGGGTGTTCGTGCCGAGCCTGCCGCCGGCTGCGCTCGATGCGCTGCACCGGGCGAGCGTGCGACTCGCCACGCCGGACGCGGCGCAACCGAGCCCGCCGCAGGTCCACGCCCTGCACCAGGAATGCACCGGCCTGTTCCGCACGTTCCTGAATGCGGTGATGCAGGAATTCTTCCTGCAGGCGATGGAGCGGCTGGCGCAGGCCGGCCAGGACGAGCCCAGCTTTCTCGAGCGCACCCGCTACGAATACGGCGCGCAGGAACTGATGCAGGCGCGCAGCCGCATCGAGGAGGATTTCTTCAACGCCGTCCGCGAGCGGATCCAGCACGTCGGCCCGCTCGCCGAGCACAATCCGGCGGCGGGCACCCGCAGTGGCCTGTCGCTGGTCGACGAGGCCGAGTTCGAGGACTGGCTGAACCTGTCGGCGGTGATCCGGCAGATCGAACTCGACATCGCGCCGCAACTCGGCGAATTCGAACAGCGCTACAGCCGCCTTATCGGCCGGCCGGTCGACCGCAAGAGCAACCCCTTCGGCCCGGAGGCCCTCGGCCGCACCTTCCAGGGCGCGATCCAGGGGCTCGATTTCACCAACCCCATGCGCACCGTACTGTACAAGGCGCTCGGTGTCGCGGTGTCGGCCCACGCCCCGGCGCTCTATCGCCAGCTCAACCAGGTGCTGGCGGCGCTGCAGCCCTTGCCGACCGCCGCGCGCAAGGAAGAACCGCAACCCGCACCGACGCCTGCCGGCGCGCCGAAGCCGGACCTGGCCGAGATCGCCGAGACCCTCAACCGGCTCTACCGCGAAGGCCAGTCGGTGCAGCCGGCGTCGCTGGAGAATGCCGAGTACAGCCTCGACCGCATCATGGCGACCCTGGACTCTCCGCCGCGCGGACGCGCGCGGGCGGACGCCGCCGCGCCGGCCGTGGCGACGCCGCCGGCCGAGGTGTTGCAGATGGTCGATCGCCTGCGCGAGGCCCGGCGCACGCTTGACGGCGGCGCGGCCGCCGCGGCGAGTGGAACGGGTGAGGCGGCGTCCGCGCCGGAAGCGAACCTGCGCGAACTCTTCGCGGCGCTGGAGCATCTGCCGCTGCACCATGCGCCGCTCCCCGCGGGCGAGGCGACGCTGACCGGGCAACTCGACGCGCGCATCGTGTCTGCCGAGGGCGAAGCCCGGCGTCTCGCGCCGGCGCACCGCCGGATCCTCGAAACCACCGCGCAGCTCTTCGGTCAGGCGCGCGCGCACTTCGTGCCGAATTCGGAAGTGGAGTCGCTGGTCAAGCGGCTCGAACGTCCGCTGCTCAAGCTCGCCCTGCGCGATACCCGCTTCCCCGCCACGCCCGACCATCCTGCGCGCCAGGTGCTCAACCTCATCGAGCAGTTCGCCGTCGCCGCGGACGACCAGGGCAAGTTCTTCGACGCCAAGCTGCAGCGCTTTCTCTACCTGCTGATCGACCGCGTCTGCAGCCGGGCGGAGGAGGATCCCGGCGTCTACGACCTGGTGCGCGACAGTCTTGCCAAGGTGCTGCTGCCCATCCTGCAAACGCGCCGTGCGCGCGTGGCCCGGCTGCAGGAGGCGAGCGAGGGCCGCGAGCGCGTCCGCACGGCGCGCGCGCGGGTGAACGCGGCGCTCGAGGCGCGCCTCGCCGGGCACGAAGTGCCTGCGCTCGTGCTGCGCCTGCTCGACGCCGGCTGGCGCCAGCACCTGGTATTGCTGGAAATGCGTGAAGGCGAGCAGAGCCCCGCTTGGCAAGACGGCGTCTCGGTGCTCGACCGGCTGCTGGCCCAGCTCTCCGCACCGGCAGGTGGCGAGGTGCCGGCGGCCCTGCTGGGCGACATCGAGCGCGGGCTGGCACAAGTCAACGTCGACGCCGAGCTGCTGGCGTTGTTCCTGGAGACGCTGGGCGCGCATCTCGCAGCGCCTGCCGCGGAGGCCGCGCGCATTTTCGTGCCGCCGGGGCGGCTCGCGGCAGCACACCGGGACGCTTCGTCGCACGCCCGTCTGGCCGACCGCCTGCATCTGGGCGACTGGTGGGACATCGGCGCGGCGGGCGAGGCCGTGCCGATGCAGCTGATCTGGATGAGCCGGCCGCCCTACAGCTGCACCTTCGCCAACCGTTCGGCCACGCGCAAGCTGGATTTCACCCTTGAGGAGTTGTCGCAGCAGATCCGCAGCGGTCGCGCGAAACCCGGCAAGGATCTCGACGCACCGCTGCTCGACCGTTCCGAGCACGCGCTGTTCGACGACAGCTACCGCGAACTCGCGCATCAGGCGCTGCACGATCCGCTCACCGGTCTGCCCAACCGCAAGGGCTTCCTGCAGCGGCTGCTGCAGCAGTCCGCGCCGGCGGACGAGGGCAAGACCCACGTGGTCGGCCTCCTCGAGTTCGACCAGTTCCGCCTGATCCAGAACGTCTGCGGCGAGCAGGCGATGGAGCGGCTGGTGCGCGGGCTGGCGAACCGTATCCGCACGCTGGTCGGCGCGGGCGCGATCCTCGCCGCCTTCCGCGACGACACCTTCGCGCTGATGCTGCCGGACTGCAGCCGCATCGAGGGCTGCGCCAAGGTGAAGACCCTGCTCGACCAGGTGAAGGATTTCCCCTTCACGCACGGCGCGCACAGTTACCGCATCGGCTTCAACCTCGGCCTCGCCGAATACGACCCGGGTCGGCACGCGGCGGCCGAAGCGGTCCGCCGCGCCGATTCGGCCTGTCTTTCCGCCAAGTCGCTCGGACGCAACCAGGTCCAGGTCTACGAGCAGGAGACGGCCGGCCTGCAGAATCTCGAATCGCTCATGGGCTGGGCCGGGCGCATCGACCGCTATCTCAAGGGCGACGGGTTGTTCCTGCGCTGCCAGAAAGTGGTGCCGACCGGCAGCGCGGCGACGCACCGGCCGTATTGCGAGATCCTGCTCGGCGTCGATGACGGCGCAGGCGGCGTGGTGCCGCCGGAGCAGTTCATTCCTGCGGTCGAGCACCTGCAGCGCGCGCACGAGCTCGACATCTGGGTCATCGGCCAGGTGTTCGAGTGGATCCGCGGCCACCGCCTGCAGTTCGAAGCGGTCGGCGGCGTGGCGATCAACCTCTCCGCGCGCTCGCTCAGCAATCCCGAACTGGCGGGTTTCCTGAAGACGCAGCTCGCCCTCGGCGACGTGCCCGCCGACAAGCTCATGTTCGAAATCACCGAGACCGCGGCCATCGCAAGCTACGGCGCGGCGCAGGAGTTCATCCGCGACATCCGCCGCCACGGCTGCAAATTTTCCCTGGACGACTTCGGCAGCGGCTTCACGTCGTATT
Organism: Pseudomonadota bacterium; assembly: GCA_041694715.1. Taxonomy (GTDB): domain Bacteria; phylum Pseudomonadota; class Gammaproteobacteria; order Burkholderiales; family Thiobacillaceae; genus Thiobacillus. The sequence goes on along the minus strand of JBGFSF010000019.1, from coordinate 133,961 downwards.
CGCACCTGAAAAACCTGCGCACCGACGCGCTCAAGATCGACGGCAGTTTCGTCCGCGACATGCTGCAGAATCCCGCGGACCACGCCATGGTGAAGTCGATGAACGACATCGCGCATTCGCTCGGGCTCACGACCGTCGCCGAATACGTCGAGTCGCCCGAACTCATCGCGGCGCTGGAGGCGATCGGCGTCGACTACGTGCAGGGCTACGCCGTCCACAGGCCGTGCCGCCTCGACGCGCTCGCGGTGTGAAACGCCGTCCGGCGTGCTGCGCCGCGGGCGGCGTCCGCTGGACCGTGGCTTGACAGATCCGGTGCGATTGCCTACCTTCGGGCCCATGGTCGCTCTCGCTTCGTTCCGCTGCACGCTCGACGCCCGCCAGGTTCTGATGGCAGGCATGCACGCGCACGCACTCAAACAGACGAGCGTCATGGGCACCTGTCCGCCGGACGCAGATATCTAAGCCCGGCGATCCCACTCCCTCTTCTCATTTGCGCAAACACTGATCGCCGGGCCTAAGCCAGGCGCGATGGTGGCCGCTCCCCAGCCGGGCGCGGCCGCGCTTTGGGGAGCGATCCATGCATACCTTCATTCGCGTCAGGCCGATGCCTGACGCGCCGAGCTTCGTTCATTTTTCCTGGCTGGACGATCATCCGCCGACCGTCGTCGTGCCTGCCCGCCGTCCGTTCGCCGCCCGCGTTGCCGGCTGGCTGCGGCGTGCCGTCCGGCGCCTCTTCGACCGGGGAGATGTGCCATGGACCTGACCCGCAACTTCGTGAAGGCCAAGCGTCCCTGTGCCGAGGGCTTCCGCTGGTTTCTCCGGACCCATCAGGACGGCGGCGACTACCAGCCGCTGCTCGACGCCCTCGTCCGGGACGGTCGGGTCGACGACGCCTGCTGGCTGCTCAGCCAGTTCGGTCCCACCGACGCCGTGCTGGCGGTCGACGCGATCGACGCCGACGCGATCGTGTTTGCCGGCACGCTCCAGGTGCGCGGCAACATCGCGGTCGACTCGATCCTGCGCGCAGGCCGTTCGATCGTCGCCGGCGGCGGCATCCGGGCCGGCCAGGCCATCGTTGCCGGCGAGGACGTCTGCGCCGACGGCAACATCCATTCGGGCGGCAAGCTTGACGTCGGCGGCGACGTCCGGGCCGGTTGGGGCGTCGAGGTCGCCGGGGCGCTGCATTGCGGCGGCAAGCTGCGCGCCGAGTGGCACCTGTCCAGCGGTGGTCCGTTGACGATCGGCGCAGGTGCCCACGTCGGGCAGGACCTCGAGGCCGGCGCCGCCGTCGCGTGCGGCAACAGCCTGCGCACCGGCGGCGCGATCCGGGCCGCCGGCTCGATCCGGGTCGCCCACGGCATCGACGCCGGCACGACGATCGACTGCGGCGAACACCTGGAAGCCGGGTGGGGCATCAAGGCCCAGGGTGCCGTCGTCGCCGGCGGCGCGATCAAGGTCGGCGAAAGCCTGCAGAGCGAAGACGAGATCCGCGCCGGCGAAGGCTATGGCATCTACGCCGGCCTCGTCGTCCCTGTCGAAGCCTGGGAGGCGAGTGCGCAGGTGCGCGCCCGGTCGCGGCCGCAACGCCTGATGAGCGGCTGGTGGTCCGCCGCGTGCGCGGACTGAGCGCCGCCGCACGGCGCGCCGAAGTCCTGTCCGTCAATTCCGGAGATTCCCATGCACAGCCTGCGCATGCCCTTTCCCGTTCCGCCCTGGCGCGCGATCCTCACCGAACTGCGGATCGACGTCGCGCAGGAGCCGTCCGACATCGAGAAGCAGCTCGCGAGCCTGCATCGACGCCTCAACCGCCCCGGCGACGCCCTGCACGGCCTGCCGACGCTGTGCATCCACTGCCCCGGCTTCGTCCTGCGCTACCGCGAAGCCGACGGCGAGCACTACGTGTACGTCGAGGACAAGGCGCGTGGCCGCCTCGCCGGCTACGTCGTCTTCAACCGCCTCGTCGAAGTCGACCGCCGCGCCGACCCCTACCTGCGCGCGCCGCATGCCCGGTTCGCTCCCGCCTACCAGCGCCGCGGCCTCGCGACGGCGATCTACCGTTGGTGGCTCGGCCGCGGCAACACCCTCATCACCGGCGCGCGCCAGTCCGTCGGCGCCAACGCCCTGTGGCACGCGCTGGGACGGCACTACGAACTGTTCTACGTCGAGTTGCGCGACAGGCGGCTGCGCTGCCTGGGCGACACGGTCGAGCCCCGCGTCGAGCAGGATCTCCACACGCGCATGATCCTGCTCGGCCGGGGATGGGACCGCGCGCGGCTGAGCGAAGCCACGGGGATGCAGGGCATGGCCGGCGTCGCGCCGGCCGGGACGATCCACGCGGGCGCGAGGCGTGCCGCGTCGGCCCGGCCCGGGTCCTGATGTGCGGCGCGCAGGACCCCAAAGCACACAGGCCACCCCGGGGGGTGGCCTGTGTGCGGTACATCTGGTGCCGGCGATCGGAATCGAACTGACGACCTTCGCATTACGAATGCGCTGCTCTACCAACTGAGCTACGCCGGCGTGAAGCAGCGCGCATTATACGGAATCCCCGCGGGCTTTTACAGCCGTTCACAGCGCGGCTGTGAGGCGCGCGAGCACTTTTTCCCGGCCGATGAGTTCGAGCGTGGCGTCGATCGCCGGCGTCTGTGGTTCGCCGGTGACGAGCACGCGCACCGGCATCGCGAGCTTGGGCATCTTGAGGCCGTGGGCGGCGAGCGTTTCCTTGAACGCGGCGCTGATCGCGGCGCGTTCCCAGGCAATGTTCGCGAAACGTTCGGCGAGATCCTTGAGCACCGGGACGACGTCCGGGGTGACGTGCTGCGCCAGCAGTTCGGGCGTCGGATGCAGGGTGCGGTAGAACAGGGTGGCGGCGTCGGCCAGTTCCTCGATCGTCGCGGCGCGCTCCTTCACCAGCGCGATCACCGCGGTGAGCGCGGGGCCGTCGTCGGGGTTGGCGCCATTGCGCACGAGGAAAGGACGCGTGAGGTCTGCGAGACGCGCGTCGTCGGCCGCCTTGATGTACTGCTGGTTGAGCCAGCGCAGCTTTTCAGTGTTGAACTGCGCCGCCGACGGCGTGATGTGGTCGAGGTCGAACCATTCGACGAACTGTTCGCGGCTGAAGAGCTCGGCGTCGCCATGCGACCAGCCCAGGCGCGCGAGGTAGTTGATCACCGCTTCCGGCAGGTAGCCTTCCTCGAAATATTGCATCACCGACACTGCGCCGTGGCGCTTGGACAGCTTGGTGCCGTCGTCGCCGAGGATCATCGACAGGTGGGCGTACTGCGGCACGGTGGCACCGAGCGCCTTGAGGATGTTGATCTGGCGCGGGGTGTTGTTGACGTGGTCGTCGCCGCGGATGACGTGGCTGATCTGCATGTCCCAGTCGTCGACGACCACGCAGAAGTTGTAGGTCGGGGTGCCGTCGGCGCGTGCGATGATGAGGTCGTCGAGCTCGGCGTTGGCAAACTCGATCGTGCCCTTGACCAGGTCCTTCCACGCCACCGTGCCCTCGGTGGGATTGCGAAAACGCACCACCGGCTGCACGCCGGACGGGGGCACCGGCAGTTCCTTGCCCGGTTCGGGGCGCCAGGTGCCGTCGTAGCGCGGCTTTTCGCCGCGTGCACGCTGTGCCTCGCGCATCGCGTCGAGTTCCTCCGGGCTGCAGTAGCAGTAGTAGGCGTCGCCCCTGGCGAGCATCTGCTCGATCACTTCCTTGTAGCGGTACAGGCGCTTGGTCTGGTAGAAGGGGCCTTCGTCGTGGGTGAGCTCGAGCCAGGCCATGCCGTCGAGGATCGCCTGCACCGCCTCCGGCGTCGAGCGCGCGATGTCGGTGTCCTCGATCCTGAGGATGAACTGGCCGCCGTGATGCCGCGCGAACGCCCACGAGAACAGCGCAGTGCGGGCGCCGCCGATGTGCAGGTAGCCGGTGGGGGAGGGGGCGAAGCGGGTGCGGATCATGGCGCGGGCCGTGCGGGGAAAAAGGCGCCATTTTACCGGATGGCGCGGCCCGAAATTGACCTTGGCCGCGGGGTTGTGGTTTAATTCGCGCCGCTTCGGGGCAGTTAGCTCAGCGGTAGAGCATCGCCTTCACACGGCGGGGGTCACAGGTTCAAACCCTGTACTGCCCACCAGCCCGAACACTGCATCATGCAAGCAAAAAAGCCCCGGTTTCCGGGGCTTTTTGCTTTTGGGGCTTTCAAGCCTGACTCGGCGTTGATGAGGTTTCGGCTGTCTTGCCGTTGGCAGCGGCACGCCTGCGCATGAGCCAGTAGGCCGCCGGCACGACGAACAGCGAGAGCAGCGGCGCGCTCACCATGCCGCCGAACATGGGGGCGGCGATGCGGCTCATCACCTCGCTGCCGGTGCCGCTGTCGATCATGATCGGCAGCAGGCCCGCGAATATCGTCGCCACCGTCATGGCCTTGGGCCGCACGCGCTGTACCGCGCCTTCGCGAATGGCGTCGAGCAGGGCGGCTTCGTCGGCCTGTCCGGCGGCCTCGCGCGCGGTCCAGGCATTCTTCAGGTACAGGAGCATGATGACGCCGAATTCGGCAGCGACCCCGGCCAGCGCAATGAAGCCGACGCCGGTGGCGATCGACAGGTTGTAGCCCATGGCGTAGAGGAACCACACACCGCCGGTCAGCGCGAACGGCAGCGTCGCCATGATCAGCAGCGCCTCGTCGATGCGTCGGAAGGTGAGATAGAGCAGCACGAAAATGATCGCCAGGGTGGCCGGCACCACGGCTTTCAGCCGCGCGTTGGCGCGCTGCATGAATTCGAACTGGCCGGAGTAGGCGATGCTCATGCCGGGCGCGAGCTGGACACCGGCGGACACGGCTCGCTGCAGGTCGGCGACGGTGGACCCGAGGTCGCGTCCGCGCACGTCGACGTAGACCCAGCCCGACAGCCGCGCATTCTCGCTTCGCAGCATCGGCGGCCCCTCGCTGAGCCTGACCGTGGCCACCATGCCGAGGGTGATCTGGCTGCCGGCCGGGGTGAGGATGGGTAGTGCGGCGAGTTTTTCAGGCGTGTCGCGCCATTCGCGCGGGTAGCGCACGTTGATCGGATAGCGTGCCAGGCCATCGACGGTTTCTCCGATGTTTTCACCGCCGATGAGGCTGGCCACGACCGATTGCACGTCTTCGACGTTGAGGCCATAGCGCGCGGCGGCGGCGCGGTCGATGGCGACGTCGACATAGCGCCCGCCGGTGAGCCGCTCGGCGAGTGCGGACGAAACACCGGGCACGCTGCGGGCAATGCCTTCGACCTGCTGGGCGACGCGTTCGATATCGGCGAGGCTGGCGCCGGCGATCTTGACCCCGACCGGGCTCTTGATGCCGGTGGCGAGCATGTCGATGCGGTTGCGGATGGGGGGCACCCATATGTTGGCAAGGCCCGGCACCTGGACCGCGCGGTCGAGTTCCTCGAGCAGCTTTTCGGGTGTCATTCCGGGCCGCCACTGTTCGCGCGGCTTGAGCTGGATGACGCTTTCGAACATTTCCAGCGGCGCCGGGTCGGTGGCGGTATCGGCGCGCCCTGCCTTGCCGTGTACGCGCGCGACCTCGGGCACGCTGCGGATCAGTCGGTTGGTCTGCTGCAGCAGATCGGATGCCTTCTGTGCCGACAGTCCCGGCAGTGCGCTTGGCATGTAGAGCAGGTCGCCCTCGTCGAGCGGAGGCAGGAACTCGCCGCCGAGACGGCTGATCGGCCAGGCTGCGCTGGCGAACACCAGCGCGGCGACGGCGAGCGTGGTGCGCGGGCGTGCGAGCACCGCTTCGAGCAGCGGGCGGTAGATGCGGATCATCCAGCGGTTGAGCGGGTTCTTCGTCTCGTCGGCGATGTGGCCGCGTATCCAGTAGCCCATCAGCACCGGCACCAGCGTGACTGCCAGGGCAGCGGAGGCGGCCATCGCATAGGTCTTGGTGAAGGCCAGCGGGCCGAACAGGCGGCCTTCCTGCGCTTCCAGCGTGAACACCGGAATGAACGACAGGGTGATGATGAGCAGCGAGAAGAACAGCGCCGGCCCGACTTCGTTGGCGGCCTCGACGATCACCCGCCAGTGCGCCTCGCCCTGCAGCGTTTGCCCCGGATGTTTGCGCTGCCAGGCTTCGATGTGCTTGTGTGCGTTCTCGATCATCACCACCGCGCCGTCGACCATCGCACCGATCGCGATGGCGATGCCGCCGAGCGACATGATGTTGGCGTTGATGCCCTGCTGGCGCATGACGATGAAGGCGACCAGCACGCCCAGCGGCAGCGAGAGGATAGCCACCAGCGAGGAACGCAGGTGCCACAGGAAGAGCACGCAGACCAGCGCCACAACGATGAATTCCTCGACCAGCTTCTGGCCGAGGTTGTCGATGGCGCGGTCGATCAGGGCGCTGCGGTCGTAGGTGGTGACGATCTCGACGCCCGCCGGCAGGCCGGCCTTCAGCGCTTCGAGCTTGTCCTTGACTGCCGCGAGGGTGGCGCGCGCGTTCTGGCCGGAGCGCAGGATCACCACGCCGCCGACGGCCTCGCCCTCGCCGTCGAGTTCGCCGATGCCACGCCGCATTTCCGGACCGATCCGTATCGTCGCCACGTCGCCCAGCGTTACCGGCGTGGTGCCGACGAGCTTGATCGGGATGGCGCGAAAGTCGGCCAGGCTTTCGAGATAGCCGCTGGCGCGCACCATGTATTCGGTTTCGGCAAGTTCCAGCACCGCGCCGCCACGCTCCTGGTTGGCGCCCCGAATCGCGTCTATGGCCATCTGGTGCGGAATGCCATAGGCGGCCAGTTTCACCGGGTCGAGCACCACCTGGTACTGCTTGACCATGCCGCCGAGGGTCGCGACTTCGGCCACGTTCGGCAGGGTTTTCAACTCGTATTTGAGGAACCAGTCCTGGATCGAGCGCAGCTGTGCCAGGTCGTGGCGCCCGCTCTTGTCCACCAGTGCGTACTGGTAGATCCAGCCGACGCCGGTCGCATCCGGGCCGAGCGCGGGACTGGCGCCGGCCGGCAGGCGACCCTGCACCTGGCTGAGATATTCCAGTACGCGCGAACGCGCCCAGTACAGGTCGGTACCGTCCTCGAAAATCACATAAATGAAGCTGTCGCCGAAAAACGAGTAGCCGCGCACCGTCTTCGCACCGGGTACCGACAGCATGGTGGTGGCGAGCGGGTAGGTGACCTGGTTTTCGACGATCTGCGGCGCCTGTCCGGCGTAAGGCGTGCGGATGATGACCTGCACGTCGGACAGGTCGGGCAGCGCGTCGATCGGCATGGTCTTCACCGACCACACGCCCCAGGCGACGATGAACAGCGTCGCCAGCAGCACCAGAAAGCGGTTGACCACCGACCAGCGGATCAGCGCCGCGATCATTTCGTGCCCCCGGTCTTGTCGAGTTTTTCGACCAGCAGGCCGTCGTCGGTCTCGCGCACGCCGACGCGCACCCGGTCGCCGGCCTTCAGGCCCTGCGCGAGTTCGGGTCGCGCCAGCGGAAACACCATGGTCATGCCCGGCATCGACAGTGATTTGAACGGGCCGTGCGCCAGCGTCGCTTCCTCGCCGTCGATGTCCTCGATGACCGCATCGGCTTCGTGCAGCGTCGCTGCGGGCGTGCCGCTGCCGGGGGCGGCGGAGAGGCGGTCGAGCACGCCTTGCAGGCTGGCCTCGGAGTCGATCAGGAACTGTCCGCTGGCGACCACCTGCTGGCCTTCGGCAAGACCCGCCAGCACTTCGGTGCGGTCCTCGGTCTGGCGGCCGAGCGTGACTTCGACCGGCCGGTAGCGGCCCTGATCCTGCGCCACGATGACCAGGGCGCGGCGGCCGCCGCGGATGACCGCCTCGGTCGGCACCGTGAGGGCCTGCGTGGTCGTGCCCGCGATCTGCACTTCGGCGCTGAGGCCGGGACGGATGCGGCCGCCGCGGTTGGGCAACTCGACGCGCACGGTGAGCGCGCGCGCGGCGGGGTCGACCCCCGGCAGGATGGCGACGACCCGACCCGCGATCGTTTCGCCGGGCAGCGCCGCAAACCGTGCCTCGGCGGTTTGCCCCGTGCGCACCGTATCCGCCTGCGCCTGTGGTACGGCCACGTCCAGCCACACGCTGGCAATGCCGTTGATGCGCGCCAGCGTCTGCCCGGCTGCGAGGGTCATGCCCGGCCGCACCTCGAGCGCCTGCAGCTCGCCGCCGATAGGCGCGGTGATCGCAACACGGTCCTTCACCTGGCCGCTTGCCCCGACCTCGCTGATCAGCCGTTCCGGCATCCCGGCGAGCCGCATCCGCGCCTCGGCGGCGGCGGTCAGCTCGGCGTCGCCGACAGCCTTCAGTGCCAGATATTCCTGTTGCGCCGCCGCCCACTGCGGCACCAGCAGTTCGGCGATGAGGGCGCCCGCCTTGACCACGTCGCCGGGCGCCAGCCGTGCCACCCGTTCGACGTAGCCGCCGCTGCGTGCCTGCACGATGGCGACGTCGCGTTCGTTGTAGCGCACCAGGCCGGTGGCGTGCAGCGTGTCGGAAATGCTGGTGCGGGCGACCACGGCGAGCCGCATCCCCAGGTTCTGCGAAACGCTGGGGTCGATGCGCACGCTGGCGGCGTCGCCCCCCTCGTCGGCGTATTTGGGCACCAGCTCCATATCCATGAAGGGCGACTTGCCGGGCTTGTCGAATCGCTGCGACGGCACCATGGGGTCGTACCAGTACAACACGGCACGGCCAGATTTCGAAGATTCTGCGGGCATCTCCATCCCGCCGCCCGCCGTCCGGTTTCTTTCCCACCACAAGCCCGCAGTGACACCCGCGGCGAGCAGCGCAAGCACAATGAAGAAACCCAGAATGGCTTTTTTAATTGTTTGGCGACTCATTGTTTTTCTCCAGTCACAGTCGGGTCGCTATAGGCGTAATGAAGACGCGCAGCCATCTGTCGGCGCGCACCTTCGAGCGCGATGGCCGTGAGTTCGGCGTCGATGCGTTCTCGCCGCGCCATCACCAGGTCGACGAGTTCACCCTTGCCGCCGCGCCAGCCGGCCAAAGCCAGATCCACTTTTTCGCCTGCCAGCGGCAACAGCACTTCGCGTTGACGTTTAACGGCGCTGGCGAGCCGCTGGTACTCGGCAAAATCCGCTTCCAGCATCGCGACGTGCTCACGCAACACCGCTTCGCGTTCAGCATCAAGCCCCATGCGTTCGGCAAGCTTGGCGGCGATCTTCGGATCCTGTCGGCTGGCGGCAAACAGGGGCAGGTCGAAGCTCACCTGCACCATGGCCATGTCGCCGAACTGCGAGCCGCGCTTCGCGTAAGCCAGTTCCAGTGCCCAGTCCGGTTTCTTTTCGGCTTTGGCTTCGGCCACCTCGGCATCCAGCACGCGTCCCTTGGAGTCGAAGATCGCCAGTTCAGGATGCCCGTGCAAGGCGTGTTCAAGCGTGTCGAGCGCAATGGGCCAGTCCGGCGCAGTCCCTGTGAGGGGCGCCGCTGCACGCGGGCCCACCCAGCGCTTGAGCACTGCAATGGCTTGCTGACGGCGTGCGGTGAGTTCGTCCCGGCGCGCCTCGATCATCGCGGCTTCCTGGCGCGCCGCCACCGCATCCAGTGCACTACCCTGGCCGCCGGCAATACGGGCACGCAGGCTGGCCTCGAACACGCGGTTCTCCTCGACCAGTGCATCGATGCGGGCAAGCTGGCGCTCGACCGCATCGCGTTCAATCCAGGCCACTGCGGTTTCGCGCAGCACGGCGAGCCGCGTGATGCGGGTTTGCGCCTCGCTCAACGCAACCCGGCCGCGCGCAGCATCTACGCGTGCGCCGCGTTTGGCGTCATTGGGGAATTCCTGCATGACGCCGATGCGCTGCATGGTCATGCCGTCACTGCCCAGGCGGAAACGATCGGGCCCCTCGATGGGCAAGTTGTCGATGCCGAGTGCGAGTTTTGGGTCGGGCAATGCGCCGGCCGGAATCGCCGCCTGACGGGCCGCGTCGATCTGCGCCGATTCCGCGCGTAAAGCCGGTGTTTCGTGTACGGCCAGCGCCAGCGCGTCATCGAATGAAAGGGGCTCGGCGCAGACCGATCCGGCGAGGCCCGCCCACACGAGCATCGCAGCCGTGCGGCAAACCGGGGGCCGCCACAGGCGGGCGGCAGACTGGGGCATGACCATATTCCAACTCCTTGCAAGAACGGCGCCCCTCGGACCGGAAGCGGTGCGAGGGCGCGAAACGGCTGCAGCGGTGTCCGCTCGGGCGGACGCTGTACAGCACTTGGTTCAGGGAATCAGGATTGAGCCGGCGGTCGCCAGGCGGCGGCAGGGTCGAAGGAGAACATGTCCGCCGCAATGTGCGGGAAGCGGGTGGCCGGAACCGGTTCCTGCGGCAGCAGGCCGAAGGTGGAAACCGAAAAATGCTGGCCGCCGGTCTGGCAGGGCTGTCCGGTCTTGCAGACCTGCGAACCGGATTCGTCACAGCAATCGTGCGCGGCGTCCGCATCCACCATCGCCATCATGGCTGTGCCTTCCATCGGGCAGGGCACCAGCGGCTGCGCGAAGTGCGCATAGCCTTGTACAGGGACCGCTGATGACAGCAACAGGAATAGGAATATCCGGAGTCGACGCATGATTTGACTCTAGCGTGTGCGGACCGGCCAGGCAAGGCAGCCTGCGCAGTCGTTTATATAGGGAGATATGGGCATTATCCCGGCAAGGTGAACTGGAAGCGTGTCGCCTGGCGGGTGGATGTGACCTGGATCACCCCCCCGTGCGCGTCGATGATGGATTTGACGATGGCAAGCCCCAGCCCGGCGCCATCACCTGTGCGTTGACGCGAAGGGTCGATGCGGTAGAAACGGTCGAAGAGGCGAGGGAGGTGCTCGGCCGGAATTTCGGGGCCGGGGTTCTCGACGGCGATGACGGCCGTGTCGCCCTGCATCGCCAACGAGACGCGCACGGTGTGGCCAGGGGGCGTATGCCGAATGGCGTTCGACAGGAGGTTGCTCAGCGCACGCCGCAGCATCAGCCGGTCGCCCGGCACCGTGGCCGATCCCGTTTGAGCCAGTGAAACGCCGCGCTCTTCCGCCCACGCTTCGAAATAATCGAACAGGCCATGGGTTTCATCGGCAAGGTTGACGCGTTCCCGACCCGGGGTGAGAAGGCCGTTGTCGGCCTGGGCAAGATAGAGCATGTCGCCGACCATCTGGGCCATGCGTTCGTATTCTTCCAGGCTCGAGTACAGGACTTCCTTGTATTCGTTGTTGTCGCGCGCACCGGAAAGCGCCACCTGGGTCTGGGTCATGAGGTTGGAAATGGGCGTGCGCAGTTCGTGCGCGATGTTGGAGGAAAACTCCGAAAGTCGCCGGAATGAATCATCCAGACGGGCCAGCATGGCATTGAAAGCGGCAGCAAGCGGCATGAGTTCGGCCGGAAGCTCCGAAACCGGAAGGCGCGCGCCGAGACGTTCGGCGGAAATGCCGGCCACGGTGTCGGTGACCTGGCGCAAGGGCAAGAGTCCCCATCGGGCCACGATCCAGCCCAGGCCAGCCATGGCCAAGGCGGCCAGGGCAATGGCGATTCCCAGCACCGAGCGGAACGTGTCCATGAAAAGCGCATGGTGCTCGATGTCCTGTGCCACGGCCACGGTGTAGGGCCCGCCGCTGCCTGCCGTGATCGCCGCGGCCATGCCCCGATGGCTGACGCCGTTTTGCACCCATTGATGCAAGCTCCCATCCGCGCACGCTGCCGGCCGAGCCTGGCAGGCTTGCAGCAGCGTGCGCGGAAAATCCGCGCCCGAGGTGGCGAACCAGATATTCCCCGCCGCATCGGTCACGACGACGGCAAGCCCATGATGGCCAACCAGGGCGTCGTCCAGTTGCTGGGGCAGACGGTCCAGGGTTTTGCTGTTCGAGGCTTGCATGAACAGGTTCCGGACGAGTTCCAGCTTGCCATTGAGTTCGATCCGGTCCTCCTCTTCAAAATGGTCTTCCACCTCTTGCGTCAGGAAATAGCCCGTTACAAGCAGGACCAGCGCAGCGGCCACGGCAAAGAGCAGGCTGATCCGGGTGGTCAGTGAGAGAGATTTCATGGGACCGTGCCTTCCGGGCCGGCTTCCAGCACATAGCCCATCCCCCGCACGGTATGGATGAGCTTGAATTCAAAGCCATCGTCGATCTTGACGCGCAGCCGGCGTACCGCCACGTCGATGACGTTGGTGTCGGAATCGAAGTTCATGTCCCAGACCTGCGAGGCGATCAGGCTGCGCGGCAGCACTTCGCCCTGGCGGCGCAGAAACAGCTCCAGCAGGGCAAACTCCTTGGCGGTCAGCTCGATCTTGCGCCCCGCCCGCGTGGCGCGTCGCCGCAGCAGATCGAGTTCCAGGTCGGCCGCCTTAAGAACGGTGGATTCCAGGCTGCCATGTCCGCGGCGCACCAGGCTGCGCACCCGCGCCAGCAGCTCGGCAAAGGCGAAGGGCTTCACCAGATAATCGTCGGCCCCCAGTTCCAGCCCCTTGACCCGGTCCTCCACCTGGTCGCGCGCCGTCAGGAACAGCACCGGCATGTCGACCCCGGCCCGGCGCACGCCTTCGAGCACCTGCCAGCCGTTGATGCCAGGCAGCATCACATCCAGGATCATCAGCTCGTAGTGGCCGGTTTTGGCGAGTTCCAGCCCGTCCCATCCGTCGCGCGCCAGGTCGGTGACGAAGCCGGCCTCGGTGAGCCCCTGCTTCAGGTAATCGCCCGTCTTGGGCTCGTCTTCGACGATCAGGATTTTCATATTCAGGAGACTAACTTGGATGGTTGCATCCTGCCACAGCCCACACCTGCAGCAGCACCGCATTACACATTTGTAATTCAGTCGTCAGATTCATGTTGGATGCGTCCCCTCAGGATGCAGTCAATCTGAATTGGAGGGATGCCCCACATGAAACGTTACTCGATGCTTCATTCTTCGCTTACTTTGGCGGTGCCGGATCTGCCGCGCCGCCGGTTCGTTCAGGGGCTTGCGGCGGGCGGTCTTCTGCTGGGCTTGCCGTCGGCCATCAAGCCGGTCTGGGCGAATGCCCCCGACACCGCGATAGGCAGCGCCCCGGTCCTCAAGGGTACGGAATTTGACCTCGTGATCGCGGAAACGCCAGTCAACTTCACCGGGACGCCGCGCATGGCGACGACCATCAACGGTTCGATTCCAGCCCCAACGCTGCATTGGCGGGAGGGCGATACCGTGACCATCCGCGTCACCAACCGGCTCCCGGTAGACACGTCCATTCACTGGCACGGCATTCTTTTGCCCTTCGACATGGACGGGGTGCCGGGAATCAGCTTCCAGGGCATCCCGCCGGGGGAAACGTTCACCTACCGCTTCAAGGTGGAGCAGACCGGCACCTACTGGTACCACTCGCACTCCGGCATGCAGGAGCAGACCGGCATGTACGGCACCATCGTCATCGAAGCGGCCGGCGGTGAGCCGATCCAGGCGGATCGCGACTACGTCGTGCAGTTGTCGGACTGGACCGACGAAGATCCCATGCGCGTCTTCGCCAAGCTCAAGGTGCAAAGCGACTACTACAACTTCAACCAGCCCACGGTGGTCGATTTCTTTCGCGACGTCTCGCGCGACGGATTCAAGGCGGCGTTCGACAAACGCAAGATGTGGAACGAGATGCGCATGAACCCGACCGATCTGGCCGACATCTCCGCTTACACCTACACCTATCTTATTAACGGCACCACCCCGTCCGGTAACTGGACCGGGCTGTTCCGACCCGGCGAGCGCGTGCGGTTGCGTTTGATCAACTCCGGCGCGATGACGTTCTTCGACGTGCGTATTCCCGGGCTGAAGATGACCGTGGTGCAGGCCGATGGCCAGGATGTTGAGCCGGTGACGGTGGATGAGATCCGCATCGGGGTGGCCGAAACCTACGACGTGATCGTCACCCCCAGGGATGACGCCTACACGATCTTCGCGCAGTCGATGGATCGCACCGGCTTCGCGCGCGGCACGCTCGCCACCCGTCACGGGCTGGCTGCCGCGGTGCCGAATCCGGACAAGCCCGAATGGTTGACCATGGCAGACATGATGGGCGACATGGGCGGCGGCATGGCCGGTATGAATCACGGCAGTTCCGGCGGCATGAACGGGATGGCCGGCATGAGCGGCATGGATCACGGGGCCATGGCCATGGACCACAGCAAACACGCCATGCCAGCCGGAACGGCCATGGGCGGAAAACTGGCCAAGCCGAGTACGCAGGCGCGCCACGCGAAAACCGAATATGGCCCCAGCACCGACATGCGGGTGGACATGGCGCGCACGAATCTGGATGACCCCGGGATTGGCCTGCGCAACAACGGCCGCCGCGTGCTGACCTACGCCGATCTGCACACGATAGGCGGACCAATCGATCCGCGCGGTGCGGAGCGCGAGATCGAGCTGCATCTCACGGGCAACATGGAACGCTACACCTGGTCGCTCGACGGACTCGAGTTCGGGAAATCCACGCCTGTGCATTTCCGGTATGGCGAACGGGTGCGCATCATTCTCCACAACGACACCATGATGACCCATCCCATGCACATGCACGGGATGTGGAGCGAACTGGAAAGCCCGGATGGGCAGTTCCTGGCGCGCAAGCACACCATCAACGTGCAGCCGGCACAGCGTGTCAGCTTCCTGGTCAGCGCGGACGCCCTCGGCCGCTGGGCTTGGCACTGCCACCTGCTCCTGCATATGGATGCGGGCATGTTCCGCGAAGTGGTGGTGGCGTAAGCGCCTGCAGCAACGAGAGGAATATGAAGATGACAAACAAGCGAATGAATGTACTTGCAATGGCAATCATCGGCCTTGGCGCGACACCTGTCTGGGCACAAACCCATACCGCCGCCGAAATGCCGGCACACGGCAGCCCGTCTGCACCGCAGCAGGGTGCGGCGGCAATGGATCATGGCGAAATGAACATGCAGGGAGGGCCTGCCCCCTCCGACGCACGCGACCCGCATGCCTACTCGGGTGGCTACACCCTAGACAGCGGTAAATACGCCCTGCCGGGACCTCGCCAGCTTCGCCTTGCCGATGAGCACAGCTTCGGCAGCCTGCTGGTTGACCGCCTGGAACGTGTGGACACGCGCGAGGGGAATGCCACCGCCTACGAAGCCCAGGCCTGGTTCGGGCGCAACTACGACCGGCTGGTCGTCAAGGCGGAAGGCGATTATGGAAAGGGCAAACTGCAGGAAGCGCGTACCGAGCTGCTGTGGGGGCATGCCATCGCCACATTCTGGGATACGCAGCTGGGCGTGCGCTACGACAACGGCGTGGGCCCCGATCGCGGCTGGCTGGCCTTCGGCGTGCAGGGCCTCGCACCTTACTGGTTCGAGGTCGATGCGGCGGCCTATGTCGGCGACAAGGGCAGAACCGCCTTCCGCCTGGGTGCGGAGTACGAGTTGCTGCTTACGCAGAAGCTTGTCTTGCAGCCTCGTCTTGAAATCAACGCCTACGGCAAAAGTGACGCGGCCCTGGGTATCGGCAGCGGTCTTTCCGACGGCGTGGCGGGCCTGCGCCTGAGATACGAATTCACCCGCCAGTTCGCACCCTATGTCGGCGTGGAACGCGCCGGGAAATTCGGCAAGACCGCCGACCTGGCCCGCGCTGCGGGTGAAAAAACAGATGAAACACGCTGGGTTGCCGGCGTGCGTTTCTGGTTCTGATGTATTGCAACGACGATCGAATCACTCAACTCATTAGGAGCAACATGATGAAACTGAAGACACTGTCGATTCTGATTTTTGGGGTGCTGCCGGCTATTGCCCTGGCGGCGGGGGACCACGCCGGCGGGCACGGCATGGATGGCCACAAGATGATGCCCGGCGGCCATGACATGTCCGCCATGGAGAAGGCAGCACCGGCATCGATGACGGGCAAGCCGGGCGATCCGGCCAAGGTGGACCGCACCATCGAAGTCACCATGGGCGACGCCATGCGATTCACGCCGGACAAAATCAGCGTCAAGGCCGGCGAGACCGTCCGCTTCTTCGTCAGGAACACCGGCAGGATTCCGCATGAAATGGTGATCGGCAGCCTGGACGAGCTCAAGGCGCACGCCGACATGATGCGCAAGATGCCCGGCATGGAGCATGCCGAGCCCAACATGATCACGCTGAAGGCCGGCCAGCGCGGCGGGATCGTCTGGCAGTTTGACAAGCCGGGGACCGTGGATTTTGCCTGCCTGATTCCCGGTCATATGGAGGCCGGCATGATGGGCAAGGTGATGGTCGAGTAACGGCAGCATGCCTACCCGGATCGAAGATGACACAAATGTAATCCATCTGTCAGGTTGATGTGCGAACACCATTCCATACTGACTCCAAACCCTGAACAAAGGCCCCGTATGAAGAATTTTGTTGCCAGCCTGATCGCCCTGGGTCTTGCCCAAGCGTCCTGGGCCGCCCCGACAACCCCGGTGATCGATGTCTACAAAAGCCCGACATGCGGGTGCTGCAACAAGTGGATCGACCACCTCAAGGCCAATGGCTTCGCGGTCAGAGCCCACGACACCGAAAACGTCGTGGTGCACAAAGTCCGTCTCGGCGTACCGCCCGGTTACGGCGCCTGCCATACCGCGGAGGTCAACGGGTATGTGGTCGAAGGCCACGTCTCGGCGAAGGAAATCACACGCCTGCTGAAGGAAAAGCCACCCGCTCGCGGGCTGGCGGTGCCGGGCATGCCGGTCGGTTCACCCGGCATGGAAGCGGGCGGACGCAGAGATGCCTATGAGGTTTTACTCATGAACCGGGATGGGTCCATCCGGACCTACGCCCAATATTGAAAGGAATGAACATGAAACCTATGCTGAATACCTTGGCGCTTGGTTGGATCCTGACCCTTGCACTGCCTGTCTGGGCCGATGCTCAGCACGCAACCCATGCCGCGACTGGAGAGCATTCCACCGCGCTTGCCGAAGGCTTGGTGAAAAAAGTCGACAAGGCACAGGGCAAGCTCACCCTCAAGCATGGCCCGCTGGCGAACCTGGAGATGCCCGGCATGACCATGGTTTTCCGGGTCCAGGATGCCAACTGGCTCGACCAGGTCAAACCCGGCGATTCTGTCCGGTTCCTCGCTGACCGGGTGAACGGTGTGTTTACCGTGACCCGGCTCGAAGTTGTCAAACCGTAATGTTCATTTTTCCCGACATAAAGGAGTCAACCATGAAACGCCACGCACTATTTGCCACCCTGATGCTTTCCGCACTGGCCATGCAGCCCGTGCTCGCGGATGAATCCCACCATCCCGATCAAAAAGCCGGCGTGGCCGCGCCCATTGCCGATCAGACGATCCAGAAAATGCAGGCCAATACCAAGCGCATGCAAAGCCAGCTGGAACAGATGGCCAGGTCCAAGGACCCGGCCCAGCGCCAGAAGCTGATGCAGGAGCATATGCAGACCATGCAGGAAAACATGATGGTTGGAAAAAGCATGGCTGGCGGTGGCGGCGGCATGGGCATGATGGACTGCCCGATGATGAAAGGCGGAATGATGGGCGGCGGCATGGGCATGATGGGGGGCGGGGGCGGCATGGGCATGGCGGGCGGCGACGACATGATGGCCAAGCGCATGGAGATGATGGAAAAGCGCATGGACATGATGCAGATGATGATGCAGTCCAATATGGGCAAGCCCCAGGGCGGCCAGTAAAGCCGGGCCGCGATGGCCGTTGCGACGGTAACGGCCGTGGGCAATGACAGGAGAACGGCAATGATGGATGGCTATGGCATGGCAGGCGGTTTCGGCGGGATTTTCATGATCCTGTGGTGGGTGCTCATCATCGTCGGCATTGTCGCGCTGGTGAAATGGATGATCACGTCTTCCGCTGGGGACGGGCGCAGTGGCGGCGGCGACAAAGCGCTGGACATACTCAAGCAACGGTATGCGCGCGGCGAGATCGACGAACAGGAGTTTCAGAAGAGAAAGCGCGATCTGACCGAGTAGGCCAGCAACCCCTGGGCGTGCGCCCGCACGGGCTGGGCATCCTGTTTGCGGAAAGGAAACGAAATGAATCAGAAACGCGGATTCTGGATCGCTTTGTGGGTGGTTCTCGTTGTCGTTACGGGATGGCTGGCATTCGGCCATGGCGGCATGGGCTACGGGCCTGGGCATGGCTGGGGACGGATGGGCGCCTGGGACGGCAGCTATCGTGCAGACGGCGGTGGGCGCTGGTACGGCATGGGTCCCGGAATGATGGGGGACGCGGTGCCGGGACAGGGATGGGGCATGGGCAGGTACCACGGGATGATGGGCCAGTACGGCACGGGGATGCCCGGGATGGGCGCAGGAATGATGGGTTTCGGCATGGCGCCTCTCGACCTGACGTCCGAACAGGCGCAGAAGATCAGCCAGCTGCAACAGGAGGCACTGGCGCGCCACCGCGGCCTGGCACAGCAGCTTTGGGCTGCGCACGACACACTCAACCGTTTGCATATGACCGAGAAGCGGGACTGGGACGCGATTCGCGCCGCCTCGCAGAAATTGTTCGATCTCCAGCGCCAGCAACTCGATGCAGCGCTCGACCTGCAGCAAAAAATCGATGGCGTGCTGACGGATAGCCAGCGACGGGACATGGCACGTTCCTGGCGGGGCCATGGATGGATGGGCGCGCAATGATTTCCCTCTGACGTGGATGGCCGCAGAAGCGTCGACCGGATTGGGCAGATGACGGGGGAGCCGATGGACGAACACGCCGCTCACGCACACGCTTCCACAGGAGGTGACAAACACGCTGCCCACGCGCAGGGCGCGAAGGGCAACCACGGCGGCCACGACCACGCCCGCATGGTGGTGGATTTCAGGCGACGCTTCTGGATTTCGCTGGCGCTGACGATTCCGATTCTGGCCTTGTCCCGCGACCTGTGGGGCATGCTCGGTCTGGCGGCGCCGGTGGCGTTTCGCGGCGACGCCTATGTGCTGTTCGGCTTCTCCAGCGTCGTGTTTTTCTACGGTGGCTGGCCGTTTCTGAAGGGCTTCGTCGAAGAACTCCGGCAACGGCAGCCGGGCATGATGACGCTGATCGCGGTGGCCATCAGCGCGGCCTACTTCTATTCCAGCGCGGTCACCTTCGGCCTGCATGGCATGGGTTTCTATTGGGAACTCGCGACCCTGATCGACATCATGCTGCTCGGTCACTGGATCGAGATGAAATCGGTGCTCGGTGCCTCCGGCGCGCTCGAAGCCCTGGTGCGGCTGCTGCCTTCCGAAGCGCACCGCCTGCGGCCGGACGGCAACACCGAGGACATTCCCGTCAGCGACGTCGCACCCGGCGACCGCATCCTGGTGAAGCCGGGCGAACGCGTGCCCACCGACGGCATCATTGTCTCCGGCCAAACCAGCCTGGATGAATCCATGCTCACCGGGGAATCGAAGCCGGTGGAAAAAGGCGAGGGCGCCGAGGCCATCGGCGGCTCGGTCAACGGCGAAGGCGCGATCACACTCGAAGTCAAGAAAACCGGCGGGCAGACCTATCTGGCGCAGGTAATGGACATGGTGCGAAAAGCCCAGGAATCGCGCTCGCGCAGCCAGGACCTGGCCAACCGGGCGGCGGTATGGCTGACCGCCATTGCGCTCGGTGGCGGCTTTGCCACGCTATTCGTGTGGCTGGCACTGGGACGCGAGTTCGCCTTCGCCATGGAGCGCGCCGTCACCGTGATGGTGATTGCCTGTCCTCATGCCTTGGGCCTCGCCGTGCCGCTGGTCGTTGCGGTGAGCACCAGCCTGTCCGCCTCGCACGGCCTGTTGATCCGCGACCGCGCGGCATTCGAGCGGGCCCGCAACCTGGGGGCCGTGGTGTTCGACAAAACCGGCACCTTGACCGAAGGCCGCTTCGGCGTGAGCGACATCGTGCCGCTGGGCGACCTGGACGAAAGCGCCTGCCTGCGCCTGGCCGCCGCACTGGAGAGCCAGTCGGAGCATCCCATCGCCGCCGGCATCGTGCGCACGGCTCAGGAACGCCAGCTGGAATGGCCGCAGGCCAGCGAGTTCAGGAACCTGACCGGCCGCGGCGCGCAAGCCGTGGTCGAAGGCCGGGACATCAAGATGGTGAGCCCGGGCTATCTGCGGGAACAGGGCATCCCGGTCCGGCACCCCAAACTGGACGCGCTCGCCGCCGAGGGCAAGACCACCATCTTCCTGCTGGTGGACGGCACCGCTGCCGCCGTGTTCGGACTGGCCGACGTGGTGCGCCCGGAATCGAAAGCGGCCATCGCGCGGCTCAAGGCCATGGGCATCCAATGCATGATGCTCACCGGCGACTCGCAAGCGGTGGCGCACACGGTTTCCAGGCAACTGGATCTGGACGATTTCTTCGCCGAAGTGCTGCCGGAACAAAAGGCGGAGAAGATCCGCGAAGTGAAGGCCCGCGGCCTCACCGTGGCGATGGTCGGAGACGGCGTGAACGATGCGCCGGCACTGGTGGAGTCCGATCTGGGCGTGGCCATCGGCGCTGGCACCGACGTCGCGATCGAAGCGGCCGACATCGTGCTGGTGAGCAACAACCCGGAAGACGTGGCGGCGATACTGGGGCTGTCGCGCAAGACCTACGGCAAGATGGTCCAGAACCTGAGCTGGGCCACCGGCTACAATGTCTTTGCGATTCCGCTCGCGGCCGGCGTGGCGGTCAATTGGGGCCTGCTGCTGACCCCGGCCGTGGGCGCCGTGTTGATGTCGGCGAGCACCGTGATCGTGGCGATCAATGCCAAGCTGCTGGGACGGGACGGTATCGAGACTGGCTGATCACGCTGATCCGCCGACTCTGGCGTTGGGGGCTGCCATGGCGCTGCGAATTGGCTGGCTCATGTCGGGTGTCCGGCCCGACATGGGGCCGGCCGCGTCAAACGGCGACAGGTACGCATGGCGCCTGTGCCGAAATGGCAGTACAGAAAGGCATTGCCGCACCGGGACATCGTCGGTATAGTGCGCCCACCCGCACCCAGCCAATCGGTGCGCGGCTCTTTTACCTACGATCTCACGATCCCCTATTCGTCTGCCTCGATTGGTGTCACTGCAAACGTGACAGGCCGTCGCAGGAAACCCTTACATGACTGTTGAAACACCCTCGGCCAGCCCGGCCTTTGTCGAGCTCGGCCTCGCCGAACCCATTTTGCGTGCCGTCGCCGAAACCGGCTACACCACGCCCACCCCGATCCAGGCGCAGGCGATTCCGCAGGTGCTCGCCGGCGGCGACCTCCTCGCCGCCGCGCAGACTGGCACCGGCAAGACCGCCGGCTTCACCCTGCCGATCCTGCATCTGCTTTCCACGCGCTCCGCGCAAACCAAACCCGGCCGCCCGCGCTGCCTGATCCTGGTGCCGACGCGCGAACTCGCCGCGCAGGTCGAGGAGTCGGTGAAGACCTACGGCAAGCATCTGCCGCTGACCTCGATGGTGATGTTCGGCGGCGTCAACATCAACCCGCAGTTCAAGGCGCTGAAGTCGCGCGTCGACATCCTCGTCGCCACACCGGGCCGGCTGCTCGACCACGTCGGGCAGAAGACGGTCGACCTCTCCGGCGTCGAAATCCTGGTGCTCGACGAGGCCGACCGCATGCTCGACATGGGCTTCATCCGTGACATCAAGAAGGTGCTCGCGGTGCTGCCGAAGCAGCGCCAGAACCTGCTGTTCTCGGCGACCTTCTCCGACGAGATCCGCGCGCTCGCCAACGGCCTGCTGCACAATCCGAAGAGCGTTGAAGTCGCGCGTCGCAACACCACGGTGGAAGTCGTCGAGCAGTCGATGCACCGTGTGCCGCAGGCGCACAAGCGCGATCTGTTGGCGCATCTCATCAAGCAGCACGACTGGCAGCAGGTCCTGGTCTTCACCCGCACCAAGCACGGCGCCAACAAGCTGGCCGAGAAGCTCAACAAGGACGGCATCACCGCCGCCGCGATCCACGGCAACAAGAGCCAGTCGGCGCGCACCAAGGCGCTGGCGAGCTTCAAGGACGGCAGCGTGCGCGTGCTCGTCGCCACCGACATCGCCGCGCGCGGCATCGACATCGACCAGCTGCCGCAGGTGGTCAACTTCGAACTGCCCAACGTGCCGGAAGACTACGTGCACCGCATCGGCCGCACCGGCCGCGCCGGCGCTACCGGCTCGGCGCTGTCGCTGGTCGACGACGAGGAGCTGAGCTATCTGCGCGACATCGAGAAGCTGATCAAGCGCGCCATCGTGCGCGTCGAGGTCGACCCCGGCTTCGTGCCGCCAGCCAAGGCCGACCTGATGTCGGACGAGCGTCCGCCGCGTCAACCGCACGGTCGCGGCGGTCAGCGCCAGGGGCAGGGACAACGGCAGGGACAGGGGGCGCGCCAGGGGCAAGGGCAGGGCCAGCCCGGCAGCCGCAGCGGTTCGGGCCGCGCGCCGCAGGGTCAGCCCGCTCGCGCCGCGGCACCGAAGCCGGCGCCCAAGCCCGGTCCGCAGCCGGCTGCGCATCCGCGCAAGCCGCGCCCGCAGGCCGCGCTGTTCTCGTCCAAGCCCGGGACGCGCGGGCACTGAATCGGCTCAGCGGCGCGTCAGTCGCGCCGCAATCCAGGTGAGGCCCACCGCCACCGCGATCAGCGCGAAGGCGACGCCGAGCCGGTTGAGCGCGTCGGGCGCGAGAACCAGCAGCGCGCCCAGCCCCAGCATCATCAATCCCGACATCAATTTGAGCAGCCGGCCTTCGCGCTCGGTCAGCTTGCGCGCGCCCAGCGTGAAGGCGAAGGCGCCGACGATCACGGCGAGCGGGATCACATAGACGAGGTTATAGAGCCCGAGGTACAGGTAATGCTGGGTCGTGCTCACGTCCTGCAGCGTCAACAGCCGCGTGTACACCATGGGAAAGCCCGCGGTGCACAGCAGTTCGTAGAAATTGACCGCGACCGCGAGCAGCACCGTGGCGGCGAGCATGGCCGGCAGGCTGCTGGCGGCGAGGAGGGCACGGGCGCGCGCGTAGAGCGCGGGCTTGCGGCCTTCCGGAATCGACAGCGACACGCCGCGCTGGAACCAGAAGAAATCCTTGACGTTGACGAGCCCGATGGCGAGCGCGAGCGCACCCGCGGCGAGCGTCACCCACGCCAGGTTGCCGAGCAGCTGAAAGAGATTGAGCCAGGCCGCCATGAAGGCGAAATACATCACGCCGGACGTCAGCACGAACACGCCGCCGATCGCCAGCATGCGCGCGCGACTCTTCTGGTGGGCGAGCATCGACAGCACGAACAGCAGCACGAAGAAGGCACAGGGATTGAAGGCATCGAGGCCGGCGATCAGCACCGTCATCACGGGGAGCGAGGTGCCGTCGAGGCGGACTTCGCCGAGGAGGGGCACACTGAAGGCGGGCTCGGGCAGGGCGCGCGCGATGTCGAGTGGGCTGCCCGATTTCGCTGCGGCGCGACAGGCGTCGAGATCGGCGAGCAGCGCTGCACCGCTCGTCGCATCGTTGTCCCAGCCGGTCTGCATGCGGCCGCAGAACAGGAGCCCCGGCACGTATTGCGCGGACTGGCCGGCCTGCTCGGCAAGCGCGAGGTAGTGGCGCACGTTTTCCGGGTGGCGGGTGAGTTCGAGGCTGTGCAGCTCCACCCACGGCCGTTTCTCCGGGATGGCCTCGATGAAGGGGCGCGCCTCGAGGCAATGCGGGCAGGCGAGCGACCAGAAAAAGTAGAGGTGCACGACGGGCGCACCGTCGGCACCCGGTTCGATCCAGGTCGTTTCGGCCCGCGCGGCGGGCGCGAGCAGCATCAGCGCGAAGAGGGCGCCAAGGAGTCGCCGAAGAAACGTCGCTCGACGGGTAGGTGTCATGATTTGGGCGCGTGTTGAAACGCCTTAAGTATCGCCGACGCTACAATCGTTTGCATGGATACCCTCATCACCTACGACGAACTCCCCTACGACAGCCTGCCGCTGCCCGAGACGCAGCCGGATTTTCTCGCCGCGGTGGCGAGGCTGCACGGTTTCGACGCGCCCGACCTGAGCCATGCACGCATCCTCGAACTCGGCTGCGCGCAGGGCGGCAACCTGATTCCGCTGGCGTGGCGCTGGCCCGGGTGCGAATGCGTCGGCGTCGAATTGTCACGCGTACAGGCCCAAGCGGGCGCCGATTTCGTCGCGAAGCTGGGGCTGGCCAACGTGCGCATCCTGCACGGCGACCTCGCCGCGCTGCCGGCGGATCTTGGCGAATTCGACTATATCGTCGCCCACGGCGTGTATTCGTGGGTCCCGCCGCAGGTGCAGCAGGCGCTGCTCGACGTGTGCCGCCGCCATTTGAGCGCGAACGGTCTCGCCTACGTCAGCTTCAACGTTGCTGCCGGTTGGCGGAAGCTGTTGCCGCTGCGCGAGGCGCTGATCACGCGCACCGACCCCGGCGCCGCCGCGCCCGAACGCCTGCGCCAGGCGCGCGGCGTGCTCGACGCGCTGGCAGACGAGGCGGACGATCCCGCGCTGAAGAAGGAAATCGCCTACCTGAAGACAGCGCTGCCATCCTATCTCTTCCACGAATACCTCGCCGACTACAACGCGCCGACGAGCTTCGCCGATTTTGCCGCGCGACTCGAGCGCCACGGCCTGCGCTACGTCGGCGAGGCCGGTCCGCGCCGCGCCGTGGTCGAGCTGGAAGACGCCTGGGGGCTGGCGCCGGAAAGCCTGCAGGACCGCTGGCTCGACGCCGAGGCTGCACTCGACGATGCGCTCGACACGCGTTTCCGTCGCGCGCTGATCGCCCGCGGCGATGCACCCTGTGCCCAGCCGCCGCAGGCGGAGTGTCTCGCCGGGCTGATGTTCCACGCCGACCTCGACTGCCACGAGGAGGTCGACCTCGAAGGCAACGCCGAGCAGCCCTTCGTCAATCCCGCGCGCAACACCTTCCCGATCGCCGAGCCGGCGCTGAAGGCGGCGGTGATGGCGCTGTCGTCGGTCTATCCGCTGGCCCTGAGCCATGCGGAGCTGCGGACGGCGGCGCACGAGACCCAGCAGGCCTTCGGCGCTTCCGGCGAGATCGACGATGTTGCATTCGCTGACGCGTTGTTCCGTCTGGTGACGACCCACGGCGTGATGCCGACGCTGTGGCGTGGGGCGCAGGCGACCGAGCCGGGCGGGCGTCCGCGCGCCCATGCACTGGCCCGCGCGCAGGCTGGCACCCCCGGCTGGGTGGTGAGCGGTGCGCGCCACGTGGCGATGGACCTCGACGACCACGGCCGGGCGCTGCTGGCCGCGCTTGACGGCACGCGCAGCCTCGATGAACTCGTGGCCTTGATGCAGGCGCGCCTCGCCGCCGCCGGCGTGTCGCTGCCGGCGGCGCAGGTGCGCGAACTCACCCACCGGCAGCTTTGGCTGTTTGCGCGCCAGGGCCTGCTCGAATAGGAGAAGACGCCATGCCTACGCTGCTCGACGCCATCGATAAACGTTTTGCCTGCCGCCACTTCGACGCCGACGCACCCCCGGGTGAGGCCGAGCTTGCGCTGCTGTGCGAGGCGGGGCGGCTGGCGCCGTCGGCCTTCGGGCTGGAGCCGTGGCGCTTCATCCTCGTCACCGACGCAACCGAACGAGCCGCGGTCGCGCAGGCCTGCTTCGACCAGCCGGCCGCGGCGACCGCGCCGGCCTTCATCGCCGTCGTCGCGCTGGTCGACGCGCTCGCGCCCGATTCCGACTACGTGTGCCGACAGTTCGAGGCCGAAGCACGCGGCGGCGATACGGCACCCCTCTACGACGCCTACCGCGCCCTGTATCGCTCTGTCGACGTCGCCGCGTGGGCCGTCGGCCAGTGCAGCTTCGCCGCTGCCCACATCCTGCTGCAGGCAGCGCACCTCGGGCTCGGCAGTTGCCCCATAGGCGGCTACGATGAGACCGCGCTGCGCGCAGCGCTCAGGCTGGAAGAAGGTGAGATGCCCGCGCTGGTGATTGCATTGGGACGCTGCGCTGAGGCGCAACCGACGCGGGTCCGGAAAACCCTGGGCTGAGGCAGGGCCTGCCGATTCAGGCGGGTGTGCGGTCGCGGCCGTCGGGCGACGCGTCCCGGTCATGGTCAATTGACGGGCGATTGGCGAGCCGCAGGGCGCGCAGCAGGGAGCGCTTCTTCGCCTGGTGGGCGTGCATACGCTGGAGGATGTCGTCGAGCGTGCGCACGGCACGGAGGATGTACGGACCCTTGTTGAGCATGACGCATTCGGCGCGCAGGCTCATGGCGGCGTCCGAGATTTCGGCGCGCGACGGGCGCCCCTCCTTGGCCAGCGTTTCCAGCACCTGGGTGGCCCAGATGACCGGCACGTGTGCGGCTTCGCACAGCCAGAGGATTTCTTCCTGCACCTCTGCGAGGCGTTCGAAGCCGCATTCGACGGCCAGATCGCCGCGCGCGATCATCACGCCGCATTGCGGGGCACGCATGGCCGCTAGCAGTAGGTCCGGCAGATGCTCGAATCCGCGACGGGTTTCGATCTTCAGCACGATGGCCGGCCGGCGCGCGCCGAGCGCTGCAAGCTGCTGCTGCAGGGCGGTCACGTCGTCAGGGTGGTTGGCGAAGGACAGGCCGACGATGTCGGCGTGGCGGGCGACGAAGGGCAGGTTTTCGCGATCCTGCCCCGTGAGGGCGGGGAGGTCGATCCGGCTTTCCGGAAGATTGATCCCCTTGTCGGCTCGCAGCTTCAGCGGTCTGGCGTGTTCCTGGGTGATGCGTACCACCACGCGATCCGCGTCCACGTGCTCGATCGTGCCGCCGATGCGGCCGTCGTCGAACCAGATCGGCTCGCCGGGACGGACATGGTCGAAGGCTTCGGGCAGGGTGCAGCCGATCGTCGCGGGGGCCAGGCATCGTCTGTTGCCGTCATGGCGCGCCGGCCGGCCGGGGCGCTCGTCACGCGTGATGATGAGCATGTCGCCTTTGCACAGGACGAGGGCGGCTTCGATCGGCGGCAGTTCGCCGATCCGGCAGCGGTCCTCGTCTTCCGCGTCCGCCCCGGCTTCGCGCTGCAGCACGAGGCCAGGCACGAAATAGATCGTGCGTGAGGTTTCGGCCCAGCACCCGCGATCCGTGACGTCGGCGATGGTCAGCGTGCGATGCGCCGCGCGGGCGTCGTCGAGGTGAACGCGGTCGCCCGCGCGGAGGCGGTGCAGCCAGTCCGCCGGGACCGGCAGCGAGGCGGCGGCCGGTGCAGGGGGGACTGCGGGCGCCTCCGCGGCGCAGAGCCAGATGCGCGCGGGCGCGATGACCCGGCCGAACGCGTCGCGCGCGGGGCGCGCCCGGACGACGGCCGGCCCTGGCTCGAGCGGGCCAGTGCGCAACTTGGGGCCGGCGAGGTCCATGAAGATGCGGCAGCTGCGTCCCGTCTGGCGTTCCGCTTCGCGCAGGTGGGCGATCATCCGTGCCCACGCTGCAGCGTTGTCGTGGGCGCAGTTGATCCGCATGCAGTCCATGCCTTGCTCGAGGAGGGCGCGGATCAGTTGGCCGTCTTCCGCCGCTTCGCTCGGCAGGGTGACCATGATGCGGACTGTGCGCTCGGTCCGCGGCGGGCCGAGTAGCGCGTCCGCATGGGCAGCGAGGTGCCGTCTGCCGGCGTCGAAGCGCGCGACCGGCTCTTCGGGGTCGCCCGCCTGCCACGCACACTGTTCGAGGCGGTGAAGGACACGCAATACCGCGTCGACGTTCGCCAGCACGTTCGACTCGGCGCGCCCGAGCGAGGACAGTCCCAGCGATGCGAGGTGGGTCTGGATCGGACGCAGGTCGTGCCGGCGCAGGGCGAGGTAATGCATGAGATTGAGCGCGCCGGCGCATCGGTCCGCATGGATGGCGGCCAGTCTGGCTTGTGCGCGTGCCGCGCTCGCGAGCATGTCCCCGCGGAGCGTCCGCAGTGCTTCCAGCAAGGCTCCAGGGGTCTGGGGCGCTACGGGGCTCTTCTCCTGGCTGCGTGGCGTCATCGTGCTTGGAGGCGACAGGCGGGGGACCACAGTCGCCGCGTGCCTTCAGTGCAGCGGGCCGCTCAGTCCGACCGGCTTCGACTCGCCGTGTGCGCGAACCAGTACCACGACGTTGTGCGAATCGAGGCGATTGATGAAAAGCTCGCTGGCGAAATGCCGGCCGTCGCGATGCCGGGCCTGGAAGGCGATGCCGCAGTGGCAGAGGTAAGCCAGCCGCGCGTGGATGCGTCCTTCCTGCACCAGGCCGCTTCCCGGCAGCTGCGGGAGCAGCCGCGAGACGTGGCTTCCCAGCAGTTCGTCCGGCCGGTAGCCGAATATCTGGAGGCAGGATTGGCTGCAGTCGTGAATCACGCCGGCGTCGTCGAGGTTCAGGACGGCGAGTTCGATGCCCGCCTGGGAGGCGCCCTCTGACGGAGCGTGCGGGTCGGGGTGGGTATGCGGGAGGGACGATCCGTGTGTGCTTGCCATGTGCGTCTCCAATGCGAGCGTCCGGGGCTGAGTCCGAGCTTGCGCAGTCTGTCTTTGCCTCATGAAGCCTTGATGACAGCGTCCTGCCCACCCCGCGTGCAGGACGCTGTCATCGAGGCGAGGTGGAAAGGCGTTCGACTTCCGGTGTAGCGTGTCGAGTGCCCTGACAATTACAAGGACCGTTGCGATGAGAACCCCGACAGAAACCTATCTTGAAAAAGCCCGTCGCCTGCGGAAGATCGACATCGAGCGCCTGCTCTCGCGGGCGCGCAAGAAGCTGATGCGCCGCATCGAGGACCAGACATTGAGCGTGGAGGAAGTCGTCGCCATCCAGCTCGAAATCGAGGATGAGGAACTCGCCGAGTGGCGCGAGCGGTGGGCGGAAATCCAGGCGAAAGCCAGGAGCAGGTAGCACGCGTTAAACTCTCCGCGTCGCCTTCACCCGTCGGCGGATGTATTGCCGCCACGGTCCCCCCGATCGCCGTCATGTCAGAAGCCGAAAACAGCACCGAGCCTTACACCCGCAAGCCCCGCATCGCCTATTTCTCGATGGAGATCGCCCTGCAGAGCGACATCCCGACCTACAGCGGGGGGCTGGGCGTGCTCGCCGGCGACAGCCTGCGCGCGGCGGCCGACATCGGCGTGCCGATGGTCGCCGTCACCCTGGTGTTCCGCGGCGGGCATTTCCGCCAGGAAATCGATGCGCAGGGGCGTCAGGTGGAACACGAGGACGCCTGGGATCCCGCGCGCTACGCGACGCGGCTGCAGGCCACCGTCGCACTGGAGATCGAAGGCCGCCAGGTCTGGGTGGGTGGCTGGTTGTACACCCTGAGCACGCGGCTCGACGGCGGCGTGCCGGTGCTGCTGCTCGACACCGACCTGCCGGTGAACGATCCGCGCGACCGCGACATCACCCACACCCTCTACGGCGGCGACGAGGCCCTGCGCATGAAGCAGGAAATCGTGCTGGGCGTGGGCGGCATCGCCATGTTGCAGGCGCTCGGCTTCAAGCCCATGGGCTACCACATGAACGAGGGCCATTCGGCCTTCCTCACCCTGGCGCTGCTGCGCCGCTACGCCCACGCGCGCGAGGACCTGCGGCCGGGCGAGAGTCCCTACGACCTGCCGCAGGTGCGCGAACTGTGCGTGTTCACCACCCACACGCCGGTCGAAGCCGCGCACGACAAGTTCGACTACGATCTGGTGCGTCGCCTCTACGGCGACGTGCTCGACCTTGGCACGGTCAAGCTGCTCGCCGGCGAGGACCGGCTGAACATGACGCGGCTGGCCTTGAACCTGTCCGACTACGTGAACGGCGTGGCCAAGCGCCATGCCGAAGTGTCGCGCCAGATGTTTCCCGGCTACGCCGTGCACGCGGTCACCAACGGCGTGCACGCCTCGACCTGGACCAGTCCGCCGTTCGCCGCGCTCTACGACCGGCAGATCCCGGGCTGGTGCCACGAGCCGGAACTGCTCGCGCGCGCCGACCGCCTGGCCGACGAGGCGGTGTGGTCTGCCCATGTCGCCGCGAAACGGATATTGATCGAGCAGGTGTGGACGCTCACCGGCAAGCACCTCGACCCGGACAAGCCGATCCTCGGCTTCGCACGGCGCATGACCGCCTACAAGCGGCCCGATCTGCTGTTCAGCGACCTGGCGCGGCTACGCGCGCTCGCCCGCGAACGGCCGTTCCAGATCGTCATGGCCGGCAAGGCGCACCCGAAGGACGAGGCGGGCAAACGGCTCATCGAGGCGTTGCACGCCCACATGCGCGAACTCGAAGGCGAGATCCCGATGGCCTTCCTGCCCGACTACGACATGGATCTGGCGCTCCGCATGGTCTCGGGGTCGGACGTCTGGCTCAATACGCCGCTGCGCCCGCTCGAGGCCTCCGGCACCAGCGGCATGAAGGCCGCGTTCAACGGCGTGCCGCAGCTTTCCGTGCTCGACGGCTGGTGGGTCGAGGGCTGCCTCGAAGGCGTGACGGGCTGGGCGGTGGGCGAGGACTCTCCCGCGGCCAACGGTGAGGACGGCCGCGCGCTCTACGACAAGCTCGGCCAGGTGGTGTTGCCGCTGTGGTACGAGGACCGTCCCGGCTGGATCGCGGTGATGAAGGGCACCATCAGCAAGAGCGCCGCCTACTTCAACAGCCACCGCATGATGCGGCGCTACGCCACCGAGGCCTACCTCAGCTGAATCGGTGGCCGCCTCAGCGCGGCGCCTGCCAGCAGGTGTTGCCGATCTGCCAGCTCATGGTGAGCTGCTCGCCGGTGGGATGCAGCACGTACTTCACCCCCAGGAAGTCGCCGCCGCGGCGCCAGAACATGGCGAGCAGGTTTTTTTCTCCGCTGGCGACGACGCTGGTGTAGGGGATGACCTTGAACGGGTCGCCGTGCAGGTTCGAATAGTTCGACGCGATGATGACGAAGTGGCGGAACGCCGGCGCGACTTCCTGCTCGAGCGCGACCAGGCGGTCGTTGCAGAAGGTGAACAGGAAGCGGCGCGACGCCGGATGCCCGTAGCCGTCGTAGACGAACAGGCTGTCGGGGCCGACCGGCAGGCTGCGGTCGAAATTCCAGCTGGCGAGCGCGGCCTCAACCTCCGCCCGGCTCATGCCGTGGCGGAACTCGCCGACTTCCCAGGCCTGCACCGGCAGGGCGGCTGCGAGGGCGAGGGCGCAGAGTAGGCGGCGCATGGGCTCGATTATTTTCCGGCGACCGCGCCGAACACGCGTTTCAGCAGATCGCTGCCGGCCTGCACCGGATTGGCGCGAATCGCCGCTTCCTTCTCGCCGATCAGCGTGTAGAGCCGGTCGAGCGCCTGCTGGGTGACGTAGTCCTCGACCCTGGCCTGCTGCTTGTCGATGAGGTTGAACTGCGCGGCGGCGCCGGCGTAGCGGTTGTACTGTTGCGCGAGGCCGACCTTGTCGGTGGTGGCCTTGACGGTGGGCAGGAAGCGTTCGGTCAGCTTCGCCTCGGTCTTCCTGCGGAAGAAGTCGGTCGCCGAGGTCTGCCCGCCGGTGAGGATGCCCTTGGCGTCTTCCAGCGTCATGGTCTTTACCGCGTCGACCAGCAGAGTCTTCGCTTCCGGCACCGCCGCTTCGGCGGCGCGGTTCATCGAGAGGATCAACTCGTCGGCCTGCTTGCCCATGCCCATCAGGCGCATGGCCTGCTCGGCCTTCTGCAGCCCCGGCGGCAGGGGAATCCGCAGTTTGTCGTTGCCGAAGAAGCCGTCCTTCTGGCCGAGCTGGGCGACCGCGGCGTCGGCGCCGCGGGTGAGCGCTTCCTTGAGGCCGGCGTTGATGTCGGCCTGCGACAGCGCGTCGACGCCGCTGCCGGCGGCCGGCTTCTGCTCGGCGGGCGGGGCGATGACGCCGCGCAGCAGGTCGCGCCAGTCGGCGTGGGCGGGCAGGGCGGCGACGAGGCCGGCGGCGAGAACGATCCAGGGTTTCATGGCGTGACTCCTGTGGCGTGGAAGGGCTTACAGCACCTCTGCAGCATAGTCGGCCAGACGCGAACGTTCGCCGCGCTGCAGGGTGACGTGGCCGTTGTGCGCCCAGCCCTTGAAATGGTCGACGACGTAGGTGAGGCCGGAGCTGCCCTCGGTGAGGTAGGGCGTGTCGATCTGCGAGATGTTGCCGAGGCACACCACCTTGGTGCCGGGACCGGCGCGGGTGATCAGCGTCTTCATCTGCTTCGGCGTGAGGTTCTGCGCCTCGTCGATGATGAGGAACTTGTTGAGGAAGGTGCGCCCGCGCATGAAGTTGAGCGACTTCACCTTGATCCGGCTGCGGATCAGGTCCTGCGTCGCCGCGCGACCCCAGTCGCCAGCTTCATCGTCGCTCTTGTTGAGCACGTCGAGGTTGTCCTCGAGCGCGCCCATCCACGGCGTCATCTTCTCCTCCTCGGTGCCGGGCAGGAAGCCGATGTCCTCGCCGACCGGCACGGTGACGCGGGTCATGATGATTTCAGTGTAGAGCTTCTTGTCGAGCACCTGCGCCAGCGCCGCGGCGAGCGTGAGCAGCGTCTTGCCCGTGCCGGCCTGGCCGAGCAGGGTGACGAAGTCGATCTCGGGGTCCATCAGCACGTTGAGCGCAAAGTTCTGCTCGCGGTTGCGCGCGGTGATACCCCACACGTTGTTCTTGTGGTGGCTGTAGTCGCGCACCGTCATCAGCTCTGCCTGCTTGCCGGTGACAGAGAGCACCTTGGCGTAGAGCGGGTTGGGGCCTTCCTGGAACACGAATTCGTTGGGCAGGAGGCTCGCCACCAGCGGGCCCTTCACGCGGTAGTGGGTGTGGCCGTTGGCCTGCCAGGATTCCATGCCCTTGCCGTGGCTGTCCCAGAAGTCCGCGGGCAGTTCGCGCACGCCGGCGTAGAGCAGGTCGGTGTCTTCCAGCACCTTGTCGTTGAAGTAGTCCTCGGCGGGCAGGCCCAGCGCACGCGCCTTGATGCGCATGTTGATGTCTTTCGACACCAGGATGACCTGCCGCCCCGGCTGGTGGCGCGACAGGAACAGCACGACGCCGAGAATCTGGTTGTCGACCTTGGACGTGGGCAGGCTCATCGGCACCGCGTCGGTGATCGCCTGGGTCTGCAGGAACAGGCGGCCGGTGGCGGCGTTGTGGCTGTGCGGCGCGAGCGGCACGCCGTCCTCGATGCTGTCGAGCTTGCTCACCACCTCGTCGATGAAGCGGCTGGCCTGGCGCGCGTTGCGCGAGACCTCGTTCATGCCCTTCTTGTGCATGTCGAGCTCTTCCAGCGTGGCGATCGGCACGTAGACGTCGTGCTCCTCGAAGCGGTAGAGGCTGGTGGGGTCGTGCATCAGCACGTTGGTGTCGAGCACGAAGAGCTTGGTCCGGGCGGCGGCTTTCTTGGGCATGTCGAGGCGGGCGTAGGGTTGCGGACGGCTTCATCCTACCTCAAGCGCAAGGCGGCTTGTCGAGTCAAAAAACTTAATCCGCGGATCAGGAAATGGCGCGCTTGCGGCGGGCGTTTTGTCAGTAGAATGCTTCGTTCCGACCCTGCGAACGGAGCCTCGACATGAAGCGCTGGCAGGCCCTGCTGTGGCTGCTGTGGGTGTGGGCGACGCCGCTCCACGCCGAGGTCGCCGCGCACATCCTGCTGCAGGATTCGCCGCTCGCCGGCTTCCAGTACCACGCCGGCAAGACGGTGTGGGCGCAGCTCAAGGTCGGCGACGCGCTTACCCTCGTGCGCGAGCCGGACAACCCCCATGACGCGAAGGCGGTGCGCGTCGACTGGCAGGGCCACAAGCTCGGCTACGTGCCGCGCCGCGAG
This sequence comes from Pseudomonadota bacterium, assembly GCA_041694715.1. GTDB lineage: Bacteria > Pseudomonadota > Gammaproteobacteria > Burkholderiales > Thiobacillaceae > Thiobacillus. The sequence continues at coordinate 100,333 of JBGFSF010000019.1, read as the reverse complement.
AACGCCGACGTCGCCCGCCTGATGGACCGCGGCCAGGTGCTCGCCGCGCGCATTACCCGCCTGGCCGAGGTGCGCGACCCGTGGTCGCGGGTGCGCTTCGAGATCCTGGTCCCCCTGCAATGAAACGGAGGTGCCCATGACGCGCTGGATCGTTTTCCTCCTCCTGGCCTGCACCGGCCTCGCCCGGGCCGACGCGCTGCCACTCGAACGGCTGACGCTGCCGCCGGGCTTCGCGATCGAAGTCTTTGCCCGGGTGGACAATGCGCGCCAGATGGCGCTCGGCAGGGACACCTTGTTCGTCGGCAGCCGTCGTGCCGGCAAGGTGTGGGCGGTGCCGCTCAGGGGTGACCGCACCCCGAAGCTGCTTGCCGAGGGCCTCAACATGCCGGTCGGCGTGGCCTTCCGCGACGGCGATCTCTACGTGTCGGCGGTGAGCCGGGTGCTGCGGCTCTCCGACATCGAGGCGAACCTGAATAAACCGCCGCGGCCGGAAGTCGTGAGCGAGGCGTGGCCGAGCGACACCCACCACGGTTGGAAATTCATCGCCTTCGGCCCCGACGGTAGGCTCTACGTGCCGGTGGGCGCGCCGTGCAATAGCTGCGACGCCGGCGTCGACCGCTACGCGACGATCACCGCGCTCGACCTCGCGAGCGGCAAGGTCGAGGTCGTCGCGCGCGGCGTGCGCAACACGGTGGGCTTCGACTGGCACCCGCGCACGGGCGAACTCTGGTTCACCGACAACGGCCGCGATCTCATGGGCGACGATCTGCCGCCGGACGAACTCAATCGCCTGGCCAAGCCCGGCCAGCATTTCGGCTACCCGCACTGCCACGGCCACGCGGTGCTCGATCCGGAATTCGGCCGCGGCCGCCGCTGCGCCGAGTACGTGCCGCCGGTGCAGGAACTCGGTCCGCACGTCGCGGCGCTTGGCATGCGCTTCTATACCGGCACGCAATTCCCCGAACGCTACCGCAACGCGATCTTCATCGCCGAGCACGGCTCCTGGAACCGCAGCCGCAAGATCGGCTACCGCGTCAGCGTGGTGCACCTCGAAGGCAATCGCGCAGTCCGCTACGAACCCTTCGTCATCGGCTGGATGCAGAACGAAGCAGCCTGGGGCCGGCCCGCCGACGTGCTGGTCATGCCCGACGGCAGCCTTTTGATCTCGGACGACCATGCCGGGGCGATATACCGCGTCGTTTACAGGGGCAAACGCTGAGGGCAGGGCCGGCAACCGGTAAAATGGCGCCGATGAAGTTGCTGGTCCTCGATACCTCCACCGAATACTGCTCCGCCGCGCTGTCGCTCGACGGCAAGGTGCTCGCCTTCCGCGTGCTCGCCGAGCAGCGCCACAGCTCGCTCCTGCTGCCCATGGTCGAAGAATTGCTGCGCGACGGTGGCGTCACGCTGCGTGAGCTCGACGGCATCGCCTACGGCGCCGGGCCGGGCTCGTTCACCGGCCTCAGGATCGCCTGCGCGGTGACGCAGGGTCTCGCTTTCGGCGCCGACCTGCCGGTAGTGGGCGTGTCCACCCTCGAATCCATTGCCGAGCAGGCCGGCGCCGACAGGGTCGTGACCGTGCTCGACGCGCGCATGGCCGAGGTGTACTGGGCGGCGTACGAGCGCGAGGGCACCCGCTGGCGCACGGTGAGCGCGCCGCAACTGGCCTTGCCCGAATCGGTAATGGTGCCGCCGGGCGGTGGCTGGGTCGGCGCCGGCAACGGCTTCGCCGTGCTCGGCGAGGCGTTGCGGCCGCGGCTGGCCGCGCAGCTTGCGCGCATCGACGAGACCCTGATGCCCGACGCGGTGGCGATGGTGCCGCTGGCGCTGGCTGCCTTCGAGCGCGGCGAAGGCATGGACGCCGCGCTCGCCGCGCCGATCTACCTGCGCGACAAGGTGGCGTTGACGGTCGACGAGCGCCGCGCGAAGGCCTCCGCATGAGCGCCGTGTTCGAAATCGCGCATCGCCTGCGGCCGATGACCGAGGCCGACCTGCCGCGCATCCACCGCATCGAGCTGGCGAGCTACGAGTATCCGTGGACGCCCGGCAACTTCGCCGATTCGTTGAAGGCGGGCTACAGCATGTGGGTGCGCGAGGCCGAGGGCGAGGTGATCGGTTATTACGCGATGATGATCGCGGCGGGCGAGGCGCATCTGCTCAACCTCACCATCGCGCCGATCTGGCGCGGCCACGGCCTCGGGCGCGACCTGCTCGAGCACTGTCTGGCGCGCGCGTGCGATCACAAGGCCGAAAGCGTATTCCTCGAAGTGCGCGCCTCCAATACCGCGGCGATCGGGCTCTACCACAGCAGCGGCTTCGTCGACCTTGCCGTGCGGCGCGGCTACTATCCGGCGCGCGACGGCCGAGAGGACGCGCTAATTATGAAGAAAGCGCTTTCGTGCTGACGCGCGACGACGTCTTCGAGGAACTCGGCATCGGTCCGGCGTGGCGGCTGCGTGATATCACGCCGGAGCCGTCCCCATCGGGTGCCTCACCCCTGACCCCTCACGCCTCGCCCGTCGGCACCTGGGAACAGCTCGCCGACGCCGTCGCGCACTGTACGAAGTGCAAGCTTTCGACCACCCGCACCCAGGGCGTGCTCGGCGTCGGCGACCGCAACGCCGACTGGCTCATCGTCGGCGAGGCGCCGGGCGCCGACGAGGACGCGCAGGGCGAGCCCTTCGTCGGCCAGGCCGGCAAGCTGCTCGACGCCATGCTGGCGTCGATCGGTCTCGCACGCGGCGAGAACGTCTACATCGCCAACGTGCTGAAGTCGCGCCCGCCCGGCAACCGCAACCCCGAGCCCGACGAGATCGCCGCGTGCCTGCCGTATCTGCTGGCGCAGATCGAACTCATCCGCCCCAAGCTCATCGTCGCCGTCGGCCGCTTCGCTGCACAGACGCTGCTGCAGACGGACGAGGCCATCGGCCGCCTGCGCGGCCGCGTGCACCAGTACCAGGGCATCCCGCTGGTCGTGACCTACCACCCGGCCTACCTGCTGCGCAACCTGCCCGACAAGGCGCGCGCCTGGGAAGACCTCTGCCTCGCCCGCCGCACCTACCAATCCCTAGCCCCTAAATCCTAGCCCCTAGCCCCTGCAATGAAGCTGCTCCATTCCGCCCTGCGCTTCCGCGTCAACTATTTCTCCGACCTCGGCCGTCACCAGGTGGTGATCTGGATGCCCGGCGACACGCCGCCGGTCGACGCGCAGATGGACGTCGGGCCGAAGATCGAGCACGAGGTGCCGAACGAGGTGTTCCGCAGCGACATCGCCCCGCTCAAGTTCGGGCGCTTCTATCCTTCGCAGCTTTTGCACGCCGACGACGCGCCGGGGCCGATGTTCCGCGTGACGAAGCTCAATGACGCCAGCTTCGTCGCCAACTTCAGCCACCCGCTGCAGGGACGCATTTTCAGCATCGACAGCGGCAAGGCAGACGTCTCGACCGAGCCGATCGGCCAGGTCACCCAGCTCCTCGAATGGAGCGGCATGGACACGCAGATGCAGACGCCGACCGATTTTTCCGCCCCGGACGCCTTCGCGCGCGACGACGAGACGCCGGACGCCGAGTTCTACGCCCAGCCGCGCAAGGTCACCCACGTCGATTCGGTCTGCGCGCGCCGCATCCAGGCGCTGTACCGCACGGTGCTGCCGGAGGGCGCGCGCGTGCTCGACCTCATGGCGGGCTGGCGCTCGCACCTGCCAGACACCGTGCAAAACGCCGTCGGCCTCGGCATGAACGCCGAGGAGATGGCCGACAACCCGCAGTTGTCCGAGCGCGTCGTCCACGACCTCAACGCCGATCCGAAATTGCCCTTCCCCGACGCCAGCTTTGATGCGGTGGTCTGCACCGTGTCGTTCGAGTACCTCACGCAGCCGGACAAGATCGTCGCCGAGGCGAAGCGGGTGCTGAAGCCGGGCGGGATGTTCGTCGCGACCCTGTCGAACCGTTACTTTCCGCCCAAGGTCATCAAGCTGTGGACGCAACTGCATCCGATGGAGCGCATGGCCTGGGTCGGCACGCTGATCAAGCAGGCCGGTTTCAAGAAGGTCGAAACCTACGTCGAACGCGGCCTCAAGCGGCCGAAGGACGACCGCTACGCCGACCGGCTCGCCGAATCCGACCCGCTGTTCGCGACCTGGGGCGTCAAGCCCTGAGTCGATTGCGATGGCGCGCACCCGGATCGGGCTGATCGCCGACACCCACGGGCTGTTGCGACCCGAGGCGATCGCCGCGCTCGAAGACTGCGCGCACATCGTCCATGCCGGTGACATCGGCTCGCGTTCCGGCGAGCCGCGCGGCATTCTGGAGGCGCTCGCGCGCATCGCTCCCGTCACCGTGGTGCGCGGCAACAACGACCGCGCCGCCTGGGCCGCCGATATCCCGTATACCGCCGACCTTGAAGTCGGCGGCGTTCGCCTTCACGTGCTGCACATCCTGGGCGAACTGGCGATCGACCCTGCCGCGTCGGGGGTGCACGTCGTCGTGTCGGGCCATTCGCACAAGCCCTGCGTGGAAACGCGCGACGGTGTGCTCTTCGTCAATCCCGGCAGTGCGGGACCGCGCCGCTTCACCCTGCCGGTGAGCATCGCGCGGCTGTACGTGGCGGCCGGACGCGCCGAGGCGGAACTCGTCACGCTGTTGCAGTAAGCTTCGCATTGCAACGAACGGTCCCGGCGGGTTGGAATGCCGGGCCTCATCCTCGAACAAGGAGTGCGACATGTTGAAATGGCTGATGGTGACGTTGATGGCGCTGACCCTCTCGGGCTGCGGCTACAACACCCTGCAATCGACCGACGAGGAAATCAAGGCGACCTGGGCCGAGGTGCTGAACCAGTACCAGCGCCGCGCGGACCTCGTGTCCAATCTCGTCAACGTGGTGAAGGGCTACGCCGCGCACGAGGTGCGGGTGTTCACCGAGGTGACGGAGGCACGCGCCCGCGTCGGCGCGATCCAGGCCACGCCCGAGCTCGTCAACGACGAGGCGGCGTTCCAGCGCTTCATCGCCGCGCAGGGCCAGCTCACCGGCGCGATTTCGCGCCTGCTGCTGGTCGCGGAGAACTATCCGCAGCTCAAGGCCGACGGCCTGTTCCGCGACCTGCAGGCGCAGCTCGAAGGCACCGAGAATCGCATCACCGTCGCGCGCAACCGCTACATCGAGGCGGTGAAGACCTACAACGTGACGGTGCGCTCCTTCCCATCCAACCTCACCGCGATGCTGTTCGGCTACCAGACCAAGCCGAGCTTCACGGTCGAGAACGAAGCGGCGATCGCCGCGCCGCCCAGGGTCGACTTTGGCGCGCCGGCGCCTGCAGCCCCGGCAACGCCCGCAGCGCCGGCCGCCCCGGCTGCGCCTGCCGGTGGCGGGGACGCGTCCGGCAGCCTGTCGCACGGCTACTGAGTCAACGATGATGCGCTTCGCCGCAACGCGACTCGCGTTCGGCTGCCTGCTGGCGGCGTTTGCGCTCGCCGCCTGGGCGCAGATCGCGGTGCCCGAGCTCACCCGCCGCGTCACCGACCTCACCGCCACGCTCTCCGCCGATCAGACGGCCGCGCTGGAGAACAAGCTCGCCGCGTTCGAAGCGCAGCGCGGCAGCCAGATCGCGGTGCTGATCGTGCCGACAACCGCGCCCGAGGACATCGCACAATTTGGCATCCGCGTCGCCGAGCGCGGGCAGATCGGCCGCGAGAAGGCTGACGACGGCGTGATCCTGATCGTCGCCAAGGACGACCGCACGCTGCGCATCGAAGTCGGCTACGCCCTCGAAGGTGCGATTCCCGACGTCACCGCGCGGCGCGTCATGGACGAGATCATCGCGCCGCGGTTTCGCGAGGGCGACTACACCGGCGGGATCGACGCCGGGGTGACCCAGCTGATGAAGCTGATTGAGGGCGAGGCGCTGCCGCCGCCTGCGCCGGGGCACGCCGAGGGCGACGACGCGGTCTTCGGCTTCCTGGTGATGGGCGGCGTCATCGGCGGCTGGCTGCTGTCGACGCTGATGAGCCGGCCGGCTGCGGCCGGCCTCGCCGCAGTGGGGAGCATGGCCGCCGGCGCGATCCTGATGGGTTTCAATATTCTTCTGCTGTTCATTGCCGTATTCGTGTTCGCCGCGGTCGCGTCCGGCTTTCGCGGCGGTAGCGGCTGGTCGACCGGCGGGCGGGGCGGGTTTGGCGGGGGCTTTGGTGGCGGCTCGTCCTGGGGCGGCGGCGGAGGCGGTTTTGGCGGCGGCGGGGCGTCGGGCAGATGGTGAACTTCAAGCGCTTCCTGCGCCATCTGTTCACCCCGCCGTGGGCGTGGCGGCGCGCCTTCCCGCCCACCGTGCTCGACGCCATCGAGACGGCGATCCGGCAATCGGAAGCGACACACACCGGCGAAATCGCCTTCGCCATCGAGAACGCGCTGTCGCCGGGGCAGGTGTGGCGCGGCATGAGCGACCGCGAGCGCGCGTTGCAGGCGTTCTCCGATCTGCGCGTGTGGGACACGGCGGCGAACAACGGCGTGCTGATCTACGTGCTGCTCGCCGACCGCGACATCGAGATCGTCGCCGACCGCGGCCTCGCGGCGCGGGTGGCGCCGGCCGAATGGGAGGCGGTGGCGCAGGCGATGGAAGCCGAGTTTCGTGCCGGCCGCTTCGAGGCGGGCGCGTTGGCCGGCGTCGCCCGTGTCGGCGAGCTGCTGGCGCGGCATTTCCCGGCGCCGGGCGGCGGCGCGGCTTTGGGCGATAATCCCGACGAGCTGGCGAACCGGCCGGTCATACTCTAAGGAGACGCAATGCAGGCTTACGTGGTGTGGTGGATTCTGGCGGCGGTGCTGGTGGGCGTGGAACTCACCAGCGGGACCTTCTATCTGCTGGTGTACGGCCTCGCCGCCGCCGGGGCGGGGTTGGCTGCCTGGCTCGGCGCCGGCTTCATCGTGCAGCTGCTGGTCGCGGGCGCGATTGCCGCGCTCGGCACGCTCGCGCTGCGTCACTGGAAGCGTAGTACCGCGCATCCGGAAGCCAGCGTGCAGGACATGGACATCGGCCAGCCAGTGAAGATCGAGTCCTGGCAGGACGGCCGCGGCCAGGTGAAGTACCGCGGCGCGTTGTGGGACGCCGAGGCCGAGTCGGCCGAGGTCGACGCTGCTCGGCCGCTGCTGATCCGTGCGGTGCGCGGCAATACGCTGGTACTCGGCAACTGATTTTTCTTTAGAACTGACACAACAAGAGGAGCGCAACACATGGACGTCGTCGCACTGGTCTTATTGGCCGTCATCCTGATCGTCGTCGCCAAGGGCATCCGCGTGGTGCCGCAGCAGAATGCCTGGGTGGTCGAACGCCTGGGCAAGTTCCACGCGGTGCTCGCGCCGGGCCTGAATCTCGTCATTCCCTTCGTCGACAACGTCGCCTACAAGCATTCGCTCAAGGAGATTCCGCTCGACGTGCCGAGCCAGGTCTGCATCACGCGCGACAACACCCAGCTCGCGGTCGATGGCATCCTCTACTTCCAGGTGACCGATCCGAAAATGGCGTCCTACGGCTCGAGCGACTACATCTCGGCCGTCTCGCAGCTGGCGCAGACGACGCTGCGTTCGCTGATCGGCCGCATGGAGCTCGACCGCACCTTCGAAGAACGCGAGGAAATCAACCGCGGCGTGGTGATGGCGCTCAACGAGGCGTCGACCAACTGGGGCGTGAAGGTGTTGCGCTACGAGATCAAGGACCTCACACCGCCGAAGGAGATTCTCCACGCGATGCAGCGGCAGATCACCGCCGAGCGCGAGAAGCGCGCGCTGATCGCCTCATCCGAAGGCCGCATGCAGGAGCAGATCAACATCGCCACCGGCGAGCGCAACGCGGCGATCCAGCAGTCCGAGGGCGAAATGCAGGCTGCGATCAACGTCGCGCAGGGCGAGGCCGAGGCGATCAAGGCCATCGCCATCGCCAACGCCGAGGCGATCGCGCGGGTGGCGATGGCGATCGAGAAGCCGGGCGGCCTGCAGGCGGTGAATCTGAAAGTGGCGGAAAAATACGTCGAGGCCTTCTCGGGCATCGCGAAGACCGGCAACACGCTCATCGTGCCGTCCAACATGGCCGACCTCAGTACGCTCATTGCCGGCGCGATGACGGTGGTGAAGCAGCAGAACGCCGCTGACAAACCGGCCTGAAAGGCTTAATGCACGACGTCGTGGCGATGGCGCAGCCAGATCGCCGTCATCACCACGCTGATGAACAGGCCGAATACCCAGATGATGCTGTGGATGTGCCACTCGGCACGCACCATGAGGGCGTAGGCGCCGGTCAGCACCAGGATGCTGATGTTCTCGTTGAAGTTCTGCTGCGCGATCGAGTGCCCCGCGCCCATCAATAGATGCCCGCGGTGCTGCAGCAGCGCGTTCATCGGCACCACGAAATAACCCGCCAGGACGCCGGCCAGCGTCAGCAGCGCGAGCGCCGGCCATAGGCTTTCCACCCAGATCAACGCAATCGGCACGAAGCCGAGAATGATGCCCGCCGGCAGCACCCGCACCGCCCCCTTCAGCGGCACGAATTTCCCCGCGAGGATCGAGCCGATGGCAATGCCGATCGCGGTCGCGGCGGTGAGCTGGGTCGCCTGGTCGAGGCCGTATTTCAGATTGAGCGCGGCCCACGCGATGATGAGCAGGCGCAGCGTCGCGCCCACCCCCCAGAACAGCGTGGTGACGGCGAGCGAGACCTGGCCGAGGGGGTCGCGCCACAACAGCACGAAGCTGTGCCAGAAGTCATGCAGGATGAAGAGCGGCGACTTGCTCGGCAGCGCGTGGTCGATCGGCAGACGGGGAATGAACAGGTTCACGAATGCCGCGCCGAGGTAGAGACTGGTGATGGCGACGATGGCGAACTTCGGCGCGATCACGACGCCCGTGAGGCCGGCGCTTTCGAGCACGTGGGCGGCGAGTTCCGGGTTGATGAGCGCACCGCCGATGATGGCGCCGAGCACGATCGCGGCCACCGTCGTGCCTTCCATCCAGCTGTTGGCGACGACCAGCTTTTCGGGCGGCAACAGCTCCGTGAGGATGCCGTACTTGGCCGGCGAATACATCGCGGCGCCGACGCCGACGATGGCGTAGGCGACGAGCGGGTGCAGCCCGGCCAGCATGGCGAGGCAGCCGACGAACTTCACCGTGTTGGCGATCAGCATCACCCGGCCCTTGGGCAGTGCGTCGGCGAACGGACCGACCAGCGGCGCGAGCACGATGTAGGCGATGACGAACACCGTCTGCAGCAGCGGCGAGAACCACTCGGGAGCCGCGACGAACACCAGCAGCCCGATCGCCGCGAACAGCAGCGCGTTGTCCGCCAGCGCGGACAGGAACTGCGCCAGCAGGATGGTGTAGAAGGCGCGGTTCACGGCGTGCGTGGGTCAACCCAGGCGGGAGCGGGGCCGGGCGGAGCGGCCCGGGGCGAAGGAAAACCCTGTCGGAACAGGGCGTTGGAAGGGGAATTGTTTCATCACGGTCGGGTTTGTGGTTGAATAAAAATCTTTTTTGACCCAGGGGCGGGGATTTATGGCCGACCGCAGACTGCAAGTATTTTACACCGTCGCTCGCCAGCTCAGCTTCACCAAGGCGGCTGACATCCTGTACATGACCCAGCCTGCCGTGACCTTTCAGGTCAAGCAGCTGGAAGAGCATTTCAACACGCGCCTGTTCGAGCGCAGCCACGGCAAGATTTCGCTGACCCCGGTGGGCGAGCTGGTGTTGGGCTACGCCGAGCGCATCCTCGCGCTCACCGGCGAAATGGAAGCCCGTGTGGGCGAGATGACCGGACAGGTGACGGGGCCGCTGATGATCGGCGCGTCGACGACCATCGCCGAATACCAGCTGCCGCGCATCCTCGGCGAGTTCAAGGAGCGCTTCCCGCAGGTGCAGGCGCGGCTGACCGTGGCCAACTCGGAAACCGTCGCCGCCAAGGTCGCCGACCATTCGCTCGATGTCGGACTCATCGAGGCGCCTTCCCACAACAGCAACCTGAAGACGCTCGCCTGCTGCGAAGACGAACTGGTGATGATCTGCTCGCCCAACCATCCGCTGGCGTCGCGTTCGAGCGTGGATGCGAAGGAGATCGCCGAGCAACCCTACGTGTCGCGCGAGCATGGCTCGGGCACGCGCGAGGTCGTCGACGATTTCTTCAAGCACAACGGCGTCAACCCGGACGACCTGCACATCGAGATGGAGCTGGGCAGCCGCGAGGCGATCAAGGGCGCGGTCGAGGCCAACCTCGGCGTCGCCATCATGTCGGCGTCGACCGTCACCAAGGAAGTCCAGCTCGGCACGCTGGTTGCGGTGCCGCTGAGCCCGCGGCTGACACGCGAGTTGTCGATGGTCTATGCGCCGGAAAAATTCCGCAGCAAGCTGCTCGACGCTTTCATCAGCTTCGTCGAGAACAAGTTCCAGCAGTGCAACGCCGACATCGTGCCGATGAAGCGCCCGGCGAAGGGGCGCGGCCGCTGACATGGGCGACAGCAAGCGGCTGGTTTTGCTGTTCCGCGGCCTGTCGGAAGCGCGGCAGCAGGCCCTGCTGGAGTACGCCGAGTTTCTCGCCGGCAAGCAAGGCAGCGAAGCCGCCGTTGCGCCGCCGGCCGAGCCGCTGCCGATTCCGCGGCCGGCGGAGGAAAACGTCGTCAAGGCGATCCAGCGCCTGATGCAGACCTACCCCATGCTGGAGCGCAACCGCCTGTTCCACGAGGCGTCGGCGCAGATGACGCGCCACCTCATCCACGGCGTCGCGGCCGAGGAGGCGATCGACGAGCTCGAACGCATTTTCGCGCGCCACTACCAGCTGCATGTCGAGGCCCGCGGCGCGGATCAGCAGGCCTGATCGGGCAGGGCGTTGCCGCACTGCCAGCAACTGAGAAAATTTCCCGGATTGATTTCGCCGCAGCGCGGGCAGGTCTTGTCAGTGCATGGCGGCGCGTCGCGCAGCGTGGCCAGCGTGTCGCGGGCGCGGTCCTGCAGCGCGTCGTCCTCGACCCAGACTTCCGGCTGCGCCTGCAGGAAGGGCACTTCGCCGGTTGCGCCGGCGGCGTTGGCGTTGAACACATGGGCGGCGATGCCGACGCTGGCGAGCACGTCGACGGCGAGCTGGGCGTCGAGCAGGGTGGCGGCGATGTGGACCCGCTTCACGGGCGGACGGCTTACTGCGCCCGGCGGACGCGGACGATGAGGTCGATCCCCTCGGTCACCATGCCTTCGGGCAGGGCCGGCAAGCCGGAGATCCGCACGTGGGCCGCGTCGATGTCCGACAGCTTGCCGGTGTCGACCTCGTAGAGGTGGTGATGCGGGCTGGTGTTGGGGTCGTAGAAAACCTTGCTGGGATCGACGATCACTTCGCGCACCAGGCCTTTTTCGAGGAAGAGCTTGAGTGTGTTGTAGACCGTGGCCTTGGACGTCTCGGAGTGGCGGGTGTTGACGATCGCCATCACCTGGTCGGCCGACAGGTGCTCCTGGCGCGAAAACAGGGCGTGCGCGATCTCGATCCGCTGGTGGGTCGGATTGATGTCGTGGCTGCGCAGGAGGCCGGCCATGTTGTCGCGCGTGTAATGCATGGGCCCCATGATAATCATCAATCTGGACTTTGTCTAATATCCGGAACAGGTATGAAAGTGCCGCCTAAGCACCTGACGGGTCGTGGAATTTGCTTAAAAAACGGTACAATCGGGACCAGACTTTAGTTTCGCTTGTGCGAACCCGATTCCCGTGCCGACCCTGACCCGCCTCGACAGCGCGCAGCCTGATTTCCAGGCGCGCCTCGCCCGCCTGCTGCAATTCGACGACGCTACCGACGCGGCGATCGAACAGACCGTCGCCGCCATCCTCGCCGACGTGAAGACGCGCGGCGACGCTGCCGTGCTCGACTACACCGCGCGCTTCGACCGCCTGCCGGCGATCTCGGTCGCCAGCCTCGAACTCGGCCGGGCCGAACTCCAGGCGGCGCTCGACGCTTTGCCGGCCGACACCCGCGCCGCACTGGAAGCCGCTGCCGAGCGCGTGCGCCGCTATCACGAAAAGCAGGTGCAGGGTTCGTGGACCTACACCGAGGACGACGGCACCGTGCTGGGCCAGAAGGTCACGCCGCTCGACCGCGTCGGCCTCTACGTGCCGGGCGGCAAGGCGGCGTATCCGTCGTCGGTGCTGATGAACGCGATTCCGGCCAAGGTCGCGGGCGTGGGTGAACTCATCATGGTGGTGCCGACGCCGGGCGGCGAGAAGAATCAACTGGTGCTTGCCGCCGCGGCGATCGCCGGCGTCGACCGCGTGTTCACCCTGGGCGGCGCGCAGGCGGTGGCGGCGCTCGCCTACGGCACCGAGACCGTGCCGCAGGTCGACAAGATCGTCGGCCCCGGCAATGCCTACGTCGCGGCGGCCAAGCGCCGCGTGTTCGGCACCGTCGGCATCGACATGATCGCCGGGCCGTCGGAAATCCTCGTCATCGCCGACGGCAGCACGCCGGCGGAATGGGTGGCGATGGACCTGTTCTCGCAGGCCGAGCACGACGAACTTGCGCAGTCCATCCTGCTGTCGCCGGACGCCGCCTATCTCGACGCGGTCGCGGCGGCGATCGACAGGCTGATCGAAGACATGCCGAGGCGCGACGTCATCCGTACCTCGCTCACCAATCGTGGCGCGTTGATCAAGACGCGCGACCTCGACGACGCTGCGGCGATCTGCAACACCATCGCGCCCGAGCACCTCGAAGTCTCGATCGCCGACCCCGAGGCGCTGCTGCCGAAGCTGCGCCACGCCGGCGCGATTTTCATGGGCAAGCACACCTGCGAGGCGCTCGGCGACTACTGCGCCGGGCCGAACCACGTGCTGCCGACCTCGCGCACCGCACGCTTCTCGTCGCCGCTCGGCGTCTACGATTTCCAGAAGCGCAGCAGCCTGATCCACGTGTCGCCCGCGGGCGCGCAGACGCTGGGCAAAATCGCCGCCACGCTGGCCTATGGCGAAGGCCTGCAGGCGCACGCGCGCTCGGCCGAATACCGTCTGACCCACCGATGACATCGCGATGAGCCGATACTGGAGCGCCGTGGTCCACGGCCTCACGCCCTACGTGCCGGGCGAGCAGCCCAAGCTCGCCAACCTGGTCAAGCTCAACACCAACGAGAATCCCTACGGGCCGAGCCCGAAGGTGATCGAGGCGGTGCGCGCGGAAGCCGCGGACACCCTGCGGCTGTATCCGGACCCCAATTCCGACCGGCTGCGCGCGGGCATCGCCGCCTACCACGGCGTCACGCCCGAGCAGGTGTTCGTCGGCAACGGTTCCGACGAGGTGCTGGCGCACGCCTTCATGGCGCTCCTGAAGCACGAGCGGCCGATCCTGTTCCCCGACATCAGCTACAGCTTTTATCCGGTCTATTGCGGCCTGTATGAGATCGCGCACCGCGCGGTGCCACTGACCGACGCGTTCGAGATCCGCGTCGACGACTACCTCGCGCCCAACGGCGGCATCATCTTCCCCAATCCCAACGCGCCGACCGGACGCATCTTGGCGCTCGCCGAAATCGAACGCCTGTTGGCCGGCAACCCGGATTCGGTGGTGGTGATCGACGAGGCCTACATCGACTTCGGCGGCGAGTCGGCGGTGCCGCTGGTGGCGCGCTACCCGCAATTGCTGGTGACGCGCACACTGTCGAAGTCGCACGCGCTCGCCGGCCTGCGTGTCGGCTACGCCATCGGCCAGCCGCACCTCGTCGAGGCGCTGAACCGGGTGAAGGACAGCTTCAACTCCTACCCGCTTGACCGTTTTGCCCAGGCCGGCGCGCTGGCGTCGATCGAGGACCGCGGCTATTTCGAATCGATCTGCGCCAAGGTGGTGGCGACGCGCACGCGCCTGGTCGCTGATCTCGAGGCGCTCGGCTTCGACGTGCTGCCGTCCGCGGCCAACTTCATTTTCGCGCGTCATGCGCAGCACGAGGGCGCGGCGCTCGCCGCGCGTTTGCGCGAACGCAGCATCATCGTGCGCCACTTCCGGAATCCCGCGCGCATCGCGCCTTTCCTGCGCATCACGGTCGGCACCGACGCGCAGTGCGACGCGCTTGTCGATGCCTTGAAACTCATTGTGGCCTGCTAGAATCCCTTTACCGTCTCCCGCTACGACGCCATGCGTACCGCCCAAGTCACCCGCAACACCCTCGAAACTCAGATCGCGGTCAGCCTCAACCTCGACGGCACGGGGGTGGCCAAGCTCGCCACCGGCGTGCCTTTCCTCGACCACATGCTCGACCAGATCGCGCGTCACGGCCTGATCGATCTCGACATCACGGCGACGGGCGACCTCCACATCGACGCCCATCACACGGTCGAGGACACGGGGATCACCCTGGGCCAGGCCTTTGCCAAGGCGCTCGGCGACAAGAAAGGCATCCGTCGCTACGGCCACGCCTACGTGCCGCTCGACGAGGCGCTGTCGCGCGTGGTGATCGACCTCTCGGGGCGCCCCGGGCTCGAATACCACGTCGACTACACCCGCGCGCGCATCGGCGAGTTCGATGTCGACCTCTTTCTCGAATTCTTCCGCGGCTTCGTCAATCATGCCGCGGTGACGCTGCACATCGACAACCTGCGCGGCATCAACGCCCACCACCAGGCCGAGACCATCTTCAAGGCCTTCGGCCGCGCGCTGCGCATGGCGGTGGAGCCGGACGCGCGCATGGGCGACGTGCTGCCGTCGACGAAAGGCGCCTTGTGAAGGCAGACATCGCCGTCGTCGACTACGGCATGGGCAACCTGCGCTCGGTGTCGAAGGCCATCGAGCACGTCGCCCCGGCCGCGAGCGTGGTCGTGACCTCCGACCCGCAGGTGATCGCCGACGCCGGCCGCGTGGTGTTCCCGGGGCAGGGGGCGGCGCGCGACTGCATGCGCGAGATCGACGCACGCGGCCTGCGCCAGACCATCGTCGACGCTGCGCACAACAAACCCTTCCTCGGCATCTGCATGGGCATGCAGGTACTGTTCGAGCACAGCGAGGAGGGCGACACCGCCTGCCTCGGCATCCTGCCCGGCACGGTGCAGCGCTTCCCGCACGAGGCGATGCACGACATCAAGGGCGACAAGCTCAAGGTGCCGCACATGGGCTGGAACAACGTCCACCAGGCGATGCCGCACCCGCTGTGGGTGGGCATCGAAGAGGGCGAACGCTTCTACTTCGTGCACAGCTACTTCGTGCAGCCGACCACGCCGGACGTGATCGCCGGCTTCGCGCACTATCCGTTTCCGTTCACCTGCGCGGTGGCGTCCGGCAACATCTTCGCCGTGCAGTTCCACCCGGAAAAGAGCCAGAACGCGGGCCTCGCGCTCCTGGGCAACTTCGTCACCTGGAATCCGGGCGAACACGCTTCCGCCTGTGATATGTCCGGCGCAGCCTGCGCCTAAACCTGCTTTCGTACGACCATGCTGATCATTCCTGCTATCGACCTCAAAGACGGCCACTGCGTGCGCCTGGAACAGGGCGAAATGGACAAGGCGACGGTGTTTTCCGAAGACCCGGCCGCAATGGCGCGCCACTGGAAGGAACAGGGCGCGCGCCGCCTGCATCTCGTCGACCTCAACGGCGCCTTCGCCGGCAAGCCCGTCAACGACGCGGCGATCCAGGCCATCGTCGACGCGGTCGGCGACGACATGCCGGTGCAGCTCGGCGGCGGCATCCGCGACCTCGCCACCATCGAGCGCTACCTCGACGACGGTGTGCGCTACGTCATCATCGGCACCGCCGCGGTGAAGAACCCCGGCTTCCTGCACGAAGCCTGCGACGCCTTCCCCGGCCATGTCATGGTCGGCCTCGACGCCCGTGACGGCAAGGTCGCGGTCGAGGGCTGGTCCAAACTCACCGGCCACGACGTCATCGATCTCGCCAAGCGTTTCGAGGGCTACGGGGTCGAGGCCGTCATCTACACCGACATCGGCCGCGACGGCATGCTCACCGGCGTCAACATCGAGGCGACGCAGAAGCTTGCGCAGGCGCTGTCGATCCCGGTCATCGCCAGCGGCGGCGTCACCAACCTCGACGACGTGCGCGCGCTCTCCGCGGTCGCCAAGGACGGCATTATCGGCGCGATCACCGGCCGTGCGATCTACCAGGGCACGCTCGACTTCGCCGCGGCGCAGAAGCTCGCCGACGAGCTCGCCGGCGGCGTGTTCGGCGTCTAGTCCATGCTCGCCAAACGCATCATTCCCTGCCTGGACGTCACCCATGGCCGCGTCGTCAAGGGCGTCAACTTCGTCGAATTGAAGGACGCCGGCGACCCCGTCGAGATCGCGCGCCGCTACAACGAGGCGGGCGCCGACGAACTGACCTTCCTCGACATCACCGCGTCGTCCGACGACCGCGACCTCATCCTCCACATCATCGAAGACGTCGCTGCCGAGGTCTTCATTCCGTTGACCGTGGGCGGGGGTGTGCGCGCGGTCGGCGACGTTCAGCGCCTGCTCAACGCCGGCGCCGACAAGGTCAGCATCAACACCTCGGCGGTGGTCAATCCGCAGCTCGTCAAGGACGCGTCCGACCGCTACGGCAGCCAGTGCATCGTCGTGGCGATCGACGCCAAGCGCGTCGGCGACCACTGGGAAGTCTTCACCCACGGCGGCCGCAAGGCGACGGGGCTCGACGCGATCGAGTGGGCGAAGAAGATGGAGGGGCTGGGCGCGGGCGAACTGCTGCTCACTTCGATGGATCGCGACGGCACCAAGCGCGGCTTCGATCTGGAGCTGACTCGCGCGATTTCAGACGCGGTCGACATCCCCATCATCGCCAGCGGTGGCGTCGGCAATCTGCAGCATCTGGTCGACGGCGTGCGCGAAGGCCACGCCGACGCGGTGCTGGCGGCGAGCATTTTCCACTTCGGCGAGTACGGCATCGACGAGGCGAAGAAGTACATGAAGCAGCACGGCATCGAGGTGCGCCTGTGAGCGACTGGCTTGACGCCGTGAAGTGGGACGCCAACGGCCTGGTGCCGGCGATCGCCCAGGACGCCGCCACGGGCGAGATCCTGATGGTCGCGTGGATGAACCGCGAGGCACTGGAGGAAACCGCGCGCACGATGCGCGGCGTGTACTTCTCGCGTTCGCGCAACAAGCTGTGGCGCAAGGGCGAGGAGTCCGGCCATGTCCAGAACGTCAGCGAAATCCGCCTCGATTGCGACAACGACGTGGTGCTGCTGAAAATCGAGCAGGTCGGCGGCATTGCCTGCCATACCGGTCGCCGTTCGTGCTTCTTCCAGAAACTCGAGAGCGGGCAGTGGGTGACGACCGCGCCCGTGCTGAAGAACCCCGACGAGATCTACCAATGAGCGACATCCTCGACCGCCTCGCCGAGACGCTGGAAGCGCGCAAGCAGGCTTCTCCCGACAGTTCCTACGTGGCCAAGCTCTATGCCAAGGGCACCGACGCGATTCTGAAGAAGATCGGCGAGGAGGCGACCGAAACGGTGATGGCGGCCAAGGACGACCAGCCCGAAAAGATCATCTACGAAGTCGCCGATTTGTGGTTTCATACCTGCGTGCTGCTGGTGCACAAGGGGCTCAAGCCGGCCGACGTGCTGAACGAACTGGCGCGGCGCGAAGGGCTCTCGGGCCTGGTCGAAAAGGCAAACCGTCATGAATGACTGCATATTCTGCAAAATTGTTGAAGGACAATTGCCGAGCAGCAAGGTCTACGAAGACGACGAGGTGCTGGCGTTCCACGACATCCACCCGTTCGCGCGGGTGCATTTCCTGATCATTCCGAAGATGCACATCGCGACGCTGGCCGATTGCACCCCGGCCGACGAGGGCCTCTTGGGCAGGATGCTGCTGCTGGCGCCGCGGCTGGCGAAAGCGCAGGGGCTCGACGCCGGCTTCAAGACGCTGATCAACACCGGACGCGGCGGCGGCCAGGAAGTGTTTCACATTCACGTACACGTGTTTGGCGGGGGCGACCCCGTGAGTAGTTAAATTTAGGAGACAGATATGGGCATTGGAGCTTGGTGGCATTGGGTAATTGTTCTGATTGTGGTCGTCTTGGTGTTTGGCACCAAGAAACTGCGCAACATCGGCAGCGACCTCGGCGGCGCGGTCAAGGGCTTCAAGGAAGGCATGAAGGAAGACGCGCCGAAAATCGCCGAAAAGGCTGAAGAGGGCGGCCGCACCCTCGACGCCGAGGTCAAGGACAAGCAGAACTCCTGAGATTGAGGGGTTAGGGGCTAGGAGCTAGGGATTAGGGGCGCGCGGTGCGCTCTCCACCTCCCTAGCCCCTAAATCCTAGCTCCTAGATCCTAGCCCCTAAATGTTCGACATCGGTTTTACCGAACTCCTCGTCATCGGCGTGGTGGCGTTGATCGTCATCGGCCCCGAGCGGCTGCCCAAGGTGGCGCGCACGGCCGGGCATCTGTTCGGGCGCATGCAGCGCTACGTCTCGACGGTGAAATCCGACATCAGCCGCGAAATCGAACTCGAGGAACTGCGCAAGGCCGGGCAGAGCTTCCGGGAATCGGTCGAGTCGATGAACGCGGAAGTGCAGCAGGAGGCGACGCGCATCGACGATTATTTTCGCGACGAGGCTGACCGTATCAGCCAGGTGACCGAGGCGATGTCCGAAACCGAGGGCGAACGCCCCGTCACCCGGACTGCCCTGAAGGGCGCGTCGTCCGACGCGCAGCAAAGCCTGCCGCTCGACGAACCCGACCCGTACGCGGCCGCGCCGCATGCGGTGGTGGAAGTCGCGCGCGGCGCCCACGACAAGACCGCCGCATGAGCGACACGCAGGACACCTTCATCTCGCACCTGATCGAAATGCGCGATCGCCTGCTGCGCGCGGTGATCGCCGTGGTGGTGCTGTTCATCTGCCTGTTTCCGTGGGCACAGGATCTCTACCATTTGCTGGCGAAACCGATGCTGGAATCGCTGCCGCAGGGTGGGCAGATGATCGCCACCGAGGTCACCACGCCCTTCTTCGTGCCGATCAAGGTCACGATGATGACGGCCTTCCTGCTGGCGTTGCCCTGGGTGTTCTACCAGGCCTGGGCCTTCGTCGCCCCGGGTCTCTACCAGCACGAGAAGCGCATCGGCATTCCGCTGGTGATCTCCAGCGTGATCCTGTTCCTGCTGGGCATGGCTTTCGCCTATTTCCTGGTGTTCCCGGTGGTGTTCGGCTTCATCGTCGGCGTCGCGCCCGAGGGCGTCGCGGTGATGACCGACATCGGCAAGTACCTCGACTTCGTCATCACGCTGTTCCTCGCCTTCGGCCTGACCTTCGAGGTGCCGGTCGCTGTGGTGCTGCTGGTGAAGATGGGCATGGTGACCGTGGCGAAGCTGCGCGAGGTGCGTCCCTACGTCATCGTCGGCGCCTTCGTCCTCGGTGCGATCTTCACCCCGCCCGACATCATTTCGCAGTTCATGCTCGCCATTCCGATGTGGCTGCTGTACGAACTGGGCATCCTGGTGTCCGTCATGATCACCCGGCCGAAGCCGGAGGAGGCGCCGGTCTACCAGCCGATGAGCGAGGATGAGATGGACGCCGAACTCGACCGCATCGAGCAGGAATCGCGCGAACAGAAGTAGCGCCCGCTGTTGGTGCATGACTGGGCGCTGTGCACGTTTATGGTGCGTATTGCACCGCCCGAATCCTGAAAAATCCTTTTGAATGAAGCCTCTGGCGTTCGGGAACGCCGCTTGCTTCCATGTGCCGGATCATTATCCGGAGCCGGCACATGGACGCATTGAAATCAGGCAGCGACGTCTTGTTCATCCTGTTGGGCGGCATCATGGTGCTCGCCATGCACGCGGGGTTCGCCTTTCTCGAGGTGGGCACCGTGCGCAAGAAAAACCAGGTCAACGCCCTGGTCAAGATCCTCACCGACTTCTCGGTCTCGACCATCGCCTATTTTTTCATCGGCTACAGCGTGGCCTACGGCGTCAGCTTCTATTCGGACGCCGGTGTGCTGTCGGCCGAGAACGGCTACGCGCTGGTCAAGTTCTTCTTCCTGCTGACCTTCGCCGCGGCGATTCCGGCCATCGTGTCGGGCGGCATTGCCGAACGCGCGCGCTTCAATCCGCAGCTTGCCGCTACCTTCGCGCTGGTCGGCCTGGTTTATCCCTTCTTCGAGGGCATCGCGTGGAACGGCAATTTCGGCATCCAGGCCTGGCTCGAAGCCACGTTCGGCGCGACTTTCCACGACTTCGCCGGCTCGGTGGTGGTGCACGCGGTGGGCGGCTGGATCGCGCTGCCGGCGGTGCTGCTGCTGGGCGCGCGGCGCGGCCGCTACACCAAAGACGGCATGATCTCCGCGCATCCGCCGTCGAACATTCCCTTCCTCGCGCTCGGCGCGTGGATCCTCACCGTCGGCTGGTTCGGCTTCAATGTCATGTCGGCGCAGCGCCTCGAGGCGATTTCCGGCCTGGTCGCGGTGAACTCGCTGATGGCCATGGTCGGCGGTACGCTCGCCGCGCTGGTGATCGGTCGCAACGACCCGGGCTTCATCCACAACGGTCCGCTCGCCGGGCTGGTCGCGGTGTGTGCCGGCTCCGATCTCATGCATCCGCTCGGCGCGCTCGCCACCGGCGCGATCGCCGGCGCGCTCTTCGTGTGGATGTTCATGGTGACGCAGAACCGCTGGAAGATCGACGACGTGCTCGGCGTGTGGCCGCTGCACGGCCTGTGCGGCGCGTGGGGCGGCATCGCCGCCGGCATCTTCGGGGCCGAATGGTTGGGCGGGCTCGGCGGCGTCAGCTTCCTTTCACAGCTGATCGGCACGCTGGGCGGCATCGCGGTCGCGCTGGTCGGCAGCTTCGTCGTCTACGGCAGCCTGAAAGCGTGGGTCGGTCTGCGCCTGGACCCGGAAGCCGAGTTCAACGGCGCCGACCTCAGCATCCACAAGGTGTCGGCGACCGCCGAGCGCGAGACCAACTGGTAAGCGTTCAGCGATTCGACTCGCGCTGCAGCTGGCGCAGATAGCGCCGCCGCTCGACGCGCAGCTGTTCGAGCTGGCGGTCGACCTGCACCACGTCGGGATGCTGCACGGTGTAGCTCAGCAGCAGTTCGGTGCGGCGGATGCGCAATTCCACCTGCTTCCGGTCGAGGCCGGCGAGGTAAGGGTCGACCGCGGGCGGGTCTGCGGCCGGGGACGGGGCGGAGGGTGCCGGCTCGACTGCTTCCGGCGCAGGCGCCGCAGCTGTGTCGTTCGAAGTGACGGGCGGCGTTGAGCGGGCCGCGGGCGCGGGGCCGAGAAAATGCTCGATGACGATGATGCCCAGGCCGATGAGCAGGAATACCCCGAGCGGCGTGCCGAACGCCAGCACCTTGAGCAGGCGCGGCACGCGGTTGTCGGCCTTGGGGAGCGCGGGCGTCGCAACCGGCGTTGCCAGGGCGTGCAGCGCGGCGACGACGGCCTGGGCGTCCGGCCGTGCGTCGGGCGACTTGTTCAGCATGCGTCCCAGCAGCTGGATCAGCCCCACGGGCAGATGCGGGCGCAGCGCAACGGGATCTGTCGGCGCGTCGTGGATGACGCGGTAGACAATGGTCGCCAGGCTGTCGCCGTCGAAGGCGTAGCGGCCGGTAAGCATTTCGTAGAGCACCGCACCGAGGGAAAAAATGTCCGAGCGCCCGTCCACTTCGCGCCCCATCGCCTGCTCCGGCGACATGTAACGCGGCGAGCCGAGCATCTGCCCGGCCTGGGTCTGTTCGCTGTTGGCGAGGTGCGCGATGCCGAAATCGGTGAGCTTGATCTGTCCGCGCTGACCGGTGACGACGACGTTGGCCGGCTTGATGTCGCGATGGATCACGCCGTGGGCGTGGGCGAAGGCCAGCGCTTCCGCCATCTGCCGCGCGGTGTCGAGCGCAAGGTCGAGCGGCATGCGGCTGTGGTCGATCAGCTGGCGCAGCGTCGGGCCCGACAGGTATTCCATGGCGATATAGGCGAGTCCGTCGGTTTCGCCCACGTCGTAGATGGTCACGATGCTGGGATGCGACAGCCGCCCGGCGCTTTGCGCCTCGCGCAGGAAGCGCGCCTCGGCGTCGGCGCCCTCCTTGCGCAGCCGGTCGATCGGTACGGTCTTGATCGCGACCGTGCGTTCGATGAGCGGGTCGCGGGCACGGTAGACCGTGCCCATCGCGCCCTGGCCGACCTCGTCGAGGACTTCGTAGCGGCCGATATTCATGCGGATGGAATCAGGGCTGGCAGGCAACGACCTGGCCGCGCACTGCGCGGCTGTCCTCGCCCATCAGGTACAGGTACCACGGCATCAGCTCATCTGGGCTCGGCAGCGTCTCCGGCGACAGGCCGGGGTGGGTCTTCGCGCGCAGCGTGGTCGCCACCGGGCCGGGAATGAGCGTGTTGATGCGCACCGGGCTTTCCGCGCCGAGTTCCTCGCTCCACACGTGGGTGAGCGTTTCCAGGCCCGCTTTCGCGACGGCGTAGCCGCCCCAGTAGGCGGCGGGCGCGTGGCCGTGCGTTTCGCCGGTGAACACCACCGCGGCGTCGGGCGACTGCTTGAGCAGGGGCAGGCAGGCGCGCGTCAGCGCAAACGGTGCGATCAGGTTCACCCGCATCAGCGCCTGCCATTGCTCGAGGGTCTGCAGCGCCAGGGGCGTGAGGCTGAAGAACTGGTGCGCGCTGTGCAGGACGCCGTCGAGCCGCTTCAGGTGGTGGGCGATCGTGCCGGCGAGCGTCTCCAGGCTGCGGTCGTCGGCAGCGGCGAGGTCGTAGGGGAACATCGCCGGTTCGGCGCCGCCGCCGGCGAGGATCTCGTCGTAGACGGATTCGAGCTTCGCCTCGTTGCGGCCGAGCAGGGCGACGGTCGCGCCGTGGCGCGCGTAGGCGAGGCTGGCGGCGCGGCCGAGGCCGGAGCCGGCGCCGGTGACGAGAATGACGCGGCCGGCAAGCAGGTCGGGGCGGGGGACGTAGGCTTTCATAGGGTTTCCAGCAGCGAGGCGGCCGATTGTACTCCGCTCGTCGTGGCGCTTTCGAGCGTCGCGGGGTAGGGGCCGGCAGTGTAGTCGCCGGCGAGGAACACGCGCGGGTGCGGCGTGCGCACGGCCGGGCGCGGCAGGTCCGGCACGCAGGCGTAGGTCGCCTGCTTCTCGACGATGCGGCGGCGCCAGCGCGCCGGCCCGGGGTCGACGATGCGCCGCAGTTGCGCCTCGGCCTGCGTCACCCAGTCCTCGGCGAGATTCGAGACAGCGCTGGCGACGAAGGCGACGAGGCCCGCCTGGCCATGGCTCGGGCCGCGGTCGAACACGAACTGCGCCGGACCGCCGTCGAGCGCATACAGCGGCGCGGGCAGCCTGAACGCGTCGTCGTACTGGACGTAGGCGGTGGCGATCGGCCGGTAGGCGTAGCGTGCCACGTCGGCCGCAGCCGCCGCGAGGGCATCGACGCCCGCCGCCAGGCCGGGCAGGTGCTGCGGCGCAACCGCCACGATCACGTGGCTGTAGCGTTCGTGCGTGTCGCGCGTGGCCAGCGTCACGCCGAGCGCGTCGACGCCGAGCGCGCCGACCCGCTGGCCGAGCCGGAGGTCGCCGCCGAGCGCGGTGACGCGGGCCGCGGCCGGCACCGGCAACAGGGCGCCGAGGTCGCGCCGCGGCAGCAGCAGGTCGCTGTGCTGCCTGCGGCCGCCGAAGGCCGCGCGCAGCACGTCGGCGAACACCTGCGCGCTCGCTTCTTCGGGCAGCGTATTGAGCGCGGAGACGCACAGCGGATGCCACAGCAGGCGGTTCAGCTTCGCGGGCTGGTCACGGGTGAGGTCGGCGACGCTGCCCCGAAACAAGCGATCGCCGCTGCGGATCAGGGCGTCGGCCCAGCGCGCCGCCGCCCATTTCTCCGCGCCGCTCAGACCGCGTGCGGTGAGCAGGCCGGCGGCGAGATGGAAGGGGGCGGGCAGGCGTGGACAGGCGAGGCGAAAGTCCGGCGGCTGCTCGAGGGTCAGTGGCAGCCGCCACAGCGCCTCGGCTTCCGACTGCAGCCGACCGATCAGGGCGAGGGTCTGTTCGTAGGCGCCGAGCAGGATGTGCTGGCCGTTGTCGAGCTGCGCGCCTTCGAGTTCGACGGCGCGCGCGCGGCCGCCGAGCGTGCGCGCGGCCTCGTACAGCGTGACCGGCACCCCGGCCTCTACGAGCGTGAGCGCGGCCGCGCAGCCGGCCCAGCCGCCGCCGACGACGGCGACCTGCGCCTTCATGGGAACAGCCAGGTCCGGCTGGCGAGCCACAGCTTGCGCAGCGGCGTGAGTGACACGCGCGCACGCAGCACGGGGAAGCGGTCGCGGCGGATTTCCTCGAGCAGGGTGCGGTAGATCGCCGCCATCACCAGGCCGGGGCGCTGCGCGCGCTTCGCCGCTGCCGGCAGGGCGGCCAGCGCGCGGTCGTAATGCTCGATCGCGCGCGCGTACTGGAAGTCCATCAGCGCCTGGAAGGCCGGGCTGTCACGGCCGTCGAGGAGATCGGATTCGGCGACGCCGAAACGCGCGAGCTCGTCCTGGGGAAGATAGATGCGGCCGCGTCGCGCGTCCTCGCCGACGTCGCGGATGATGTTGGTGAGCTGGAAAGCGAGCCCGAGCTCATGGGCATAGCGGCGTACCGCGCGGTCGTGCGCGCCGGCCGGCCCGCCGAAGATGGACGCGGCGATTTCGCCGACGACGCCAGCGACGCGATAGCAGTAGAGGTGCAGCGACTTGAAGTCGGGATAGCGCACCTGGTCGAGGTCCATCGCCATGCCGTCAACGATCTCTAGCAGGAGTTCGGCGGGAAGGCCTCGCCCCTGCGCGGTGTCGGCGAGCGCGCGGGTGGCCGGATGTTCCGGTGTGCCGGCAGCGAAGCGGGCGATTTCGCCACGCCACCAGTCGAGCTTGGCCTCGGCGACCTGGCGTTCGTGGCATTCGTCGACGATGTCGTCGAGCTCGCGGCACAAGGCGTAGAACGCGGTGATCGTGCGGCGCGTCGCGGGCGGCAGGAAGACGAAGCTGTAGTAGAAGCTCGAGCCGCTGGCGGCCGCGCGTTCCTGGCAGTAGGCGTGGACGTCCATGGTCAACGGAGGCTGCGGGCGAGCATGAAAATCCAGTCCTTGGGGGTGAGCACGGGGCGGTTGTGGAACACGCAGCCGGGATCGGCGTGCAGCTTTCTCAGGATGGCTTCGCCGCCGCGGATCGTCACGCGCAATTCCAGGCCGATGCGCCCCTTCAAGGCACGTCCGAGCGGCGCGCCGGCCTGCAGCAACTTGCGCGCCCGTTCGATCTGCTTGTGCATCATGGCGTGCCACAAGCCGCGGGTGTCGCCGGCGGCGATCTGCGCCTCGCTCACGTGGTAGGCGGCGAGTTCGTCCTGCGGCAGGTAGATGCGGTCCTTGCGATAATCGACGGCGATGTCCTGCAGGAAGTTGATGAGCTGCAGGCTGCTGCAGATCGCGTCCGAATAGGCGAGGTGGCGCGCGTCGCGATCGCCGTAGAGATGCAGCATCAGGCGCCCCACCGGGTTGGCCGAGCGGCGGCAGTAATCCATGACTTCGCCGAAATCGGCGTAGCGCTTTTTTTCCACGTCCTGGGCGAAGGCCGACAAGAGATCACGAAAAGGCGCGAGCGGGAGGGCGTGTTCGCGAATGGCCGCGGCGAGCGGGCCGAACACCGGATCGGTCGGCGTCTCGCCGCGCTCGATGCGGTCGAGCGCTTCCCGATAGGCGGCAAGCTGCGCCAGACGCTCGGCGGACGGCGCGTCGCCTTCGTCGGCGATATCATCGGCGCTGCGCGCAAAGCGGTAGATGGCTTCGGTCGGGCGTCGCAGGCGGCGGGGCAGCAGCCACGAGGCGACGGGGAAGTTTTCGTAGTGATCGACCGGCACCGGCAACTAAAAATCAGAATGGGAATAAAGACTTAGGCAGGAGGCCGGCAGCCTTGGGTGACAGCATCGTCTTGATTATATTACACTTATTGATTGTTGGTTTTGCGGCCCTGCCGCGAGAGTGGCGGAATTGGTAGACGCACTGGATTTAGGTTCCAGCGCCGCAAGGCGTGGGGGTTCGAGTCCCCCCTTTCGCACCATCGTTTTGCCCTTCACCCGATCCTATCCAATCATCCAGAAAGTATTTTGATGCAAGCAAATCTCGAAGTTGTCGAAGGACTGGTCCGCCGCCTGGACATCCGTGTTCCCATGGACCAGTTCGAAAACGAAGTGCAGAACCGCCTCAAGCGGCTGGCCCGCAACGTCAAGATGTCCGGCTTCCGTCCCGGCAAGGCACCGCTTTCGGCGGTGGCCCGCCAGCACGGCGCCGAGGTGCGCAGGGAAGTGCTCGGCGAAGCCCTGCAGGCCCGCTTCGGCGAGGCGGTACAGGCGCATCAGCTGAAGATCGCCGGCTATCCGAACTTCGAGCCCAAGGCGGGCGAGACGGCGGAGAGCGAAATGGTGTTCAGCGCGCGCTTCGAGGTCTACCCTGAAGTGAAGATCGACGACCTGGCGTCCGGCAAGATCAGCCGTCCGGCGGTCGAGCTCGGCGACGCCGACGTGGCGAAAACCATCGAGGTGCTGCAGAAGCAGCGTCGCAGCTTCGAGTCGACCGACCGCGCCGCGGCCGAGGGCGATCTCGTCAAATTCGACTTCCAGGGCACGGTCGACGGTGAACCCTTCGACGGTGGTAAAGGCGAGGATTTCTCCGCCGTGATCGGCGAAGGCCGTTTGCTCAAGGACTTCGAGCAGAGCCTAATCGGCGTGAAGGCCGGCGACGCCAAGGGCTTCGACGTGGTCTTCCCGGCCGAATACGGCGCCCCGAACCTGGCCGGCAAGACCGCGCATTTCGAAATCCAGGTCAAGGACGTGCAGGCACCGGTGCTGCCGCCCCTCGACGCCGATTTCGCCAAGGCACTCGGCATCGAGGACGGCGACGTCGAGAAGCTCAAGGCCGAAGTGAAGGCGAACCTGGAGCGCGAACTCAAGCGCCGGGTGCAGGCCAAGCTGAAGGAGCAGGCGATGGAACTGCTGCTGCAGAAGAGCACGCTCGACCTGCCGAAGAGCCTGGTCGAGCTGGAAGCCGGGCGTCTGCTGAAGATGACCGAGTCCGACATGCAGTCGCGCGGCCTTCAGACCGTGAAGCTTTCGACCGATATGTTCACTGGACAGGCCGAACGCCGCGTGCGCCTCGGCCTCATCCTCGCCGAGATCGTGCAGGCGAACAAGCTGGTGGCGCAGCCCGAGCAGATTCGTGCCCTGATCGCCGAACAGGCGCAGAGCTACGAAGACCCCGAGCAGGTGGTGCAGTGGTACTACCAAAGCCCTGATCGCATGCAGGAAATCGAGTCCCTGGCGCTCGAAGAGAATGTGGTAGCATGGGTCGCAGGTCAGGCCCAGGTGGAAGACGTGGCAACCTCGTTTGAAGAATTGATGGGACGTGCCTGATGTACATGGATTTTGAACGCAAGACTTTCGAGCCCCAGGGCCTGGGGCTGGTGCCCATGGTCGTCGAGCAGAGCGGCCGTGGCGAGCGCGCCTACGACATCTACTCGCGCCTGCTCAAGGAGCGGGTGATCTTCCTGGTCGGCCCGGTGAACGACGCCACCGCCAACCTGGTGGTCGCGCAGATGCTGTTCCTCGAGTCGGAAAACCCCGACAAGGACATCTACTTCTACATCAACTCGCCGGGCGGTTCGGTGTCGGCGGGGCTCGCCATCTACGACACCATGCAGTTCATCAAGCCGGACGTGTCGACCCTGTGCATCGGCCAGGCCGCCAGCATGGGCGCCTTCCTGCTGACTGCGGGCGCCAAGGGCAAGCGCTACTGCCTGCCCAATTCGCGCGTGATGATCCACCAGCCGCTGGGCGGCTTCCAGGGCCAGGCGTCGGACATCGAAATCCACGCCAAGGAAATCCTATATTTGAAAGCGCGTCTCAACGACATGCTCGCCAAGCACACCGGCCAGAGCATCGAGACCATCGAGCGCGACACCGACCGCGACAACTTCATGAGCGCGGACGAGTCGGTGAAGTACGGCCTGGTCGACAAGGTGCTGACCAGCCGAATCGACGCAGGCAACTAAGCAACACGCAACAAGGAACTGGCATGGCAGACAAAGGCTCGGGCGACAAACTTCTCTACTGCTCCTTCTGCGGCAAGAGCCAGCATGAAGTGCGCAAGCTCATCGCCGGGCCGTCGGTGTTCATCTGCGACGAGTGCGTCGAGCTCTGCAACGACATCATCCGCGAGGAAATCCAGCAGGCCGACAGCCAGAAGGGCGGCGGCAGCGATCTGCCGACGCCGCACGAGATTGCCGCGATCCTCGACCAGTACGTGATCGGGCAGGGGCAGGCCAAGAAGGCGCTGGCGGTGGCGGTGTACAACCACTACAAGCGCCTGCGCAGCAATGCCAGCCCGGCCGGCGACGTCGAACTCGCCAAGAGCAACATACTCCTGATCGGTCCCACCGGTTCGGGCAAGACCCTGCTGGCGCAGACCCTGGCG
Organism: Pseudomonadota bacterium; assembly: GCA_041694715.1. GTDB lineage: Bacteria > Pseudomonadota > Gammaproteobacteria > Burkholderiales > Thiobacillaceae > Thiobacillus. Next base: position 71,910 of record JBGFSF010000019.1, on the reverse strand, counting down.
CGCCTCCTGAATGTGCCCTTCGTGATCGCCGACGCGACCACGTTGACCGAAGCCGGCTACGTCGGCGAGGACGTCGAGAACATCATCCAGAAGCTCTTGCAGAAGTGTGACTACGACGTCGACAAGGCCAAGCAGGGCATCGTGTACATCGACGAGATCGACAAGATCTCGCGCAAGGCCGACAACCCCTCGATCACCCGCGACGTGTCGGGTGAAGGCGTGCAGCAGGCGCTGCTCAAGCTGATCGAAGGCACGACCGCCTCGGTGCCGCCGCAGGGTGGCCGCAAGCATCCGAACCAGGAATTCGTCCAGGTCGACACCAGCAACATCCTGTTCATTTGCGGCGGCGCGTTCAGCGGCCTGGAAAAAGTCATCCGCGGCCGTACCGAAAAGGGCGGTATCGGTTTCGGTGCGCAGGTGAAGAACGTCGACGAGACCAAGCGCGACGCCGAGCTGCTGCATCAGGTCGAGCCCGAAGATCTCATCAAATACGGCCTGATCCCCGAATTTGTCGGCCGTTTGCCGGTGGTCGCGACACTCGACGAACTCGACGAGGCCGCGCTGATCCAGATTCTCACCGAGCCGAAGAACGCGCTGACCAAGCAGTTCGCCAAGCTGTTCAAGATGGAAGGCGTCGAACTCGAGTTCCGCGAGGAGGCCCTGCACGCGATCGCCAAGCGCGCGTTGGCGCGCCGCACCGGCGCGCGCGGCCTGCGCTCGATCATCGAGCATTCCCTGCTCGACACGATGTACGACCTGCCCTCGCTCAAGGGGGTCAGCAAGGTCGTCGTCGACGATAACCTGATCAAGGGCGAGGGCAAGCCTCTCCTGATCTACTCCGAGCAAGGCGACCAGCCGCTCGCGGCCGGGGCCTGACCCGCGATGGCTGCCAGGGAACCTGACAGCCATCTTGAATTCCTAACTATGCCCCCCATTTCGGACGAGCGTGGTTAACCGCCGCGCATCCCTTTCCACCCTCGACAGGAAATCATGATGAGCGACAACACCCCCAAGGAACAGGTCGATCTGCCGCTGTTGCCGCTTCGCGACGTGGTGGTCTTTCCCCATATGGTCATTCCGCTGTTCGTCGGACGGCCGAAATCGATCAAGGCGCTGGAAACCTCGATGGAATCCGGCAAGAACATCCTGCTGGTCGCGCAGAAGACCGCGGCCCAGGACGACCCCACCCCCGAGGACCTGTACGGTACCGGCAGCGTGGCGACCGTGCTGCAGATGCTGAAGCTGCCCGACGGCACCGTGAAGGTGCTGGTCGAGGGTAACCAGCGCGCCCGTGTGCTTGACGTCGTCGACGCCGGGACGCATCTGGCCGCGCGTGCCGAGATCCTGCCGGCCGAGGGCGAGGATCTGGTCGAAGTCGAGGCCATGCGCCGCGCGCTGCTCACGCAGTTCGACCAGTACGTCAAGCTGAACAAGAAGATTCCCCCGGAAATCCTCACTTCGCTGTCGGGCATCGACGAAGGCGGGCGGCTCGCCGACACCATCGTCGCGCACCTGCCGCTGAAGCTCGAGCAGAAGCAGGAAGTGCTCGAGATGATCGGCGTCAACAAGCGGCTCGAGCATCTGCTCGGCCTGCTGGAAGGCGAACTCGACATCCTGCAGGTGGAAAAGCGCATCCGCGGCCGCGTCAAGCGCCAGATGGAAAAGAGCCAGCGCGAGTACTACCTGAACGAGCAGGTCAAGGCGATCCAGAAGGAGCTTGGCGACATCGAGGAAGGTGCGGAGCTGGAAGAGCTCGAAAACCGCATCAAGCGCGCCAGCATGTCCAAGGAAGCCGAAGCCAAGGCGATGGGCGAGCTGAAGAAGCTGCGCATGATGTCGCCGATGTCGGCCGAGGCCACGGTGATCCGTAGCTACATCGAGGCGATGGTCGGCCTGCCGTGGAAGAAGAAGACCAAGATCAGCAAGGATCTCGCCAAGGCCGAAAAGGTTCTTGACGAAGACCACTACGGCCTCGACAAGGTCAAGGAACGCATTCTCGAATACCTCGCCGTGCAGCAACGGGTCGATAAAGTGAAGGCGCCGATCCTGTGTCTGGTCGGTCCGCCCGGTGTCGGCAAGACCTCGCTCGGACAATCGATCGCGCGTGCGACCAACCGCAAGTTCGTGCGCATGGCGCTCGGCGGCGTGCGCGACGAATCGGAAATCCGCGGCCATCGCCGCACCTACATCGGTTCGATGCCGGGCAAGATCCTGCAGAGCCTGACCAAGGTTGGCGTGAAGAACCCGCTGTTCCTGCTCGACGAAGTCGACAAGATGGGCCAGGACTTCCGCGGCGACCCGGCGTCGGCGCTGCTGGAGGTGCTCGACCCCGAGCAGAACCACACCTTCCAGGATCACTACATCGAGGTCGAGTATGATCTGTCGGACGTGATGTTCGTCGCGACGGCGAACTCGCTCAACCTGCCTGCGCCGCTCCTTGACCGCATGGAAGTGATCCGTCTGTCGGGCTACACCGAAGATGAGAAGGTGAGCATCGCCGAGCGCTACCTGGTGCCCAAGCAAATGAAGGTGAACGGCATCAAGGAAAACGAGGCGGCGATCGCCGAGTCGGCGATCCGCGACATTGTGCGCTACTACACCCGCGAGGCCGGCGTGCGCAGCCTCGAGCGCGAGATCTCCAAGATCTGCCGCAAGGTGGTGAAGACGCTGCTGCTGAAAAAGCAGAAGGCCAAGATCACGGTCACTGCGCGCAACCTGGAAAAATATCTGGGCGTGCGTCGCTTCAGCTTCGGCATGGCGGAGAAGAACAACCAGATCGGCCAGGTCACCGGGCTGGCGTGGACCGAGGTCGGCGGCGAGCTGCTGACCATCGAGGCGGTGTCGCTGCCCGGCCGCGGCAAGATGACGACCACCGGCAAGCTCGGCGAAGTCATGCAGGAGTCGATCCAGGCCGCGCTGTCGGTGGTGCGTTCGCGCTCGCGCAAGCTCGGCATTCCCGAGGACTTCTACCAGAAGCGCGACATCCACATCCACCTGCCCGAAGGCGCGACGCCGAAGGACGGCCCCTCGGCCGGCATCGCGATCTGCACCTCGATGGTGTCGATCCTCACCGGCATTCCGGTGCGCGCCGACGTCGCGATGACCGGCGAGATCACCCTGCGCGGCGAAGTGCTGCCGATCGGCGGCCTCAAGGAAAAGCTGCTGGCTGCGCACCGCGGCGGCATCAAGACCGTGCTGATCCCGCAGGAGAACGTGAAGGATCTCACCGAGATCCCGGACAACATCAAGAACAAGCTCGACATCCATCCGGTGAAGTGGTTCGACCAGGTTCTGGAGCTGGCGCTGGAGCACCTGCCCGAGCCCCTGCAGGACGACGCCGAGCCCGAATCGGGCACCATCGCGGTGCCCGACGAGGACGAAAATTCGAGCGTTGCGATCAAGCATTGAGACCTCGCCGAACGGCCTTCCGGAATCCCGCGCGCGACGCGGGATTTTTTTGCCCGGGTGCCCGGGAAACCGCTTGACACAAGGTTTTGCGGGTTGCTATAAATCCCGCCACAGGGTTTTCCTGTGCCACTTGAGTAAGGGGACAACACGTGAACAAATCCGAACTGATCGATGCCATCGCCGACTCCGCTGACATCTCCAAGGCGGCTGCCGGCCGTGCGCTGGACGCGGCGGTCGAGGCCGTGAAGAAAGCCCTGAAGAAGGGCGACATGGTCACGCTGGTGGGCTTTGGCAGCTTCTACGTGGGCAAGCGTGCCGCGCGTACCGGCCGCAATCCGCGTACCGGCGCTTCCATCAAGATCAAGGCCGCCAAGGTGCCGAAGTTCCGCGCGGGCAAGGGTCTCAAGGACGCCATCAACTAAGAAAAAATCGCACGCAGCATTTGGCAAGGGCCAAAAAAGTATTGTAGAATTGCGGCCTTTGTCGGGTGCTTAGCTCAGCTGGTAGAGCGTCGCCCTTACAAGGCGAATGTCGGGGGTTCGATCCCCTCAGCACCCACCAGCAGGGTCAGCAGCAAGCAGTGGTTTTGATCGCGGTGCAGTCCGCTGCATCGCGATGGAGTGGTAGTTCAGTTGGTTAGAATACCGGCCTGTCACGCCGGGGGTCGCGGGTTCGAGTCCCGTCCACTCCGCCAACATCCAAAAGGCGAACGCAAGTTCGCCTTTTTTCATTTGTGCCGCACCGCAAGGCCTGTGGGTGTCAATTAATTGGGTGCAAGGGGAGACGCGCGGCGCAAAGTGCGCGAGAATTCCCGCTTGGCATAATTTCCGGAGTAGAGACGTGCTCGAAGCAATCCGTAGCCGAGCCCAGGGCTGGCTGGCCAAAATCATTCTGGGCTTGATCGCCGTCACGTTCGCGCTGTTCGGCATCGACTCCTATCTGACGGGCGACCGTGGCGCCGGTGTGGTGGCCGAAGTCGGCGACACGTCGGTGTCGCGCGACGAGTTCCTGCGCGAGATCCAGGTGCAGAGCGACCGCATGCGCGAGACGCTGGGGCCCGGTTTCGATCCGTCGCTTGCGAGCTCGGCGGAATTCCGCAAGCAGGTGCTCGACAGCCTGATCGAACGCAAGCTGATGCTGCTGGAAGCGCAAAAGCTCAAGCTCATCGCCCCCGACGCTTATATTGCCGGCGTGCTCGGCCAGATTCCGGCTTTCCAGCAGGACGGCAAGTTTTCCCAGGAACGCTACGAGGCGGTGCTGCGCCAGAACGGCCGCACGCCGGCGCAGTTCGAGAGCGAATTGCGGCAGGCGTTCATGCTGGAGACGATCGGCAGTTCGGTGTCGCTCGCGAGCTTTCCCTCGCAGACTGCGCTGGCCCAGATCGCGCGCCTGGTCGCGCAGCAGCGCGAGATTTCCTGGACCGATCTGTCGCCCGCCCTGGTCGCGCAGAACGTGAAGGTGACGCCGGCCGACATCGAGCGCCATTACGCCGACCGTCGGGCCGAATTCACCGAGCCCGAGGAAATCCGCGCCGAGTATCTTGTGCTCGACATCGCCTCGGTGGCGGCAAGCATCACGGTCAGCGACCAGGCCGTCGCCGAATACTACGCCGCCCATTCGGCGCAGTTCGGCCAGCCCGAACTGCGCAGCGCGAGCCACATTCTGATCGCGGCGGACAAGAACGCCGACGCCGCGACGCGTGATCAGGCACGTGCGAAGGCGATGGCGCTCTACCAGACGCTGCAGAAGGCGCCCGGCCGCTTCGGCGAGCTGGCGCGTGCCGAATCGCAGGATCCCGGTTCGGCCGCGCGGGGCGGCAATCTCGGCAGCTTCGGTCGCGGCACGATGGTCAAGCCCTTCGAGGACGCGGTGTTCGGCATGAAGCCCAACGAGATCCGCGGCCCGGTCGAGTCCGATTTCGGCTTCCACATCATCCGTCTCGACGGCATCGAGCCGGCCCAGATCGCGCCGCTGTCCGAAGTGAAGCCCATGGTGGTCGAGGAATTGCGGCGCCAGCAGGCGCAGAGCCGTTTCGCCGACCTCGCCGACAATTTCAGCAATCTCGTCTACGAAAACGCCGATTCCCTGCAGCCGGCGGCCGAAGCGGCCAAGCTGGCGGTGCGTCGGACCGACTGGATGAACGTCCGCCAGGCGCCGCCGCCCTTCAATCATGCAGCCTTGTCGGCGGCCTTGTTCAGCGCCGAATCGATCCAGTCGAAGCAGAACACCGAGGCGATCGAAGTGCAGCCCGGCACGCTGGTCGCGGCACGCGTCGTCGAGCATCGTCCGCAGCGCCTGCGGCCGCTCGCCGAGGTGTCCGCCGCGATCGAGGCGAAGCTGCGTGGCGAGCAGGGCGCGCGCCTGCTGGCGCAGAAGGGCGAGGCCCTGATCCAGTCGCTGCGCAAGGGCGAGGAGGCGGGCACCCGCTGGTCCGAGTTCCGGGTCGTGAACCGCCAGCCCTCGGCCGAGTTCGATCCGGCCGCGCTCAAGGCCGTGTTCCGGGTCAACGCCGAGTCGCTGCCGGCTTATGCGGGCTTTGCGCGTCCCGATGGCTCGTACCGCGTGGTGCGTGTGACGCGCGTGCTGGAGGCGACGACGGTCGATCCCATGCTGATGGCGTCGATCGAGAACAGCGTGGGCCAGGCGCAGCAGCGTGCCGACCTGCAGGCGATGGCCGAACTCATCAAGGCCGGCCAGCGGGTCGAGATCAAGCCGAACGCGATCGAGGAACGCTGAGTCCATCGCCCTCTCCGCAACAAAAAACGCGCCTTGAGGCGCGTTTTTTGTTGCGGCGCACAGCGCTCAGTCGGCGCCGCCCGTGGTCGTGTTGAAGCCGGCGTCGACGTAGGTGATCTCGCCGGTGATGCCGGACGCGAGGTCGGACAACAGGAAGGCGGCGGCGTTGCCCACTTCTTCAATGGTGACGTTGCGGCGCAGCGGCGCGTTCTTCGCGACCAGATCGAGTTTCTCGCCGAAGTTGGCGATGCCGCTCGCGGCCAGCGTCTTGATCGGCCCGGCCGACACCGCGTTGACGCGGATGCCCTTGGGGCCGAGGCTTTGCGCCATGTAGTAGACGTTCGATTCGAGGCTGGCCTTGGCCAGGCCCATGACGTTGTAGTTCGGCGCCGAGCGGATGGCGCCGAGGTAGGACAGGGTCAGGAGCGCCGCGTTGCGACCTTCCATCATCGGCAGCGCGGCCTTGGCGAGCGCAGCAAAGCTGTACGAGCTGATGTCGTGGGCGATGCGGAAGTTTTCGCGGGTGACGGCGGAAAGGTAGTCGCCCGACAGCGCCTCCTTCGGTGCAAACGCGATCGAGTGCACCAAGCCGTCGAAGCCGTCCCAGTGCTTGCCGAGTTCGGCGAACAGGGCGTCGATCTGCTCGTCGCTGCCGACGTCGCAGGGGAATACCAGGTCAGAGCCGAATTCCTTGGCGAACTCGGTGACGCGGTCCTTGATGCGCTCGCCCTGGTACGTGAAGGCGAGCTCGGCGCCCTCGCGCTTGCATGCGGCCGCGATACCGTAGGCGATGGAGCGGTTGGAAATGACGCCGGTGATGAGCAAACGCTTGCCTGTCAGGAATCCCATGGTGATCTCGGAAAATGAAGCAGGGGCGGATTATACCGGCTGACGCTGGCACCGCGCTTGGGTACACTTGCGCCATGACGCTGAAAGGCATTCTCCTCCTGGGGCTGGGTCTGCTGGTGGGCTGTTCCGACGCCTGGAACAATCCCTATCCGGGGCACGAGCCCGACGCCAACGTGCTCTACAGTGCCTTCGCCGAGCGTCCCAAACATCTCGATCCCGCGCGCTCCTACAGTTCCAACGAGGTCGAGTTCACTGGCCAGATCTACGAGCCGCCGCTGCAGTACCACTTCCTCAAGCGCCCCTACGCACTCATTCCGCTGACCGCCGAGGCGGTGCCGACGCCGCGCTTCTTCGACGCGGCGGGCAAGCCGCTGCCGGACGACGCGCCGTCGGCGGCGATCGCCGAGAGCCATTACGACATCCGCATCCGTCCCGGCATTCGCTACCAGCCGCACCCGGCCTTCGCGCAGGACGAAGCGGGGCGCTATCGCTACCACGCGCTCAGCGCGGCGGATCTGGCCGGCAAGCGCCGCATCGGCGATTTCGAATACACCGGCACGCGCGAGCTGGTCGCCGCCGACTACGTCTACCAGATCAAGCGGTTGGCTGACCCCAGGCTCAGCTCGCCGATCTACGGCCTGATGAGCGAGCACATCGTCGGCCTCAAGGCACTCGGCGAGGCACTGCAGCAGGCGGCGAAGGACAAGCCGGATGCGCCCCTGAACCTGGCCGACTTCCCGCTCGCCGGCGCCGAGGTGATCGACCGCTACACCTACCGCATCCGCATCCGGGGCAAGTACCCGCAGTTCCTCTACTGGCTGGCGATGCCGTTTTTTGCGCCGGTGCCGTGGGAAGCCGAGACGTTCTACACGCAGCCCGGCATGGCCGAGCGCAACCTCACCCTCGACTGGCAGCCGGTCGGCACCGGGCCGTTCTACCTCGCCGAGAACGACCCCAATCGCCGCATGGTGCTGAAGAAGAACCCGCATTTCCACGGTGAGACCTACCCGGTCGACGGCAGCGAGGAGGACCGCGCGGCTGGGCTGCTTGCGGACGCCGGCAAGCCGCTACCTTTCCTCGACGCCGCCGTCTTCAGCCTGGAGAAGGAAACCATTCCCTACTGGAGCAAGTTCCTGCAAGGCTACTACGACAGCTCGGGCATCAGCTCGGACAGCTTCGACCAGGCGATCCAGTTCGGGTCGGGCGGCGATCCGCAGCTCACCGACAGCATGCGCGACAAGGACATCCGCCTCATCACCGTGGCGGCGTCCTCGCTCTGGTACGTGGGCTTCAACATGCTCGATCCGGTCGTCGGTGGGTTGGGCGAGGACCGCCGGAAGCTGCGCCAGGCGATTTCCATCGCGTTCGACTACGACGAGTTCATTTCCATCTTTCTCAACGGCCGCGGCAGTCCCGCGCAGGGGCCGATCCCGCCCGGCATCTTCGGCCACGTCGAGGGCGAGGCCGGACTCAATCCCTACGTCTACGAGGCACGCGACGGGCAGATCCGGCGCAAGCCGATCGAGGTCGCGCGGCAGCTGCTCGCCGAGGCGGGTTATCCGAATGGCCGCAGCGCAAAAACCGGCGAGCCGCTGGTGCTGTATTTCGACACCATGGCGAGCGGGCCTGATGCGAAAGCGCGGCTCGACTGGATCAAGAAGCAGCTCGACAAGCTCGGCGTGCAACTGGTGGTGCGCGGCACCGACTACAACCGCTTCCAGGACAAGATCCGCAAGGGCAACGCGCAGATCTTCGAATGGGGCTGGAATGCCGACTACCCGGACCCGGAGAATTTCCTGTTCCTGCTCTATGGCCCGCACAAGAAGGTCGGCAGCGGCGGCGAGAACGCGGCCAACTACGACAATCCGGAATTCAACCGCCTGTTCGAACGCATGAAGGACATGGCCAACGGTCCCGAGCGTCAGGCGGTGATCGATGACATGCTGGAAATCGTGCGCCGCGATGCGCCGTGGATCTTCGCCTACTACCCGAAATCCTTCGGCCTGCGCCACGGCTGGGTGCACAACGTGAAGCCCAACCTGATGGCGAACAACACCCTGAAATACCGCCGCATCGACCCCGAGTTGCGCGCCGAGCGCCGGGCGCAGTGGAACGATCCGGTGCTGTGGCCGATTGTCCTGATGGGGCTCGTCGTCGTCGCGGTGATCGCGCCGGCGGCGATCGCCTGGCGCCGGCATGAAAGGAAGGTGGCCTGATGGGGGCCTACATCCTGCGCCGCCTGCTGTACGCGATTCCGATCCTGATCGGGGTGAATTTGCTCACCTTCACGCTGTTCTTCGTCGTCAACACGCCCGACGACATGGCGCGGCTGCAGCTTGGCGCCAAGCACGTGACGCCCGAGGCGATCGAGCGCTGGAAGACCGAGCACGGCTACGACAAACCCTTGTTGCTCAACCGCGAAGCCGAAGGCGTAGCGCAAGTCACCGACACCATCTTCTTCCAGCACTCGGCGGCGATGTTCGCGTTCGAGTTCGGCAAGGGCGACGACGGCCGCGACATCGGCACCGAAACCCAGACCCGCATGGGGCCGAGCCTCGCGATCGCGCTGCCGGTGTTTGTCATCGGCCTGTTGGTCAACATCACCTTCGCGCTGCTGATGGTGTTCTTCCGCTCGACCTACCTGGATCTCTGGGGCGTGGTGCTGTGCGTGGTGCTGATGTCGATCTCGGGCCTGTTCTACATCATCGCCGGGCAGTATTTCGTCGCCAAACTGTGGAACCTGCTGCCGATCTCGGGCTTCGCCGACGGGATCGATGCCTGGAAGTTCATCGTGCTGCCGGTGCTGGTGAGCGTGGTCGCGGGCATCGGCAGCGGCGCGCGCTGGTACCGCACCATTTTTCTGGAGGAAATCGGCAAGGACTACGTGCGCACCGCGCGCGCCAAAGGTTTGAGCGAGGTGCGCGTGCTGTTCCGCCACGTGCTGAAGAACGGCATGATCCCCATCCTCACCGGCGCGGTGGTGGTGCTGCCGCTGCTCTTCATGGGCAGCCTCATCACCGAGTCCTTCTTCGGCATCCCGGGTCTCGGCAGCTACACCATCGACGCGATCCAGGCGCAGGACTTCGCCGTGGTGCGGGCGATGGTCTTCCTCGGTTCCTTCCTCTACATCGTCGGCCTCATCCTCACCGACATTTCGTATTCCTGGGTCGATCCGCGGGTGAGGCTGCAATGAACGTCATGCCGGTGATCCTGTGGACCGACGCGCTGATTTTCGCGCTGCTCGTTGCCGTGGTGGGACTGGTGTGGGCGATCCGCCGCCAGGAACACCTCCTCGCGCCCTGGCGCAGCGTGGCGCAGCGGCCGATGGCGATGGGGGCCGCGCTGATCCTGGGCGTGTTCGTCGTCATCGGACTGCTCGATTCGCTGCACTACCGGGAAAAGCTGCCCGACAGCCCGCCCGACAAGCCGCAGTACTCGGTCGAGGTGCTCTCGGTGTTCGACGCGCTGGTCGGCGAGCTGCGCACGCAGAAGGAGAAGACCTATTCGGCGCCGCTGGCGATGCACGGCTACGCCAAGGAGTTCGTCGAGCGCGACGGCGTGTCGGTGCGCGATTACCCGCGTCTGCAGTACGGCGGCGCGCATCTGAGCTCGCCCGAGGAACGGCTCCCTGACATCATGTGGCGTGTGGCGGTCGGTGTTGTGCAGGGCCTGGCGGCAAGCCTTGTGTTATTTGGCCTGTTCGCCGTCTGGCGCGCGCATCGACGTGGCATGGCCGTATCCGCCTGGCTCGCCGACTGGCGGCGCGGTCGTCTCGGCTGGCCGGCGCGCACTCTGGTCGGCCTTGGCACCGTGCTCGTCGTGCTGGGCGCGGTGCTCGCCCAGCTCGCCGCTGGCTATCACGTGCTCGGCACCGACAAGGTGGGTCAGGACGTGCTCTACATCAGCCTGAAGAGCATCCGCACGGGCCTGGTGATCGGCACGCTCACCACGCTGGTCACGCTGCCGCTGGCGATCGGGCTCGGCATCGCAGCAGGCTACTTCCGCGGCTGGGTCGACGACCTCATTCAGTACGTCTACACCGTGCTGAATTCCATTCCCGGCGTGCTGCTTATCGCCGCGGCGGTGCTGATCGTGCAGGTCTACATCGAGTCGAACCCGGAGCTGTTCGACACCGCCGCGGCGCGCGCCGACATTCGGCTCCTCGCGCTGTGCCTCATCATGGGCGTGACGAGCTGGACGGGCCTTGCCCGGCTGCTGCGCGGCGAGACGCTCAAGCTGCGCACGCTCGACTACGTCGAGGCGGCGCGTGCCTTCGGCGTGTCGCACACGCGCATCCTCGGCCGCCACATCTTCCCCAACGTCTTCCACCTGGTGCTGATCGCGATCGTGCTCGACTTTTCCGGCCTGGTGCTCGCCGAGGCGGTGCTGTCCTACGTCGGCGTCGGCGTCGATCCCTCGATGTACAGTTGGGGAAACATGATCAACGGCGCGCGACTGGAGCTCGCGCGCGAGCCTGTCGTGTGGTGGCAGCTCGGCGCCGCCTTCGTCTTCATGTTCACGCTGGTGCTCGCGGCCAACCTGTTTGCCGACGGCGTGCGCGACGCTTTCGACCCGCGCCTGGGAGGCCGCCGGTGAAGCCGCTGCTGCAGGTCGAGGGCCTCGTCACCGACATCGGCGGCGCGCGCGTCGTAGATGGCGTGAGCTTCGAGATTACCGCAGGCGAAACCTACGCGCTGCTCGGCGAATCCGGCTGCGGCAAGTCGATGACGGCGCTCTCGCTGATGCGCCTGCTGCCGGACGGCGGCCACGTGAGCGCGGGCCGCGTGACACTCGACGGCACCGACGTGCGCGCGCTGCCCGAATCCGACATGCGCGACGTGCGCGGCGGCGGCATGGCGATGATCTTCCAGGAGCCGATGCTGGCGTTGAACCCGGTCATCACCGTCGGCGACCAGATCGTCGAGGCGCTGGTGCGTCATCGCCGTCTCGCGGGCATGGCGGCACGCGATGCTGCGCGTGCGCTGCTCGATGCCGTCGGCGTGCCTGACGCCGCGCGCCGACTCGACAGCTATCCCTTCGAACTTTCCGGCGGCCTGCGCCAGCGCGCGATGATCGCGATGGCGCTCGCCGGCGAACCGAAGCTGCTGATCGCCGACGAGCCGACGACGGCGCTCGACGTCACCATCCAGGCACAGGTGCTCGACGTGCTGCGCCAGCTCAAGGCCGACCGGCAGATGGGCATGCTGTTGATCACGCACGATCTGGGTGTGGTCGCCGAGAACGCCGACCGCGTCGGCGTGATGTACGCGGGCGAACTGGTGGAGGAGGGCGCGCGCGACGCGTTCTTCGCCTCGCCCCAGCATCCCTATAGCCGCATGCTGTTCGCGGCGCTGCCGCGGCCCGGCGACGGCGGGCGCCTGACGACGATTCCCGGCCAGGTGCCCAGGCTCGACGCCGACTTCCGCGGCTGCCGTTTCGCGCCGCGCTGCCCGCACGCGCAGGACCGCTGCCGCACCGAGTCGCCCGGCTGGCAGACGCTCGGCGCGCAGCGCGTGCGCTGCCACTTGGCCGGCAGCCTGCCGGCGGCGGCCGCGCGCAGCGCCGGCGCGCAGCGTGTCGTGCAGGCGGCCGAACCGCTGCTCGCGGTCGACGGCCTCAAGGTGCATTTCCCCATCCGTCGCGGCCTGATCCAACGCACCGTCGGCCACGTGCGCGCGGTCGACGACGTCTCGCTCGCGATCGATGCCGGGCGCACGCTCGCGCTGGTGGGCGAATCAGGCTGCGGCAAGACCACCGTCGGCAAGGCATTGCTGCGCCTGATCGAGCCGACCGCCGGCTCGGTTGCGCTCGCGGGCGAAGCCATCACAGCCGCCAACGTGGCCAGCCTGCGGCGGCAGGCGCAGATGGTGTTCCAGGACCCGTTCAGCTCGCTCAACCCGCGCATGCGCGTGGCCGACATCCTGCTCGAGGGCATGGACGCGCTCAACGTCGGCACGCCGGGTGAACGCCGCGACGCCGTCGCGCGCCTGCTCGCCCAGGTGGGCCTGCCGGACGACGCCGGCAGCCGCTATCCGCACGCCTTTTCCGGCGGCCAGCGCCAGCGCATCGCCATCGCGCGTGCGCTCGCGGTGTCGCCGCGGCTGCTGATCTGCGACGAGCCGACCAGCGCGCTCGACGTGTCGGTGCAGGCGCAGATCCTCAACCTGCTGCGGGACCTGCAGGACTCGCTCGGGCTCGCCTACCTCTTCATCACCCACAACCTCGCGGTGGTCGAGTACCTCGCGCACGAGGTGGCGGTGATGTACCTCGGCCGCATCGTCGAGCACGGCCCGGCCGCCGACGTGCTGCGCGCGCCGCGCCATCCCTACACGCAGGCGCTGGTGAGCGCGGTGCCGCGCCTCGAGCCCGGGGCGGGCGAGGGCATCATCCGCCTGGCGGGTGACCAGCCGTCTCCGCTGAATCCGCCTACCGGCTGCCATTTTCATCCGCGCTGCGCGCACGCCAGCGCAGCGTGTCGCGAAACCTATCCCGCGCCGACCGACCTGGGCGACGGGCATTGGGTGCGCTGCCACTGGGTGGCGGCGCAGCGTACCTGAATCAAGCAAGGAAACGTCGGATGAACAACCAGCGTGGACGCAATTTCTGGCTCGGCAACGGCATCCTCGCCGTCGCCATGTTGACGCTGTTCTTCATGGGGCCGCTGTCGGACGCGCTCGGCATCTGGGCGGCAGTGCTGTGGATGGTGCTCGCCGCGGTGGGGATGACGCTGCTGATGTCGGACAAGAGCGACGAACCGCCACCGCCCGGCTGAGCCGATCAGGGCTGGGCGACGATCAGGGTCTGGCCCGGACGCAGCGTCGCGCCGGCGAGTTCGGGGTTCCACGCCTGCAGGTCGGCCACGCTGACCTGATGGCGGCGCGCGATGCCGAACAGGGTGTCGCCGCGCGCGACGGTGTAGGGCACGGGCTCGGCCGTCGGCGCGGCGGACACGCGCAGGCTCGCCAGCCGCAGCGGCGAGGCGGGTGGCTCCGGCGCCAGGCGCAGGGTCTGGCCGGGGCGCAGCGTCGCGCTGTCGAGCCCGGGATTGGCTGCCGCGAGTTGGTCGACCGTCAGGCCATGGCGGCGCGCGATGCCGAACAGGGTCTCGCCGCGCGCGACGATGTGCGCCTGCGCGGCACCTGGCGCCGGCTTCGACGCGGCCTGCCGGCGCACCGGCACCAGGATGGCCTGCGCCTGTTTCAGCTTGCCGCGCTTCAGTTGCACCGGGTTGTGTTCCAGCAGGCGCTCGACGCTGATGCCGAAGCGCTGGGCGATCTCTTCCGGGCGTTCGCCCTTTTTCGCCTGATACGGCTGCCAGGAATCCCACTGGCCGGCTTCGAGGTTGCGCTGGAAGGTGTCGGCCTTGTCGACCGGCACCAAGAGGTTCACCGGCGTGTCGGAGCGGATGATCTTGCGCGGGAACGCGGCGTTCAGCGCGTAGAACTCCTCGCTGCTCATGTCGGCGAGGCGTGCGGCCGAATGCAGGTCGAGGCTCGCGTGCACGGTCACCGCGCTGAAATAGGGCTGGTTCGGCAGGGGCTGGATGGCGATGGCGTGCACCGCGGGGTCGCGCATCAGGTTGCGCAGCGCGAGGAGCTTGGGCACGTAGTTGCGCGTTTCCTCGGGCAGCGCGAGGCTGGGGTAGTCGGTCGGCAGGCCCAGCTGGGCGTTCTTCTGGATCGCGCGGGCGACGCAGCCTTCGCCGCAGTTGTACGCGGCCAACGCGAGCTGCCAGTCGCCGAAATCGAGGAAGAGCTTGCCGAGGTAGTCGAGCGCGGCGTTGGTCGCGGCGGTGAAGTCGCGGCGGCCGTCGTACCAGTGGTCCTGCCGGAGGCCGTAGTGGCGACCGGTGGAAGGGATGAACTGCCAGATGCCGGAGGCAGCCGAGCGCGACAGCGCAGTCGGCACGAAGGCGCTTTCGATCATCGGCAGCAGCGCGAGCTCCATCGGCATGCCGCGTCGCTCGATTTCCTCGACGATGTGGTAGAGGTAGGGACGGGCGCGCTCGGCGAGGCGCTCGACGTTTTGCGGGCGGGCGGCGAACCAGGCCTGGTGCTCGGGCAGCAGGGGGTTGGGCGTGGCGGTGTCGTCGATGCGGAAGCCGTCGCGGATGCGCTGCCAGACATCGTCGTGCGCCAGGGGCGCGGCGCTGTCGTCCGGCGTGCCGTCGTGCCATTCCAGCAGGGCCACGCCGCCCTGCGTCTCCACGGCCAGCGCCGGCGGGCACAGGGCCAGCGCGAGCAGGGCGGTCAGGAGGCGGGGAAACGGACGGCGGGACGGCGCGGACATGCCGGCATCGTAAGGGCCCCGCGGGCGGGCGGTCAACCGTCCCACGCGTCCTTGGCCGCGCGGATCGCGCCGAACACCTCGGCGGGTGTGGGGTGCGGGCGATCGAGGTAGTTCGTCGCGAAGGCGATCATGTCCCGGTCGTGGAAGCGCAGGAAGGGATTGGTCGCGCGTTCCAGCGCCAGCGTCGAGGGCAGGGTCGGGCGATTTTCTGCGCGCAGTGCGCGGTCGGCGCGCTCGCGTTCGAGCAGGGCAGGGTTGCTGCCATCGATCGTCTTGGCGAATGCGATGTTGGCGAGCGTGTATTCGTGCGCGCAGCAGACCCGCGTTTCGTCCGGCAAGGCTAAAATGGCGTCCAGGCTCGCCGCCATCATCGCCGGCGTGCCCTCGAACAGCTTGCCGCAGCCGCAGCCGAACACGGTGTCGCCGCAGAACACGCAGCCGTGGCCGACGTAGCTGACGTGATCGAGCGTGTGGCCCGGCGTGGCGAGGACGTCGAAGTGCAGCGCCGGCGCCGCGATCTCGACGACGTCGCCGCCGCGCACCGTGTGGGTGACGGCCGGGATGCGCGGGTTGTCCGGCGCGTGGATGGCACAGCCGTAGCGTTGACGCAGCGTGGCGTTGCCGCCAGTATGATCGCGGTGGTGATGGGTGATCAGCACGGCCGCCAGATCGAGCCCGCGGGTATCGAGAAAATCGATCAGCGGATCTGGATCACCGGGATCGACGGCGACGGCGTGGCGGTCGTCGTGCCACACCCAGATGTAGTTGTCGTCGAAGGCGGGCAGGGAAACGAGGGTCAACATGGCGAAGCAGGGCGACAAGAAAAGGACAGGCTATGTTATCCAGGCTGAATACGGAATGGTTTGAATCGCCGCTGGGGCAGCACCTGCTGTTCCGCGAGCAACGCTATTACGACAACGCCGTATCCGACGTGTTCGGCTTCAACGCCGTGCAGGTCGGGTTGCCGCAACTCGACTTCCTGCGCAACAGCCGCATTCCCCTGCGCGTGACCTGCGCGGTCGAGCCTGCCGGCGTGCGCGCCGATCCGATGTTCCTGCCTTTCGAATGTCAGTCGCTCGACCTGCTGCTGCTGCCGCACGTGCTCGAATTCAGCGCCAACCCGCACCAGGTGCTGCGCGAGGCCGAACGCGTGCTGCGCCCCGAGGGGCGCCTCGTGCTGTCCGGCTTCAACCCGCGCAGCCTGTGGGGGCTCGCGCGCATCCTGCAGGGCGGCGAACGCGGCTATCCGTGGAACGGCAACTTCCTCAACGTGTCGCGGGTGAAGGACTGGATGGTGCTCCTGGGCCTCGAAGTCGCGGCCGGCAGCATGTGCTGCTACCGTCCGCCGATCAACCGCGAAACCTGGCTGCGTCGCCTGCGCTTCATGGAACCCGCCGGCGACCGCTGGTGGGCGATGGGCGGCGGCGTCTACTTCCTGCAGGCGGTGAAGCGCGTGCACGGCATGCACGTGATCCTCCCCGAGTGGAAGACGCCGGTGACCCAGCGCCTGCTGTCGCCGGCGGCCAAGGTCGTCAACCTGAGCCAGTATCGGATACGCCGTGAGCGCTGATACCATCTACATCTACAGCGACGGCGCCTGCAAGGGCAATCCCGGCGCGGGCGGCTGGGGCGCGCTGCTGGTGGCGGGCGCGCACCGCAAGGAAATCTGCGGCGGCGAAGCCAACACCACCAACAACCGCATGGAAATGACCGCGGTCATCCGCGCGCTGGAGTCGCTCAAGCGGCCGTCGACGGTGGAGGTCCACACCGACTCGCAATACGTGCAGAAAGGCGTGAGCGAGTGGATGCCCGGCTGGAAGCGGCGCAACTGGCGCACCGCCGACGGCAAGCCGGTGAAGAACCAGGATCTCTGGCTGCAGCTGGATGCCCTGGCGCAGTTGCACCAGATCGAATGGAAGTGGGTGCGCGGCCACGCCGGCCACCCCGAGAACGAACGCGCCGATCAACTGGCCAACCAGGGCGTGCTGCAGGCACAACAACAACACTGAAGCGGAACATGCGGCAAATCATTCTGGACACGGAGACCACTGGCCTCGATCCCAACCAGGGACATCGCGTCATCGAGGTGGCGGCGGTGGAAATGGTCAACCGCCGGCTCACCGGCAATCACCTGCACCGCTACGTGAACCCCGAGCGCGACATCGACGCCGGGGCGATGCAGGTGCACGGCATCACGCCGGAGTTTCTCGCCGACAAGCCGCGCTTCGCCGACATCGTCCGCGAGTTCGTCGATTTCATCCAGGGCGCCGAACTCATCATCCACAACGCGCCCTTCGACGTCGGCTTTCTCAACATGGAGCTGCGGCTGCTCGACATGCCGCCGCTGACCGACTGGTGCGACGGCGTCACCGACACGCTCGCCATGGCGAAGGCGCTGCACCCCGGCCAGCGTAACAACCTCGACGCCCTGTGCAAGCGCTACGGCGTCGACAACGCCGCGCGTACGCTGCACGGCGCGCTGCTCGACTGCGAACTGCTGGCGGCGGTGTATCTGGCGCTGACGCGCGGGCAGGAAAGCCTGTCGATCGGCCTCGACGCGTCGCATGGCCGCGCCGACGCCGCGCGCGTTCGCGCGCGTCCGCGCCCGCTGGTCCTGCCGGCGAGCGCCGAGGAATGCGCCGCCCACGCCGACCTGCTGGCGGCGATCGACAAGGAAAGCAAGGGCGCGTGCCTGTGGACCGCGCAGCAGGTGGGCGATTGACCTTCCGACGGCTGTCGGGCTGGGCCCCCTTTCACGGCCTCGTGCCGCTGCTCCTCGCCTTCGCGTTCGGACTGTTCCTCGCCCCGCAGGCATCCGCCGCGCGCGTGGCGGTGGTGCTGAGCGAGGACAGCGCGCCCTACCAGGAAGCCTACCAGGCGATGCGCCTCCAGCTCGACGATTCGCCGCATGGCTACTACCCGGTGTACGCGGACGCGCTGACTGCGCCCCTGCTCGCCGGCGCGCAGGTGGTCGTCGCCGTGGGCGTGCGGGCGACCGAGGCCGTTGCCGCGCTGCCGATCCGCACGCCAGTGCTGGCGGCGATGGTCCCGCGCGTGTGGTACTTGAAGACCGGCCGGGGGCTGCTCGCCGCAGGCGGCCGGCGCGAGCTGTCCGCGATCTACGTCGACCAGCCCCTCGACCGCCAGGCCGCCCTGATCCGGCTCGCCCTGCCCGAGGTGCGCCGCGTCGGCGTGCTGCTGGGCAGCGAGCAGGCCCAGCTCGTTCCGGAACTCGACGCGGCGCTGCGGGCGCAGCGACTCGATCTGGTGTCGGCGCTGCTGCCGACCGATGAAGAACGCCTGCTGCCCACTCTGGAAAACCTGCTGCCCGACGCCGACCTGCTGCTGGCGGTGGCGGATCCCCGGGTGTTCAACCGCAGCACGGCGCAAAGCCTGTTCCTCACGACCTATCGCTACCGCACGCCCGTGATGGGATATTCGCGCTCCATGACGCGGGCGGGGGCGCTGCTCGCGCTGCACGCCAGCCCGGCACAGATCGGGCAGCAGGCCGCCGAAACGGTGGTCGCCGCGCTGCAGGGCGGCGCCGTGCGGCTGCCGGTGCCGGCGTACCCGGTCTATTTCAGCATTTCCATCAACGAGAAAGTCGGCCGCTCGCTGGGGATTCCGCTCGTGTCGGAAGCCGAGCTGGCGGCCCGCATGGGGGCACGTCCATGAGGGCGTTTTCTGTCGGAATTCGGGGTCGCGTGATCGGCCTGGCCTTGGTCCCGGTGGCGATCATCGGCCTGCTGCTGCTGTTCCAGCTCATCAGCGGGAAGATCGACGACCTCGACGAATCGCTGCGCGCGCGCGCAGCGGCGATCACGCGCCAGTTGGCGCCGGCCGCCGAGTACGGCGTCGCCTCGAACAACATCGAGGTACTGCAGACCCTGCTGGAGAAGGCCGTCGTCGAGCCCGACGTGCTGGGGGTGGCGGTGTTCGACGAGAACGGCGTGCGCCTGGCGGACGTCGGCACGGGCACCTGGGCCGAGCCGGCGCGCACCGGCCTGCCGCCCGACCGCCTGCATGCGATCGAATATCCGGAACGCCTGGTGTATTACATGCCGGTCACGCGCACCGAAGTGGCGGTCGACGACTTTGCCGCGGGCGACGAGGCCCTGACGGAGAGGAGTCCGCGCAGCCTGATGATCGGCTGGGTGGGCTTGAACGTCTCGCGCGCCAGCACCCTCGCCAGCCAGCGCGAGGCCATCCGCGACAACCTGCTGATCCTGCTGGCTGGACTCGCGGTGAGCGTGTTCCTCGCCTGGCGCATCGGCCGCCAGATCACTGGGCCGATCCTCGACCTCAGCCAGACCGTCAATCGTATCGGCGCCGGCCACCTGAACGAGCGCGTGGCGCTCAGCGGTCGCGCCGAGCTCGGCCGGCTACAGGCGGGAGTCAACGACATGGCGGCCCACCTGCAGGCGATGCAGGACCAGATGCAGGAAAAGATCGACCAGGCCACCGCGCGGCTCACCTATCAGGCGAGTCACGACGTGCTGACTGGCCTCATCAATCGCCGCGAGTTCGAACAGCGCCTGGAACGCCTGCTGCAATCGGCCTTGCAGCAGGGCCGCGAGCACGTGCTGTGCTACATGGACCTCGACCAGTTCAAAGTCATCAACGACACCTGTGGGCACGCCGCCGGCGACGAGCTGCTGCGCCAGCTGGCGCTGCTGCTGCGTGGGAACCTGCGCGAGCGCGACACGCTGGCGCGTCTCGGCGGGGACGAGTTCGCGCTGCTGCTGGAAAACTGCAGCGTGCAGGACGCGCTTGAAGTGGTCGACGCCTTCCGTGCCGACGTGCAGCGCTTCCGCTTCAAATGGGGCGACCGTATTTTCGCGGTTGGCATGAGCGTCGGCGTGGTCGCAGTCACCCGCGACAGCGGTTCGACCGCGAGCCTGCTTTCGGCGGCGGATTCAGCCTGCTACCTGGCCAAGGACCACGGCCGCAACCAGATCCACGTGTACGAAACCCGCGACACCGACCTGGCGCGTCACCGCGGCGAAATGCAATGGATGGCGCGCATCCAGCGGGCGCTCGAGGACAACCGCCTGCGCCTGTCGTGGCAGGAGATCCGCCGCACCGACGGCATGCCGGAGACCGGCCGCCACGTCGAACTGCTGCTGCGCATGCTCGACGACGACGGCAGCGAAATCCTGCCCATGGCCTTTATCCCGGCGGCCGAGCGCTTTGCCATTATGCCCGCGCTCGACAGCTGGGTGATCGAGGAAACCCTGCGCGTGTGCCAGCGCTATCTGAAGCTGCGCAGCGCAGAGCAGTTCTGTCAGTTCGCGGTCAACCTATCGGGCGCCTCGCTCAAGGACCCGACCTTCCGCCGCATGCTGCTGGAGCACCTGGAGCGCACGCCGGCGCTCGGGCCGCACCTGTGCTTCGAGATCACCGAGACCGCAGCGATCGGCAACCTCGCCGTGGTCAACGATTTCATCGGGGCGATGCGCGCCTTCGGCTGCCGCTTCGCCCTCGATGACTTCGGCAGCGGTCTGTCTTCGTTCGGCTATTTGCGCAACCTCGACGTCGACTTCCTCAAGATCGACGGTGCTTTCGTGCGCGACATCGCGACCAATCCCATCGACCGCTACATGGTCGAGGCGATCCACCGCATCGGCCACCAGATGGGGCTGAAAACCGTGGCCGAATACGTCGAGTCGGACGCCGCGCTGGCGGTGCTGCAGCAGCTGGGCGTGGATTACGTGCAGGGCAATGCCGTGCACCGGCCGGCGCCGCTGGAGACGCTGTGCGGGGAGGCGCAGCAGCCTTAGGCGATGCCGAAGCCGGCGGCGACCACGGCTTTTTCCAGCGTGGCGCGGTCGGTGCGGGCGGGGTCGTAGACCACGCGCGCGCGGCCCGGATCGAGGGTAACCTCGGCGCTTTGTACGCCGGGCACGGCGGAGAGCACGCGTTGCACGCTGGCGACGCAGCCGCCGCAGGTCATGCCGGTCACGGTGAGGGTGATTTCGTTCATGCGCTTACCCATCGGCAAATGGTGAAGACCGAATTCTAGGCCAGCCGGCCAACAAAAAGCCCGCCGGGCGGCGGGCGCGTTGCGGGCGCAGGCGGCTTACTTCTTGCGCGGCCGCTTGCGCAGGGTTTCCTTGGTGTGGTCGATCAGGCGGTCCGCCACGACTTCGGCATCGACGGTGAAGCTGCCGTCGGCGAGCGCCGCCTTGACCGATTCGACCTTGCCGGCGTCGGTGACGTCGATCGCCGCCAGCTGGGCTTCCAGGGCGCGTACCTGCGAGCTGGACTCGCTCACGCTGACCGAGTCGCCGCCGGCGGCCTGGGAGGTCGATTTGCCGCCGCCCTTGCCCTTCACGGAGGACACTTTCGAGGCGGCGGGAGGGGTGATGCGCTTGTCGATTTTCACGGAAGAATCCTGATCGCGGGGGGTTGAACCTGAGACGGGGTAAAGACTGAATGGTTTAACGGCCGCCGTCCCGTTTTCTTTAATGTCCCGTCCCGGCTCCGCCGAGCAGGGGCACCGCGCCCTCCAGTCCCACGCGGTTGAGCGCGTGGGTGGCCTGCGCGCGCACCACCGGCTTGGCCCGGTAGGCGATGCTGACGCCGGCTTCGGCCATCATTTTCAGGTCGTTGGCGCCGTCGCCCATGGCGACGACCTGATCTTTCGTCAGGCCCAGCTCGCTGCGCACGCGCTTGAGCCAGTCGGCCTTACCCTGGGCGTCGACGATGGTGCCGAGCACGCGGCCGGTGAGCTTGCCGCCGGCGACCTCCAGGGTGTTGGCTGCCGTGTAGTCGAGGCCGAGGCGCGGCATGAGGCGCTCGGTGAAGAAGGTGAAGCCGCCGGAGACGAGCAGGGTCTTGATCCCGGCCGCGCGTGCGGCGGCGAGCAGCGTTTCGGCGCCGGGCGAGAGCTGCAGGCGCTCGTCGTACACCCGCTGCAGCGCCGACTGGTCGAGGCCTTCGAGCAGCGCCACCCGGCGGCGCAGGCTTTCGGCAAAGTCGATCTCGCCGCGCATGGCCGATTCGGTGATCGCCGACACCTGCGGCTTCAGCCCCTGCATGTCGGCGATTTCGTCGATGCACTCGATGGTGATGAGCGTCGAATCCATGTCCATCACCAGCAGCCCGAAATCGCCGATGCGGCGCTCGGCCGGCACCCAGCCGTGATCGTGGCCGTGTTCCTCGCAGTAGGCGGCGACGGCGTCGCGCTGGCCGGGATCGGCGCCGACGAGGCGGAAGGCGGTCGGCGTCACCGCCTCGATGGCCGTGGCGCCGGTCAGCTTGGCGAGGTGCTTGAGCTCGGGGGTGGGGACGTCGGGTCCCTGCACGATCAGGTTCATGGCTGAAGGCTATTTCAACAGGTTGAAGAAGGTGACGACGTTGGCCGCACGCACCTCGGGTGCTGCGGAGGCCACGCTCCAGCGCAGGCGGTTTTCGCCCGCCAGCTTGATGTCGCGCCGGGTCTGGATGAGCTGGATGATACGGCCGGGATCGATCGGCGGCTGCGGCACGAACTGCAGCAAGATGCCATCGCTGCTGGCGTCGACCTTGACGATGCCGAGCGGCTTGGCGGCGAGCCGCAGCTGGTGGGTGTCGAGCAGCGCGCGCGTGGGGTCGGGCAGGGGGCCGTAGCGGTCGATGAGTTCTTCCTGCAGCGCGCTCAGGTCCTCGGCGTGCTGCACGCTGGCGAGCCGCTTGTACAGCACCAGGCGCTCGTGCACGTCGGGGCAGTAGTCGGTGGGCAGCAGCGCCGGGGTGTGCAGGTTGATTTCGGAGACGACGCCGAGCGGCTGGCTCATGTCGGGTTCGCGGCCGGCCTTGAGGCTCGCCACCGCGCCCGCCAGCATGTCGTTGTAGAGCGAGAAGCCGACTTCGAGGATTTCGCCGCTCTGCTTCTCGCCCAGCACCTCGCCGGCGCCGCGGATCTCCAGGTCATGGCGCGCGAGGTGGAAGCCGGAGCCGAGTTCCTCCATCAATTGAATGGCTTCCAGCCGCTTCTTCGCCTGCGGCGTCAGCGTGCGGTCTTCCTCGACCAGCAGATACGCGAAGGCCTGGTGGTGCGAGCGGCCGACGCGGCCCCTGAGCTGGTGCAACTGGGCCAGCCCGAACTTGTCGGCGCGGTTGATGAGGATGGTGTTGGCGGTCGGGATGTCGATGCCGGTCTCGATGATGGTCGTGCACAGGAGGATGTCGAAGCGCTGCTGGTAGAAGTCGCGCATCACCTGTTCGAGCTCGCGCTCGCTCTGCTGGCCGTGGCCGACGCGGATGCGCGCCTCGGGCAGGAGCTTTTCCAGGCGCTCACGCATGGCCTCGATCGTGCTGACCTCGTTGTGCAGGAAATACACCTGGCCGCCGCGCTTGAGCTCGCGCAGCACGGCTTCGCGGATGAGCCCGCCGGAGAAGGGCTGGACGAAAGTCTTCACCGCCAGCCGCTTCTGTGGCGCGGTGGCGATCACCGAAAAGTCACGGATGCCCTCGAGCGACATCGCCAGCGTGCGCGGGATCGGCGTCGCGGTCAGCGTCAGCACGTCGACCTCGGCGCGCAGCGCCTTCAATTGTTCCTTCTGGCGCACGCCGAAGCGGTGTTCCTCGTCGAGGATCACCAGTCCCAGGCGGGCGAATTTCACGTCCTTCTGGATCAGCCGGTGGGTGCCGATGACGATGTCGATGCTGCCGTCGGCCAGCGCCTTGAGTGCGGCTGCCTGCTCCTTGGCGGTGCGGAAGCGCGACAGCTCGGCGAGTTTCACCGGCCAGGGGGAGAAGCGGTCGGAGAAGTTGTTGAAGTGCTGCTCGGCGAGCAGCGTGGTCGGCACCAGCACCGCGACCTGATAGCCGCCCATCACCGCCATGAAGGCGGCGCGCAGCGCGACTTCGGTCTTGCCGAAGCCGACGTCGCCGCACACCAGCCGGTCCATCGGCTTGCCCGACTGCATGTCGGCCATCACCGCGGCGATCGCGGCGGCCTGGTCGGGCGTCTCCTCGTAGCCGAAGCCCTCGGCGAAGGCTTCGTAGTCGTGCAGCGAGAAGTTGAACGCGTGGCCCTCGCGCGCCGCGCGAAGGGCGTACAGGTTCAAGAGTTCGGCGGCAGTGTCGCGCGCCGCCTGCATCGCGCGGCGGCGCGCCTTCTCCCACTGGTCGGTACCCAGCTTGTGCAGCGGCACCTCGCCGTCGCCGGCGCCGGAATAGCGCGAGATCAGGTGCAGGTTCGCCACCGGCACGTAGAGCTTGTCGCCCTTGGCGTATTCGAGCTGCAGGAACTCGGTGTCGCCGTCGCCGAGATCCATGCTGATGAGGCCGAGGTACTGGCCGACACCGTACTGCGCGTGCACCACCGGATCGCCGGGCTTCAGTTCCGACAGGTCGCGCAGCAGGCTGTCGATCTGCGTCGCACGCGCCTCGCGCGCACGCCGTGTCTTCGGCGGAATCGCGTAGAGCTCGGTCTCGGTGACGACGGCGAGCGTGCCGTCGGCGGCGACGAAGCCTTCGGCGAGCGGACCGTATGTGAGCTGGATGCGCGCGCCGTTCGCCAGCGCGTCGGCCCAGCTGTCGACCAGCACCGCGTCGAGGCCGTGCTCGGCGAGGTATTCGTGCAGCGTCTCGCGGCGGCCGGCCGAGGGGGCGACGATCAGGATCCTGCCGGCGAAGCCGTCGACGAAGCCTTGCAGCTTGGCGACCGGGTGCGCTTCGCGGCGGTCGACAGCAATCGGCGGCACCGGCCGCGCGAGGCCTTCGCCGGTGGGCTGGATGTCGAGCCTTTCGTGGTTTTTGGCCTGGACGAAGAAAGCCTCGGTCGTGAGAAACAGCTCGGCCGGCGGCAGCAACGGCCGGTCCTTGTCGCCGGAGAGCAGGCGATGCCGACCCTGCGCGTCGGCCCAGAACGCCTGGCCGGCGGGGTCGAGCGCGCCGTGAAACACCAGGCGCGCGGCCTTGGGCAGGTAGTCGAACAGCGTCGCGGTCTGCTCGAAAAACAGCGGCAGGTAGTACTCGATGCCGGCGGGTGCGAGGCCGTTGCTGACGTCCTTGTAGAGTTTGGACTTCGACGGGTCGCCCTCGAAGCGCTCGCGGAAGGCCTGCCGGAAGCGCGTGATGCCGGCCTCGTCGAGCGGGAACTCGCGCGCCGGCAAGAGGCGCACTTCGTTCACCGGGTAGATGCTGCGCTGGGTGTCGACGTCGAAGGCGCGGATCGTCTCGATCTCGTTGTCGAACAGGTCGAGGCGGTAGGGCACGGTGCTGCCCATGGGGAAGAGATCGATCAGCCCGCCGCGGAAGCTGAATTCGCCCGGCGCGTAGACCTGGTTCACGTGCGTATAGCCGCCGAGCGCCATCTGCGCGCGGAAGGCGGCTTCGTCGAGCAGATCCTTCTGCTTGAGGAAGAAGGTGTGGGCGGCGAGGAAGGCCGGCGGTGCCAGGCGGTACAGGGCGGTCGAGAGCGCGACCACGGCGACATCGAAGTCGCCGCGCGAGATCTGGTAGAGCGTCGCCAGCCGCTCCGAAATCAGGTCGGGGTGCGGCGAAAAGGCGTCGTAGGGCAGGGTTTCCCAGTCCGGGAAGGCGCACACGCGCAGGCCCGGATCGAACCAGCGCAGCTCCTCGGCCAGCCGGTTGGCGTCCCAGGCGCTCGCGCACACCACGACCAGCGGCGCGGTGTGACGCGCCAGTTCGGCGAGATAGAGCGCGTCGGCGGCGCCGGCAAGGCCGGACTGGCGGTGGCCGGAAGAAGGGGCGGCGGGGGCGAACAGCATGCAAAAAGTCGGATTATACGGGGGCGCGGACGGCGGGCGCGGGCGGGTATAATGCCCGGCTTTCCGTTTTCTGTGCTGAGACCCTCATGAGCCTCGACCGCGTCAGCTCCGGCCGCAACCTGCCGGACGATTTCAACGTCATCATCGAAATCCCCGCCCACGGCGAACCCATCAAGTACGAAGTCGACAAGGAGTCCGGCGCGATGTTCGTCGACCGCTTCATGTCGACCGCCATGCACTACCCCTGCAACTACGGCTACATCCCGCATACCCTGTCGGAAGACGGCGATCCCGTCGACGTGCTGGTGATCACGCCGATCCCGCTCATCACCGGCGTGGTGGTGCGCTGCCGCCCCATCGGCATGCTGAAAATGACCGACGAAGCCGGCATTGACGCCAAGCTGCTGGCGGTGCCGGTCGACAAGCTGTGCGGCCTGTACAAGGGCGTGAACAAGCCGGAAGACCTGCAGCCGCTGCTGCTGGCGCAGATCGCCCACTTCTTCGAACACTACAAGGACCTGGAGAAGGGCAAATGGGTCAAGGTCGAAGGCTGGGTCGGCGTCGACGACGCGCGCGCCGAGATCCTCGCGGGGGTGGAGCGTTACCGCAACGCGAAGGATAAGCCCGCGTTCTAGGGGTCAGGATTTAGGGGCTAGGATTTAGAGGATGTGCAGGCTGAGCCCGCGCCTTATGAATTCATGAAATGCGGCGAAGCCGCACAAAGCCCCCTAATCCCTAGCTCCTAGCCCCTAAATCCTAAAATATGAAAATCTGCATCCTCTCCGACTCCCACGACAACCGCCGCCTGCTGGGCGCGGCGGTCGAGCACGCCAAGGCGCACGGGGCGGAGGCGGTGCTGCACTGCGGCGACGTGGTCGCGCCGACGACGCTGCGCGTGCTGCAGAAGTACGAGCTGCCGGTGCATGTGATCCACGGCAACAACACCGGCGACCTCTACAACATGACGCGGCTCGCGGCCGAGTCCAACAGCGTGATCCGCTACCACGGCCAGGACGCGGCGCTTACGCTGGCCGACCGCAACCTCTTCCTGGTGCACTATCCCCACTACGCGCACGCGCTCGCCTGCACCGGCGACTACGACCTCGTGTGCTGCGGTCACGACCACAAGTCGAGCGTCTCCGAGGTCGCCAACGTCAAGGGCGGCACCACCTGGCTCGTCAATCCGGGCACCGTCGGCGGCGTCGGCAACCCGCCGACCTACATCATGGCCGACCTCGCGACGATGCAATTCGACATCGTCGCCGTCGAGGCCGCGCCGGCGTCGATCCTGCCGCCGGTGACGCCGCACGTCTGACGCGGCCATCAACACTTCCTTTATTCCCGCATAGAAAACTTCGATTGAGATTGCCCGCCTGTCCGTGGCGACGGGCAGGGGCTTGGGAGTACCATTTCAAGGGTTCAGAACCGGGGCAAAACCCGGCCGCTCGACGGGTTTTTGCGGGCGGCGTCGAATAACTTGGCATCCATTGGATGGAGGACACAACAATGACGGAGCATGTTGCGACCAACGAGACCATACTCGTGGTGGGCGGCGGGATTTCCGGCATGACCGCCGCGCTCGAAGCGGCCGAAACCGGCAAGAACGTCGTTCTGGTCGAGAAGAACCCCGCGCTGGGCGGACGCACCTCCCAGCTCTACCGCTACTTTCCCAAGCTGTGTCATCCGACCTGCGGCCTGGAAATCAACCTGCGCCGCCTGAAGAACAATCCGCGCGTGCGCGTGCTGACGCTGGCCGAAGTGACCGGCATCGAAGGCGGCGCCGGCAACTACACCGCGACGGTCACGGTCAAGCCGCGCTACGTCAACGAGCACTGCACCGCCTGCGGCGACTGCGAGCGTGCCGTCGAGATGACGGTCGCCGATCCGTTCAACTACAACCTCGGCCAGCACAAGGCGGCCTACCTGCCGAGCGCGATGGCGTACCCGCAGCGCTACGTGCTCGATCCGGCGATCCTCGGCACGCCCGACGCCGAGAAGGCCAAGGCGGCGTGCAAGTACGGCGCGATCGACCTCGACATGAAGGCGGAGACGATCCAGATCAAGGCCGGCGCGGTGGTGTGGGCGACCGGCTGGAAGCCCTACGACGCGGCGAAGATCCAGCCCTACGGCTACGGCCGCTTCAAGAACGTCATCACCAGCGTCGAATTCGAACGCCTCGCCGACCCGCACGGCCCGACCGGCGGCAAGATCCTGCGCCCCTCGGACGGCAAGGAGGCGAAGAACGTCGCCTTCATCCAGTGCGCCGGCTCGCGCGACGAGAACCACCTGCGCCACTGCTCGCGGATCTGCTGCATGGCGTCCTTGAAGCAGACCCACTACGTGCGCGAGAAGTACCCGGAAGACGGCAAATCGACCATCTACTACATCGACATCCGCGCCATCGATCGTTTCGAGGATTTCTACCAGAAGGTCCAGGCCGACCCCTCGGTGACCTTCATCAAGTCCAAGGTCGCGCGCATTTCCGAAGACGAGCACGGCAACCCGGTGTGCTGGGGCGTCAACACCGAAGGCTACAAGCGCTACACCACGCCGCACGACCTCGTCGTGCTGGCGGTCGGCATGGAGCCCTCGGTCAAGGGCGTCGACATTCCCGGCCACATCGTCGCCGATTCCAGCGGCTTCATCGAGGCCGACCCGGCCAACGGCGCGGTGTTCGGCGCCGGTTGCGCGAGCAATGCCCTCGACGTGAACCGGGCGGTGCAATCGGCCACCGCGGCGGCGCTGCGCGCCATCCAGGTGGTCAACAAAGTAGCGAAGGCGGAGGCTTAAACCATGGCTGACATCAAAGTCGCAGCGTACATCTGCAAGGGCTGCGGGCTGGGCGAGCGCCTGGACGCGGACGCGCTGGTCAGGGTCGCGCAGAAGGACGGCAAGGTGCCGCTGGCGAAGTCGCACGACTTCCTGTGCAACGCCGACGGCGTGGCGATGATCAAGAACGACATCGCCAACGAGGGCGTCACCCACATCATGATCGGCGCCTGCTCGCGCCGCGCCAAGACCGAGGCCTTCTACTTCCCCGAGAACGCGGTGGCGCGCGCCAACCTGCGCGAAGGCGTGATCTGGATCCGTCCCGACACCGAGGAGGCGCGCGAGACCACGCAGGAAATGGCCGAGGACTACATCCGCATGGGCTGCGCCGAGGTGAAGGCGATGACTGCACCCGGCGGCAACACCAACACCGGCACCAGCAAGACCCTGCTGGTCGTCGGCGGCGGCGTCACCGGCATGACCACCGCGATCGAGGCGTCGAAGACCGGCTACCCGGTGGTGCTGGTCGAGAAGACCGGCGAACTCGGCGGCATGGCTGCCAAGCTCTACAAGCGCGTGCCGGTGCACGAGCCGTTCAAGTCGCCCGCCGACACCGGCGTCGCCGACCTGGTGTCGCAGGTGCTGGCCGATTCCAACATCAAGGTGTATCTGAACGCGACCATCGCCAAGACCGACGGCGCGCCGGGGCGCTTCGTCGTCGACATCGCGACCGAATCCGGTGCGACGCATACCGAAGACGTCGGCGCGATCGTCCAGGCGACCGGCTTCACGCTGTACGACATGAACAAGCTGCCCGAGCTCGGCGGCGGCAAGTCGCCCAACGTGGTCGATCAGGCCGGGCTCGAAGCGCTGGCGAAAGCCGCCGCAGCCGGCGACGGCGTGATCCGCCGGCCCAGTGACAACCAGCCGGTGAAGTCGGTGGTGTTCGTGCAGTGCGCCGGCCAGCGCGACCCCTCGGGCACGCACCTGTCGTACTGCTCGGGCTTCTGCTGCAACGCCAGCATCAAGCAGGCGATGTACTTCAAGGACGCCAACCCCGACGTCGACACGACCATCATCTACACCGATCTGCGCACGCCCGGCAACGGCGAGGATTTCTACCGCAGCGCGCAGGAGAAGGGCGTGATCTTCACCAAGGGCAAGGTGTCCCAGGTGGTGCCGGGCGGCAACACCAGCACGGTGAAATTCCACGACCTCATCCTCGACGACACCAATGCCGCGATGGAAGACGTCGACCTCGTCGTGCTGGCGACCGGCCAGGTGGCGAACTCGGGCGTCAACATCGACGCGC
Organism: Pseudomonadota bacterium; assembly: GCA_041694715.1. Taxonomy (GTDB): domain Bacteria; phylum Pseudomonadota; class Gammaproteobacteria; order Burkholderiales; family Thiobacillaceae; genus Thiobacillus. The sequence continues at coordinate 41,826 of JBGFSF010000019.1, read as the reverse complement.
TGACCAAGCCGCAGGTTGCCGGCCAGGAAGGCGGGGCCCCGGCCGAAGGCACGGTCGAGGTCAAGCCGATCTCCATCCTCAACCTGACCTACCGCCAGGGCCCGGACGTGCCGCAGCTGAAGCAGGGCTTCACCGACTCGCACTTCATCTGCTTCCCCTACGAGACCCGCCGCACCGGCATCTACACCGCCGGTCCGGTGCGCCGCCCGATGGACATCGCACAGGCGCGCGAGGACGCCACCGGCGCCGCGCTGAAGGCGATCCAGGCGCTGGAGAACGCCGAGCTTGGCCGCGCCGCGCACCCGCGCTCCGGCGACCTGTCCTTCCCGAAAGTGCGTCTCGAAGGCTGCACCCAGTGCAAGCGCTGCACCGTCGAGTGCCCGTTCGGCGCGATCGACGAGGATGAAAAGCGCTTCCCGGTGTTCAACGAGTCGCGTTGTCGTAGATGTGGTACCTGCATGGGCGCCTGCCCGGTGCGCGTGATCTCGTTCGAGAACTACTCGGTCAACACCGTCGGCGCGCAGATCAAGGCGGTCGACATTCCCGACGAGTTCAGCGAAAAGCCGCGCATCCTCATCCTCGCCTGCGAGAACGACGCCTATCCGGCGCTCGACATGGCGGGCATGAGCCGCAACGCGTACTCGGCTTTCGTGCGCGTCATCCCGGTGCGCTGCCTCGGTTCGGTCAACACCATCTGGGTGACCGACGCGCTGAACGCCGGCTACGACGGCGTGATGCTGATGGGCTGCAAGCACGGCGACGAATACCAGTGCCACTTCGTCAAGGGCTCCGAGCTCGGCCGCGTGCGCCTGTCGAAGATCGACGACACGCTGAAAACGCTGAACCTGGAGAAGGAGCGGGTGCGCGATCTGGAGGTGGCGATCACCGACATCGAGCGTCTGCCCGCGATGATCAACAAGTACGCCGAAGAGCTGGCGGCCGTCGGCCCCAGCCCCTTCAAAGGCTTCTAACCGGGAGACCCCCATGAGCGCAAATACCGCAATGGCGGCGAAATACCGCAACAGCTTCCTGAAGGAAGTCGAAGAACAGGTCGAGATGGGCGACTGGGTGAAGATGTGCATGCAGTGCGGCGTCTGCTCCGGTTCCTGCCCGACCAACTTCCAGAGCGCGTGGGAGCATCCGCCGCAGGAAATTTTCATGATGATCCGCGCCGGCAAGCGCGAAGAGGTGCTGACCTCGAGCTCGATGTGGAACTGCACGTCCTGCTACAACTGCATCGTGCGCTGCCCGCGCAAGCTCCCCATCACGCACATCATGCACGGCCTCGCCGAGTACGCGCATCGTCTGGGCCTTGCGCCGAAGATGCAGCCGACCCGCTTCTTCTCCGGCCTGTTCTGGAAGAACGCGACCCAGACCGGCCGCGTCAACGAGCTGAAGCTATCGATGGGCCTGTACTTCAAGAACGGCCTCGGCGCCGGCATCAAGGAGGGCCTGAAGATGAAGGACGTCGCGCTGGGCCTGATGAAGGCGAAGCGGCTCAACCCCTTCGAGCTCTTCGGCGGGCACAAGTGCAAGGATCAGAAGGGCATCCAGGCGATGCTGAAGAAAGCCTACGAAATCGAGCGCGCCCGCAAGGCGGCCAAGATGGCGGGCTGAGGAGACAACCATGGCCAAACATGAATACGCGTTCTACCCCGGCTGCTCGTCGCAGAAGGGGGCTTCCGCTTCCAACTACCTGACCTCGGTCGAGTCGATGTGCAAGACGCTCGACGTCAAGCTGACCGAAATCCCCGACTGGAACTGCTGCGGCGCCTCGATCGGCTACGCCGAGGCGGGCGAACTGCCGCGCCACGTGATGAACGCGCGTAACTTCGCGCTCTCGGAGCAGCATCTGCCGGGACAGGAGATCGTCGCCACCTGCGCCGCGTGCTGGCTGGGCGCGCGCGAGACGCGCGAGCGCCTGTCGCACTCTGACACGCTGATGAACGACACCCGCGAGGCGCTGAAGGAAGCCGGCCTCACGATCAACGAGATGCCCGAGATCCGCCACATGGTGGAAGTCCTGATCGAGGACCTCGGCTTCGACGAAATGAAGAAGCACGTCAAGAAGCCGCTCGAAGGCGTGAAGATCGCGGGCTACGTCGGCTGCCAGACCAACCGTCCCTTCGGCGTCGCCGGCGAATCGTTCGAGAACCCGATGTACCTCGACATGATGGTCGACATGGTCGGCGCCGAGGCGATTCCCGAGTACGACATGAAGGTGACCTGCTGCGGCGGCGCGCTCGCCTTCTCCGAGCCGGAGAAAGCGCAGGCGCAGATCAAGGACATCATCGAGTCGGCCTACGACCACGGCGCCGAGATGATCGTCACGCCGTGCCCGCTGTGCCAGGCCAACGTCGAGATCTACCAGGGCCAGATCAACCAGCGCTACGGCACCAAGTTCAACATCCCGGTGATGTACTACAGCCAGCTGATGGTCGTCGCCTACGGCGGCAGCGCCAAGGAAGCCGGCCTCGACGGCCAGCTCATCCGCGCGCGCCGACTGGAGGAAATCGCCGCCAAGTAAGGCGGCTGGCCGGACGCAAAAACAGGGGCGGAAGCCCCTGTTTTTGCGTCCGGGATCAGACAGCCTGGGGCGGGGAGTCGTCTTCTCCCGTTGAAGCCTTGTCCGCGGCGCTGCGGCTGCGCGGACGCAGCGGCATCTTGCGCAGGAAAGCCGCCAGTTCCCGGCTGGCCTGATCGAACGCGGCGGCAGGGCCGAGTGCCGCGCGTGCCGCGGCGAACTTTCTTTCCTTGATGTTGCGGACGATCTCGCCGGCGACGTCGTGGAATCGGGCGTGCAGCCGGCTGGCCTCCGCATGGTCTTCGGGCGAGAGCATGCGGCGTGCTTCGTTGTTCAGCCAGTCTCCCAGCTTGCAGGCATGCACGGAGCCCACTGTGGTGCTATCCATCGCTCCGCGCCCGCTCAGGTAGTTGCGGAACTGGACTTTCCACGCGCCGTGGCTGTGGATGGCGTATTCGATGTCCTGCTGGATGCCCATCGCGGCTCCTCATGGATCCTGTGACACGAGAAGTAACGGCAGCCGGTGCGTCCAATTTGAGGGTGCCGGCGGTGTCCAAGACGGGGCAGCCGGCGGTATGCTTGCGTTTTTTATACGCGCAAAGAAACCATGAAACGAGCCAAGGACCTGAATGCGCTGATCGACCTCGTGCACGAAGCCGTGTACGAAGTCGACGAACTGCGTGCCTGCCTCGAACACGACGACGACGAGGCCTCGACCTATACGCCCTATCTCGACCAGCTTGACGGCATGCTGCGCGCGCTGCATGAATCGATGGTCGCCGGCCGTTACCCCGGCGCGGGGCAGGGCGGTGACCTCGAATTCATGACGCTCTTCAAGAAGCACGAGCGCGACATCCCTTTCCGCGAATTGCTGCGCACCATCAACGCCACCCACCGCGAAGGCTTCGAACCCTGAGCGCCGGCCCGGCGTAGGGCGGCATGCAGCCCCTCGTTCCTGCGCGTCTCGAGTTCCGCGACGGCGTGCCGTATTCCGCCGCCTACGGCGACGTCTACCATTCGGCCGACGGTGGCGCCGGGCAGGCGCGGCACGTGTTCCTGGGGGGCTGCGGCCTGCCCGGGGCCTGGTCGGGGCGCGACGTCTTCGTCGTGCTCGAGACAGGCTTCGGTACCGGCCTCAATTTCCTCGCGACCTGGGCGGCGTGGCGCGCCGACCCGGCGCGCTCGGCGCGGTTGCATTTCATTTCCGCCGAGAAGCATCCCTTTCCTGCCGACGATCTGGCGCGTCTGCACGCGCTGTGGCCGGAATTCGCACCGCTCGCGGCAGAGCTGCGGGCGACGTGGCCGATGCCGGTACCCGGCTTCCATCGCCTCGCGTTCGACGGCGGGCGGGTGCAGCTGACGCTGCTGCTTGGCGACGCGGCCACCACCGTGCCGCAGCTCGATGCGCGCGTCGACGCCTTCTACCTCGACGGCTTCGCGCCCGACCGCAACCCGGACCTGTGGCAGCTCGATCTCGTCGCGGCGCTCGGCCGGCTCGCCGCGCCCGGCGCGCGTGCCGCGACCTACACGGTGGCGGCACCGGTGCGCGACGCGCTGGCGCAGGCCGGCTTCGACTGCGAAAAGCGCGCAGGCTACGGCCGCAAGCGGCATTGCCTGGCGGCGCGGTTCGTCGGCGCGGGGCTGCCTGCATCGTCGACGCCGCGCCACGTCGCCGTCGTTGGTGCCGGTGCGGCGGGGGCGGGGCTGGCACACGCGCTGGCGTCGCGCGGCGTCGCGGTGACGCTGCTCGAGCGTGCCGCGGCGCCGGCGCAGGCTGCGTCGGGCAATCCCCTCGGCGTGTTCCGTCCGCTCATCGCGCGTGACGAAACCTACGCAACCCGCCTGACCCGCGCAGCCTTTCTCCACAACCTGCGGGCGTGGGCCGCGCTCGACGGCGTGGCGTGGGGGCGCTGCGGCGTACTGCATCTGGCGAAGGACGACGCCGCGGCCGCACGGCAACGGCGCGCGCTCGCCGAAGCCCCGCCGCCGGCGGACTTCGCGCGCTGGGTCGAGGTGGACGAGGCGCGCGCGCTGGCGAACTGGCCGGTGGACATGCCCGGCGTGCATTACCCGCAGGCGGGCTGGGTCGCGCCGGCGACGCTGGTGCGTGCCTGGCTCGCGCATCCGGCGATCGAACGGCGCTTCGGCTGCGCCGTGGCGTCCGTTCAGCCTGCCCTGAGCGGCTGGCGTCTGCTGGACGCGGCCGGCGCCATGCTGCTTGAGGCCGACGCGGTGGTGCTGGCGAACGCGGTCGACGTCCGCACGCTGCTGCCGTCGCAGCCTTGGCCGCTGCACGCCGTGCGCGGTCAGGTGACGTGCCTGCCCGCCGGCTGCCTGCCGGAAATTTCCAGGGTGATCGCGCGCGAGGGCTATGTCGCGCCCGGCGCGCAGCCGGTCGTCGGCGCGACCTACGAGCACGACGATCTCGACACGGCGCCGCGCGCGGCGAGCGACGCCGCCAACCTCGCGCGGCTGGAAGCGATCCTGCCCGGCGCAGCGGCGCGTATCGACGCGGCGGCCGTGCGCGGGCGCGCCGCGCTGCGCGCGACGCTGCCGGACCGGCTGCCGCTGCTCGGGGCGGCCGGGGACGCGCCCGGCCTCTACGTGGCGGCGGGCTACGCGTCGCGCGGGCTGGTGTGGGCGGGGCTGCTGGGCGAGGCGCTGGCCGACCGCATCACCGGTCAGCCCTTGCCGCTGGAAAAGGACGTGCTGAAGGCGATCGCGCCGCAGCGCTTCGCGCCCTGATTCAGGGAGGTTTGCGGGTCAGGCCGCGGTGAGCGGCTTGCCGCCGTGGCCGGAGACGGCGAGGCCGTCGGGGTCGTAGAGGCCGCCGCTCGCGCCGGCCGCAGCGTGGATCAGCACGTTCAGCGCCTGCCGGGTGGCGCCGAGGCGCAGATCGATCAGCGCGCCGACGCGCCGGTTGATCGCTTGGGTTTCGGCTTCCAGCGTGCCCAGCTGCTGCCAGCGGGTCTTCAGTTCGGGCTGGCCGAGCTTCGCGAGCCAGGCGTCCATGCCCGCGCGGTCGGGGCTGAAGCCGGCGAGCTGCAGGTCGGCCAGGCGGTTGCGCGCATGGTCGCTCACCGCCTGCAGCTGCTGCAGCTTGGCGGTGTTGAGCTTGGGCAGGCGGTCGGCGTCGCCTTCGACCAGCGCCTGCTCCTCTGCGGTCAGGGTGGCGTGCAGTGTCCGCCAGGCCTCGGTTTCGGCGTTCAGGCGGTCCAGCACTTCAGCGGTTGACATTGAGCATCTCCCTCACCGAATCGAGCAGGCCGGCGGCGATGTTTTCGGGCCGGATGACGTATTCGCCGTTGGCGATCGCGGCCTTGATGCTTTCGACCTTGGAACGGTCGACGACCGGAATCGCCGCCAGCTGGGTTTCCATCTGTTTCAGCTGTTCCGCGCGCGGACTCAGGCTGACGTCGGTCTGCCCGACCTCGGCGCGCGCCTGCGCCTGCGGCGAGGCGGGCCGGTTCTCGGCCGTCGTCGCGGGAATCAGGGATTTGAGGCCGGCGGGATCGATTTTCATGGCAGCGTCCTGGTTGGGGCGGGCAAAGGGGGATGCGGGTAGGCGTCCTTAATCCTTATATCGGCAGCGCGCGGAATTCCTGAAGTGCCTGCGTTAGAACGCCACCACCACCTGCTGGCCGTCCTGTGCGATGCCGCTGACGATCTGGCCGGAACGCGTCTTCACCCGCACGCGGTCGCCGCGGCCGGCGTTGGCCAGCGCCTGGCCCTCGCTCTGGACGGTGAAACCCGGTCCCGTCATCACCAGGCGCGTCGGCTGTCCCTGCTGCACCACCAGCGGCGGACGCAGCAACCCGGCACGCAGCGGCGCGCCGGCGGCGATGCCTGATACGGCACGGAAACCGACGAGCGCCTCCGGGTCGGTCGCCACGTCGGCCGGCAGGGCGCCGAGATCGCCTTCGCGCAGCATCAGGTCGCCGGCACCGATGACCTGCTGGGCACGCAGCGGCGCGCGGGTGACGACGTAATGGCCGATCACTCGAACCTGGGCGGGCAGGTAGACGGTCCAGCGATTCGGCGCCAGGCAGCGCACGCCCACCGTGGTCTTGCCGATCGGGCGCGCGCCCGGGGACTGGAAAGCGTCGAGGGCGGCGCAGGCCGGCAGCGCTGCGCGCGGCGGCTGCACCTGCACCGTGATGGCGCCGGACCGACCGGCGGCCTGGGTTTCCAGGAAGCGCTTGGCCTGCGCCTGGATCGCGGCGGGGTCCTGTGCGCCACCGGCGTGACTGCTGCCGGCGCCGACCACCACGCCCGCCAGCATCAGGCAGGCGGCACCCAGGCGCCGCGCGCGCGAAAGGCGTCCGGTCGGGAAGGGGGCAGTCATGTCGGCTCCTCGAGGCTTGCTCACACTGAGCCATTGTAGGAAGGCGGCGCGCAGCCTAAACGCCGAAATGAACCGCGTTTCTGCCCTTAATCATCCGATTGAATGGACAGCGGCGTGTCTAGGATGCAGTCATCGCAAAAGGCCCCGAATGGGCCCGGAGGATCCCGACATGCTGAACCGGCTGGATCAAACGCTGAATTTCCACGCGCAGGCACTGCGCCTGCGCGACCAGCGCCAACAAGTACTGGCGTCGAACATCGCCAACGCCGACACGCCCAACTACAAGGCGCGCGACATGGATTTCCGTGCTTCGCTGCAGAGCGCGCTGAAGGGCGCGCCGGCAGCGGGCGGCGTCAAGCTCGCCGCCACCGCCCCCGGCCATCTGGCGGGCAAGCCGGGGCTTTCCGACACGGGCCTGCTGTACCGCACGCCGGCACAGGGCAACGTCGACGGCAATACGGTCGACGTCGACGCCGAGCGCGCGGCCTTCGCCGACAACACGGTGCACTACGAATTCAACCTCACGCGGCTGACTTCGCAGATCAAGGGCATCCTCGCCGCCATCCAGGGATAAGGAGCTTACATGTCGCTCTTCAATATTTTCAATATCGCCGGCTCGGCCATGAACGCGCAGTCGCAGCGGCTGAACACCGTCGCCAGCAACCTCGCCAACGCCGACAGCGCGACCAGCGCCAACGGTACGCCCTACAAGGCCAAGCAGGTGGTGTTCGCGGCAACGCCGATGGGCGAGAACGGCGCGACCGGCGTCAACGTCGCCGCGGTGATCGAGGATCCGTCGCCGATGAAAATGGTGTACGACCCGAAGAACCCGCTCGCCGACGACAAGGGCTACGTCACCATGCCCAACGTCAACGTCGTCGAGGAGATGGTCAACATGATCTCCGCCTCGCGCTCGTACCAGTCGAACGTCGAAATGATGAACACCAGCAAGACCCTGCTGCTCAAGACCCTGACCCTGGGCCAGTGATCGGCGCCAACGCATAGGAGACCCCGAGATGAGCACCGTACAAGAGACCAGCAACGTCACCAGCCTGTTCGGCGCCGGCGCGGCCAAGACCAGCAAGAGCGCCGCCGAGGAAACCGGCGACCGCTTCCTTGCGCTGCTCGTGGCGCAGATGAAGAACCAGGACCCGCTCAACCCGCTCGACAACGCGCAGGTGACCAGCCAGATGGCGCAGCTGTCGACGGTGCAGGGCATCGAGAACATGAACAAGACGCTGCAGGCGATGGCCGCCAGCATGGGCGTCAACCAGATGGTGCAGGCCGCCGGCCTGATCGGCCGCGGCGTGCTGGTGCCGGGCGACAGCCTGCGTCCGGCCGAACTGCAGGACATCGTCGGCGTCGACCTGTCGCGCGCGGCCGACCGCCTGACCGTCGACGTCTTCAACGCCGCCGGCACGCTGGTGCGCACGCTCGATTTCGGCCCGCGCGAGGCCGGCATCAACGTGATGGCCTGGGACCGTCTCGACGCCAGCGGCAACGCGGTGCCGGACGGCGATTACCGCTTCCGCATCAACGCCCAGCAGGGCGGCGAGATGGTGCCGGCGACGGCCCTGCATCTCGGGCTGGTCAACAGCGTGACGCAGGACGGCAGTGGCGTGCTGCTCAATCTGGCCGGCAACGGGCAGGCGAGCTATGCCGACGTGAGGCAGATTTTCTGAGCAGGGCGGCGTGAACCGCTAAGGCGAACGGTCGCAATCAACACAAGGAGCAGAACATGAGTTTTCAGCAAGGCTTGAGCGGCCTGAACGCCGCCGCAAAGAACCTCGACGTGATCGGCAACAACGTCGCCAACTCCAGCACCGTCGGCTTCAAGCAGTCGCAAGCGCAGTTCGCCGACGTCTACGCCAGCTCGCTCACCGGCGCCGGCGGCTCGAACATCGGCATCGGCACCAAGCTCGCGACCGTCGCCCAGCAGTTCACTCAGGGCAACATCACCTCGACCAACAACCCGCTCGACGTCGCCATCAACGGCGGTGGCTTCTTCCGCATGGACAACAACGGCGAGGTCACCTACCAGCGCAACGGCCAGTTCCAGCTCGACCGCCTCGGCTTCATCGTCAACGCCAACGGCGCGCGCCTGACCGGCTATACGGCCGACGCCAACGGCGTGCTGTCGACCGGCTCGCCGGCCCCGCTCAGCCTCAACACCGCCGACCTTGCGCCGCAGGTGACCACGCTGGTCAACGCCATCGTCAACCTGGATTCGCGCAGCGGCACGCTGGCGTCGGCGTCGTTCGACCCGAACGATCCGCTCACCTTCCACGATTCGACCGCGGTCTCGGTCTACGACAGCCTGGGCAACCAGCACACGCTGCAGACCTATTACGTGAAGACGGCGGCCAACACCTGGGATGTATTCGCCTCCATCAACGGCACGCAGATCGACCCCGACCTCGTTACTGCGGGGGTTCAGCCGGTCAGCACGCTCACCTTCAACAGCAGCGGCGCACTCACCGGCGGTTCTCCGCTCAGCGTCGATCTCACCGTCGCCACCGGCGCGGTCTCGCCGTTCACGGTGGACATCGACTACACCAGCTCGACCCAGTTCGGCGCGGCTTTCAGCGTCAACACGCTGAACCAGGACGGCTACACTTCGGGCCGCCTGTCCGGCTTCAACATCGCCGCCGACGGCTTCATCCAGGGCCGCTACACCAACGGCCAGTCGGCGGTGCTGGGCCGCATCGTGCTGGCCAACTTCGCCAACCCCAACGGCCTGCAGCCGCTCGGCGACAACCAGTGGGCGGAAACCTCGACCTCGGGTTCGCCGCTGGTCGGCGTGCCGGACTCCGGCAGCCTCGGCGTGCTGCAGGCCTCGGCGGTGGAGGATTCCAACGTCGACCTGACGGCTGAGCTCGTCAACCTGATCACCGCGCAGCGCGTGTACCAGGCCAACGCCCAGACCATCCAGGCGCAGGACACCATCCTGCAGACCCTGGTCAACCTGTAAGGCAGGCAGGGCCGAACCGAGGAGGGCGCATGGACCGTCTGATCTACACCGCCATGACCGGCGCGAAGCACATCCTGACGCAGCAGGCGACGACCTCGCACAACCTGGCGAACGCCACCACCACCGGCTTCCGTGCCCAGGTCGACCAGTTCCGCGCGGTGCCGGTGCAGGGGGCGCCGCTCGCCACCCGTGCCTACGTCGTCGACTCGACCACCGGCAGCGATTTCCGCTCCGGCGCCATCCAGCACACCGGGCGCGAGCTCGACGTGGCCGTGCAGGGCGCCGGCTGGATCGCGGTGCGCGCGCCCGACGGCAGCGAGGCCTACACCCGCAACGGCAGCCTCAGGGTCGACGAAAACGGCCTGCTGCAGACGCGCGACGGCCTCACCGTGCAGGGCGACGGCGGCCCCATCGCCATCCCGCCCGGCCGCAACCTCGCGCTGGCACGCGACGGCACGATTTCGCTGGTGCCCGACGGCTCCGACGCCACCGGGCTCACCACGGTCGGCCGCGTCAAGCTGGTCAACCCGCCGGAGACCGATCTGGTGCGCGGCGACGACGGCCTGTTCCGCCTGAAAAGCGGGCGGCCGGCGCCGATCGACGCCAACGTCAACCTCGTCAGCGGCGCGCTGGAGTCGTCCAACGTCAACGTCGTCGACGAGATGGTCAACATGATTTCGCTGGCGCGCCAGTTCGACATGCAGATGAAGATCATTCAGAGCGCCGAAGCCAACGATGCCCGCGCGATGCAGCTGCTGGGCCTGGGCTGAACCGCTTAACTAAGGAGCCGACATGATTCGCTCACTATGGATTGCCAAGACCGGTCTGGATGCGCAGCAGACGCAGATGGACGTGATTTCCAACAACCTCGCCAACGTCAGCACCAGCGGCTTCAAGCGCGCGCGTGCGGTGTTCGAGGACCTGCTCTACCAGACCATCCGCCAGCCCGGCGCGCAGTCGTCCGAGCAGACCACGCTGCCTTCCGGCCTGCAGGTCGGCACCGGCGTGAAGCCGGTCGCCACCGAGCGCATCTTCACCCAGGGCAACCTGCAGCAGACCGGCAACGCCAAGGATGTGGCGATCCAGGGCAACGGCTTCTTCCAGGTGCTGATGCCGGACGGCACCACCACCTACACCCGCGACGGTACCTTCCAGGTCGACGCCAATGGCCAGATGGTCACTGCCAGCGGCTACCCGATCCAGCCGGCGATCACCATTCCGCCCGACACGCTCACGCTCACCATCGCGCGCGACGGCACGGTGTCGGTGCAGCAGGCGGGCGCGGTCGCGGCGACCGTGGTCGGCAACCTGCAGCTCGCGATGTTCGTCAACCCGGCCGGCCTGCAGAGCCTCGGCGAAAACCTCTACGGCGAGACCACCTCGTCGGGCACGCCCACCACGACCGCGCCGGGCAGCAACGGCGCCGGACTGCTCAACCAGGGCTACGTCGAGACCTCGAACGTCAACGTCGTCGAGGAGCTGGTCAACATGATCCAGACCCAGCGCGCCTACGAGCTCAACAGCCGCGCGATTTCGACGTCCGACCAGATGCTGCAGCGCCTGACGCAGTTGTGAGACGGGCCATGAACGCACTGCGACTGATCGGCGGACTCGGCGTGGCGCTCGCGCTCGGCGCGTGCGGCACCACGCCTTCGTCCATCGTCGAACACCCCACGAGCGCGCGGCCGGTGGCGCAGCCCGTCGCGGTCGCCGGCAACGGCGCCATCTATCAGAGCGCGGCCTACCGTCCGCTGTTCGAGGACCGCCGCGCGCGCCGCGTCGGCGACATCCTGACCATCCAGATCAGCGAGCGCACCCAGGCTGGCAAGCAGGCCTCGTCGAGCGCATCCAAGGAAAGCGCGGTCGATTCGTCGATCAACGTGGTGTCGGGCATTCCGCTCAAAATGTTCCAGGGCGCCGGTCTGAACGCCGGTGCGACGGTCGAGTACGACGACGAATCCGCGCTCAATTCCAGCAACACCTTCACCGGCAACGTCAGCGTCACCGTGATCGAGGTGCTGCCCAACGGCAACCTGCTGGTCGCCGGCGAGAAGCAGATCGGGCTCGACAAGGGAACCGAATACGTCCGCCTGTCCGGCATCGTCCAGCCCGAGACCATCCGCCCGGGCAACGTCGTGGCGTCGTCGCAGGTCGCCGACGCGCGCATCGAGTACCGCACCAGCGCGAAGCTCGACAAGGCCGAGATGATGAGCTGGCTGGCGCGCTTCTTCCTGAGTTTCATTCCGCTGTAAGGAGTCCGGCGATGCGCACACTATTTCCACAACGCGGCACACGCGGACACGCGGAAGCGTCCGCTCCGTCCTCCTTGTTCACGCTTTTCCGTCGGCATGTCGGCACATGGCGTGCCATGATGTGCCTGGGGCTGATCCTGGGCCCGTTCGCCGCGCATGCCGCCGAACGCATCAAGGACATCGCCGCCATCCAGGGCGTGCGCGTCAACCAGCTGGTTGGCTACGGCCTGGTGGTCGGTCTCGACGGCACCGGCGACCAGACCACGCAGACGCCGTTCACCACCCAGAGCATCGCCAACATGCTGACGCAGATGGGCGTGACCCTGCCGCCCGGCGTCAACATGCAGTTGAAGAACGTCGCCGCGGTGATGGTCACCGCCGACCTGCCGCCGTTCTCGCAGCCGGGGCAGACGATCGACGTCACCGTGTCGTCGATGGGCAACGCCAAGAGCCTGCGCGGCGGCACCCTGGTGCTGACGCCCTTGAAGGGCGCCGACGGCCAGGTCTACGCGATGGCCCAGGGCAACCTCGTGGTGAGCGGGGCAGGGGCCGCGGCCAACGGCAACCAGACCCAGATCAACCATCTGTCGGCCGGCCGCATTCCCGCCGGTGCCACGGTCGAACGCGGCGTCGCCACCGCGCTCGGCGAATCGGGCGCGATCAACCTCGAACTGCGGCACAGCGACTTCACCACCGCCAGCCGCGTGGTCGACGCGGTCAACGCCAAGTTCGGCGCCGGCACCGCGCGCGCGCTCAACGGCCGGGTGATCCAGGTGAAGACGCCGGTCGGCGAAAGCGAGCGGGTGGCCTTCCTCGGCGCGATCGAAAGCCTCGACGTCAGCCCCGCGCCGGCGATGGCCAAGGTCATCATCAACGCCCGCACCGGATCGGTGGTGATGAACCGCGCCGTGATGCTCGACGCCAGCGCGGTGTCGCACGGCAACCTCTCGGTCACCATCACCTCGGAACCGGTGATCAGCCAGCCGGCGCCGCTGTCGCGCGGCGAGACCGTGGTCACCCAGCAGTCGCAGATCGAAATCCGCCAGCAGCCGGGCGAAGTCATGCTGCTCACCGGCGGCGCCTCGCTCGCCGACGTGGTGAAGGCACTCAATTCCATCGGCGCTACCCCGCTCGACCTGCTTGCCATCCTGCAGGCGCTCAAGGCCTCCGGCGCCTTGCGCGCCGAACTTGAGGTGATCTGATGGTCAACGGCGTCGATCTTGCGTCGAAATTCGCACTCGACGTCCAAGGCGTCAACGCCCTCAAGCTCGAGGCCCGTCAGGCCACGCCGGAGGCGCTGCGCGCCACGGCGCAGCAGTTCGAGGCGGTCTTCCTCAACATGCTGATGAAGAGCATGCGCGAGGCCACGCCGCAGGACGGGATGTTCGACAGCGAGCAGACCCGCATGTATACCGCCATGCTCGACCAGCAGCTGACGCAGAAGCTCGCCAGCCGCGGCATCGGCCTGGCCGAGGTGATGGTGCGCCAGCTCTCGGTCGCGATGAACCCGCCCGCCATCCCGCCCGAGGGGGCGGCGCAGCCGGTCCCCCTCCAGCGCGAGGCGCCGGCAATCCCCTTGAAGCCGGACGGATTCCCGCTCGACGCCACGCCTGCCGGCGTGGTGGCGCCGGCGTCGCGCAGCGGCCTGCCCGCCCACGTCGACGCCTTCGTCCAGCGCCTGCTGCCGCATGCGCAGCAGGCGAGCGCCGCCACCGGCATCCCTGCGCGCTTCATGCTGGGCCAGGCGGCGCTCGAAACCGGCTGGGGCCGGCATGAAATGCGCGGCGCCGACGGCGCCAACAGTCATAACCTCTTCGGCATCAAGGCCGGATCCAGCTGGAAAGGCCGCACTGTTGACGTGGTCACTACCGAATACGTCGACGGCAAGCCGCAGAAGCAGGTCGAGCGCTTCCGTGCTTACGACAGCTATGCCGAGTCCTTCCGTGATTACGCCAGCCTCTTGCGCAACAACGCCCGCTACCAGAACGTGATCGCCGAGGGGCGGGACGCCGCCGGCTTTGCCCACGGCCTGCAGCGGGCCGGCTACGCCACCGACCCGAACTACGCCCAGAAACTGCTGAACGTGATCGGCCAGTTCGACCGCGCCTGAGCCGGAACGCTCAAGAATCCGGAGATTTCGCCGATTCAGCACCCAGACGAGCCGGATTTTCCCTTCCACCCACCCAGCGCATAGAAGATGGCCTCCAGCATACTCAGCATCGGACAAAGCGCCCTCGCCGCCGCGCAGGTGGGTCTGTCCACGACCAGCCACAACATCGCCAACGCCGCCACCCCCGGTTTCAGCCGGCAGATCGTGGTACAGGGCACGGGCCTGTCGCAGAACTACGGCTTCGGCTTCCTCGGGCAGGGCACCCAGATCAACGACGTCAAGCGCGTCTACAACGACTTCCTCGGCGCCCAGGTGCGCACCGCGCAGACCAACAAGAGCGCGCTCGACAGCCATTACGCGCAGATCCGCCAGATCGACAACATGCTGGCCGACCCCAGCGCGGGCCTGTCGCCCGGCCTGCAGAGCTTCTTCAGCGGCCTGCAGGACCTGGCCACCAACCCGTCGCTGCTGCCTTCGCGCCAGGCCGCGCTGTCCAACGCCGAAGCCCTCGTCGCGCGCTTTCACAGCCTGTCGGGCCAGATGAAGGAGATCGAGCAGAACGTCAACGGCCAGGTCACCGCCAGCGTCACCACCATCAACGCCTACGCGCAGCAGATCGCGCAGCTGAACGACGCGATCTCCAAGGCGCAGGGTGCGACCGGCAAGCAGCCCAACGACCTGCTCGACCAGCGCGACCAGTTGATCCTCGACCTCAACAAGGAAATCCGCACCACCGTCGTCAAGCAGAGCGACGGCGGCTACAACGTCTTCATCGGCAACGGCCAGCCGCTGGTCGTCGGCACCACCACGTCGCAGCTCGCCATTACCGCCTCGCCGACCAACCCCGAGCGCATCGAGGTGGCCTACCGCACTCCGGGCGGCGCCCTGGCGATCGTCAGCGAAACCAGCCTCGCTGGCGGCAAGCTGGGCGGACTCGTCGCCTTCCGCACCCAGTCGCTGGAGCCGGCGCAGAGCGCGCTCGGCCGCGTGGCCATCGGCCTGGCGATGAACTTCAACGCCCAGCACCAGCAGGGCGTCGACCTCAACGGCGATCCCGGCGGCGCGTTCTTCACGCTGGCCGCGCCGTCTGTCAAGGCCAGCGCCAACAACACCGGCGGCGCCGAAATCACCGCTGCCTTCGCCGACGCCAACGCGCTCACTACCAGCGACTACCGCATCGCCTACGACGGCAGCAACTACACCGTGACCCGTCTGTCGGACCGGGTCAGCACCACCTTCGCGGCCTTCCCGCAGACCATCGACGGCGTCACGCTCGACATCGACACGACCAACGGCGCCGCGCAGGCGGGCGACGTCTTCCTCGTCCGCCCGACCATCAACGGCGCCACCGACATCGGCCTCGCAATCACCGACCCGGCGCGCATCGCCGCCGCCGGCGCGCTGCCGGTGGTGCCGGTCGGTGCCACGGCCGCCGGCACCAACACCGGCGACGTCGCGATCAGTGCGCTTACGGTCGACGGCAGCTACACGACACCGCTGCCGGCGCCGGTGAGCTTCACCTACGACGCGACGACCGATCCGCTCAATCCCGCGTTCACCGTGGCGCCGGCGACCGGCGTGACGGTCACCGTCGGCGGCGTGCCGACCGTCTACCCGCCGGGCGACCCCGTGCCCTTTACCGACGGTGCCACCTACAGCTTCGGCGGCATCAGCTTCGTGCTGTCCAGCCCCAGCACGACACCGCCGGCCGACGGTGACGCTTTCACCGTGGCGGCGAATCCCGCCGGCCCGGGCGACAACCGCAATGCCCTGCTGCTCGCCGACCTGCAGACCGCGCGCATCCTCGGCGACGGTACCGCCACCCTGCAGGGCGCGTACTCGCAGCTGGTGAGCCAGGTCGGCAACAAGTCGCGCGAACTGCAGGTGACCAGCACCGCGGCCGGCCGCCTGCTCACCGAAACCAACACCGCGCTGCAGGCCGAGTCGGGCGTCAACCTCGACGAGGAAGCGACCAATCTGCTGCGCTACCAGCAGGCCTACCAGGCCGCCGGCAAGGTCATGCAGGTCGCGAGCGAAATGTTCGACGTCCTGCTCTCGCTCGGACGCTAAGAGGATCCCACCATGCGCGTCAGCACCCAGATGCTCTTCGAAAACGGCGCCGGCCGCCTCGGCGAGTTGCAGTCCGGCCTCATGCGCACGCAATCGCAGATCGCCAGCGGCCGCCGCATGCTCAGTCCCTCGGACGACCCGGTCGGCGCCGCGCAGGCGCTCGAAATCAGCCAGTCGCAGGCGATCAACACCCAGCATGGCGTCAACCGCCAGCAGGCCAAGAGCGCGCTCGGCCTGGTCGAGGACACGCTCGGCAGCGTCACCTCGCTGCTGCAGGACGTCAAGACGACCATCGTCGCCGCCGGCAATGCCACGCTCACCGACGTCGAGCGCGGTTTCATGGCCTCGGAACTGCGCGGCCGCTTCGAGCAGCTGATCGGGCTGGCCAACACCCGTGACGGTATGGGCAACTACATGTTCTCCGGCTACCAGACCGCCACGCCGGCCTTCGTCGAAGTGCCGGGCGGCGCGCAGTACCAGGGCGACCCCGGCCAGCGCCTGATCCAGGTCGACGCCAACCGCCAGATGGCGATCAACGCCACCGGCGCGAGCGTGTTCCAGGGCGGCGGGCAGGACATCTTCGCCACGCTGAGCGAGCTCGTCACCCTGCTGCAGACCCCGGTGGTCGACGCCGCCAGCCGGGCCGCCCTCGACGCCGGACTGGGCACCGCCAACGGCCGCCTCGATACGGCGCTCGACAACGTGCTCACCGTGCGTGCCTCGATCGGCGCGCGCCTGCAGGAGCTCGACGCCTTCGACAACCTGGGCGAGGACCGCAACATCCGCTACAGCGAAACCCTATCCGGCCTGCAGGACCTCGACTACACCGAGGCGCTGACCCGGCTCACCCAGCAGCAGGTCACGCTCGAGGCCGCGCAGCGCACCTTCGTCTCCGTCTCGGGGCTGTCGCTCTTCAACTACCTCTGACCTGTCCATGGCGCCCGAAGACACGCTGCCGACCGGGCGGCTGGACGTGAAAGTGATGCGCCTCCTCACCGGCGTGGCCGAGCACGGCGACCGCCATCTGGTCGAGCTCGAGCAGGACCTGGTGCAGATGGACGCGCTGCTCGCCGAGGCCATCAACAAGCTGGTCGCCAGCTTCATGGCGCTCAACCAGGCGGTCGAACGCCAGCAGGCCACTTTCGACAGCCTCGCGGACAAGGCGGCCTCGCCCGAGTCCGCGGCCCAGCTCGACGCCCTGCGCGCGGAAATCGCCGGCCATATCGGCGCCGCCGTCACCGGCCTGCAATTCCAGGACATGACCAGCCAGCTCGTCGGCCGCATGACGCGCCATCTGGAAGGCCTGCGCGCCGTGTTCGGCGCACTCGAGGTCTGCCCGATCGAAGCGCCCGGCAGCGAGAACAACGGCGACGCCGCGCTGGCCGTGCTCAATGACATCAGTGACAGCGTCATGGCGCGCTTTGCCGAGCTCGACGGCGTGGCCCGCAGCACCGTGAACCAGCGCCACATGGACAGTGGCGACATCGAGCTTTTCTGAACGCAAACGAGAACCCCGGAGACAACAAATAATGTTCAATCGCCTCACGATCAAGACACGGCTGACCGCGCTGCTGGGCTTCATGGCCGTATTGCTGCTGGTGATCGGCACCATCGGCATCAACGGCATCGTGCAGAACGAGGCGGGCCTCAAGACCGTGTACGAGGACCGGACCATTCCGCTCGGCCAGGTGGCACGCATCGAAGCGCTGCTGCTGCAGAATCGCCTGGCGATCGAGGGCGCCATCATCGAGGCGAGCCCGGAAGTGGCCGCCAAGGATGCCGACATCGTCGAGCGCAACGTGGCCGAGATCAGCCGCATCTGGGAAACCTACATGGGCAGCTATCTCACGCCCGAGGAAAAAGCCCTGGCCGAAAAGTTTGCCGCGGATCGCAAGACCTTCCTGGACGAGGGGCTGCGACCAGCCGTCGCCGCGTTGCGCGCCAATGATTTCGAAGGGGCCAAGAGCATTTCCCATGGGCAGATGCTGCCGTTGTATCGGCCCGTCAGCGAAGGCATCGAAGCGTTGATCAAGCTGCAGATCGACGTGGCGAAGGCGGAGTTCGACGCCGCCCGTGCACGCAGCGCGCTGTCGCGCAATCTGTCCATTGCGGCGATCGTCATCGGCCTGGGGCTGTCGACCTGGCTCGGGCTCACGCTGATCCGTGCGATCACCCGTCCGCTCGACGAGGCGGTCAAGCTCGCGCGCAGTGTGGCGAACGGCGACCTGACCCAGCGCATCGAAGTGCGCTCGCAGGACGAAATCGGCCAGTTGATGCAGGCGCTCAAGGACATGAACGGCGCGCTGGTGCGGGTGGTCGGCCAGGTGCGCGCCGGCGTCGATACCGTCGCCACCGCGTCCAACCAGATCGCCTCCGGCAACCTTGACCTGTCGTCGCGCACGGAAGAGCAGGCGTCGAGTCTGGAGGAGACGGCGAGCTCGATGGAAGAGCTGACCAGCACCGTCAAGCAGAACGCCGAGAACGCGCGCCAGGCCAACCAGCTCGTCGTTTCCACTGCCGACGTCGCCGTCAAGGGCGGCGAAGTCGTCGGCCAGGTCGTCGACACCATGGCCTCGATCAAGGAAAGCTCCAGGAAGATTGCCGACATCATCGGCGTCATCGACGGCATTGCCTTCCAGACCAACATTCTTGCGCTCAACGCCGCGGTCGAAGCCGCGCGCGCCGGCGAACAGGGTCGCGGCTTTGCCGTCGTCGCCTCCGAAGTCCGCAACCTTGCCCAGCGCAGCGCGGGCGCCGCCAAGGAAATCAAGGCGCTCATCGAGGATTCCGTCGGCAAGGTCGAAGCCGGCGGGCATCTGGTTGATGAAGCCGGCCACACCATGGAAGAGATCGTCGCCTCCGTGAAGCGGGTCACCGACATCATGAGCGAGATTGCTGCCGCCAGCCAGGAACAGAGCTCCGGCATCGAACAGGTCAACCAGGCGATCAGCCAGATGGACGACGTCACCCAGCAGAACGCCGCCCTGGTCGAGGAAGCCGCGGCCGCGGCCGAGAGCCTGCAGGACCAGGCGTCCAAGCTTGCCGAGGCGGTGAGCGTATTCCGTCTGGAAGCGGGGGCCTACCAGGCGCCGGCGTCGGCGAAGAAGCCGGCGGCGAAGGCGAAGGCGGTGGCGCGCCCTGCGCCGGCGAAGGCGCTGGCGTCGCCGAAGAAGTCGGCGGCCAGCCAGAGCAATGACGAGTGGGAAGAGTTCTGAAGCAACTGAGTGAAAGACAGGCGTGACTCAAGCCGGGCCCGTGCCCGGCCGTAGTCATTCCGGAACCATGAGAATCAACCGGGCCCCGGCCCGGCAACACGCGTGCAGGAGCAATGATGAGCAAAACGATACTTGCAGTGGACGACTCCGGATCGCTGCGCCAGATGGTGGCCTTCAGCCTGAAGGCGGCCGGCTACGGCGTGGTCGAGGCGGTCGACGGCCAGGACGCGCTGAACAAGGCCAAGCTGCAGCAGGTCGACCTGGTGCTGACCGACCAGAACATGCCGGTGATGGATGGCCTTACGCTCATCAAGGCTTTGCGCGGCCTGAAGAATTACCAGAGTGTGCCGATATTGATGCTGACAACCGAGTCGAGCGACGAAATGAAGGCCAAGGGACGGGCCGCCGGCGCGAACGGCTGGCTGGTCAAGCCCTTCGATCCCGTTCGCCTCACCGAAGTGGTGAAGAAGCTGATCGGCTGATGCGGCAAACCCTGTGAGCGAGAACCCAACCGGAGTCCAGACATGACCATCGACATGAGCCAGTTCTATCAGGTTTTCTTCGACGAAGCCGACGAACTGCTCGCCGAAAAGGAAAAGCTGCTGCTGGCGATCGACGTGGCCTCGCCCGACAACGAGGAACTCAACGCGATCTTCCGCGCTGCCCACTCGATCAAGGGCGGCGCCGCCACATTCGGCTTTACCGACATCACCGAAGTCACCCACGTGCTCGAATCGCTGCTCGACCGCATCCGCAAGGGCGAGATGGCGCTGACGACCGAACACGTCGACGCCTTCCTCGCCGCCAAGGACGTGCTCGCGATGCTGATGGACGGCCACCGCCACGGCTCCGAGGTCGACCAGGCTGCCGTCGCCAGCGTGAGCGAACGCCTCAAGGCGCTGTCCGAGGGCCGTGCGGCTGCCGCCGTGCCTGCGGCGGCTGCAGCCACGCCGGCGCCTGCCGCCGCTCCGGCGCCCGCGTCGCAGGCCGATCCGGTGGTCGACGCCGACGGCAATTACCACTGGCGCATCGAGCTGCCCGCCGTGCCGCAGAAGGACGTCGACGCCCTGGCGACCGAGCTGGGTCTGCTGGGCGAGCTTGCCCGGGAAACCCTGCCCGACGGGCGCGCAGTGTTCAATCTCGTCGTGTCCGAAGGGCGCGACACGATCGAGGCCATCTGCGCCTTCGTGCTCGATCCGGCCGACCTGAAGATCACGGCCGCCGGCGCCGCGGCGCCGGCCCCCGCAGTCGTGCGGAGCGAAGGCGAAGGCTTCGGCATTTTCGAGCCGCTGTCGCAGGACGAAATGAAACAGCTGGCGGCGGAATCGGAAAAGGCGCTCGCCGCCGCCGCGCCGCCGAGCTACGGCCGCCGCGCCACCGACGCGCCGAATCCCGAGACCAAGGTCACGGGCCGCCGCGTCGGCGACAAGGAAATCGCGGGCAGCGAGTCCTCGTCGATCCGCGTCAGCGTCGAAAAGGTCGACCAGCTGATCAATCTGGTCGGCGAACTTGTCATCACCCAGGCGATGATCGAACAGCGCATCGGCGCGCTCGACCCCATCGTCCACGAGCGCCTGTTGAACAGCGCGAGCCAGCTCGCCCGCAACACGCGCGACCTGCAGGAAGCCGTGATGTCGATCCGCATGATGCCGATGGACTACGTGTTCTCGCGCTTCCCGCGCATGGTGCGCGACCTCGCCGGCAAGCTCGGCAAGAAAGTGGAGTTCATCACGCGCGGCGCGGCGACCGAACTCGACAAGGGCCTGATCGAGCGCATCGTCGACCCGCTCACTCACCTGGTGCGCAACAGCGTCGACCACGGCATCGAAATGCCCGAGAAGCGGGTGGCCGCCGGCAAGAACGAAACCGGCAAGCTGACCCTGTCGGCCGCGCATCAGGGCGGCAACATCGTCATCGAGGTCACCGACGACGGCGGCGGGCTGAACCGCGAACGCATTCTCGCCAAGGCGCGCCAGAACGGCCTGCCGGTGTCGGACTCGATGCCGGACAACGAAGTCTGGCAGCTCATCTTCGCCCCGGGCTTCTCCACCGCCGAGGTCGTCACCGACGTGTCCGGCCGCGGCGTGGGCATGGACGTGGTCAAGCGCAACATCGCCGCCATGGGCGGCACGGTCGACATCCGCTCCATCGAGGGCGTCGGCACCACGATCGCGATCTCGCTGCCGCTGACGCTGGCAATCCTCGACGGCATGTCGGTCAAGGTGGGCGAGGAGGTCTACATCCTGCCGCTCGGCTACGTCATCGAATCGCTGCAGCCCGCGGCGGCCGACGTCAAGGACATCGCCGGCCAGGGCCAGGTCGTGAAGATCCGCGGCGAATACCTGCCGCTGATTCCGCTCTACCAGATCTTCGCCATCGAGCCGACCTGCACCGACCCCGCGCAGGGCATCGTCGTCATCCTCGAGGCCGACGGCAAGAAAGCCGCGCTTCTGGTCGACAGCCTGGTGGGACAGCAGCAGGTGGTGGTGAAGAACCTCGAATCGAATTTCCGCAAGGTGGCCGGCATTTCCGGCGCGACCATCCTCGGCGATGGCGGCGTCTCGCTGATTCTCGACGTGTCGGCGCTGCTGCGTTCGAGTCGCCAGCTCAACCTGGACGCGCTGACATTCTGAATCGGCCCCACGCTACGCATACGGAAGGACACGACCCATGACCGATACCAGCTACCACCCGGCGAACGCAGAAGCAGCTGAGGACGGACCCGCCCAGGAATATCTGGCGTTCACGCTCGGGCGCGAGGAATACGGCATCGACATCCTGCGCGTGCAGGAGATCCGCGGCTACGAGCCGGTGACCCGCATCGCCAACGCACCGGAATTCATCAAGGGCGTGGTCAACCTGCGCGGGACCATCATTCCCATCGTCGACCTGCGCATCAAGTTCAACCTGGGCGAGCCGACCTACGACCAGTTCACCGTGGTGATCATCCTGAACATCGGCGGCCGCGTGGTCGGCATCGTCGTCGACAGCGTGTCTGACGTCACCACGTTGACCCCCGGCCAGATCAAGCCGCCGCCGGAAATCGGCACGGTGTTCGACGCCGACTGCCTGATCGGCCTGGGTACGCTCAACGAGCGCATGCTGATCCTGGTGGACATCGACAAGCTGATGACGAGCCCTGACATGGGCCTGAACGAAAGAATCGCCGCCTGAGCGCGAAACGGACGGGCCCCGCCCGCTGAGAGGAGAAAAGAACCATGCTGAGCAACCTGACCATCAAGACGCGGCTGATCTTCGTGATCGCCTTCCTGTCGGTGCTGCTGGTCGTGATCGGCGTCATCGGGCTGACCAGCCTCAACGCCACCAACGCCTCACTGCGCTCGGTGTACGAGGACCGCCTGGTCGCGATGGGCAAACTCGAGCGGGCCTCCAGCCTCATCAACAAGAACCAGATCCTGATCGGCGAAGCGGTCGTCGGCCAGCTCTCCGCCTTCCCCGAGGATATATCCGCGGTCGACAAGCGCGTTGCCGATATCCGCGTGTCGATGGAAGAGATCAACGTCCTTCTCAAGGCTTACAGTGAAACCAAGCTGACCGAAGAGGAAGCCAAGCTCTTCGAGGAGCTCAGCACTCTGCGCGTAAATTTCGGCCGCACTGCCTTGCTGCCCTCGCTGGCCGCACTGTCCGGACACGACTTCCAGCAGGCGAGCGAATTGCAGGCGCAGATGGTCGAAGCCTATCCGCCGGTGCGTGTTGCTGTTGAGAAATTGATCCAGCTTCAGCTCGACGTCGCCAAACAGCAATTCGAGGCCTCGCAGTCGCGCTACGCCATGGTGCGCAACCTGTCCATCGCCGTGATCGTCATCGGCGTGCTGCTGGCGGCGCTGGTCGGCTACTTCACCATCCGCGCGATCGCCGGCTCGCTGCAGAAGGCCGTGCGCGTCGCCGAGGCGGTCGCCGGGGGCGACCTCACCCAGCGCATCGAGGTGGACGGCAACGACGAAGTCGGCCAGTTGATGAAAGCGCTGCGCAACATGAACGAAAGCCTGGCGGGCATCGTCGGCCAGGTCCGCACCGGCACCGAGACGATCGCGGTCGCCTCGCGCGAGATCGCGTCGGGCAACGCCAGCCTGTCGAGCCGTACCGAATCGCAGGCGTCGAGCCTGGAAGAAACCGCGAGCTCGATGGAGGAACTGACCAGCACCGTCAAGCAGAACGCCGAGAACGCGCGCCAGGCCAACCAGCTGGTGGCCTCGACGGCGGACGTGGCGGCCAAGGGCGGCAACGTCGTCGGCCAGGTGGTCCACACCATGGCCTCGATCAAGGAAAGCTCGCGCAAGATTGCCGACATCATCGGCGTCATCGACGGCATCGCCTTCCAGACCAACATTCTTGCGCTCAACGCCGCGGTCGAAGCCGCGCGCGCCGGCGAGCAGGGTCGCGGCTTCGCCGTGGTGGCGGCGGAGGTGCGGAACCTCGCCCAGCGCTCGGCGGGCGCCGCGAAGGAAATCAAGGCGCTGATCGAAGACTCCGTCGGCAAGGTCGAGACCGGCGGCAAGCTGGTCGACGAGGCCGGCAAGACCATGGACGAGATCGTCGGTTCGGTGAAACGGGTCACCGACATCATGAGCGAGATCGCCGCGGCGAGCCAGGAACAGAGCATGGGCATCGAGCAGGTCAACCAGGCGATCACGCAGATGGACGACGTCACCCAGCAGAACGCCGCCCTGGTCGAAGAGGCTGCGGCCGCGGCCGAGAGTCTGCAGGATCAGGCAGCCAAGCTTGCGGAGGCGGTAAGCGTGTTCCACCTGGAGGCGGGCGCGTACGCAGCGTCGGCGCCCGCCTTGCCGCAGGACGTGGACGACGCGGAAGACGCGCCGGAGCCCCTGTCGAGCACGCCGACTGCCCGTCGCATCGCCGCGCCGAAGAAATCCGCAGCGTCGAGCCAGAGCAACGACGAATGGGAAGAATTCTGACCGGGGGGCCTCGGGCATCCCGGCGATCCGCATCAAACCTTAAAGGAATGGAACAGTCATGACACTCAAGTCAAGAATCATTGCCGGCATGGCCTTGATCTTCGTGCTTTTCGGCATCGCGACGGTGATCGCGCTGATCGGCATGCAGAGCAACAAGAACCGCTTCGAGCGTTTCCTGGAGCAGGACCTGGCGCTGGCCGACGCGGCCAACGGCTTGTATGCGCAAGGCCTGCAGATGGGTCAGGCGCTGCGCAACATCGTGCTCGATCCGGCCAATCCCAAGGCGTTCGAGAACCTCGACAACGCCGCCAAGGAGTTCGAGCAATACAGCCAGACGGCGCTGGCGCTCGCCAAGGCCAACCCGGACGACCTCAAGGTGATCGAGAGCGTCGCCGCGCTGCGCGTGCAGCAGAAGGCGATTCACGACCGTATCGTGCAGATGGCCCCGAGCGACCAGCCGGGCGCGATCGAGGCGATCAAGTCGGACGAGACGCCGAGCTGGCGCACCATGCGCGGCCAGCTGCTCGATTTCATCAAGCTCAAGCGCGAACAGGTCGAGCAGACCAAGGCCGAGATGGGCGCCTTCAGCCAGCGCATGCTGACGATCAGCCTCGTGTTCGCGCTGATCGCGGCAGTCGCGGCAGCGGCGATCGCGGTCTGGCTGGCCCGCACTATCATGTGCCAGCTCGGCGGCGAGCCGGCGTATGCCGCGGAAATCGCCAAGGCCATCGCTGGCGGCGACTTCACCCGCGAGGTGAAGCTGAAGCCGGGCGACAGCAACAGCCTGCTCCATGCGATCAACGCCATGCGCCAGCAGCTCACCGGCACCATCGGCGAAGTGCGTCGTGCGGTCGAGACCATTGACGTCGCCGCACGCGAGATCGCTTCTGGCAACCTTGACCTGTCGTCGCGCACCGAAGAGCAGGCGTCGAGTCTGGAGGAGACGGCGAGCTCGATGGAAGAGCTGACCAGCACCGTCAAGCAGAACGCCGAGAACGCGCGCCAGGCCAACCAGCTCGTCGTTTCCACTGCCGACGTCGCCGTCAAGGGCGGCGAAGTCGTCGGCCAGGTCGTCGACACCATGGCCTCGATCAAGGAAAGCTCCAGGAAGATTGCCGACATCATCGGCGTCATCGACGGCATTGCCTTCCAGACCAACATTCTTGCGCTCAACGCCGCGGTCGAAGCCGCGCGCGCCGGCGAACAGGGTCGCGGCTTTGCCGTCGTCGCCTCCGAAGTCCGCAACCTTGCCCAGCGCAGCGCGGGCGCCGCCAAGGAAATCAAGGCGCTCATCGAGGATTCCGTCGGCAAGGTCGAAGCCGGCGGGCATCTGGTTGATGAAGCCGGCCACACCATGGAAGAGATCGTCGCCTCCGTGAAGCGGGTCACCGACATCATGAGCGAGATTGCTGCCGCCAGCCAGGAACAGAGCTCCGGCATCGAACAGGTCAACCAGGCGATCAGCCAGATGGACGACGTCACCCAGCAGAACGCCGCCCTGGTCGAGGAAGCCGCGGCCGCGGCCGAGAGCCTGCAGGACCAGGCGTCCAAGCTTGCCGAGGCGGTGAGCGTATTCCGTCTGGAAGCGGGGGCCTACCAGGCGCCGGCGTCGGCGAAGAAGCCGGCGGCGAAGGCGAAGGCGGTGGCGCGCCCTGCGCCGGCGAAGGCGCTGGCGTCGCCGAAGAAGTCGGCGGCCAGCCAGAGCAATGACGAGTGGGAAGAGTTCTGAATGGCTTCGCGCTCGCTGACATACCGCACTGAATGACAACAGGCCGGCCCTTGGCCGGCCTCGACGACAGCTCTCAAGAAAGCTACAGACATGCGCACCAATCTGCCCGTCACCAACGTCGAATACGTCCTGAAGGACGACGAGGCGCTGACCTCGAAGACCGACACGCGCGGCATCATCACCTTCGTCAACCAGGATTTCGTCAACGTCAGCGGTTTTTCCGAGGAAGAGCTGATCGGGCAGCCGCACAACATCGTGCGCCACCCGGACATGCCGGGCGAGGCCTTCGCCGACATGTGGGCGACGCTCAAGACCGGCAAGGCCTGGACCGGCCTGGTGAAGAACCGCTGCAAGAACGGCG
Source organism: Pseudomonadota bacterium (assembly GCA_041694715.1). Lineage (GTDB taxonomy): Bacteria > Pseudomonadota > Gammaproteobacteria > Burkholderiales > Thiobacillaceae > Thiobacillus. The sequence goes on along the minus strand of JBGFSF010000019.1, from coordinate 15,312 downwards.
ACCATTACTGGGTGCTGGCGAACGCCGCGCCCATCACCGAAAACGGCAAGATCGTCGGCTTCACCTCGGTGCGCGGCAAGCCGACGCGCGAGCAGGTGCAGGCGGCCGAGGCGGCCTATCGCGCGATCAAGGCCGGCGATTCGACGCTGACGATCCGCGAAGGCAAGGCGGTGCGCCGCTCGCGGCTGCCGCGCCTGTCGGACCTCGTGACCCTGAAGTCGTTGCTGATTGCCGCGGTCGTGTCGATGGCCATTCTCTTTGCCGGCGTGGCGTCGCTGGCCCCGACCTCGACGGCGGGCGGCTGGCTGATGGCGATCGGCGGCTTTGGCGTGGTCATGGCGGGCGTGTTCGGCTTTGCCGTGCACAAGCTGGTGATGATGCCGCTGGCGCGCACGCGCGCGCAGATCGAGCGCGTCGCCGCGGGCGACCTCACTGGCGAGATCGAGGCGAACGGGCTGGCCGACGTCGTCGCGCCGCTGGAAGCCTTGCGCGTGCTGCAGGTCAACCTCAGGTGGCTGCTCGGCCAGATCCGCGAAGTCTCGGACGGCGTGACGCGCGGCGCGACCGAAATCGCCGCGGGTAACCTGGATCTCTCCGGCCGCACTGAATCGCAGGCCTCGAGCCTCGAGGAAACGGCGAGCGCGATGGAGGAGCTGACCAGCACCGTCAAGCAGAACGCCGACGGTGCAAGCCAGGCCAATCATCTGGTCAAGGGTTCGTCAGAGATCGCTGAGCAAGGGGGGGCCGTGGTTGGCCAGGTCGTCGACACCATGGCCTCGATCAAGGACAGCTCGCGCAAGATCGCCGACATCATCGGCGTCATCGACGGCATTGCCTTCCAGACCAACATCCTTGCCTTGAACGCCGCGGTCGAAGCCGCGCGCGCCGGCGAACAGGGACGCGGCTTTGCCGTGGTGGCGGCGGAAGTGCGTAACCTCGCCCAGCGCTCGGCGGGTGCGGCCAAGGAAATCAAGGCGCTGATCGAGGATTCCGTCAACAAGGTCGAGGCAGGCGGCAAGCTGGTGAATCAAGCTGGTGAGACCATGGAGGACATCGTTACCTCGTTCCAGCTGGTGACCGACATCGTTGGCGAAATCTCGAACGCGAGCCGCGAGCAGAGCACCGGCATCGAGCAGGTCAACGAGGCCATCGCACAGATGGACAACATCACCCAGCAGAACGCTGCGCTGGTCGAGGAGGCTGCAGCGTCGTCGGAAGACCTGCAGCGGCAGGCAGAGAAGCTGGCTGCGCTAATGCGCGTGTTCAAGCTCTCGCAGGCCCTGAAGGCGACAGCGCCAGCTTCTCCGCGTACGCCCCCCCGCCGCGGGCAGGCGGCGCTGCCGTCCAGCCGGCCTGCGCGCGCGGCGCTGAATTGAACGAACGCGTCGACGTGCTCGCCGCCCTCGCAACGCCCCAGTCCTGAACGCGGCGGACCAGCGTATGCGTGATGCCGCCATGAAGTCCGCCGCCCACAGAGCGCAGGACAACGGCAAGATCTTCGACTTCACGCCGCGCGACTTCGCGCGCGTGCGCGAACTGATCTACCGTCAGGCCGGGATCTCCCTGTCCGAGAGCAAGCAGGAAATGGTCTACAGCCGGCTCGCCCGGCGGCTGCGCGCGCGCAACATGAATTCCTTCGAGCAGTATCTGGACGCGCTCGAGCGCGGCAATGACGCTGACGAATGGCAGGCCTTCACCAATGCGCTGACGACCAACCTCACGGCCTTCTTCCGCGAGGCGCACCATTTCCCCATCCTCGCCGAGCACCTGAAGCGGGCCAAGGCGCCGCTGTCGATCTGGTGTTCGGCCGCGTCCACCGGCGAGGAACCCTACACCCTCGCGATGACCGCCTGCGAGGCGTTCGGCAGCCTAAATCCACCGGTGAGCATCGTCGCCACCGACATCGACACCAACGTGCTCGAGACCGCCGCCAACGGCGTGTATCCGATCGAACGCGTCGACAAGCTGTCGCAGGATCGCCTCAAGCGCTTTTTCCAGCGCGGCAAGGGCGACCGTTCGGGCTACGTGCGCGTACGACCCGAGCTGCGCCAGCTCATCACCTTCCAGCCGCTCAACCTGCTGGCGCCGGCCTGGCCGGTGAAGGGACCGTTCGACGCGATCTTCTGCCGCAACGTGATGATCTACTTCGACAAGCCGACGCAGGCGAAGATACTCGAGCGCTTCGTGCCGCTGATGAAGCCCGACGCGCTGCTGTTCGCCGGGCATTCGGAGAATTTCATGTACGCATCGCAGGCTTTCCGCCTGCGCGGCAAGACCGTGTACGAACTGAACCCGGGACGCGGGGCATAATCCAGTCATGAATCCCGCCATCGAAGAACAGCTCGCGACCAACCTCTACTACGACCGCTCGTTCGAGTGCGAGGCGGCGAAAATCCTGCCGGGCGAGTACTACTACACGAAAAAGCCGATGCTGATCGTGACCGTGCTCGGCTCCTGTGTGGCAGCCTGCATTCGTGACCGCGTCTCGGGCATTGGTGGCATGAACCACTTCATGCTGCCGGACGGCGGTGGCGACCCCGGCAACCCGGCGTCGACCTCGATGCGTTACGGCGCCTACGCGATGGAAATGCTCATCAACCAGATCCTCAAGGCCGGCGGACGGCGCGAGAACCTCGAGGCCAAGGTGTTCGGCGGCGGCAACGTGCTGCAGGGCTTCACCCACATGAACGTGGGCGAGCGCAACGCACAGTTTGTGCGGACCTTTCTGCGCAACGAAAACATCCGCGTGGTGGCGGAAGACCTCAACGACATCTACCCGCGCAAGGTTTACTTCTTTCCCGCGACCGGCCGCGTGCTGGTGAAGAAGCTGAAGAAGCTGAACAACTACACCCTGGTGAAGCGCGAGCAGGACTACGCCACGCGCCTGCAGGTCAACGAGGTGGGCGGCGATGTGGATTTGTTTTGACCGCCCCCGGGCGGCTGATGGGAAGCAGACAGCATGAAAATCAAGGTCCTGATCGTCGACGACTCCGCGCTGATCCGCAGCGTGATGAAGGAAATCGTCAACAGCCAGCCCGACATGGAAGTCGTGGGCGTGGCGCCCGACCCGCTGGTCGCGCGCGAACTCATCAAGCAGACCAACCCGGACGTGCTGACGCTCGACGTCGAAATGCCCAAGATGGACGGGCTCGACTTCCTCGAACGCCTGATGCGCCTGCGGCCGATGCCGGTGGTGATGGTGTCCTCGCTGACCGAGCGCGGCTCCGAGATCACCATGCGCGCGCTCGAACTCGGTGCGATCGACTTCGTCACCAAGCCCAAGCTCGATATCCAGAGCGGCATGCGCGAGTACGCCGACCTCATCGCCGACAAGATCCGCGCGGCGGCGGTGGCCAACATCAAGCCGCGGACCCCGGCGCAGCAGCAGGCGGCGGCCACCCGCCTGGCCGATGTGCGCAACGCCTTCTCCACCAGTGAGAAACTCATCATCATCGGCGCCTCGACGGGCGGCACCGAGGCGATCAAGGATTTCCTCGTCCAGCTGCCGCCCGACAGCCCCGGCGTGCTGATCACCCAGCACATGCCGCCGGGCTTCACCCATTCCTTCGCCAACCGTCTCGACAAGCTGTGCCGGATTTCGGTCAAGGAATCCGAAGGCGACGAGCGCGTGCTGCCCGGCCACGCCTACCTGGCGCCGGGCCATTCGCACCTGCAACTGGTGCGGAGCGGCGCCAACTACATGACCAAGCTCGACCAGGGGCCGCCGGTCAACCGCCATCGTCCCTCGGTCGACGTGCTGTTCCGCTCGGCCGCCGCCGCGGCGGGCAAGAACGCGGTCGGCGTGATCCTCACCGGCATGGGCAAGGACGGCGCCACCGGCATGCTGGAAATGAAGAACGCCGGTGCCTACAACCTGGCGCAGGACGAAGCGACCTGCGTCGTCTTCGGCATGCCCAAGGAAGCCATCGCCATCGGCGCCACCCACGAGGTCGCGCCGCTGCACGAGCTGCCGAAACGGGTGATGGACTACTTCGCGTCACAGGGCCGTGCGATGCGGGTGTGACCCCGGGAGAGATGAGACTCATGGCGCGGCGCACGAACAATCCGGGGGGCACCGGCCATGCAGCCGCCCAGTCTGCCTGCGGATGAACAGCAGCGGCTCGATGCGCTGCGTGCGAGCGAACTCCTCGACACGCCGCCGGAGGAACGCTTCGACCGCCTGACCCGCCTGGCGCAGCGCCTGTTCGGCGTGCCGATTGCGCTGGTCTCGCTGGTCGACGCCGAACGGCAGTGGTTCAAGTCGAGACAGGGGCTCGACGCCTGCGAAACCGGACGCGACATTTCCTTCTGCGGTCACGCCATTCTCGCAGACGACATTTTCGAGGTCGGCAACGCGACGCTCGATCCGCGCTTTGCCGACAATCCGCTGGTGAGCGGCCCGCCCCACATCCGCTTCTATGCCGGTGCGCCGCTGAGTACTCGAGACGGCTACCGCATCGGCACGCTGTGCCTGATCGATTCCCAACCGCGACGACTCAGCACCGACGACCGCCGCGCGCTAAGGGATCTGGCCGACATCGCCGCAGGTGAAATCAACGCGCTCCAGGAGCGTCACCTCCAGGCACAACTCAAGGCGAGCGAGGCACGCAGCAGCACCCTGCTGAGCAGCCTGCCCGACATCGTGTTCGTGGTGGACGGCGAGGGGCGATTTCTCGATAGCAACGAGCACCCCGACCTGCTGCTGCCCAAGTCCCAACTGCTGGGCAGGCGTGCCAACGAGATCCTCCCGCCTGATCTGGCCACGCAGTGTCAGCAGGCAATCCACCAGACCCTCACCAGTGGCGAGCCGGTCAGCTTCGAGTATGCGCTCGATGTCTCCGGCGGGCCGGCTCGGTTCGAGGCACGTCTGCGCCGGCTCGATGAGGGTCGCGTGCTGGCGGTGATCCGCAACGTCAGCCGCGAGAAGGCCGCCGAGGTTGAACTGACGCGCCAGAAGCGCATGGCGGAGATCATCGCCCGCGCGCAATCGCAGTTCATTCGCGAAACCGACCGCCGCCGGGCCTTCGAGGGCTTGCTGGCCGACTTTCTGGCGCTGACCGAGAGCGGCTACGGCTTCGTCGGCGAGGTGTTGCGTACTGCCGAGGGGGCCCCGTATCTCAAGACCTACGCCCTCACGAATATTGCCTGGGACGCAGCGACGCGCGCGTTCTACGAGGCGCATGCGTCGCAGGGCATGGAGTTCTACAACCTCAAGACCCTGTTCGGGGCTGCCCTGTCCAGCGGCGAACCCGTCATTTCGAATGCACCCGCGCAGGATCCGCGCCGCGGCGGATTGCCGCCCGGCCATCCGCCGCTCGATGCCTTTCTTGGCATTCCCGTCCACCATGGCGGTGAGCTGGTGGCCATGGTGGGGCTCGCCAATCGACCGGGCGGGTATGAGCAGGGCCTGATCGATTTTCTCCATCCTTTGCTGGTGACGCTGGGGCAACTGGTCGAGGCGGCACGGATCAAGCGCCGGCTGTTCGAGGACCAGGCGACGCTGGCACGCCTGTCGCGGGTGGCCAGCCAGACGACCAACGGCGTGGTCATCACCGATGTCGAGGGACGCGTGGAATGGATCAACGAGGGCTTTACGCGCATTACCGGCCATACCCTCGCTGAAATGCGCGGACGCAGACCGGGCGAAATCCTGCAAGGGCCCGAAACCGATACTGCGACGATTACAGCCATGCACGAAGCGCTGGCGCGCCACGAGGGCTTTGTCGTCGACGTCGTGAACTATGCCAAGGATGGCCAGCCGTACTGGATCCGCATCAACTGCAATCCGCTACGCGACGCCGACGGCGAATTGCAGGGCTTCATGGCCATCGAATCCGACATTACCCGCGAGAAGGCCGACGCCGAGCGCATCCGCGCCAGCGAGCGCCGGCTGGTTTCGGTGATCGACGGCACGCGCATCGGTACCTGGGAATGGAACGTACAGACCGGCAAGACCGTGTTCAACGCACGCTGGGCCGAAATCGTCGGCTACACGCTCGAGGAACTCCAGCCGGTCAGTATCCGCACCTGGCTCGATCTCGCGCATCCGGACGACCTGAAAGTGTCGGGTGAGCTGCTCGAGCGGCATTTCAGGCGTGAAATCGATTATTACGACTTCCAGTGCCGCATGCGGCACAAGGCGGGGCACTGGGTCTGGGTGCACGACCGCGGCAGCGTGGTGAGCTGGACCGCGGACGGCAAGCCGCTGCTGATGTCCGGCACCCACGCCGACATCACCGCGCAGAAGCAGGCGGAAGAGGCACTGCAGCAGAGTGAAGCCCGTTTGCGTGGGCTCTTCGAGCTATCGCCCGTCGGCATCGCGCTCAACGACTATGAAACCGGCGCATTCATCGAAGTGAACGACGCCCTGCTGGCGCCGACCGGGTACACCCGAGAGGAATTCCTAGAGCTAAGCTACTGGGCGGTCACGCCTCGCGAGTACGAAGCGGACGAGGCGCGCCAGCTCGAAATCCTTGCGCACACAGGCCGCTATGGCCCCTACGAAAAGGAATACCGGCGCAAGGACGGCAGCCGTTATCCCGTTCGCCTTGTCGGAACCCTGGTGCATGACGCCAGTGGCCGCAAGCTGATCTGGTCCATCATCGAGGACATCACCGAGCGCAAGCGCATCGAGCGCATGAAGAACGAGTTCGTCTCCACGGTGAGCCATGAGCTGCGCACGCCGCTGACGTCGATTGCCGGCGCGCTCGGGCTCGTCCAGGGAGGCGTTCTGGGCGAACTTTCCCCGCAGGCGCGCCAGATGATCGAGATCGCGCACAAGAACAGCGAACGCCTGGGGCATCTCATCAACGATCTGCTCGACATGGAAAAGCTCATGGCGGGCAAGATGGCGTTCGACTTGCAGGTGCAGCCGCTGATGCCGCTGGTGGAGCAGGCCCTGCGCGACAACCAGGCCTACGCCGACCAGTATGGCGTGCGCCTGATGCGGGCGCAGACCTGCGACGCGGCACAGGTCGAAGTCGATGGGCTGCGGCTGCAGCAGGTGCTGGCGAACCTGCTGTCGAATGCGGCCAAGTTTTCACCGCGGGGCGGCAAGGTGACGCTGACGGTGCGCTGCCATGACGGCCGCGTGCGGGTGGCAGTGAGCGATCGCGGCCCGGGGATTCCGGAGGCATTCCGCGCGCGTATCTTCGAGAAATTCTCTCAGGCCGACGCCTCGGATTCGCGCCAGAAAGGCGGGACCGGACTGGGGCTCGCGATCAGCCGGGAACTGGTCGAGCGCATGGGTGGGACGATCGGTTTCGAGTCGCTGTCCGGCGAAGGCACGACTTTCTTCTTCGAGCTGCCCGTTCGACAGGGTGGGCAATCGTGATGGCCACCCGGGTTCGCAGCGAGAAGCCTTTCGGCAACAGCGCGCCGTATCTGATGTTTGGCTTCGCGCTGATCATCGCGCTCATGGGCGGCGTGGCCGTGCTCGGGCTCGAACGGCTCCAGACGCTCAACGCCAAGGTCGATCAGTTGCGGCTCTATGCCCTCAAGACGGAGCACGTGCAGCGGATGCGTACTGCGGTGCGTGAGCGATTCATCCGGCTGGGACTGATCGTGAGTACGGACGACCCGTTTCAACGGGACGAATACCACCAGGAATTTGAGCTCCTGGCGAGCCGCTTCATGGTGGCGCGCGCTGCGGTGGAGGGCATGGTGAATGCCGAGGAAGAGCGCGAACTGTTCCAGGCGTTGCGCACCCTGACCACGGCGGGCACGCCTGTGCTGAATTCGGTGGTGGAGCATGCACTTGCCGGCGATAACGCGCAGGCCAAGGCCATCATGTTCACGCAATCGCTCCCCATTCAGGAACGGGTCATGGCGCAGACCGACAAGATCCTGCTGTATTTCGAGCAGGCCAACGCGGCGGCCGTCGCCGCCGTGGAACAGGAGCAGCGCCGGATCGAGACCGTCATGACGGTCATGACGACGGCCCAGGTGCTGCTGGCCATGCTGATTGCCGGACTGGTCATCCGTCATGCGCGCACCCAGCAGCAGGGGGTGGACCGGGAAATTGCCCGCCGTCGGGAGACCGAAGCGCAGCTGCGCGAAGCGCAGGACGGGCTGGAACGACAGGTTGCCGAGCGGTCGGCGGAACTGAGCCAGGTCAAGAGCACGCTCGACCGCACGCTCGACTGCGTATTCATGTTCGACGCGGACACGCTGCGTTTCTTCTACGCAAACGAGGGCGCGCTGAAGCAGGTGGGCTACACGCTGGAAGCGCTGATGGCGATGCATCCCTATGACATCAATCCGGACCTCGGCGTCGCCCGGTTTCATGCCTTGATCGAGCCGTTGCGCAACGGCTCGCTGCCCTCCTTGACCTTCGAAACGGTGCATCAGCACAAGCATGGGCAGTGTGTGCCGGTGGAGATCTTTCTGCAGCACATCGCCCGGACAGGCGAATCGGCGCGCTTCATTGCCATCGTTCGCGACATCACCGAGCGCAAGCGCATCGAGCGCATGAAGAACGAGTTCGTCTCCACGGTGAGCCATGAGCTGCGCACGCCGCTGACGTCGATTGCCGGCGCGCTCGGGCTCGTCCAGGGAGGCGTTCTGGGCGAACTTTCCCCGCAGGCGCGCCAGATGATCGAGATCGCGCACAAGAACAGCGAACGCCTGGGGCATCTCATCAACGATCTGCTCGACATGGAAAAGCTCATGGCGGGCAAGATGGCGTTCGACTTGCAGGTGCAGCCGCTGATGCCGCTGGTGGAGCAGGCGCTGGCGGACAACCGGCCCTATGCGGAGACACGCGGGGTGCATTTCGTGCTCGACGCCCGTGCGGACGGGGCATGCGTCAAGGTCGACGCGATGCGGTTGCAGCAGGTGCTGGCCAACCTGCTGTCCAACGCCGCGAAATTCTCGCCAGCCGGATGCACGGTCGACGTGCGGGCGCAGACGGACGGCGAGCGCGTGCGCGTCACGGTCGAGGATTGCGGCCCCGGCATTCCGGAGGCGTTCCGCACGCGCATCTTCGAGAAATTCTCCCAGGCCGACGCCTCGGACTCGCGGCAGAAGGGCGGGACCGGCCTGGGGCTGGCGATCAGCCGGGAACTGGTCGAGCGCATGGGCGGACGCATCGGCTTCGAGTCGTACGAAGGCGCGGGGGCGACCTTTTATTTCGACCTTCCGCTCGAACCCTGCGGGGGCGTGGAGACATGCCCATGAGCCCGGTGACGACCACGCTTTTCAGCCGGCGCGGCCTCGTCGCCTGGGCGGTGCTCGTGGCGTGCGGGGTGCTGACGGTCCTGGCGTGGATGGGCTTGCAGGAGGAGCGCCAGCGCAGTGCCGACGCCCAGTTCGAACTGCACGCCGGCGAGGTCGTTTCCGCAATCACGCAGCGCCTGCGCAATCATGAGCAGATCCTGCTCGGCGGGGCAGGGCTGTTCGATGCCCGCGGTCAGGTTGCCCGGGCGGAATGGCGCACCTATGTTGAGCGCTTGCAGCTGAAGGACAACTTTCCCGGCATCCAGGGCGTGGGCTACACGACCGTGATCCAGCCCGCCGAGCTCGCGGCGCACATCGCCGCGGTACGGGCAGAAGGATTTCCCAACTATACGGTGCGCCCGGACGGCGCGCGCGCGCTTTACACGGCCATCGTCTACCTGGAGCCGTTCTCGGGCCGCAACCTCGCGGCCTTCGGGTACGACATGTTCTCCGAAGCGACGCGCCAGCACGCCATGCGGCAGGCGGCCGAGCAGGGGCGGACGATCATCAGCGGCAAGGTGCGGCTGGTGCAGGAAACCCATGGCAAGGAACAGGCCGGCTTCCTCATGTATGTGCCGGTGTACCGGAAGGGGGGAGCGCTCGAAACGCCGGCTGACCGCTGGCGTGCGCTGAGGGGCTTCGTCTACAGTCCCTACCGGGTCGACGACCTCATGCACGGCATCCTCGGCAACAGCGGCCTGCTGGTCGACTTCAGCCTGCACGATGGCGCGTCGTCGACCGACGCCGGCTTCATGTACGACTCTGCCGTCGGACGTGCGGACGCTGGCACGGAGGTGCCCGCCCATGTGACGACCCGCCGGATCGAGGCCTACGGCCATGTCTGGACGTTCACGCTGCGCAGTCGCCCGGCCTTTGATCAGCAGTTCGTCCTGCCGTATGACCTGCTGGTGCCCACGCTCGGTGGCGGCATCAGCTTCGCGCTCTTCGCGCTGACCCTGTCGCTGCTGAGCCGTCGCGAGCAGGCGCTGGCCCTCGCCAACGAAATGAGTGCCCGGCGCGCCGAGTCGGAAGAGCGCTTCCGCCATATTCTCGAGACCAGCCCGGCGGCGGCGCGCATCGCGCGCGCCGGGGGGCACGAGGTCATCTTCGCCAACCGCCGCTATGCGCAGCTGATCAACGCGCCGGCCGATGCGGTCATGGGCATCGACCCGCAGGCCTATTATGCGGATCAGGCGGACTACCGGGAGATCCTGCAGACGCTTGAGGCCGGCGGGAAGATCTTCGATCGCCTCATCGAACTCGCGATTCCCGGAGCCGGGCGGAAGTGGGTGCTGGCATCCTATCTGCCGATCCCCTACGAGGGCACGCCGGCCGTGCTCGGCTGGTTCTACGACATCACCGACCTCAAGCGCGCCGAGGCCGCGCGGGAAGAGCAGGCCCGGCATACGCAGGCGATCCTCGACAACATGGTCGACGGCGTAATCACCATCGACCGGGGCGGGTGGATCCGCTCGTTCAACCCGGCGGCGGAACGCATCTTCGGCTACCGGGCGCAGGAAGTGATGGGGCAGAACGTGAACATGCTGATGCCGAGCCCGCATCGCGAGCAGCACGACCGCTATCTGCAGAACTACCAGGCGACCGGGGTCGCGCGCGTCATCGGCATCGGCCGCGAGGTGGAGGGCCGGCGCCGCGACGGCAGCCTGTTTTCGATGGAACTCGCGGTGTCGGAGATCGAGCAGTCGGGGCAACCGATGTACGTCGGCATGGTGCGCGACATCACCGAGCGCAAGCGGGTGGAGCGCATGAAGAGTGAGTTCGTGTCGACGGTCAGTCACGAACTGCGCACGCCGCTCACGTCGATTTCCGGCGCGCTCGGCTTGATTGCAGGCGGTGCCCTTGGCGAGATGTCGGAGCAGGCGCGGCAGATGCTCGCCATCGCGCAGCGGAACAGCCAGCGGCTGACACACTTGATCAACGACCTGCTCGACATGGAGAAGATCGCCGCCGGCAAGATGCAGTTCGACATCCAGCTGCAGCCCCTGCGTCCGCTGGTGGAGCAGGCGCTGGAGGCGCATCGCGGCTACGGCGCCGAGCGGGCCGTCGAACTCGCGCTGACGGGCGTTGTGCCGGAGATCCAGGTGCGGGTCGACAGCCAGCGGTTGCTGCAGGTCCTGTCGAATCTGCTGTCCAATGCGATCAAGTTCTCGCCGGAGAACGGCACCGTCGAAGTCGATGTCGAGGTGGACGCGGGGCAGGTGCGCGTGCGCGTGCACGACCACGGCCCAGGCGTGCCGGCCGCCTTCCGCGATCGCATCTTCCAGAAGTTTGCCCAGGCCGACGCGTCGGACACCCGCCAGAAAGGCGGCACCGGACTGGGGCTTGCCATCAGCCGCGAACTGATCGAGCGCATGGAGGGACGCATCGGCTTCGAATCGACCGAAGGGGAGGGGGCGATGTTCTATTTCGAGTTGCCCGTGTCGAACGCGACGGAACCGCCCTCTCCCGCGACTGCCGTACCGATCAGTACGCCCCGGATCCTCGTCGTCGAGGACGACCCAGACGTGGCCCACCTGCTGAGCATGATGCTGGGGCGCGCGGGCTATGCGGCGGACATCGCGGGCACGGCCCAAGCGGCGCTCGATGCGCTGGCGAACACGCGGTACGATGCCGTGACGCTCGATCTGATGCTGCCCGATATCGGGGGGCTGGAAGTCATCCGCAGCGTGCGGTCACGCGCGGAAACCGCGACACTGCCCATTCTCGTCATCTCGGCCACGATGGAAGAAGGGCGGCTGGCCGTTCACGACACGCTCGCGGGCGTCGAGTGGCTCGCCAAACCGGTCGACGAGCGCCAGCTGCGCGGCCTGCTGGGGCAGCTGCTGCAAGATGCCGGTGCGCCCCCGGCGCGGATCCTGCATGTCGAGGACGATGCCGATCTGCACGCGGTGGTGCGTGCCATGGTCGGCGATCGCTTCGCGCTCGAGCTGGCCACGACACTCGCCGAGGCGCGGGCGCGCGTCGGACTGGAACGCTTCGACGTGGTGATGCTGGACCTCCAGCTGCCGGACGGCTCCGGCTGGGAGCTGCTGCCGGACATCCGCGCCCGCCAGCCCCACGCACGCGTCGTCGTGCTGACCGGGGCTGACCTGTCAGCGGACCAGACCGCCCGCGTCGAGGCGGCGCTCAGCAAGACCCGGGTGTCCCCGGCAGGATTGCTGGAGGCGCTGGGCAAACGCATCCCTGCATGAATCAAGAAGGAACCGGATCATGAGTACCCTGCAACGCATCCTGTACGTGGAAGACGAGCCCGACATCCAGGCGGTCGCCAAGCTGGCGCTGGAAATGGTGGGAGGCTTTGCGGTGAAGATTTGCAGCTCAGGCGAGGAAGCGCTGCGCGAGGCGGAGGCCTTTGCGCCCGACATGATTCTGCTCGACGTGATGATGCCGGGCATGGACGGTCCGAGCACCCTGAAGGCGCTGCGCACGCTGCCGTCGCTGGCCGATATTCCCGTCGCGTTCATGACGGCCAAGGTCCAGCCGGCCGAGGTCGCGCACTACCGCACGCTCGGTGCGCGCGATGTCATCGCGAAGCCCTTCGACCCGATGACGCTGGCCGCGCAGGTGCGGGCCATCTGGGAAGCCTAGCCGCATGGACGCAAGCCAACAGAAGGCCTTGGCCGAGCAGCTGGCGAAGCTGCGTGCGGATTACCTCGCTCGCCTGCCGGATGAACTGGCCGCGCTGCAGGCTCTGGCTGAGGGATTTCAGGGTGGAGAACGCGATCGTCCTGGCCTCGAGGTGTTGCACCAGCATCTGCACAAGCTTGCTGGGTCAGGCGGTACCTTCGGCCTTGCCGCCCTGAGCGCGGCAGCGCGTGCCCTCGAGCAGCGTGCCAAAGCCTGGCTGGCGGGCGATCTGGACGCAGTTGATTCCCCGGTTTGGGGGAGAATGGCGGCAGAAGTCGCGGCACTCGGGGGGACGCTGGGCGGCGATACGCCCGCGCACTCCATTCCGGTTGCACCGTCCCAGGCCGTGCGGTCGCCCGGCAAGACGATCCGGGTCTGGCTGGTGGAAGACGACGCCTCACTCGGCGGGCAGCTGCGGCGCCAGCTTGAGTCCTTCAACTACCAGGTGCGGCTGTTCACGCGGATCGACGAGGCTGAGCGTGCAGCGCACACGGAAATGCCCGACATGCTGATCATGGACGTGATGTTCGAGGCGGAAGGCAGTAACGCCACTGAAGTGCTCGCGCATCTTCCCGCGTTGCGTGCCCTGGCGTGTCCGCTGCTGTTCATCACCTCGACCGACGACTTCAAGTCGCGCGTGCGCGCAGCCAGGCTTGGCGCCATTGGCTATTTTCTCAAGCCTATCGACATTCCGCGTCTGGTCAACCGGATCGGCCAGCTCTTTGAGCAGATGCACGCGCCGCCCGAGCGCGTGCTGATCGTCGATGACGACGCCGACCTCGCCGCGCATCTGAGCCTGGTCTTGCGGGCGGCGGGGATGGAGGCGGAGGTGCTGCGTCGCCCCGAAACCATCATGGCCGAACTCGCGGCCTTTCAGCCCGAGCTGGTGCTGATGGACCTGCATATGCCTGACTATTCGGGCCCAGAGCTGGCCGGGGTGATCCGTCAGCACGACCAATGGGCCAGCCTGCCCATCGTGTATCTGTCCGCCGAAACCAACCTCGAGCGGCAGAATGCCGCCATGCGTCGCGGTGGCGATGACTTTCTGACCAAGCCGATTTCGGATGCCCAGCTTGTTGCAGCAGTGAGTGTCCGCGTTGAGCGCGCGCGTCAGCTGGCCGACCAGATCAACAAGGACAGCCTGACGGGCCTGCTGAAGCATGCCAGCATCAAGGAGATCGCGACCAACGAGATCAGGCGTGCGCGGCGTATCGACGAGCCCGTGACCCTGGCGATGTTTGATATCGATCACTTCAAGGCCGTGAACGACACCTATGGCCATGCTGCGGGTGATGTGGTGATTTCCGCGCTGGCGACCCTGCTGCGCCAGCGCCTGCGCCAGTCCGACCATCTCGGTCGCTATGGCGGAGAAGAGTTCCTTGTGGTGCTGCCGGAATGCGCGAGTGCCGATGCGCAGCTGCTGCTGGACGACATTCGCCAGCGGTTCGCCGACTTGCGCTTCAGCTACGAAGGGCAGAATTTTTCCTGTACGCTTTCCGCAGGGCACGCCACATCGCTGCATGCCGCGCCGGGTGAAGAGGCGAAGAAAAAAATCGCTGCGTTCTACGATGCGGACTTGCTGGCTGCCGCCGATGCTGCCCTGTACGAAGCCAAGCATGGCGGCCGCAACCGCGTGTGCGCGGCCATGCTTGAGTGGAAATCGGAAGAGGCGCCGGAATGACTGCGAGCACGAAACCCTTTCGGCTGCTGCTGGGGGGCATGCGCGTCTGAATATTCGTCGCGAAACCGTTCACTAATAACCATATATTTATTATGGTTTAAACTTGGCTTTGTACAGAACAAATAGAAAACTGAGGCCGATGATTCTTTCCTCTGAAATTCCGCTCATGGCGCCTCGTCCGATATGCGCGGACGAGGGCAACGCAGGCACTGGGAACCCACGCTGATAATGCGCATGGTCGATTGCGGAAGCCAATCGCCTTTGGTCCACCTCCTGATCGAGGGAGACCCCGGTCAGGCTGGACGCCTGCACCAGGCATTGCTGGACGAGGGCTTCAGGGTGCGAACCTTTGGCTCCACAGGGGAATTCCGTGCCGCGTGCCTGGCGTGCGACGGGTCGCCTGCGCATCGCCCTGATGCGATTGTCATGGACTTGATTACGGAGGCGGGTCCGCTTGCCTGCGCAGAACTCTTGTCCGAGATACGCGCTTCACGCACGCGCTGCCCGCCCGTGGTGTTCCTGTCGGTGCACGAGGATGTCCAGTCGAGACTTGCCGCGTTGCGAGCGGGCGTCAGCCGGTTTCTGGTCAAACCGGTGGCACCGCGCCAGCTCCTGGCTTTGCTCGGCCAGATGACGGGACGCCGGCCAACCGAGCCTTACCGCGTGCTGGTTGTCGAGGACGATCCCGAAACGCTCGCGACGTACGCCCTGGTCCTCGCCGCAGCGGGCATGACGGTGACCGAGATGCGCGACCCCTTGCAGGCTTT
>JBGFSF010000007.1:0-162081 GCA_041694715.1 Pseudomonadota bacterium | reverse complement strand
TGCTCTTCCGATCTCACGCCTGCCGCAGTCGCGCCCAGCGCGGCGCCGGCGGCTGCAGCCGCGGTGCCCGCCACGGCCGAGCCGGCGACCAGCATCGTGCCGCCGCTGCGCAGCCCGGCAGGCGCACCGCCGTATCCCAACAAGCGTCCCGCCGCCGAACTCGCCCTGCAGGCCGAGACCGATGTCGAACAGATCCAGCCCGACGTCATTCCGCCTTTCCCCGAGCCGCAGACGCTGGCCGACCTGGAAGCGGCCGTGCTGGCCTCGCTGAAGACCTGGTCCGACGCCTGGGCACGGCGCGACGAGGATGCCTACCTCGCTGCCTACGACGCGGGTTTCGTGCCGCAGGGCGGCGGCAGTCGCGAGGAGTGGGAGAAGCGCCGCCGCCTGCTGCTCGGCGTGGCGCGCAACATCGATTTGCGCATCGAGGCACCGACGGTCGAGCGCGTCGCCGACGGCGTCGCGCTGGTGACGTTCAACCAGCATTACCGCTCCGACAGCTACCGCGACAGCGTGGTCAAGCAACTGCGCATGGTCGAGCGCGACGGCCGCTGGCTGATCGCCGAAGAACGCGTGCTGACCCTGTTGCGCGGGGCGCGGCCATGAGCGTGAAAGTCGGCATTGCCGGCGTCTCCGGTCGCATGGGGCGTGCCCTGCTGGAGGCCGTCGCGGCCGACCCGGCCTGCGTGCTGCACGCCGCGCTCGACCGGCCCGGCAGCCCGCTGCTGGGCCAGGATGCCGGCGCGGCCTGGGGCGCGGCGAGCGGCGTCGCCGTCAGCGACCAGGCCGCTGCGGCGCTCGCCGGCGCGCAGGCGCTGATCGACTTCACCCGGCCGGAAGCGACGTTCGGCTATCTCGACGCCTGCGTCGCGGCGAAAGTGCCGCTGGTGATCGGCACCACGGGTTTTGATGAGGCGGGCAAGGCGCGCATCGCGGCCGCCGCCCGGCAGATTCCGGTGGTGTTCGCGCCCAACATGAGCGTCGGCGTGAACCTCTTGATGAAGCTCGCCGAGCTTGCCGCCCAGGTGCTGGAAGACGGCTACGACATCGAAATCATCGAGGCGCATCACCGCCACAAGGTCGATGCGCCGTCCGGTACTGCGCTTGGCCTCGGTCAGGCGGTCGCGCGCGCGATCAACCGCGACCTCGCCAGCTGCGCCGTCTACGGCCGCGAGGGCGTGACCGGCGAACGCGATCCGAAGACCATCGGCTTTGCCACCGTGCGCGGCGGTGACATCGTCGGCGATCACACGCTGCTGTTCGCCGGCGTCGGCGAACGCGTCGAGCTCACGCACAAGGCGAGCAGCCGCGCCACCTTCGCGCAGGGCGCGCTGCGCGCGGCCAAGTGGCTGCAGGGCAGGGCACCGGGCTTGTACGACATGCGCGACGTACTGAATCTCAAGTAATTCAACAGGAACCACCATGAACGCCGTCAAGGTCTACAGCACCGGCACCTGCCCCATCTGCGTCAAGGCCAAGGCCTTTCTCGACAAGCGCGGCATCGCCTACGACGAAGTCCGCATCGACCTCGACCGCGAGGCGATGAAGGAATTCGCCGTCGTCACCAACGGCGCGCGCACCGTGCCGCAGATCGTCGTCGAGGGTAAATGCATTGGCGGCTTCACGGAATTGACCGAACTCGACATGGACGGCGGACTGGACCATCTGCAGCCCTGAAGCGGGCGTCCGAAAACGCGCACGAGCATTGAAGCCCCCTCCCGGATCGGCTACAATGCGGGCATTCAAATTCAGGCGGGTTCGCGCGAGCGGCTCGCCTGAATTTTGTCACCTGCCTTTCGGAGTGTTCCTTGTCCTCTGCCCAACCCGCCATCCTGGTTCTAGCTGACGGCTCGGTGTTTCGCGGCCGCTCGATCGGTGCAGACGGCCTCACCACCGGCGAGGTGGTATTCAATACCGCGCTTACCGGCTACCAGGAAATCCTCACCGACCCTTCGTACTCGCGGCAGATCGTCACGCTCACCTATCCGCACATCGGCAACACCGGCGTCAACGCCGAGGACGTCGAGGCCGACCGCATCCATGCCGCCGGCCTGGTGGTGCGCGACCTGCCGCGCCTGCACTCGAATTTCCGCGCCGGCCAGTCCTTGCCGGCGTACCTGAAGGCGCAGAACATCGTCGCCATCGCCGACATCGACACCCGCCGCCTGACGCGCATCCTGCGCGAAAAGGGCGCGCAGGCGGGTTGCATCGCGGCCGGGAACGTCGACGAGGCGAAGGCACTCGAGGCTGCGCGTGCCTTCCCGGGGCTTGCCGGCATGGATCTCGCCAAAGTGGTGACGGCACCCGCCGCCTACGCCTGGAGCGAGACCGAGTGGAAGCTGGGGCAGGGTTACGGCCAGCAGACTGAACCGCGCTTCCACGTCGTCGCCTTCGACTATGGCGTCAAACGCAACATCCTGCGCATGCTCGCCGAACGCGGCTGCCGCCTGACCGTGCTGCCGGCCACCGCCACCGCCGAGCAGGCGCTGGCCTTGAAGCCCGACGGCATTTTCCTGTCCAACGGTCCCGGCGATCCCGAGCCCTGCGATTACGCGATCAAGGCGATCGGCGAACTGGTGGCGAAGCAGATCCCGACCTTCGGCATCTGCCTCGGCCACCAGTTGCTGGCGCTGGCGTCGGGTGCGAAGACCGTGAAGATGAAGTTCGGTCACCACGGCGCCAACCATCCGGTGAAGGACCTCGACAGCGGCCGCGTCGCGATCACCAGCCAGAACCACGGCTTCGCCGTCGACGCCGCGACCCTGCCCGCGAATCTGCGCAGCACCCATGTTTCCCTGTTCGACGGCTCGCTGCAGGGCATCGCCCGCACCGACGCGCCGGCGTTCAGCTTCCAGGGCCACCCTGAGGCGAGCCCCGGCCCGCACGACGTCGCCTATTTGTTCGACCGTTTCATCCAGCTGATGGCCGACCATCGCGCTGCCTCCTGATCATGCCGAAGCGCACCGACCTCCACAGCATCCTCATCATCGGCGCCGGCCCCATCGTCATCGGCCAGGCGTGCGAATTCGACTATTCCGGCGCGCAGGCGTGCAAGGCACTGCGCGAGGAGGGCTACAAGGTCATCCTCGTCAACAGCAACCCAGCGACGATCATGACCGACCCGGACATGGCCGACGTCACCTACATCGAGCCGATCTCCTGGCAGGTCGTCGAGAAGATCATCGCCAAGGAGCGTCCCGACGCGCTGCTGCCGACGATGGGCGGGCAGACCGCGCTCAACTGCGCGCTCGACCTGGCGAAGCACGGCGTGCTGGAGAAATACGGCGTCGAGATGATCGGTGCCTCCAAGGAAGCGATCGACAAGGCCGAGGACCGCGAGAAGTTCAAGGCGGCGATGACCAAGCTGGGCCTGGGCAGCGCGCGTTCGGCGATCGCGCACAGCATGGAAGAGGCGCTGCAGGTGCAGGCCGCGCTCGGCTTCCCGACCATCATCCGCCCGTCGTTCACCATGGGCGGCTCGGGCGGCGGCATCGCCTACAACAAGGACGAATTCGTCGCCATCTGCGAGCGTGGCCTGGAGGCCTCGCCGACGCACGAACTCCTGATCGAGGAATCGCTGCTCGGCTGGAAAGAGTACGAGATGGAGGTGGTGCGTGACCGCAAGGACAACTGCATCATCATCTGCTCGATCGAGAACTTCGATCCGATGGGCGTGCATACGGGCGACTCGATCACCGTCGCGCCGGCGCAGACGCTGACCGACAAGGAATACCAGATCCTGCGCAACGCCAGCCTCGCGGTGCTGCGCGAGATCGGCGTCGATACCGGCGGCTCCAACGTGCAGTTCGCCATCAATCCGGCTGACGGCCGCATGGTGGTGATCGAGATGAACCCGCGCGTGTCGCGCTCGTCGGCGCTGGCGTCGAAGGCGACCGGCTTCCCCATCGCCAAGGTCGCGGCCAAGCTTGCGATCGGCTACACCCTCGACGAACTGCAGAACGACATCACCGGCGGCGCGACCCCGGCGTCGTTCGAGCCCTCGATCGACTACGTCGTCACCAAGGTGCCGCGCTTTGCGTTCGAGAAATTCCCGCAGGCCGACGACCGCCTGACCACGCAGATGAAGTCGGTCGGCGAGGTGATGGCGATGGGACGCAGCTTCCAGGAGTCGCTGCAGAAGGCGCTGCGCGGCCTCGAGGTCGGTGCCGACGGCTTCGACCCCAAGACCACCGACCGCGACGAGATCGAAGCAGAGCTGATGTCGCCTGGTCCGGAGCGCATCTGGTACGTCGGCGATGCCTTCCGCGTCGGCATGCCCCTCGACGAAATCCACGCCATCTCGAAAATCGACCCCTGGTTCCTCGACCAGATCCAGGGACTGATCGAGATGGAAACGGCGCTCGCCGGCCGCACGCTCGCCGAGCTCGACGCCGCGTCGCTGCGCGCGCTCAAGCGCGCCGGCTTCTCCGACCGGCGGCTCGCCAAGCTCCTCGCCACCGACCAGCACGCGGTGCGCGAGCGCCGTCACGCGCTCGGCGTCTACCCGGTCTACAAGCGCGTCGACACCTGCGCGGCCGAGTTCGCCACCCAGACTGCCTACATGTACTCGACCTACGAGGAAGAGTGCGAGGCGAACCCGACCGACGCGAAGAAAATCATGGTGCTCGGCGGCGGCCCCAACCGCATCGGCCAAGGCATCGAGTTCGACTACTGCTGCGTGCATGCGGCCTTGAGCCTGCGCGAATCGGGCTTCGAGACCATCATGGTCAACTGCAATCCGGAGACCGTGTCGACCGACTACGACACCTCCGACCGCCTGTACTTCGAACCGCTGACGCTGGAAGACGTGCTGGAAATCGTGCGCATCGAGCAGCCGGTCGGCGTGATCGTGCAGTACGGCGGCCAGACCCCGCTCAAGCTCGCGCGCGACCTGGAAAAGAACGGCGTGCCCATCATCGGCACCAGCCCCGACATGATCGACGCCGCCGAAGACCGCGAGCGTTTCCAGCAGATGCTGCACGACCTGGGCCTGAAGCAGCCGCCCAACCGCACCGCGCGCAACCCCGAGAGCGCGTTGCGCATGGCCGAGGAGATCGGCTATCCGCTGGTGGTGCGCCCCTCGTACGTGCTCGGCGGCCGCGCGATGGAAATCGTGCGCGAGGAAGCCGACCTGGTGCGCTACATGACCGAGGCGGTGAAGGTGTCGAACGACAGCCCGGTGCTGCTCGACCGCTTCCTCAATGACGCGATTGAAGTGGATGTGGATGCGCTGTCCGACGGGGAACAGGTGGTGATCGGCGGCATCATGCAGCACATCGAGCAGGCCGGCGTGCACTCGGGCGACTCGGCATGCTCGCTGCCGCCCTACAGCCTGTCGAGCGCCCTGCAGGACGAACTGCGCCGCCAGACCGTGGCGATGGCGAAGGCGCTCAAGGTCTGCGGCCTGATGAACGTGCAGTTCGCGATCCAGGGCGAGACGGTCTACGTGCTCGAAGTGAACCCGCGCGCCTCGCGTACCGTGCCCTATGTTTCAAAAGCCATCGGCGCGCCGCTGGCCAAGATCGCCGCGCGTGCGATGGCGGGCATTTCGCTGAAGTCGCAGGGCTTCGAGCAGGAAATCATCCCGCCGTATTACTCGGTGAAGGAAGCGGTGTTCCCGTTCCGCAAGTTCCCCGGCGTCGACACCATCCTCGGCCCCGAGATGAAATCGACCGGCGAGGTCATGGGCGTCGGCGACAATTTCGGCGAGGCCTTCGTCAAGTCGCAGCTTGCCGCCAGCTCCGAGCTGCCGAAGCCGGGCGGGCGCGCCTTCGTCAGCGTGCGCTCGGCCGACCGCGAGGCGCTGGTCGAACTCGCACAGGCGCTGCGCGAGCTGGGCTTCAGCCTCGTCGCCACCCGCGGTACCGCGCAGACCATCGAAGCCGCTGGCATCCCGGTGGCGGTGGTCAACAAGGTCAAGGAAGGGCGCCCGCACATCGTCGACATGATCAAGAACGGCGACATCGACTTCATCGTCAACGTCGTCGAGGACAAGAAGGCGGTCAAGGATTCCTACGCCATTCGCGCCGAGGCGCTGGCGCGCCGGGTGGTGTACTTCACCACGCTCGCCGGGGCGCTCGCCGCCTGCATGGGCATGCGCCACGGCGACGGCCTCGAAGTGTATTCCCTGCAGTCGCTGCACCAGCGCCTGCACTGATAGAAAAGGTAAGTGCCGTGAACAAGTTCCCGATCACCGTGGTCGGCGCCGAAAAGATGCGCGCCGAGCTGCATCATCTGAAAACCGTCGAGCGTCCCGCCGTGATCCAGGCGATCGCCGAGGCGCGTGCGCAGGGCGATCTCTCCGAAAACGCCGAGTACGACGCCGCCAAGGAAAAGCAGGGCTTCATCGAAGGCCGCATCGCCGACCTCGAGGGCAAGCTGGCGAATGCGCAGATCATCGATCCGACCGCACTCGACGCGGAAGGTCGCGTGGTGTTCGGCGCCACGGTCGAGCTCGAAGATGCCGACTCGGGCGACACCGTCACCTACCAGATCGTCGGCGACGACGAGGCCGACATCAAGGCCGGCAAGATCTCGGTGTCCTCGCCCATCGCCCGCGCGCTGATCGGCAAGTACGCCGGCGACACCATCGAGGTGCAGGCGCCCGGCGGCGTGCGCCAGTACGAAGTGCTCGACGTGCTCTACGTCTGATGCGGCGCTTCTGGGACGGGCTCGCCGGCACCCTCCTGGTGCTGTGGATCGGCGGCAGCTGGGCGATCGGCTACATGGCGGCGCCGGTGCTGTTCGCCAGCCTCGGCGACAAGCAGCTGGCCGGCAGTCTGGCGGGCGGTCTGTTCGACTGGATGGCGTGGATCGGCATCGCCGCCGCGTCCTATCTGCTTGTCTACCGCATCGCGCGCGACGGCGGCGCGGCGCTGAAGACGCTGTTCTTCTGGATCGTCGTGCTGATGCTGGCGCTGACGCTGGCGGGCCACTTCGGCATCCAGCCCATCCTGCAGGGGCTGAAGGACCAGGCCATGCCGCAGGCGGTGATGCAAAGCGTGTTCGCCGACCGCTTCCGCCACTGGCATGGCATTTCCAGCATCGTCTACCTGATCCAGAGCCTGCTCGGTCTGGTGCTGGTCTGGCGGGCGGGACTGGCGCGCTGAGCGCCGACGGCTCAGGTGGGCAGGGCGATCGTCGGCTTCTCGGCCGGACGGTAGACGACCAGCATCTTGCCGATCTGCTGCACGGGCGCCGCACCCGTCGCGGCGCAGATTTCCTCCATCCAGGCGCGACGGGTGTCGGCCTCGTCGCTCGCCGCCTTGATCTTGATGAGTTCGTGCGCCGCCAGCGCGCGCTCGATTTCCTTCAGCACGGCGGCGGTGAGGCCCTGGCCGCCGATCATGACGACCGGCTGGCGGCTGTGCGCCAGGCCCTTGAGGTGTTGCCGCTGGGCGGGGGAGAGTGATTTCATGGGATTTCCTTCAACCGAGGCCGGATTGTAGCCGATAGAGTCATTCGAGATGGCGCAGAAACCGAAGCGGACCAAGTCGGGGCGTGCCTGGATGCACGAGCACGTGACCGATCCCTACGTCAAAAAGGCGCAGCAGGACGGCTACCGCTCGCGCGCGGCGTACAAGCTGCTGGAAATCGACCAGCGCGACCACCTGCTGAAGCCCGGCCTGACGGTGGTCGACCTGGGGGCTGCGCCGGGGAGCTGGTGCCAGGTGGCGGTACAGAAGCTGAAGCGCCAGGGGCGGGTGCTGGCGATCGACCTGCTGCCGGTGGCGCCGATGCCGGGCGTCGAGAGCCTGGAGGGCGACTTCACCGAGCAGGCGAGCCTCGACTGGCTCGAAGGCCGGCTGCAGGGGGCGCGGGTCGACCTTGTTTTGAGCGACATGGCGCCCAATATTAGTGGAGTGGGCCTGCGCGATCAGGCGCGGCATTACGAGTTGTGCGAACTGGCGCTGGATTTTGCGGTGCGCTGGCTGAAACCCGACGGGGCTTTTCTCGTCAAAGTGTTCCAGGGCGTCGGCTTCGAGGATTTTCGCAGGCAGATGCGCGAGGCGTTTGAGCAGGTGGCGATCCGCAAGCCGGACGCCTCGCGCGACCGCAGTGCCGAGGTCTATCTGTTGGGGCGGCGGCCCCGGGACGTCGGCCGTGACAATCCGCCGGAACCGGGTTTAGAATGAGTCTAAATGTGGTGTGCCTGAAGTTAAGTGACCGTGCCGACGTCGGCACCGAGGAGTGAACGTGAACAATCTGTCGAAGAATATCGCCGTCTGGCTGATCATCGCCGTCGTGCTGATGACGGTCTTCAACCAGTTCGGCGCGCAGCGCACCACGCAGTCGCAGATGCCGTACTCCCAGTTCATCGAGGAGGTGCGCCAGCAGCAGATCAGCAAGGTGGTGATCGAGGGCAACGTGCTGAAGGGCGAGCGCAGCAACGGCGAACGCTTCACCAGCTACGCGCCGAGCGACCCCTGGATGGTGTCCGACCTGCTGAAGAACAACGTTCAGGTCGAAGCCAAGCCGGAAGAGCAGCCGTCCTTCCTGATGAGCCTGTTCATTTCCTGGTTCCCGATGCTGCTCTTGATCGGCGTGTGGATTTTCTTCATGCGCCAGATGCAGGGCGGCGGCCGCGGCGGCGCCTTCTCGTTCGGCAAGAGCCGTGCGCGCCTGCTCGACGAAAACGCCAATCCGGTGACCTTCGCCGACGTCGCCGGCTGCGACGAGGCCAAGGAAGACGTCGCCGAACTGGTCGACTTCCTCAAGGACCCGAGCAAGTTCCAGAAGCTGGGCGGCCATATCCCGCGAGGCGTGCTGATGGTCGGCCCCCCCGGCACGGGTAAAACCCTGCTGGCGCGCTCGATCGCGGGCGAGGCCAAGGTGCCGTTCTTCAGCATCTCGGGTTCCGACTTCGTCGAGATGTTCGTCGGCGTCGGCGCCGCGCGCGTGCGCGACATGTTCGAGCAGGCCAAGAAGAACGCGCCCTGCATCATCTTCATCGACGAGATCGATGCGGTCGGCCGCCAGCGCGGCGCGGGCTTGGGCGGCGGCAACGACGAGCGCGAGCAGACGCTCAACCAGCTGCTGGTCGAGATGGACGGCTTCGAGGCGACCACCGGCGTCATCGTCATCGCCGCGACCAACCGGCCCGACGTGCTCGACCCGGCGCTGCTGCGTCCCGGCCGCTTCGACCGCCAGGTCGTGGTCGGCCTGCCTGACATCCGCGGCCGCGAGCAAATCCTGCTGGTGCACATGCGCAAAGTGCCGCTGGCGCCCGATGTGCGCGCCGACATCCTTGCGCGCGGCACGCCCGGCATGTCCGGTGCGGACCTCGCCAACCTCGTCAACGAGGCGGCGCTGTTCGCCGCGCGCGCGAACAAGCGCCTGGTCGACATGGAAGATTTCGAGAAGGCCAAGGACAAGATCCTCATGGGCGCCGAGCGCAAGTCCATGGTGATCACGCCCGAGGACAAGAAGAAGACCGCCTACCACGAGTCCGGCCACGCGGTGATCGGCATGACGCTGAAGGGCTGCGACCCGGTGCACAAGGTCACGGTCATTCCGCGCGGCCGCGCGCTCGGCGTGACCATGTCGCTGCCCGAGCAGGACCGCTTCAGCCTCTACAAGGACCAGATGCTCGACCAGATCGCCATGCTGTTCGGCGGCCGCGTCGCCGAGGAGGTCTTCGTCGGCAGCATCTCGACCGGGGCGTCGAACGACTTCGAGCGCGCCACCAGCATCGCCCGCGACATGGTCACCCGCTACGGCATGTCGGATGCGCTCGGCCCCATGGTCTACGGCGAGAATGAAGGCGAGGTCTTCCTCGGCCGCTCGGTCACCACGCACAAGAACGTCAGCGAGGCGACGATGCAGAAGATCGACGCCGAAGTGCGCCGCATCCTCGACGAGCAATACGCGCTGGCGACGAAGATCCTCACCGACAACCGCGACAAGGTCGAGGCGATGACCGCCGCGCTGCTGGAATACGAGACGATCGACGCCGAGCAGATCGAGGACATCATGGCCGGCCGGCCGGTGCGGCCGCCCAAGCCCTCGAGCCAGCCGAAACCGCCCGCCAGCGGCGACAAGCCGAGCGCGCCGGCGCCGACCGCGCAGCCGGCACAGGAAACCTGAGCGGCGGGATCGCCGCCCGGTACAATGGAGGGGCTGCGGCCCCTCCGTTTTTTTATGCCCGTCCTGCACGCCGGCCCGTACCGGCTCTCTCTCCATCGGCCCCTCGTCATGGGCATCGTCAACGTCACCCCGGACTCGTTTTCCGACGGCGGACGGCTGGCCAGCGCCCAGGCGGCGGTCGATCACGCGCTCAAGCTGCATGAGGCGGGCGCCGATATCCTCGACGTCGGTGGGGAATCGACGCGGCCGGGGGCCACGCCCGTTTCCGCGGATGCCGAGATCGCCCGTGTCGTGCCGGTGATCGAGGCGCTCGCTGGGCAGGGCTGCGTGGTGTCGGTCGACACCATGAAGCCCGAGGTGATGCGCGCCGCGCTTGCCGCCGGCGCGGCGATGGTCAACGACGTCATGGCCCTGCGCGCACCGGGCGCGCTGGAGGCCGTCGCCGGGTCGGACGCGGCGGTGTGCCTGATGCACATGCAGGGCGAGCCGCGCACCATGCAGCAGGCGCCCGAATACGACGACGTGGTCGCGGAGGTTGCACGTTTTCTCGAAGCGCGCGTCGCCGCCTGCGAGGCAGCCGGGATCCGCCGCGAGCGGATGGTGATCGACCCGGGCTTCGGCTTCGGCAAGACGCTTGCGCACAACCTCGCGCTGCTCAGGCATCTGGACCGGCTGATTGCGATGGGGGTGCCGGCGCTTGCCGGCATGTCGCGCAAGGCGATGCTGGGAACGCTGACCGGACGCGCGGTCGGCGAGCGCGAATTCGCCGGCGTGGCAGCGCACCTGATCGCCGTCGCGCGCGGTGCGCGGCTGGTGCGGGTGCACGATGTGGCGGCCATGCGCGACGCGCTGGCCATCTGGAATGCAGTGGAGGAACAAGACGATGGGACGTAAGTATTTCGGCACCGACGGCGTGCGGGGCAGGGTGGGCGAAGCGCCGATCACGCCCGAATTCGTGATGCGGCTGGGCTATGCCGCCGGGCAGGTGCTGGTGGCGGATCGCGGCAGCCTGCCGCCCGACCAGCATCCGACGGTGCTGATCGGCAAGGACACCCGGATTTCCGGCTACATGCTCGAAGCCGCGCTGGAAGCGGGTTTCACCGCCGCCGGCGTGAACGTGCTGATGACCGGGCCGATGCCCACCCCCGCGGTGGCCTATCTCACCCGCGCGCTGCGGCTGCAGGCGGGCGTCGTCATCTCGGCGTCCCACAACCCCTTCGAGGACAACGGCATCAAGTTCTTCTCGGAAAGCGGCCAGAAGCTGCCGGACGCGGTCGAGGAGGCGATCGAGGCCCGGCTCGACCAGCCGATCGTCACCGTCGCTGCGCGCCAGCTCGGCCGCGCGCGCCGCATCGAGGACGCCGCGGCCCGCTACATCGAGTTCTGCAAGAGCACCTTTCCCAATCACCTCGACCTGCGCGGCCTGCGTATCGTCGTCGACTGCGCGCACGGTGCGACCTATCACGTCGCCCCCCACGTGCTACACGAGCTCGGCGCCGAGGTGATCGCCATCGGCAAGGAGCCGAACGGTTTCAACATCAACGACCAGTGCGGCGCGACCCACACCAAGGCGCTGTCCGAGGCGGTGCGCAGCCACCGCGCCGACGTTGGCATCGCGCTCGACGGCGACGGCGACCGCCTGATGATGGCCGATTCGTCCGGCCGCATCTACGACGGCGACCAGCTGGTCTACGTCATCGCCCGCCATCGCATCCAGACGGGCTACATGAAAGGCGGGGTGGTCGGCACGCTGATGACCAACCTCGGCATGGAGCATGCGCTGGCGCGCCTCAATGTGCCCTTCGAGCGCGCCAAGGTCGGCGACCGCTATGTGCTCGAGCGCCTGCACGCCAACGGCTGGACGCTGGGCGGCGAGACCTCCGGTCACATCCTGTGCCTGGACAAGCACACCACCGGGGACGGCATCGTCTCGGCGCTCCAGGTGCTGCGCGCGCTGCGCGAATCCGCCCTGACCCTGGACGCGTTCACCGCCGACCTCGAGATCTATCCGCAGGTGATGATCAACGTGCCAGTGGCCAAGGGCTTCAAGCTCGACGCGGCGCCTGGCGTCGGCGCCTCGGTCGCGGAGGTCGAAACCAAGCTCAACGGCAGCGGGCGGGTGGTGCTGCGCGCGTCGGGCACCGAGCCGCTGATCCGCGTCATGGTCGAGGGCCGGAACGCCGAACAGGTGCGCAATCTGGCCGAAATCATCGCCGGCGCCGTGAGGCAGGCAGCAGGCGGGTGATTCTGTGTCCTGAAATAAGAATGTAATATTCGCCCGTTAGTATGCCGACGTCGCCCAAGCGGCAACGTCCACTACTACCGGAGATCACACATGCTTACATTCAACAAACTGGCCCAGGCCGTCCTGACGGGTGCCGTGGGATTGGCGTTCTCGGCCAGCAGCCTGGCCGCCGACATCACCGGCGCGGGGGCCACTTTCCCGTACGCGGTCTACACCAAGTGGGCCGAGGCCTACCAGAAGGCGACCGGCAACAAGGTCAACTACCAGGGCATCGGTTCGTCGGGTGGGGTGAAGCAGATCAAGGCCAAGACCGTCGACTTCGGCGGCACCGATGCGCCGGTGAAGGAAGCCGAACTGGAGGAAGCCAAGCTGGTCCAGGTGCCGACCGTGATGGGCGGCGTGACCATCGTCGTGAACGTTCCCGGCGTCGAATCCGGCAAGCTGAAGCTAGACGGCGTGACCGCCGCCGACATCTTCCGCGGCGCCATCACCCAGTGGAACGATCCGGCGATCGCCCGTCTGAACCCCGGCGTGACCCTGCCCAAGCTGGCCATCACCGTGGCGCATCGCTCGGACGGCTCGGGCACCACGTTCGCCTTCTCGAACTACCTGGCCAAGCAGTCGGTGGCCTTCAAGCGCGACGTCGGCGCCGGCAACACCGTGAACTGGCCGACCAACGCCGTCGGCGGCAAGGGTAACCCGGGCGTGGCCGCCAACGTGCAGAAGATCCGCGGCGCGATCGGCTACGTCGACATCGCCGACGCGCTGAAGAACAACATGGTCTTTGCCGCGCTGAAGAACAAGGCCGGCAATTTCATCGTGCCGAACCAGCAGGCCGTGGCCGACGCCGCTGCCGGCGCCAACTTCAAGGTCAAGGGCATGGCGCCCGATCTGCTCGACCAGACGCACAAGAATGCCTGGCCGATCACCACGGCGACCTATATCCTTGCGTACGAGAAGGGCGCCAACGCCGAGAAGCAGAAGGGCGTGGTCGATTTCTTCACCTGGGCGCTCAACAATGGCCAGCAGATGGCCGCCGAACTCGGCTTCGTCGCGCTGCCGCCGAATGTCGTGAAGATGGTCGAAGCCGAAATGAAGAACATCAAGTAAGCCTGCTGCGGCAGGGAGAAATGGAATCGGGGGCGGCGCGCCGCCCCCGATTTTCTGCGAAAGCGCCTGCCGTCGGGCGGGCGCTTTCGCAGAAAGCAAACAACCGACAGGCAACCCACCGTGAGCGAGCCCAGTGCCACCGCCGCCATCGACCTGCACGCGCGGCAGGTCAGGAAATTCCGGCTGCAGGACCTTACCTTCCATCTGACTACCCAGCTGTTCGCGCTGATCGTGCTGGCGGCGCTGGCGGGCATCCTCGTGTCGCTCGCGATCGAGGCCTGGCCCAGCCTCAAGGCGTTCGGCCCGGATTTCCTCTGGACCAACGTCTGGAGCGTGCCGGACGACGAGTACGGGGCGCTGGCCGCGATCTACGGCACCGTGGTGACCTCGGTGCTGGCGCTCTTGATCGCGGTGCCCATCAGCTTCGGCATCGCCCTCTTTCTCACCGAAACCTGTCCGCTGTGGCTGCGCCGTCCGCTGGGCACCGCGATCGAGCTGCTCGCCGGCATTCCCTCCATCGTCTATGGCATCTGGGGCCTGTTCGTGTTCGCGCCGCTGTTCGCCGAGTACATCCAGCCGCCGCTGCAGGCCTGGCTCGGCGACGTGCCCGTCATCGGCGGCTGGTTCTCCGGTCCGCCCATCGGCGTGGGCATCCTCACCGCCAGCATCGTCCTGTCGCTGATGGTCATTCCCTTCATTGCCTCGGTCATGCGCGACGTGTTCGAGACCGTTCCCCACGTGCTGAAGGAATCCGCCTACGGCATGGGCTGCACCACCTGGGAAGTGGTGCGCAACATCGTGCTGCCCTACACCCGCGTGGGCGTGATCGGCGGCATCATGCTGGGCCTGGGGCGGGCGCTGGGCGAGACCATGGCGGTCACCTTCGTGATCGGCAACGCCAACCGCATCAACGGCAGCCTGTTCGCGCCGGGCACATCGATCGCCTCGACCCTGGCGAACGAATTCGGCGAAGCCGACCCGGGCCTGCACATCGCGTCGCTGTTTGCGCTGGGGCTTGTCTTGTTCATCCTGACTTTCGTCGTGCTCGCGATCTCGCGCTGGCTGATCAGCCGCAGCATGGGCTCGGAAGGCCTTTGAGGAACCGGCGATGAATCTCTACAACCGACGCATCTGGATTAACCGCCTCGGGATCGGCCTGTCCATGCTCGCGATGAGCCTGGGCCTCGTGGCGCTGCTGTGGATCCTGTGGACGCTGTTTTCCAAGGGCTTTGCCGCGCTGAGCCTCGATCTCTTCACCCAGGACACGCCGGCGCCCGGCTCCGAAGGCGGCGGCCTGCGCAACGCCATCGTCGGCAGCGGCCTCATCCTGCTGTTCTCGATGCTCATCTCGACGCCGGTCGGCATCCTCGCCGGGATCTACCTGGCCGAATACGGCCGGGTGTCGAAATTTGCCGCTTTCACGCGCTTCATGACCGACATCATGCTGTCGGCACCGTCGATCGTGATCGGCCTGTTCGTGTATGCACTGTTCGTCGCGACCACGGGTGGCTTTTCCGGCTGGGCCGGGTCGCTGGCGCTGGCGCTGATCGCGATTCCGGTGGTGGTGCGCACCACCGAGAACATGCTGAAGCTGGTGCCGACCAGCCTGCGCGAAGCGGCGTTTGCCGTCGGCGCGCCGCGCTGGCAGGTGTCGCTCAAGGTCACGCTGCGTGCGGTGAAATCGGGCGTTGTCACCGGCGTGCTGCTGGCGATGGCGCGCATCACCGGCGAGACCGCGCCGCTCCTGTTCACCGCACTCAACAACCAGTTCTTCAGCACCAACATGGCCGAGCCGATGGGCAATTTGCCGGTGGTGATCTACCAGTTCGCGCTGAGCCCGTACGACAACTGGATCAATCTGGCCTGGGGCGGCGCGCTGCTGATCGCCTTCCTGGTCCTCGCGGTCAACATCGGCGTGCGGGTGGCCTTCCGCAACAAAGACAAACGTTAATTTCTCCGGAGCCTGATTCCGATGTCCGAACCCGTCATTCCTGTCATTGAAAACGCCGCGCTGCAGGTGCGCAACCTGGATTTCTACTACGGTGATTTCAAGGGGCTCATCAATGTCAGCATGGACATTGCCTCCAACAAGGTGACCGCCTTCATCGGCCCATCCGGCTGCGGCAAGTCGACGCTCCTGCGCACCTTCAACCGCATGTACGACCTGTACCCGGGGCAGCGCGCGGAAGGGCAGATCCTGTTCCACGGCAAGAACCTGCTCGACAGGAAGCAGGACGTCAACCTGGTGCGCGCGAAGATCGGCATGGTGTTCCAGAAGCCGACGCCGTTCCCCATGACGATCTACGAGAACATCGCGTTTGGCGTGCGCCTCTACGAGCGCATGTCGAGAAGCGCGATGGACGACCGCGTCGAATGGGCGCTGAAGAAGGCCGCGCTGTGGGGCGAGGTGAAGGACAAGCTGCAGCAGAACGGCCTGTCGCTGTCCGGCGGCCAGCAGCAGCGCCTGTGCATCGCGCGCGCCGTCGCGGTCAAGCCCGAGATCGTGCTGCTCGACGAGCCGACCTCCGCGCTGGACCCCATCTCCACGGCGAAGATCGAGGAACTCATCAACGAGCTGAAGAGCGACTACACGATCGCCATCGTCACCCACAACATGCAGCAGGCCGCGCGGATTTCCGACTACACGGCCTTCATGTACCTGGGCGAACTCATCGAGATGGGACGCACCAACGAGGTCTTCCTCAAACCCAAGGTCAAGCAGACCGAGGACTACATCACCGGCCGGTTCGGCTGATTCCTGGCGCTTTCCGCGCGCGCGGCGGTTGACCGGAGCGCGCGTTGCGCTTACCATCGCGCACTTTTGTTTGAGCAGATTCCCATGCGCAAGAAGCTCGTCGCCGGTAACTGGAAGATGAACGGCAGCCTGGCCGAGAACGCCGCGCTGCTCGCCGCGATCAAGCCCGCGCTTGCCGGCATCGAAGCCGCCGTGTGCGTGCCGTTCCCCTACCTCGCGCAGGCGCAGGCCGCGCTCGCCGGTTCCTCGATCGCCTGGGGCGCGCAGAACCTCTCCGAGCAGGCCAAGGGCGCTTACACCGGCGAAGTGTCGGCGTCGATGCTGCTCGACTTCGGTTGCCGCTACGTCATCGTCGGCCACTCCGAGCGCCGCAGCCTGTATGGCGAATCCGACGAGCTGGTCGCGAAGAAGTACGTGGCCGCGCAGGCCGCCGGCCTCACGCCCATCCTGTGCGTGGGCGAATCGCTGGAAGAGCGCGAGTCGGGCGTGACCGAGCAGGTTGTCGCGCGCCAACTCGATGCGGTGATCGCCGCCGCCGGCGTGGCCTCGCTCGCCAAGGCCGTCGTCGCGTATGAACCCGTGTGGGCGATCGGCACCGGGAAGACCGCGACGCCCGAGCAGGCGCAGGCGGTGCACGCCTTCATCCGCGGCAAGATCGCCGCGCTCGACGCCGGCGTCGCCGACGGCCTGGTGATCCAGTACGGGGGTAGCGTGAAAGCCTCGAATGCGGCAGAATTGATGGCTCAGCCGGATATCGACGGCGGTCTCATCGGCGGTGCCTCGCTGGTGGCCGACGAGTTCATCGCGATCTGTCGCGCGGCGGCCAAATAAGCTTCACCGAGCACACGTCATTCATGGAAACACTGGTCTGGATCGTTCACATCATCGTCGCCGTCGCGGTCATCGTGCTGGTGCTGCTGCAGCACGGCAAGGGGGCTGACATGGGCGCCGCCTTCGGCGGCGGTTCGTCCGGCAGCCTGTTCGGCGCGACCGGCTCGGCCAATTTCCTGAGCCGCAGCACGGCGATCCTGGCAACCCTGTTTTTCCTGACCAGCCTCGGGCTGGCCTATTTCGCGCTGCAGCAGCACAAGCCGACGAGCGTCCTCGATCGCACGGCCGTGCCGGCGACGGCGCAACCTGCCGCCCCTGCAGAACCGGTCCCCGGTTCGAAGGCGGCAGACATCCCGCAGTAAAAGAGCAGTATTCCAATCGGGTTCACGCCCGTTGGCCGACGTGGTGGAATTGGTAGACACGCTATCTTGAGGGGGTAGTGACTTCGGTCGTGCGAGTTCGAGTCTCGCCGTCGGCACCATCAAATTTCCTGATTTGTACATTAATCAGGACTATCGTATAAGCATCTGATTATTAAGCTAAAAGTACCAACTTTTCGGCTTGACATCGAATGCGCCGGCCCCCTACACTCCAGTGATAATCAACAAAGCCTGAAGCGGGCGTAATCGGAGGAACCCGGTGCTGGAGAACTATCTCCCCATTCTGCTGTTCATTCTGGTCGGCCTGGCTTTTGGCGTCGGCCCCATCGTGGCCGGCGCGATCCTGGCGCCGAACCGCCCCGACAGCGAAAAGCTCTCTCCCTACGAATGCGGCTTCGAGGCCTTCGAAGACGCGCGCATGAAGTTCGACGTGCGCTACTACCTCGTCGCCATCCTGTTCATTCTGTTCGACCTGGAAATCGCCTTCCTTTTCCCCTGGGCGATCGTGCTCGAGGAAATCGGCATGGCCGGGTTTCTGGCGATGATGGTGTTTCTGGGTATTCTCGTTGTGGGCTTCATTTATGAGTGGATGCGCGGTGCGCTCGAGTGGGAATGAGCATGCTGGCGACTGCGGGGCTTAAGCGATGAGCATCGAAGGCGTCCTCGAGCAGGGCTTCGTCACCACCAAGGCCGACCAGCTCATCAACTACATGCGCACCGGCTCGATGTGGCCGATGACCTTCGGCCTCGCGTGCTGCGCGGTGGAGATGATGCAGGCGGGTGCGTCGCGCTACGACCTCGACCGCTTCGGCATCGTGTTTCGCCCGAGCCCGCGGCAGTCCGACGTGATGATCGTCGCCGGCACGCTGTGCAACAAGATGGCGCCGGCGCTGCGCAAGGTGTACGACCAGATGGCCGAGCCGCGTTGGGTGATCTCGATGGGTTCGTGCGCCAACGGCGGTGGCTATTACCACTATTCGTATTCTGTGGTGCGCGGCTGCGACCGCATCGTGCCGGTCGACATCTACGTGCCCGGCTGCCCGCCCACCGCGGAAGCGCTGCTGTTCGGCATCATCCAGCTGCAGAACAAGATCCGCCGCACCAACACCATCGCCCGCTGACCGCCCATGTCCCAGACTCCGGAAGCCCCCGCTTTGCCGCTCGAAAACGCACTCGGCGACGCGCTCGTGCAGTCCTTCGTGCGCCTGGGCGAGCAGACCCTGGTCGTCAAGGCGCAGCATTACGCCGCGGCGATGCGCACCCTGCGCGATCATCCCGATTGCCGTTTCGAGCAGTTGATCGACCTGTGTGGCATGGACTACTCGAGCTATGGCGACGGCGCCTGGGAGGGTCCGCGCTTCGCCGTGGTGGTGCACCTGATGTCGCTGACCTACAACCAGCGCGTGCGCGTGCGCGTATTCTGCCCGGACGACGATCTGCCGGTGGTGGCCTCGATGGTGGACCTGTGGCCGTCGGCCAACTGGTTCGAGCGCGAGGCCTTCGATCTCTATGGCATCGTCTTCGAAGGCCACCCCGACCTGCGCCGCATCCTCACCGACTACGGCTTCATCGGCCACCCCTTCCGCAAGGACTTCCCGCTGTCGGGCAACGTCGAGATGCGCTACGACCCGACGCAGCAGCGCGTGATCTATCAGCCGGTCTCGATCGAGCCGCGCGAAATCGTGCCGCGCATCGTGCGCGACGAAAGCTACGGGGCAGGGCGCTGACATGGCCGAGATCCGCAACTACACGATGAACTTCGGCCCGCAGCATCCGGCCGCGCACGGCGTGCTGCGCCTGGTGCTTGAGCTCGACGGCGAAGTGATCCAGCGCGCCGACCCGCACATCGGCCTCTTGCACCGCGCCACCGAGAAGCTCGCCGAGCACAAGACCTTCATCCAGTCGGTGCCCTACATGGATCGTCTCGACTACGTGTCGATGATGGTCAACGAGCACGCCTACGTGATGGCGATCGAGAAGCTGCTCGGCATCGAGGTGCCCGAGCGCGCGCAATACATCCGCGTGATGTTCGACGAGATCACCCGCATCCTGAATCACCTGCTGTGGCTCGGTGCGCACGCGCTCGACGTCGGCGCGATGACGGTGTTCCTCTATGCCTTCCGCGAGCGCGAGGACCTGATGGACTGCTACGAGGCGGTGTCCGGCGCGCGCATGCACGCGGCCTACTACCGTCCCGGCGGCGTCTACCGCGATCTGCCCGACAGCATGCCGCAGTACGCGGCGCAGCATACGCGCAACGAAGCCACGCTGAAGTCGATGAACGCCAACCGCCAGGGGTCGTTGCTCGACTTCATCGAGGACTTCACCAACCGCTTCCCGACTTACGTCGACGAATACGAGACGCTGCTCACCGACAACCGCATCTGGAAGCAGCGCACCGTCGGCATCGGTGTCGTCTCGCCCGAGCGCGCCAAGGCGCTGGGCTTCACCGGCCCGATGCTGCGCGGCTCCGGCGTCGAGTGGGATCTGCGTAAGAAGCAGCCCTACGAGGTCTACGACCGCATGGATTTCGATATCCCGGTCGGCACCAACGGCGACTGCTACGACCGCTATCTGGTGCGGGTCGAGGAAATGCGCCAGTCGAACCGCATCATCAAGCAGTGCATCGAGTGGCTGCGCAAGAACCCCGGTCCGGTCATCAGCGCCAACCACAAGGTGGCGCCGCCCGACCGGTTGTCGATGAAGACCAACATGGAAGAGCTGATCCACCATTTCAAGCTCTTCACCGAGGGCATGCACGTGCCGGCCGGCGAAGCCTACGTCGGCGTGGAGCATCCCAAGGGCGAGTTCGGCATCTACCTGGTGTCGGACGGCGCCAACAAGCCCTACCGTCTGAAGATCCGCGCGCCGGGCTTCGCGCACCTCGCTGCGCTCGATGAAATGGCGCGCGGCCACATGATCGCCGACGTCGTCGCCATCATCGGCACGCAGGACATCGTTTTCGGGGAGATCGACCGCTGATGGCCAATCCTGATCTGGACACCCTGCGGCTGTCGCCGGAATCACTCGCATTGATCGACGTCGAAGTCGCCAAGTACCCCGTCGACCAGAAGCAGTCGGCGGTGATGGGCGCGCTGCGCATCGCGCAGGCCGAGAAGGGCTGGCTGAAACCCGAACTGATCGAGTACGTCGCCGACTACCTCGGCATGCCGGCGATCGCGGCGTACGAAGTCGCGACCTTCTACAACATGTACGACACCCAGCCGGTCGGGCGCCACAAGATCACGCTGTGCACCAACCTGCCGTGTGCGTTGATGGGGGCCGGCGAAATCGCCAAACACCTGAAGCAGAAGCTCGGCATCGGTTTCGGCGAGACGACCGAGGACGGCCGCTACACGCTGAAGGAAGGCGAGTGCATGGGCGCCTGCGGCGATGCGCCGCTGTGCCTGCACAACAACCACACCATGCACACCCATCTGACGCCCGAGCAGGTGGACGAGCTGCTGGACAAGCTGAAATGAGCCTGCTCACGCCCACCCCCAAGGTCTGCAGCTGGTCGCAGGCACTCGAGAATCCCGCGTCGCTGGCGACCTACGTCGCCAACGGCGGCTACCAGGCGCTGCGCCGCGTCGTCACCGAGAAGGTGCCGGGCGACACCATCATCGCGGAACTGAAGACCAGCGCGCTGCGCGGACGCGGCGGTGCGGGCTTCCCGACGGGGCTGAAGTGGAGCTTCATGCCGCGCGCGTTTGCGGGCGACAAGTACATCGTCTGCAACAGCGACGAGGGCGAGCCGGGCACCTTCAAGGACCGCGACATCCTGCGCTACAACCCGCACCAGCTGATCGAGGGCATGGCGATCGCCGGCTACGTGCTGGGCGCGAAGGTCGGCTACAACTACATCCACGGCGAGATCTTCGACTGCTACCAGATTTTCGAGGCCGCGCTCAAGGAAGCGCGCGAGGCGGGCTACCTCGGCGACAACCTGTTCGGCACCGATTTCTGCTTCCAGTTGCACGCGCATCACGGCTACGGCGCCTACATCTGCGGCGAGGAAACCGCGCTGCTCGAATCGATCGAAGGCAAGAAGGGCCAGCCGCGCTTCAAGCCGCCGTTCCCGGCGAGCTTCGGCCTCTACGGCAAGCCGACCACGATCAACAACACCGAGACGCTCGCCAGCGTGCCGTGGATCGTGCAGCACGGCGGCCAGGCCTTTCTCGAACTCGGCAAGCCCAACAACGGCGGGTCGAAATTGTTCTCTGTCTCGGGCCACGTCAACAAGCCGGGCAACTACGAGGTGCCGCTCGGCACGCCGTTCGCCGAACTGCTGGAAATGGCCGGCGGCGTACGCAACGGCCATAAACTGAAGGCGGTGATTCCGGGCGGCTCGTCGGCGCCGGTGCTGCCGGGCCACGTCATGATGGACTGCACCATGGACTTCGACTCCATCGCCAAGGCCGGCTCCATGCTCGGCTCCGGCGCGGTCATCGTGATGGACGAGACGGTGTGCATGGTGCGCGCGCTGGAGCGGCTGTCGTATTTCTATTTCGAGGAATCGTGCGGCCAGTGCACGCCGTGCCGCGAAGGCACCGGCTGGATGTACCGCATCATCCAGCGCATCGAGCACGGGCAGGGCAGGGCGGAAGACCTCGAACTGTTGAACAGCGTGGCCGGCAAGATCGGCGGCCACACCATCTGCGCGCTCGGCGACGCTGCGGCGATGCCGGTGCAGAGCTTCCTCAAGCATTTCGGCGACGAGTTCGCGTACCACGTCGAACACAAGCGCTGCATGGTGTAACCCGATGGCCACGTTGAATATCGAAATTGACGGCAAGGCGCTCCAGGTCGAGAGCGGCAAGACCATCATGGATGCGGCGAACGCGGCCGGCATCACCATTCCGCATTTCTGCTACCACAAGAAGCTGTCGATCGCGGCCAACTGCCGCATGTGCCTGGTGCAGGTCGAGAAGGCGCCCAAGCCGCTGCCGGCGTGCGCCACGCCGGTGACCGACGGCATGAAGGTGCAGACCCGCTCCGACTACGCGATCGCCGCGCAGAAGTCGGTGATGGAGTTCCTTCTCATCAACCATCCGCTCGACTGCCCGATCTGCGACCAGGGCGGCGAATGCACCCTGCAGGATCTCGCCGTCGGCTACGGCGGCTCCGCCTCGCGCTACCAGGAAATCAAGCGCGTGGTGCGCGAGAAGAACCTCGGCCCGCTCATCGCCACCGACATGACGCGCTGCATCCACTGCAGCCGCTGCGTGCGCTTCGGCCAGGAAATCGCCGGCATCATGGAACTGGGCATGCCCGGCCGCGGCGAGCATACCGAGGTCATGCCCTTCCTCGAAACCCAGGTCGCGTCCGAACTCTCGGGCAACGTCATCGACCTGTGCCCGGTCGGCGCGCTCACCAGCAAGCCCTTCCGCTACAGCGCGCGCAGCTGGGAGCTGTCGCGCCGCCCGTCGATCAGTCCGCACGACAGCCTCGGCTCCAACCTCGAAGTTCACGTCAAGAACAACACGGTCATGCGCGTGATTCCGCGCGAGAACGAGGACGTCAACGAGTGCTGGCTCGCTGACCGCGACCGCTTCTCCTACCAAGGGCTCAACACCGCCGAGCGCCTGACCCAGCCCATGGTCAAGCAGGGCGGCCAGTGGGTCGAGACGACCTGGCAGGAAGCCCTCGACTATGTCGCCGGGCGCCTCAAGGCCATCCCTGCCGACCGCATCGGCGCGCTGTCGACGCCCTACCGTCCCGCGGAAGAGCTCTACCTGCTGCAGAAACTGATGCGCGGGCTGGGCAGCGGCAACGTCGACCACCGCCTGCGCTGGTCCGATTTCAGCCTCGACGACAAGGCGAAGGGGGGCTTCTGGCTGGGCATGCCGGTCACCTACATGTCGCGTCTGAACCGCATGCTGGTCGTCGGTTCGAACCTCAGGAAGGACCATCCGCTGATGGCGCACCGCATCCGCGAATCGGTGCGCTGGTACGGCGAGCTCAACCTCATCAACGCCGCCGAGGACGAATTCCTCGGCAAGGTGCACGCCAAGCGTATCGTCGCGCCGTCGCAGCTCGCCAGCGCGCTCGCCGGCGTGTGCGTCGCGCTGGCCGGGATGAAGAACCAGCCGGTGCCGGCGATCGCCGCCCACGGTGTGGCGGACGACATCGCGAAGAAAATGGCCGCCAGCATCTCCGGCGGCGAGACGCGAGCGGTGTTCCTCGGCAACATGGCGCAGCATCATCCGAGCTACGCGCAGATCCACGCGCTGGCGCAGGAAGTGGCGAAGCTCGCCGGCGCGAGCTTCGGCGTGCTGGGCGAAGCCGCCAACAGCGTCGGCGCGATGGCGGTCGGCGCGGTGCCGCACCACGGCGCGCTGGGGCAGGCGGCCGTCAAGGGGCTCAACGCGAAGCAGATGCTGGAGAAACCGCTTTCCGCCTACCTGCTGCTGGGCGTCGAGGCCGAACTCGACACCCACGATCCGGTCACCGCAATGGCCAGCATCAACGCCGCCGACTTCGTCGTCGTGATGTCGCCTTACAAGGGCAAGTCGCTCGACTATGCCGACGTGCTGCTTCCGATTGCGCCGTGGACCGAGACTTCCGGCACCTTCGTCAACACCGAAGGCCGCGTGCAGCGCTTCGCCGCGGTGGTGAAGCCGCTCGGCGAAACCCGTCCGGCTTGGAAGGTGCTGCGCGTGCTCGGCAACCTGCTGGGGCTCGCCGGCTTCGACCACAACGATACGCAGGAAGTCCTGCGCGAGGCGCTGGGCGACACGCCGACCGGCCATGTGCAGGGTTTCCTCACCAACGAAGTCGCCGGCGTCGAGCCGACGGCGCCGCAGGCGGTGGGTGGCCTCGAGCGCGTCGCCGAAGTGCCGATCTACCAGACCGACGCCGTCGTGCGCCGTGCGCCGGCGCTGCAGCTGACGCTCGACGCCGCGCTGCCGGTCGCGCGCATGCACAGCAAGCTGATCGAGAAACTGGGCTTGCAGGAACACGGTCGCGTCTCGGTGCGCCAGACGGCGTCCGCGCTGACGCTCAAGGTCGAGCGTGACGACCTCCTGCCCGAAACCTGCGTGCGCGTGCCGGCCGGGCACCCGCTGACTGCGGGCCTGGGTCCGATGTTCGGCCCGATCACGGCGGAGCCGGTCTGATGGAGGGCATGAACGTGGACTGGGCAGCCGTGCAAACCGTCGTCTGGACGCTGGTCAAGATCATGGCGATCGTCGTGCCGCTGATGCTCGGCGTCGCCTACCTCACCTACGCCGAGCGCAAGGTCATCGGCTGGATGCAGGTGCGCATCGGCCCCAACCGCGTCGGCCCGCTCGGCCTGCTGCAGCCGATCGCCGACGGCCTCAAGCTCCTGATGAAGGAAATCATCATTCCTTCGGGCGCCAACAAGGGCCTGTTCATCCTCGGTCCCATCCTCGCGATCGCGCCGGCGCTCGCGGCGTG
The DNA here is from genome assembly GCA_041694715.1 of Pseudomonadota bacterium. Taxonomy (GTDB): domain Bacteria; phylum Pseudomonadota; class Gammaproteobacteria; order Burkholderiales; family Thiobacillaceae; genus Thiobacillus. The sequence continues at coordinate 137,255 of JBGFSF010000007.1, read as the reverse complement.
GGCGGTGATTCCCTTCACCGACACCCTGGTGCTGGCCAACATCAACGCCGGCCTGCTGTACGTGATGGCGATCACCTCGATGGGCGTGTACGGCGTCATCATCGCCGGCTGGGCGTCGAACTCGAAGTACGCCTTCCTTGGCGCGATGCGCTCGGCGGCGCAGATCGTCTCCTACGAAATCGCCATGGGCTTCGCGCTCGTCGGCGTGCTGATGGCGGCGCAATCGCTCAACCTCACCGACATCGTGCAGGCGCAGGCGGGCGGCCTCCACCAGTGGTACATCTGGCCGCTGTTCCCGCTCTTCCTCGTCTACCTCATTTCGGGCGTGGCCGAGACCAACCGCGCGCCCTTCGACGTCGCCGAAGGCGAATCGGAAATCGTCGCCGGCTTCCACGTCGAGTATTCGGGCATGGCCTTCGCCGTGTTCTTCCTCGCCGAATACGCCAACATGATCCTGATCGCGGCGCTCACCACGCTCATGTTCCTCGGCGGCTGGCTGTCGCCGGTGTCCTTCCTGCCGGACGGCATCGTCTGGTGGCTGATCAAGACCGGCTTCGTGCTCTTCCTCTTTCTCTGGTTCCGCGCCACCTTCCCGCGCTACCGCTACGACCAGATCATGCGCCTGGGCTGGAAGGTCTTCATCCCCATCACCATCGTCTGGATCGTCGTCGTCGGCGCCATGATGCAGACGCCATATGGTCATCTCTTCCACTGAGCGCGCCATGAAAAGAATTACGCAATTCTTCGGCAGCCTCCTCCTGATCGAGCTCGTGCGCGGCATGCTGCTCACCGGGCGCCACCTGTTCGCGCGCAAGATCACGGTGCAGTTCCCGGAAGAGAAGACCCCGCAATCGCCCCGCTTCCGCGGCCTGCACGCGCTGCGCCGCTACCCCAACGGCGAGGAGCGCTGCATCGCCTGCAAGCTGTGCGAAGCCGTGTGCCCGGCCTTGGCCATCACCATCGAATCCGAGCAGCGCAGCGACGGCACCCGCCGCACCACGCGCTACGACATCGACCTCACCAAGTGCATCTTCTGCGGCTTCTGCGAGGAATCCTGCCCGGTCGACTCCATCGTCGAGACGCGCATCCTCGAATACCACGGCGAGAAGCGCGGCGACCTGTATTACACCAAACCCATGCTGCTCGCGATCGGCGACCAGTACGAGGAGCAGATCGCGAAGGATCGGGCGGCGGATGCGAAGTATCGGTAGGCCCAGGGATCTAGGGGCTAGGATCTAGGATTTAGGGGTGGTGCGCTGCGCGCGCCACTTTATTGAAAACAAACGAAACGGGAGGTAGGCAAACGGATGATTTTGAGCATGGGCGCGGAAGCTGGCTTCACGCCCCTAGCCCCTAACTCCTAGCCCCTAACCCCTATGTACACCACCGCCATCTTCTACTTCTTCGCCGCCATCCTGATCTTCGCCGGGCTGCGCGTGATCACTTCGCGCAACCCGGTGCATGCCGCGCTCTATCTGGTGCTCGCTTTCTTCACCGCGGCCGGCCTGTGGATGCTGCTCGAGGCCGAATTCCTCGCCATCGTGCTGGTGCTGGTCTACGTCGGCGCGGTGATGGTGCTGTTCCTGTTCGTGGTGATGATGCTCGACATCAACCTCGCGCGGTTGCGCGAGGGTTTCTGGGATTACCTACCGCTGGCCGGTTTTGTCTCCGTGCTGCTGATGATTGAGATGGCGCTGATCCTCGGCGGCCGCCACTTCGGCCTCGAGGTGATGGCGACGCCCGAGCCGCAGCCGGCCGACTACAGCAACACCAAGGAACTCGGCCGCCTGCTCTACACCGACTACGTCTATGCCTTCGAACTCGCCGCGGTGATCCTGCTCGTCGCCATCGTCGCCGCCATCGCGCTGACGCTGCGCCGCCGCAAGGACAGCAAGTACATCGACCCCGCCGAGCAGGTGAAGGTCAAGCGCAACGACCGCCTGCGCATCGTCAAGATGCAGGCGGAAAAGGGGCCGGGCGCCAAAGCCCAGGGTTCAGGGGAGGAGGGCGCATGATTTCCCTGTCGCATTACCTGGTGCTGGGCGGCATCCTGTTTTCCATCGCCGTGCTGGGCATCTTCCTCAACCGCAAGAACGTCATCGTGCTCTTGATGGCGATCGAACTCATGCTGCTCGCGGTGAACATGAACTTCATCGCGTTCGCGCACTATCTGGGCGACATCCACGGCCAGATCTTCGTGTTCTTCATCCTCACCGTCGCCGCGGCGGAGTCCGCCATCGGCCTGGCCATTCTCGTGGTGCTGTTCCGCAATCTCAGGACCATCAACGTCGATGACCTCGACCAACTGAAAGGCTGACGACGATGGACATGCAGACGCTCTATCTCATCGTTCCGCTGGCGCCGCTCTTCGGCGCCATCGTCGCCGGCCTGTTCGGCAAGCTCATCGGCCGCACCGGCGCGCACGTCGTCACCATCGCCGGCGTCGCGGTGTCCTTCGTCGCCTCGGTGCTGATCTTCCAGGACGTGCGCGGCGGCCACACCTTCAACGGCACCGTTTACACCTGGATGACGCTGGGCGAACTGAGCTTCGAGGTCGGCTTCCTCATCGATTCGCTGACGACGATGATGATGCTGGTCGTCACCTTCGTCTCGCTCATGGTGCACGTCTACACCATCGGCTACATGCGCGACGACCCGGGCTACCAGCGCTTCTTCTCGTACATCTCGCTCTTCACCTTCTCGATGCTGATGCTGGTGATGAGCAACAACTTCCTGCAGTTGTTCTTCGGCTGGGAAGCGGTCGGCCTCGTCTCCTACCTGCTGATCGGCTTCTGGCACAACAAGGAAAGCGCGATCTACGCCAACCTCAAGGCCTTCCTGGTCAACCGTGTCGGCGACTTCGGCTTCATCCTCGGCATCGGTCTGGTGCTGGCCTATTTCGGCACGCTCGACTACGCGACCGTGTTCGCGCAGGCGCCGTCGCTCGCCAACGAGACCATCAGCCTGTGGCCGGGCGAGACCTGGAACCTGATGACGGTGATCGGCCTCCTGCTGTTCGTCGGCGCCATGGGCAAGTCGGCGCAGTTCCCGCTGCACGTGTGGCTGCCCGACTCGATGGAAGGCCCGACGCCGATTTCCGCGCTGATCCACGCCGCGACCATGGTCACCGCCGGCATCTTCATGGTCGCGCGCATGTCGCCGCTGTACGAACTCTCCGACGTCGCCCTGAGCGTCATCATGGTCATCGGCGCGATCACCGCGCTGTTCATGGGCTTCCTCGGCATCGTGCAGAACGACATCAAGCGCGTGGTGGCCTACTCGACGCTGTCGCAGCTCGGCTACATGACCGTCGCGCTCGGCGCCTCGGCCTACTCGGTCGCGGTGTTCCACCTGATGACGCACGCCTTCTTCAAGGCGCTGCTGTTCCTCGCCGCAGGCAGCGTCATCATCGCGATGCACCACAACCAGGACATCCGCTACATGGGCGGCCTGAAGAAGTACATGCCGATCACCTGGATCACGTCGCTGATCGGCTCGCTGGCGCTGATCGGCACGCCCTTCCTGTCGGGCTTCTACTCCAAGGAAACCATCATCGAGGCGGTGCGGCTGTCGAACCTGCCGGTTGCCGACATCGCCTACTGGGCGGTCGTGATCGGCGTCTTCGTCACCGCCTTCTATTCCTTCCGCATGTACTTCCTGGTGTTCCACGGCAAGGAGCGCTTCCACCAGGGCCATGCGCACGGCAACGAGCCGGACGCACACCACGACGACCACCACGGCCATGGCCACGGCGGGGCGCCGCACGAAACCCCGTGGGTGGTCACCGGCCCCTTGCTCCTGCTGGCGCTGCCCTCGCTGGCAATCGGCTACATGACCATCGAGGCCATGCTCTACGGCGACTTCTTCGGCAACGCGATCTACGTGTCCGACCGCCACCCGGTGATGCACGAGCTCAACCAGAATTTCCACGGCGCGGCGGCGATGGGCCTGCACTCGGTGGTCACGCTACCGTTCTGGCTGGCGCTCGCCGGCGTGGGGCTGGCGGCGTTCTTCTACCTCAAGCGTCCGGACATTCCGGCGGCGATCGCGCAGCGCTTCAAGTTCCTGCACACGCTGCTGCTCAACAAGTACTGGTTCGACGAGCTCTACAGCTGGCTGTTCGCCAAGGGTGCGCGCGTCTTCGGCGGCTTCCTGTGGCGCCGCGGCGACCAGAACGTGATCGACGGCCTCATCGTCAACGGTTCGGCGCATCTCGTCGAGCGCTTCTCGCGTCTGGTGAAGGCCTTCCAGTCCGGCTACATCTACCACTACGCGTTTGCCATGCTGATCGGGGTGTTCGCCCTGGTGACCTGGTTCGCGCGGCTCAATTAACACAACGCCATGTTCGGACAATCGATCCTTTCCCTCGTCATCTGGGTACCGATTCTGGCCGGCGTGGCGGTGCTCGCCACCGGCTCCGACCGCAACGCCGCGCTCGCGCGCTGGATCGCGCTGGCCGGCGCACTGGCGGGACTCATCGTCGCGATCCCCCTGTGGACGGGCTTCGACACCGGCACGTCGGCGATGCAGTTCGTCGAGAAGGCGGCGTGGATCCCGGCGTTCAACATCCACTACCACCTCGGCGTCGACGGCATTTCGATGCCGCTGATCCTGCTGAACAGCTTCATCACGGTGCTGGTCGTCATCGCCGGCTGGCAGGTGATCCAGGACAAGGTCGCGCAGTACATGGCGGCCTTCCTCATCATGTCGGGCCTCATCAACGGCGTGTTCGCGTCGCTCGATGCCATCCTGTTCTACGTCTTCTTCGAGGGCATGCTGATCCCGCTGTACCTCATCGTCGGCGTGTGGGGCGGCCCCAACCGCGTCTACGCGGCGTTCAAGTTCTTCCTCTACACCCTGCTCGGATCGCTCTTGATGCTGGTGTCGATGATCTACCTGTATTTCCAGTCGGGCGGCAGCTTCGAGATCCAGGCCTGGCACGCCACCACGCTGGGGCTGACCGCGCAGTCGCTGATGTTCTTCGCTTTCCTGCTCGCCTTCGGCGTCAAGGTGCCGATGTGGCCGGTGCACACCTGGCTGCCCGACGCCCACGTCGAAGCGCCGACCGGCGGGTCGGTGGTGCTGGCGGCGATCACGCTCAAGGTCGGCGCCTACGGCTTCCTGCGCTTCATCCTGCCCATCCTGCCCGACGCCAGCCGCGAATACGCCTGGGTCGTCATCGCGTTGTCGCTGATCGCGGTCGCCTACATCGGCCTCGTGGCCCTGGTGCAGGCCGACATGAAGAAGCTGATCGCGTATTCGTCGATCGCGCACATGGGCTTCGTCACCCTCGGCTTCTTCATGTTCAATCCGCTCGGCGTCGAAGGCGGCCTGGTGCAGATGATCTCGCACGGCTTCGTCTCGGCCGCGCTCTTTCTCTGCATCGGCGTCATGTACGACCGCCTGCACTCGCGCCAGATCAAGGACTACGGCGGCCTGGTGAACAAGATGCCGGTGTTCGCCGCCTTCTTCATGCTGTTCGCCATGGCCAACGCCGGCCTGCCCGGCACCAGCGGCTTCGTCGGCGAATTCATGGTCATCCTGTCGGCCACCGGCGTGAACTTCTGGTACGCCTTCGTCGCCGCGACCACGCTGATCTTCGGCGCCGCCTACACGCTGTGGATGTACAAGCGCGTGGTGTTCGGCAACGTCACCAACCCGCACGTCGAAGAGATGCAGGACGTCAACGCCCGCGAGATCCTGCTGCTCGGCGTGCTTGCCGTGTGCGTGCTGGCCATGGGCCTGTATCCCAAGCCGTTCACCGATGTCATGCACGTGTCGGTGGTCGACCTGCTGGCGCACGTCGCCCAGAGCAAACTGCCTTAAGGTTCGAGAATGAGCGACTTCCTCACCCAATTCGCCCCCGCGCTGCCCGAAGTCTTCGTGCTGGCGATGGTGTCGCTGATCCTGCTGATCGACGCCGCGCTCGGCGACGGCAAGCGCTACATCACCTACGCGCTGTCGCTCGCCACCGTCGCCGGCGCCGCCTTCCTCACCGCGCAGGATTTCTCCACCGTGCCGGTGCTGGCGCTGGGCGGGCTCTTCGTCGACGACCCGCTGGCCGATGCGCTCAAGCTCTTCCTCTATCTCGCCGTCGCCGTGGTGATGGTGTATTCGCGCGACTACCTGCGCCAGCGCGGCCTCTACAAGGGCGAGTTCTTCGTGCTCGCGCTGTTCGCCCTGCTGGGCATGATGGTCATGATCTCGGCGAGCCACTTCCTCACGCTGTATCTCGGCCTGGAACTGCTGTCGCTGTCGCTCTATGCCATGGTCGCGCTGCAGCGCGATTCGCGCGTGGCGACCGAGGCGGCGATGAAGTACTTCGTCCTTGGCGCGCTGGCGTCAGGCATGCTGCTCTACGGCATGTCGATGATCTACGGCGTCACCGGCACGCTCGCGCTCGCCGACATGGCGCAGATCCTGTCGGACGGCACGGATCTCCGCATCCCGCTGGTGTTCGGCATCGTCTTCATCGTCGCCGGCCTCGCGTTCAAGCTGGGCGCGGTGCCGTTCCACATGTGGGTGCCCGACGTCTACCACGGCGCGCCCACGGCGATGACGCTCTTCATCAGCTCCGCCCCCAAGATCGCCGCCTTCGCCTTCGTCGTGCGCATCCTCGGCCAGGGCCTGGAATCGCAGGTCGCCGAATGGCGCGACATGCTGGTGATCCTCGCCGTGCTGTCGATGGCGGTCGGCAACATCGCGGCCATCGCGCAGACCAATCTGAAGCGCATGTTCGCCTACTCGACCATTTCGCACATGGGCTTCATGCTGCTGGGGATACTGGCCGGCTCGCAGGCGGGCTACGGCAGCGCGATGTTCTACGTGGTCGTCTACGCGCTCATGAGCCTGGGCGGCTTCGGCATGATCCTGCTGCTGTCGCGCGCCGGCTTCGAAGCCGACCAGCTCGACGACTTCAAGGGCCTCAACCGCCGCAGCCCCTGGTTCGCCTTCCTCATGCTGCTGCTGATGTTCTCGATGGCGGGCATTCCGCCCACGGTCGGCTTCTACGCCAAGCTGTCGGTGCTGCAGGCCGTGGTCGGCATCGGCTACGTGTGGCTGGCCGTCGCGGCGGTGCTGTTCTCGCTCATCGGCGCCTTCTACTACCTGCGCATCGTCAAGCTCATGTACTTCGACACCCCGCACGACACCGCGCCGATCACCCCGTGCCCCGACAGCCGGATTATCATGTCGGCCAACGGGCTGGCCGTGCTGGCGCTCGGCATCCTGCCGCAGCCGCTGATGGCGGTGTGCGTGTACGCCGTCGGCGCCTCGTTCTGAGCCGGGCCCACTGAACCAACGACGCCGGAGCCGGTCTGCTCCGGCGTCCCCTTGCTTTCGGATCCAACGTGAACTTTTCGACTTCCCTGCTGCTTGTCCTGGCTTTCATCGCCGCCAACCTGCCGTTCCTGTTCGAGCGCATCTTCTTCGTCGCCAAGCCGAAGTCCGGCCACAAGGGCCTCGCCTGGCGCCTGCTCGAGCTCGTCGTCCTGTTCTTCGTGGTCGGCGGCATCGCCTGGCTGCTGGAAAGCCGTCTCGGCCCGGTCCACGCGCAGAACTGGGAGTTCTACGCGGTCAACGCCTCGCTGTTCGTGGTGTTCGCCTACCCCGGCTTCGTCTACCGCTACCTGTGGCGCCGGCGCGGGGCATAAGGTAAATGGGCACGATTGAATTCCCGTTGCGCGGCGAATACGTCGCGCTGTGCGATCTCCTCAAGCTCACCGGCATCGCCGGCAGCGGCGGGCAGGGCAAGCTGATGATCGCCAATGGCGAAGTGACGGTGGATGGTCAGCCGGAGAGCCGCAAGACGGCGAAGATTCGTTCTGGGCAAACGGTGAGTTGCCTCGGCCAGACGGTTCGGGTGGTGGCGGGCGCCTAGTCAGGGTTGCGGTTAAAAGCGGCCGGCAATTCAGATCCCAACCTGCCAGGGGTTGCAGCCCAAATCCGGCCACCACGAGCGGATGTTACGAGGAGTGTGGTGACTGTTGTTTGATCGGGCAAGGCGGACTTTGATGGACGCTACGCTACCGCTCAAGGAGTCAGCTAGGCCAGATGCCTCCATCGACGTGCACGATCAACCCAACAGCGCTCCTTCTCTGAGCCGACTGGCGGTATATCCCATATTGCATCTGGTTCCGCCCGCATTGTCATGAAGTAACATAGAAACTCAAGAACATAAACTGATAAACCAATCAGTGATTTAAGCCAGATTGAAGTCTGTCCTTATTATTAAAAACGTCCGGACGTACCGGTCTCTTTATTAGCTATTAGCCCGAAATGACGTCAAGGAAACCCAAGGAAACCAATTGTGACTTGGAAAGCAAGTCGCTGAATCGAAGCCTGCACGCAGCGCGGGCGGCCAAGAAGGACGAGTTCTATACTCAATACGTAGATATCCAGAAAGAGGTGGAGGCCTACCTTGAGTTCGACCCCGACACCTTTCGCGGCAAGGTCATCTACTGCAACTGCGACGACCCATTCGAGAGCAACTTCTTCAAATACTTTGCTGCCAACTTCAACAAGCTCGGGCTGAAAAAGCTCGTAAGCACCAGCTACGATGGCTCACCCATCGCCGGTCAACGCACGTTATTCCCGGAATACAACGAGGGAAATGGCAAGCGCCAGAAGCCCAAGGCCCTGGCCGTTTCTCTCAGTCAAGTGAAAGACGAGGACGGAGACGGGGCTGCAAATGTGACCGACGTCGAGCTTTTTCTCAAGCGGAACAAGGCCGCTAGGCTGGCCTTGAAGGGTAACGACAGTTACCCCGGAGGCGACTTCCGAAGCCCTGAGTGCGTCGCGCTTTTGAAAGAGGCGGATATCGTCGTTACTAACCCGCCCTTCTCTCTTTTCCGCGAGTACGTTGCCCAGCTTATGGAGCACGGAAAGAAATTCCTGATCATCGGTAACGTTCAGGCGATCACCTACAAGGAGGTTTTTCCGCTCATCAAGGCCGACAAGCTCTGGATGGGCGTCACGATTCATAGTGGCGATCGCGAATTCCGTGTGCCAGACCACTATCCGCTGAACGCGGCCGGCTGGCGAGTCGACGAAAATGGCGTTAAGTACATCCGAGTAAAAGGCGTTCGCTGGTGGACGAATCTGGATCATGGCCGGCGCCACGAGGAGCTGCCGCTTATGACCATGGAGGACAACCTGCGATACAGCAAGCACAAAGAAATCAAAGGTAAAGCGGCCTACGACCGCTATGACAATTACGACGCCATCGAGGTGCCCTTCACCGACGCGATCCCCAGCGACTACAAAGGCGCCATGGGTGTCCCGATCACATTCCTTGACAGGTACAACCCCGACCAATTCGAGATTTTGGGAATTACTGACCGTGACAATAACTCCGGCCTCAAGACCAAGGAATACACCGAGGCTGTCGTGCCGAACGCTGGCGATCTTAATCGTCGAGGGGTTGTCCGAGTTGGCGAGGAATATAAGCCAATTTACGCACGCCTCATCATCCGCCATCGCCGCGTTGACCGGCGCGCAAAAGGGAAAAAGTAAGTGAAGACCACGCTGAGAACTGACATTACCGTCGCCGACATCTGCGCTGGGTTTGTATACAACCAATTGGAGGGCAAGGGGTTGTTCGGGCTGGGCGGAAAGCTCACCATTCAGCCAGAGTACCAGCGTAACTACATCTATGCGGACGGCGGAGGCAAGAAAGAACAAGCGGTCATACATTCGCTGCTCAAGGGGTATCCGCTGGGACTGATCTACTTCAACAAAATTGCGAAAGATAAGTACGAGGTTCTGGATGGCCAGCAGCGGATCACCAGCATTGGGCGATTCGTCACGAACAAGTTCGCGATCATCGATGGCGGTAATCCGAAGAATTTCGACAGTCTGCCCGCTGATCAGCAAGCCAAAATCCGCGACTCGAAATTGCTGATCTACGAGTGCGAGGGCACGGAGACCGAGATCAAGCAATGGTTTGAGACGATCAATATCGCAGGCGTGCCGCTCAACGCCCAAGAGCTCTTGAACGCCATTTACTCCGGGCCATTCGTGACGCTCGCGAAGGCTGAATTCAGCAATAGCCAGAATGCGAACATCCAAAAATGGAGCGCGTACATTAAGGGCAGCGCGAACCGTCAAGAATTCCTAGAACGGGCGCTTGACTGGGTGAGCAAGGGCGACATCGGCGGGTACATGAGCACCCATCGCACCAGTGACAACATCAATGAGCTGAAAACCTACTTCAACAGCGTAATCGACTGGGTTTCTGGGGTATTCAATGATGTCGAGAGCGAAATGCGGGGGCTGGAGTGGGGGCGGCTCTACGAGCAGTACCATTCCACGTCCTATGATCCAGTCAAAGTCTCTGCCGAGGTCAAACGGCTGTATGGCGACCCGTATGTCAAGAACCGTCGCGGTGTCTTCGAATACATTCTTGGCGGCCTTCAAGATGCGAGGCTCTTGGATATACGTGTGTTCGACGAAGCGACCAAGAAGTCCGTATACGCCAAGCAGACCGCAGCTGCCCAAGCCAATGGCACATCTAATTGTCCGCTCTGTACAGTTGGCCATACCGCCAATAAGAGCAAGATATGGAAGTTAGCCGAAATGGACGCGGACCACGTTTCCGCATGGAGCAAGGGGGGCGCGAGCACGGCCGGGAACTGCCAAATGCTCTGCGCCACCCATAATCGGGCCAAAGGTAATCGATAATTTTGGCTACTATGGCCCGGCGCATAGAAAGGAATAAAAGGTCCAGGGTCGGATTTCTTCAACGGCGTATCGGCCGGTTAACGCAGAAGTGCAAGACCTGACCCTATCGCCTGGGTAAGTGATTTCCACTCCGTCGCCCGACTCATTGCATACTCAGGCTTGCCGTCGGCCATTGCAGGTGGGCGCGCTGATAAACCTACGATTGCAATGAATTGACTATTAGAGCGAGGCAATAAGCATGATTGAGGTTATATGGGGTTCGGCAAAGGAGAAGCCGATTTCGTCGAGGTCACTCGCGGAAGACTTGTCCGCCAACCTAACCGGTGACGGTTACCTCTATCTTGGCTATCCCATCATTGGGTCGCCGACCGGCCCAATGAAGCTGGACGCACTACTGGTCTCCCCAACATTCGGGCTCGTTGCCTTTGACTTGGTTGAAGGAACTGACTTGGCTGAGTTTGGTGCGCGCCAGGACGACATTGCTTCGATGCTTGAGGTTCGCTTGAAGCCGTATGCGGGACTCAAGACCGGTCGATCGTTAAAGTTCGACATTAACGTGGTGACCTATGCGCCGGCGAAGGCGCATTTACCAGATGTCGCACCGCCCTACTACGTTGCGAATCGGACGAACATTGGCGAGAAGGTCCAAGAGTTCCGTTGGGGCGCGGAGGCTGGCGTCTTCCAGAACCTCGTCGCCGCTGTACAGGTAGTCACGTCAATTCGCGCAGGTAAACAGAAGCGGGAGCCGAAGAAGGCAGATTCGCGAGGTGCAAAGCTGAAGCGCGTTGAGGAGTCTATCGCCAACCTCGATCAGCATCAGTCGCAGGCGGTAATCGAAACCGTTGAAGGCGTTCAGCGCATTCGTGGACTGGCCGGTTCAGGCAAGACTATTGTTCTTGCGTTGAAAGTGGCTTATCTGCATTCCCAAAACCCGTCATGGCGAATCGCGGTCACCTTCAACACCCGCTCGTTGAAGGAGCAGTTTCGACGGCTGATCAACAACTTCACCATCGAACAAACCGGCACGGAGCCTGATTGGGAGTGCATCGACATCATCAATGCGTGGGGTGGCCCCGGTGACCGAGAGCGCGATGGGGTGTATCACAGGTTTTGCCGAGTTAATGAGCTCCCCTTCCTCGACTTCGGCACGGCGAAACGCAAGTTTGGCGAGGGGAAAGAGTTCGCGGGTGCGTGTTTTGAGGCACTTTCGGCGGCCAGGCAACCAGTAGCGTTGTATGACTTGATGTTGATCGACGAAGCCCAGGACTTGCCGGTCGAGTTCCTCCGTCTTTGCTATCAATCTCTGTCGCCGCCGGGGCGACTCGTCTATGCCTATGACGAACTGCAGTCGCTCACCGGTTCGTCTGTCCCCCCACCCGAAGAATTGTTCGGCAGCGGCCCAGATGGTGCACCTCTGGTAAGACTGAACCAAGAGGAGGGTGGGCCTCGGCAAGACATCATCTTGGAGAAGTGCTATCGAAACTCCCGCCCCCTACTGGCTACCGCACACGCCCTAGGCTTTGGTATCTATAGACAACGAGGCCTAGTTCAAATTTTTGATCAGGACTCGCTGTGGACGGATGTCGGATATGTTGTCGAGGAGGGTGAGTTGGCCGGCGGCCATCACGTAACTTTGGTGCGGACGCCTGACACGTCTCCAGAGTTTCTAGAGAACCATTCAAACGTTGATGACCTGATCCAGTTCCACAAATTCGATCGTTCAACAGAACAGACCGAGTGGCTTGTACAGGCAATTCAGGCAGATATCCATGAGCAAGAGCTGCGGCCTGAGGACATTGTTGTTATAAATCCTAACCCACTCACCACACAGAAAGCGGTTGGTCCTGCGCGCCAACAACTGTTCGCAGCGAGTATCAACAGTGAACTAGCAGGGGTCAGCACATCAGCTGATATCTTCAGCAAGGCTGGATGCGTTACCTTTACCGGTATCTTCCGTGCGAAGGGTAACGAAGCCGGGATGGTGTACATCATGAACGCGCAGGACTGCGCTTCAGGCTGGGACAAAATAGCCACGGCTCTCAACAGAAACCGCTTGTTTACAGCAATTACGCGCTCAAAAGCTTGGGTGCGCATACTTGGCATCGGCTCCAATATGGATCTGTTGATGCAGGAATGGAATACTCTCAAGCAGAATGATTACAAGCTTCACTTCCAGTACCCGACTGATGAAGAAAAGAAACTTCTTCGCGTAATCAACAAGGAAATGCAGGGCAAGGGTCGGGCGCGGCGAAAAGCGGTCCGTGCACAGCGAGACCAGCTATTGCAGGCCGTGGAGAGGGGTGAGATCGACGCTGATCAACTCATCCTCGAATTAGAGAACCTCAAGCGCATCTCTGGGAAGAAATGAGCCCAGAAAGCGTTCGTAAGCAGATCGCAGATTTGATCGACCGCCTAATCATCGCCAGCGTTTCCGTGAAGCAATTCACCCCTGTGATTCGGACTATTGAAGGTGGTGTCATCCAAATTGGGCGCAAGGCAGGCACTGCGATAGCCATGCGGGACATTCCATACGAAGACATCTATCGCGAGTTAGATTCCAACGATGCCTATCACGTCAAACTGATAGACGGTGGCTTGCTCTTGTTTCAGTATTCCTTTCGACCTGATCGATCACTATCGCAGCATCGACTCGCATACTTTCCGAGCCCCATCCTCCCAACTGTCGAGGAGGCACCGGCGTTGTACGAACAGGATGAGTTGTATGGCGATATCACCTCCAGACGCTTAGTGCGGTTTCCAGTTAGGTTCGACTACTCGCCAGATAACAAGGTTGACGTTCTCCATCCGACTTCGCACATGACGCTCGGTCAGTATGAAAGCTGCAGAGTCCCTGTAGCGGGTCCCCTCGGACCAAACGCCTTCGGGATGTTCATCATCCGCAATTTCTACTTTCGCGCCTATAAGAAGCACAAGAACAACTTTGACAGACGGCCTGTACATATTGATCGCACAGAAACTATTACAGCGAATGAGCGGCGATTAACCCACATCGTTAATGGATCGTAAGGGCGCATACGGGGTGGAGTGAATAGGTGCTTGTCCTCAATGACCGCATCGGGCGAGCAAGGGCCATTGATCTTCGCCGCCCCGAACGCCGGATACGTCCCTAAAGAAAACAGAAATAGCAGCGTCCGGCGTCGAACTCCACCGCCAGCCTCGCGCCGCGATTCAGCGCGTAGTCCCACGACCCTTTTGTTGCGCAGCCTTCGTGGCATTCGCTGACGCCGGCCGGGGATTCCAGGTCACGCTCGCGGTCGTACCAGCTCAGTAGCATCGTGTCTTCACCCAGCTGGTGTTGGGCGATGGCAGTCGCCAGTTTCAGCAGGGCGTTGAAGTCGAGGTCGAGCTCGGTGGTGTCCAGCCGCAGGGTTTTCATAGCAGCGCCTTCAATGCGTAGAGCATATCCAGCGCCGCCTTCGGCGTGAGCGTGTCGGGGTCGAGCTCGCGCAGCTGGTCGAGCGCGGGATGCGGCGGCGGTTCGTCGTTGGGCAGGTGGGCGGCGAAGAGGTCGCCCTGCGGGCCGGGCTGCAGTTGCGCGTCTTCGAGTTCGCGCAGGTGGCGGCGCGCGGCGACGATCACCGGGCTCGGCACGCCGGCGAGCCGCGCGACCTGGATGCCGTAGCTCTGCGAGGCCGGGCCTTCTTCCACCGCGTGCAGGAACACCAGGTCGGCGCCGTGCTCCTTGGCGTCGAGGTGGACGTTGGCGAGCTGGCGGAATTCCTGCGCCAGTTGGGTCAGCTCGAAATAGTGGGTGGCGAAGAGGGTGAACGCGCGGGTGGCGGTGACCAGGTGGCGCGCCACCGCCCAGGCCAGCGCGAGGCCGTCGAAGGTGGAGGTGCCGCGGCCGATCTCGTCGAGCAGGACCAGGCTGTTCGCGCTGGCGTTGTGCAGGATGTGCGCGGTTTCGGTCATTTCGACCATGAAGGTCGAGCGCCCGCCGGCCAGATCGTCCGATGCGCCGATGCGGGTGAAGATCTGGTCGACGTCGCCGATTTTCGCGGATGCCGCGGGCACCCACAGGCCGCAGCACGCCAGCAGCGTGATCAGCGCGACCTGGCGCATGTAGGTCGACTTGCCGCCCATGTTGGGGCCGGTGATGAGCAGCATCTGCCGGGTGCGGTTGAGCGTGACGTCGTTGGGGATGAAGTGGTCGACCTGCGCCTCGACGACGGGATGGCGGCCGCCGCGGATGACGATGCCGGGCTCCTCGCTGTAGTCGGGCGCGCACAGCTTGAGCGTGGACGCCCGCTCGGCCTGGCTCGCCAGCACGTCGATTTCGGCGAGCGCCGCGGCAACGGCCAGCAAGGCCGGCACGTGCGGCGTCAGCGTGTCGAGCAGCGCCTCGAACAGGAGCTTCTCGCGCGCCAGCGCGCGGTCCTGCGCGGACAGTGCCTTGTCCTCGAAGGCTTTCAACTCGGGCGTGATGTAGCGCTCGGCGTTCTTCAGCGTCTGCCGGCGGCGGTAGTCGTCGGGCACCGGCGTCTTGTCGGCCTGCGCGCGGCTGACTTCGATGTAGAAGCCGTGCACCTTGTTGTATTCGACCTTGAGCGTGCCGATGCCGGTGCGTGCGCGTTCGCGCGTTTCCAGCTCCAGCAGGAAGGCGCCGGCGTCGCGCGTCAGCGCGCGCAGCTCGTCGAGCTCGGCATCAAACCCGTCGGCGATGACGCCGCCTTCGCGCAGCACGCTCGCAGGCTCGGGCTGGACGGCGCGGGCGAGCAGGGCGTGGAGGTCGGGGCGGGCGGCGAGCGATGCCTTGAGCGCAGACAGCCGCGCGCCGTCGTCGGGCAGCGCGGCGGCGAGTTCGGGCAGCAGCGCGAGCGTGTCGCGCAGGCCGGAGAGGTCGCGCGGACGCGCGTTGCGCAAGGCGATGCGGCCGGCGATGCGCTCGACGTCGGCGCAGCCTTTCAAGTGGCGGGTGAGCGCGGCGGCGGTGTCGGGTGCGTCGGCGAGCACGCCGATGGCGTCGCGCCGTCCGATCAGGATGTCGCGGTCGCGCAGCGGATGGTGCAGCCAGTGGCGCAACAGCCGCGTGCCCATGCCGGTCGCGGTGGTGTCGAGCACGGAGAGCAGAGTCGGCGCCGCCTCGCCGCGCAGCGTCTCGGTGAGTTCGAGGTTGCGCCGGGTGGCGGCGTCGAGCTGGACGAATTCGCCGTCGCGCTCGGCGCGGATGGATTGGATGTGCGGCAGGGCGGTGCGCTGCGTCGCCTGCAGGTAGTCGAGCAGGGCGCCGGCGGCGGCGATGGCCAGGGGCAAGTCGGCGACGCCGAAGCCGCTGAGGTCGCGGCTGCCGAACTGCTGCGCGAGTCGGTTGGCCGCGCTTGCCGAGTCGAACTGCCAGGGCGCCAGTCGACGGAGCGCGCAGGGCGCGTCGAGGGCGAAATCGTCCGGTGCGAGGATCTCCGCCGGGCGGATGCGCGCGAGCAGCGCGGGCAGGGCGGTCGGCGCGATTTCGCTGACCTGGAAGCGCCCGGCGGCGAGGTTGAGCCAGGCCACGCCCAGCGTGTCGCTACTGGGTGCGATCGCCAGGATCAGCGTGTCGCGCGTCTCGTCGAGCAGGCCCGAATCGGTCAGCGTGCCGGGGGTGACGATGCGCGTGACCTGGCGCTCGACCGGGCCTTTGCTGGTGGCGGGGTCGCCGACCTGCTCGGCGATGACCACCGATTCGCCCAGCTTCAAGAGGCGCGCGAGGTACTGCTCGGCGCTGTGGTAGGGCACGCCCGCCATCTTGATCGGGCTGCCGGCCGACGCGCCGCGCGTGGTCAGCGTGATGTTGAGCAGCCGCGCGGCCTTCTCGGCGTCGTCGTAGAACAGCTCGTAGAAGTCGCCCATGCGGTAGAACAGCAGCATGTCGGGATGCTGCGCCTTGATGCCGAGGTACTGCTGCATCATCGGCGTGTGGGCGGCGGCCTCCTTGGCGGCGCTCATGGACGGGCGGGTGTCAGACTTTCAGTTCGGGCGGCAGGTGCGGGGCGAGGATCTGCAGCATCTGCGCGAACACCTTGGGGTTGCCGGCGACGATGTTGCCGGAGTCGAGGAAGCCCTCGTTGCCCATGAAGTTGCCGACCAGCGCGCCGGCCTCCTGCGCGATGAGGCTGCCGGCGGCGATGTCCCAGGGGTTGAGGCGCATTTCCCAGAAGCCGTCGTAGCGGCCGCAGGCGACCCAGGCGAGGTCGAGCGCGGCCGAACCCGGACGGCGCAGGCCCGAGGTCGCCTTCATCATGTCGCGGAACATGTTGAGGTAGGCCTCGGCGAAGCTGAAGTCGCGGAAGGGGAAGCCGGTGCCGATCAGGCACTCGGCGAGCTTGCTGCGCTTGCTGGCGCGGATGCGGCGGTCGTTGAGCATGGCGCCGCGGCCGCGGCTGGCGGTGAAGAGTTCGTTCCGCGCCGGGTCGAACACCACGGCCTGGGTGATCTGACCCTTGTGCTTGAGCGCGATGGAAACCGAGTATTGCGGCAGGCCGTGCAGGAAGTTGGTGGTGCCGTCGAGCGGGTCGATGATCCACACGTAGTCCTCGCCGTTCTTGGCGTCGGCCGTGCCGGACTCCTCTGCTAGAATCCCGTGGTTTGGATAGGCGTCGAGCAGCGTTTCGATGATGGCGCGTTCAGCCATCTGGTCGACTTCGCTGACGTAGTCGCGGTCCTGTTTGCTCCGCACGGTGAGCTGGTCGAGGTCGAGCGAGGCGCGATTGATGATCGCCCCGGCTTTGCGGGCGGCTTTCACCGCCGTGTTGAGCATGGGATGCATTGGAGGTCACGGGCTTCAAAGAACGAGCCCCGCATTTTACTTGATGACGCAGCCGAATCCCCAGCTTCTCGCCAACATTCGCATCGTGCTCGCGCGCACCAGCCACCCCGGCAACATCGGCGCCGCCGCGCGCGCGATGAAGACCATGGGGCTCGCCGATCTGGTGCTGGTCGACCCCGCAGTATTCCCCAACAGCCAGGCCGACGCCATGGCCTCGGGCGCGACCGACGTGCTGGCCAGCGCGCGGGTGTGCGCGACGCTCGCTGAGGCGCTCGCCGACACCGCGCTCGCGCTCGGCGTGTCGGCGCGCCGCCGCGACATCGTCGCCGAGGTGCTGACGCCGCCCGAGGCCTCGACCCGGCTGCTGACCGAGGCGCAGGCGGGGCCGGTGGCGCTGGTGTTCGGCAACGAAACCAGCGGGCTCAGCAACGAGGAGCTGAGCCTGTGCCAGGGCCTGGTGACGATCGCCGCCAACCCCGATTACAGCTCGCTCAACCTCGCCGCTGCGGTGCAGGTGCTGTGCTACGAAATCCGCCAGGCCTGGCTCGCCCGCGCAAGCTGGCCGCAACCCGAACTGGACGCCGCGTCCGGCGAGGACGTCGAGAAGTTCTACGGCCATCTCGAAGCCGCGCTGGCCGAGCTCGAATTCCTCAACCCCGGCTCGCCCGGCAAGCTCATGATGAAGCTGCGCCGGCTGTTTTCCCGCACCCGGCTGGCGAAGGAAGAGGTGAACATCCTGCGCGGCATTCTGACCGCCGCCCAGGAGGCGAAACGGGGCAGGAACCCGGGCGCGCAATAGTTGACTAAATTACTCGGAATAAGCATCCTTCGCCCATGAGCCTCTACAGCCAACTCAAGGAAGACATCGCGGTCGTGTTCGACCGCGACCCGGCGGCGCGCTCGACTTTCGAGGTCGTCACGACCTACCCGGGCTTCCACGCCATGCTCATCCACCGCCTGGCGCACCGTCTGTGGCGCATGCAGTGGAAATGGCTGGCGCGCTTCACTTCGCACATCGGGCGCTGGCTCACCGGCATCGAAATCCACCCCGGCGCGACCATCGGCCGCCGTGTCTTCATCGACCACGGCATGGGCGTCGTGGTGGGGGAGACCGCCGAGATCGGCGACGACTGCACCCTGTATCACGGCGTGACGCTGGGCGGCACCTCGTGGAACAAGGGCAAGCGGCATCCCACGCTGAAGAACGGCGTGGTCGTGGGCGCGGGCGCCAAGATCCTCGGCCCGATCACCATCGGCGCCAACGCGCGCGTGGGCTCCAACGCCGTCGTGGTGAAGGATGTGCCCGACGACGCCACCGCGGTCGGCATTCCGGCGCGCATCCTCGACAGCGCCGCCGAGAAGCAACGCAACCAGCAGGCCGAGAAACTAGGCTTCTCCGCCTACGCCATTTCGGCCGACATGAACGACCCGGTGGTGAAGGCGATCCACGGGCTGATCGACCATTCCGCCCACATCGACCAGCGCCTGGAACTGATCCTGGCGCAGCTGCAGAAGCTCGGCGCCGAGCTGCCTGCGGGGCAGGATCAGCGCGACGATTTCGACCCGAACTATCTGAACAAAATAGTTGACTAAATCGTTAAGGTAAGTAATAGTTGACTGAAATGCTCGGGAATTTTATGATCCGCGCAACATTTCAGGAGAAACCGCGATGAGATTGACTACCAAGGGTCGTTTCGCCGTCACCGCCATGCTCGATCTGGCCCTGCGCGGCGGCAAGAATCCGGTCACGCTGGCCGGCATCAGCGAGCGCCAGGACATTTCCCTGTCCTACCTCGAACAGCTGTTCAGCCGCCTGCGCCGGCACGAGCTGGTCGAGAGCGTGCGCGGCCCCGGCGGCGGCTACTACCTCGCCAAGCCGCTCGATGCGGTGAGCGTGGCCGACATCATCCGCGCCGTGGACGAGCCGATCGACGCCACCCAGTGCGGCGGCAAGGAAAACTGCCACGACGAGCACCGCTGCCTCACCCACGACCTGTGGACCGGCCTGAACGCCCACATCTACGACTACCTCGACAACGTCACGCTGGCGTCGCTGGTCGCCAAGCAGGACGAGTGCAAGGAAAAGGTGATGCAGGACCGCCGCGCCACCAAGATTTCGCTGGTCGCTTGAACGATTCAATCAGGGTAAACAGATGAAACCGCTTTACTTCGACTACTCCGCCACCACCCCGGTCGACCCCCGCGTCGCCGAGAAGATGATTCCCTACCTGACCGAGCACTTCGGCAACCCTGCCTCGCGCTCGCACCCCTTCGGCTGGGAAGCCGAAGAGGCGGTCGAGACCGCGCGCGGCCACATCGCCGACCTGGTCGGCGCCGACTCCAAGGAAATCGTCTTCACCTCGGGCGCCACCGAATCGAACAACCTCGCCATCAAGGGCGCGGGCCACTTCTATTCGGGCACCAAGGGCAAGCACATCATCACCGTGAAGACCGAGCACAAGGCTGTGCTCGACACCGTGCGCGAGATGGAGCGCCAGGGCTTCGAGGCGACGTATCTGGGCGTGAAGGAAAACGGCCTCATCGACCTCGACGAATTCCGTGACGCGATCCGCCCCGACACCGTGCTGGCGTCGGTGATGGCGGTCAACAACGAAATCGGCGTGATCCAGGACATCGAGACGATCGGCAAGCTCTGCCGCGAGAAGGGTGTGCTCTTCCACGTCGACGCCGCTCAGGCGACCGGCAAGATGCCGATCGACCTGAAGAAGCTGCCGGTCGACCTGATGTCGTTCTCCGCGCACAAGACCTACGGGCCCAAGGGCGTCGGTGCGCTGTACGTGCAACGCAAGCCGCGCGTGCGCCTGGAAGCGCAGATGCACGGCGGCGGCCACGAGCGCGGCATGCGCTCGGGCACGCTGGCGACGCACCAGATCGTCGGCATGGGCGAGGCCTACCGCATCGCCAAGGAAGAGATGGCGACCGAGAACGAGCGCATCCGCATGCTGCGCGACCGGCTCTACAACGGCCTCAAGGACATCGAGGAAGTACACCTGAACGGCGACATGGACCGCCGCGTGCCGCACAACCTCAACGTCAGCTTCAACTTCGTCGAAGGCGAGTCGCTGATCATGGCGATCAAGGACCTCGCGGTGTCGTCGGGTTCCGCCTGCACCTCGGCCAGCCTCGAGCCCTCCTACGTGCTGCGCGCCCTGGGCCGCAGCGACGAACTCGCGCACAGCTCGATCCGCTTCTCGATCGGCCGCTTCACCACCGAGCAGGAAGTCGACTACGCGATCAAGCTCCTGCACGAGAAGATCGGCAAGCTGCGCGAACTCTCCCCGCTGTGGGAGATGTTCAAGGAAGGCATCGATCTGAATACCGTGCAGTGGGCTGCACATTGAACTGCAGGGGCTAGGAGTTAGGAGCTAGGGATTAGGGAAGGTTGTGCGGCCGCAGGCCGCGCCGAATTGAAAGGCGGTGCGCAGCACCGCAACACCCCCTAACCCCTAGATCCTAGCCCCTAACCCCTACCAAGCGACTGAAAGGAGCACAAAATGTCTTACAGCGAAAAAGTACTCGACCATTACGAAAACCCCCGCAACGTGGGTTCCTTCGCCAAGGAAGAAGACGGCGTCGGCACCGGCATGGTGGGCGCGCCCGCCTGCGGCGACGTGATGAAGCTGCAGATCAAGGTCGGCCCGGACGGCCGCATCGAGGACGCCAAGTTCAAGACCTACGGCTGCGGCTCGGCGATTGCCTCGTCTTCGCTGGTGACCGAATGGGTCAAGGGCAAGACGCTCGACCAGGCGATGGAGATCAAGAACACCGCGATCGCCGAAGAACTGGCGCTGCCGCCGGTGAAGATCCACTGCTCGATCCTCGCCGAAGACGCGATCAAGGCCGCGGTCGCCGACTACAAGCAGAAGAAGGGTCTGGAGTAAGCCATGGCCGTGACCCTGTCCGAACGCGCTGCTCAGCACGTCAGCAACTTCCTCGCCAAGCGCGGCAAGGGCGTCGGCATTCGTCTCGGCGTGCGCACCACCGGCTGCTCCGGCATGGCCTACAAGCTTGAGTTTGCGGACGAAGTGCCCGAGGGCGACGAGGTCTTCACCAGCCACGGCGTGACCGTCTTCGTCGATCCGAAAAGCCTCGCCTACATCGACGGCACCGAACTCGACTACGCCCGCGAAGGCCTGAACGAAGGCTTCAAGTTCAACAACCCGAACGTGAAGAACGAGTGCGGCTGCGGCGAGTCGTTTAACGTCTGAAATTCAGGGGCTAGGAGTTAGGGGCTAGGATCTAGGGACTAGGGATGGTGCGGCCCTAGGCCGCACCCGTTTATTTAAGACGCGAAGCACAAAGCCCCCTAAATCCTAGCCCCTAAATCCTGGCCCCTAAACAATGGATTTCACCCAAACCCACTTCGAGCTCTTCGGCCTTCCGCAGACCTATGCGCTCGACCGCGACAAGCTCGACGCGGCGTACCGCGAGCTGCAGAATGCCGTCCATCCGGACCGCTTCGCGGCGCAGCCGGAAGCCGAGCAGCGGGTGGCGATGCAGTGGGCGACGCAGGTGAACGAGGCTTACCAGACGCTGAAGCATCCGGTGAGCCGCGGCGTCTATCTCCTGAAGCTGCAGGGCATCGACGCGCTCGACGCCAGCAACACGACCATGGCGCCGGCTTTCCTGATGCAGCAGATGGAATGGCGCGAGGCGATCGACGAGGCGCGTGCGGCGAAAAATGCCGATGCGCTCGATTCGCTCACCGACGAACTGCGTGCGGCGCACCGCCGCATCGAGTCGCAGCTCGCCGCGCTGATCGACTCGGCGAAGGATTACGAAGGCGCGCGCGAAGCGGTGCGCCAGCTGCGTTTCATGGACAAGCTCATCGCCGAGGTCGGCGACGTGTACGAAGAACTGGAAGCTTAAGAACGATGGCTCTGCTGCAGATCGCCGAACCCGGCATGTCCACCGCCCCGCACCAGCACCGGCTGGCGGTCGGCATCGACCTGGGGACGACCAATTCGTTGGTGGCCACGGTGCGCTCGGGCATCGCCGCGGTGATCGACGACGCGGCCGGCCATTCGCTGCTGCCGTCGGTGGTGCGCTACCACCCGGATGGCTGCGTCGAGGTCGGCTACCCGGCGCAGGCCGCGCAGAACAGCGACCCCCACAACACCGTCGTGTCGGTGAAGCGCTTCATGGGGCGCGGCATCGCGGATATCGAGGATATCGCCAGCCTGCCGTACCACTTCGTCGATGCGCCCGGCATGGTGCAGTTGAAGACCGCTGCCGGCGTGAAAAGCCCGGTCGAGGTTTCGGCCGAAATCCTCAGGGCGCTGCGCGCGCGCGCCGAAGCGGCGCTCGGCGGCGAACTCGTCGGCGCGGTGATCACGGTGCCGGCCTACTTCGACGACGCCCAGCGTCAGGCGACCAAGGACGCCGCCCAGCTCGCCGGCCTCAACGTGCTGCGCCTGCTGAACGAGCCGACCGCAGCCGCCATCGCCTACGGTCTCGACAACGCGTCCGAGGGCGTCTACGCGGTCTACGACCTCGGCGGCGGCACCTTCGACATTTCCATCCTCAAGCTGTCCAAGGGCGTGTTCGAAGTGCTCGCGACCAACGGCGACTCGGCGCTCGGCGGCGACGACTTCGACCAGCGCGTGTTCTGCTGGATGATCGAGCAGGGCCGCTTCCAGCCGTTGTCCGCCGGCGATATGCGCCTGTTGCTGACCAAGGCGCGCGACGCCAAGGAAGCGCTGACCGAGCACACCGAGGTGCGCGTCACCGCCGTGCTGTCGACCGGCGAGATGATGGACGCGACGCTGACCCAGGCCGAATTCAACGCCATGACCGCGAGCCTGGTGAAGAAAACGCTGGCGCCGACCCGCAAGGCGCTGCGGGATGCGGGCCTCTCGACCGACGAGGTGAAGGGTGTGGTCATGGTCGGCGGTTCCACCCGCATGCCGTGCATCCGCCAGGCCGTTGCCGATTTCTTCAGGCAGACGCCGCTCACCAATCTCGACCCCGACAAGGTCGTCGCGCTCGGCGCCGCGACCCAGGCCGACGTGCTCGCCGGCAACCGCGCCGGCGACGACTGGCTGCTGCTCGACGTGATTCCGCTGTCGCTCGGCCTCGAGACCATGGGCGGACTCACGGAAAAGATCATCCCGCGCAACACCACGATCCCGACCGCCCGCGCGCAGGACTTCACCACCTTCAAGGACGGCCAGACCGCGATGAGCGTGCACGTGCTGCAGGGCGAGCGCGAGCTGGCCGCCGACTGCCGTTCGCTCGCGCGCTTCGAGCTGCGCGGCATCCCGCCGATGGTGGCGGGCGCGGCGCGCATTCGCGTCACTTTCCAGGTCGACGCCGACGGCCTGTTGTCGGTGTCCGCGCGCGAGCAGAGCAGCGGCGTCGAGGCGAGCGTGCAGGTCAAGCCTTCGTATGGCCTTGGCGACGAGGAGATCACGCGCATGCTGAAGGACGCCTTCACCCATGCCAAGGACGACATGTACGCGCGCGCGCTGAACGAACAGATCGTCGACGCGCAGGGCCTGATCGCCGCCACCCGCGCGGCGCTTGCCGAGGACGGCGAACTGCTGAACGCCGACGAGACCGCGGCGATCGAGGCCGCCATCGCCGCCCTTGAAAAGCTGACCGCCGGCCCCGATCATCAAGCCATCAAGCGCGGCATCGAGGCGCTCAACGCCGCGACGACCGAATTCGCCCAGCGCCGCATGGACCGCAACGTGCGGCGTGCGATGGCCGGACAGAAACTGGAAAACTTTGGCTGAACCCTCATGCTGAACGACGCCTTCATCGAATCCCTGCGGGTGAAGCTCGAAGCGCACCCGATCTACGCCGCCGTGCAGACGCTCGACGACCTGCGCGTGTTCATGCAGCACCACGTCTATTCGGTGTGGGACTTCATGTCGCTCATCAAGTACCTGCAGCACCAGGTCGCGCCGGCGCGCTGGCCGTGGACGCCGGGCAAGGATGCGTCGGTGCAGCGCTTCATCAACGAACTCGTGCTGGAAGAGGAAACCGACGTCGCGCTGCCGGGGCATGAAGGGCACACCAGCCATTTCATGCTGTATCTCGCCGCGATGCGCGAGATCGGCGCCAACGCCGACGTGCCGGCGCGCTTCGTCGAGCTCGCCGGCGAGCAGGGCATCGCCGCGGCGCTCGCCTCCGGCTTGGCACCCGCGCCGTCGGCCGCGTTCACCCGCACCACCTTCGACTTCATCGACAGTGGCAAGCCGCATACGGTCGCCGCCGCGCTCGCCCTCGGCCGAGAGCACGTCATCCCGTCGATGTTCCGCGCCTTCCTGTCGCGCATGGCGGTCACCGAGGCGCAGGCGCCGAGCTTCCACTACTATCTCAACCGCCACGTCCACCTGGACGAGGACTTCCACGCGCCGCTGTCGCTGCGCCTGCTCGCCGCACTGGTCGGCGACGACGCCGCGAAATGGCGCGAGGCCGAGGCCGCTGCGGACGCCGCGGTCGACGCCCGCCTGCACTTCTGGGACGGCGTGCTCGCCGCCCTGCCCAGTCAACACGCTCAAGCGGCCTGAGAGGCCCGAATTCCATGCCCCAACTCATCGTATTGCCCCACGTCGAACTCTGCCCCGAAGGCACCGTGATCGAGGCCAAGCCCGGCGACACCATCTGCGACACCCTGCTCGCCAACGGCGTCGAGATCGAGCACGCCTGCGAAAAATCCTGCGCCTGCACCACCTGCCACGTCATCGTGCGAGAAGGCTTCGATTCGCTGCCGGAATCGACCGAGGAGGAGGACGACCTGCTCGACAAGGCCTGGGGCCTGGAACCGCAGTCGCGGCTGTCGTGCCAGGCGCGCGTCGCCAGTGCCGACCTGGTGATCGAAATTCCCAAGTACACGATCAACATGGTCAAGGAAGGGCACTGACATGAAGTGGACCGACACCCTCGACATCGCCATCGAACTCGCCGAAGCCCATCCCGAGATCGACCCGCGCGCCATCCGCTTCACCGACCTGCATCGCTGGGTGATGGAACTGCCCGAGTTCGACGACGACCCCAACCACTCCGGCGAGAAGATCCTCGAAGCCATCCAGATGGCCTGGATCGACGAAGTCAGCTGAGCCTTGCCGGGCGCCGTCTTGGCGCCTGTCCCGTCCCGGCCTCGTGCTAGACTCGCCGAAACATCGAGACGCGCATGGCCGAGGAGTCTGATCTTTCCCGTACCGAACCGGCGACTGCCCGGCGCCTGCAAGAGGCCCGGGAGGCTGGCGACGTGCCCCGCTCCCGCGAAGTCGTGGGCTGGGCAATGCTTGCAGCGGCGCTGGGCGTGTTGGCCTGGCAGGCGCCCGCGCTGTTCGCCGCCCTCGCCGGGGTCGTCCGGACGGCCTTCACCCATGCTGCGCAGCCGCTGGCGCCCGCGTTCATCGAGGCAGCCGTGACCGCGCTGTGGGCCGTGTTGCCTGTGCTCGCCGCGCTGTTCGCGGCCGCGCTGCTCGCGCCCCTGCTGCTTTCCGGCTGGGTCTATGCGCCGCAGCGGACCCAGGCCGACCTCGACCGCATCCAGCCCTTCAAACCCCTTGCGCGGCTTTTTTCCGCCGATGCCTGGTTCGACGGCGGGCTCGCATTGCTGAAACTCGTGCTTGCCGCGCTGGCCGTCGCCTGGGCGCTCGGCGGCGGCTGGCCCGCGCTCGACGACCTCGCCGCCGCGCCGGGCGGCGCCGCGGGCTGGCTCGCGCACGGCGTGCTGGCGCTCGTCCTCGCGCTGGCGCTCGCCGCCGCGCTCGACGCCGGCTGGCGCTGGTGGCGCTACCTGCGCCGTCACGCGATGACCTGGCAGGAAGTGCTGGCCGAGGCGCGCGAAGCCGAACTGCCGCCGGAAGTGCAGGCGCAGTTGCGGGCGCGCCAGCAGGGGGCGGGGCAGGGGGCGGCGCCTGATCGGGGTGCCGGCACTGATGAGATGTCCTCCCCCTCTCCCCAAGCCTCCCCCACGAGGGGGGAGGGGGCGAAGGCTAGGCCCACTGCGATTAACGAGGTGATCGGGTGAGTGCGCAGGGGGCGATGCTGCTGGGCATGCCGATGAACCGCCTGGCGGTGCCGGCGCTGGTGCTGCTGGTGCTGGCGATGATGGTGCTGCCGCTGCCCACCTTCATGCTCGACGTGCTGTTCACGCTCAACATCGCGCTCGCCATGATCGTGCTGCTGGTGAGCCTGAACGCGCGGCGGCCGCTCGATTTTTCCGTGTTTCCCACGGTGCTGCTGCTGACCACGCTGCTGCGGCTGGCGCTCAACGTCGCCTCGACCCGCATCATCCTGATGCAGGGCCACACCGGCCCGGACGCGGCGGGCCAGGTGATCGAATCCTTCGGCAATTTCCTCGTCGGCGGCAACTACGTCGTCGGCTTCGTGGTGTTCCTGATTCTGGTCATCATCAACTTCGTCGTCATCACCAAGGGCGCGGGCCGCATCGCCGAGGTCGCCGCGCGCTTCACCCTCGATTCGATGCCGGGCAAGCAGCTCGCGGTCGATGCCGACCTCAACGCCGGCTTCATCAACGAAGCCGAGGCGCGTACCCGGCGTCACGAAATCGGGCGCGAGGCCGATTTCTACGGCGCCATGGACGGCGCGTCCAAGTTCGTGCGCGGCGACGCCATCGCCGGCCTCATCATCCTGGCGGTCAACCTGGTCGGCGGCGTGCTGGTCGGCCTGTTCCAGCACGACCTTGGGCTGACCGAGGCGCTCGGCCGCTACGCGCTGCTCACCGTCGGCGACGGCCTGGTCACGCAGATTCCGGCACTGGTCATCTCGACCGCCGCGGGCATCGTCGTGAGCCGCGCGTCCAGCGAGCAGGACCTCAGCCGGGAATTCTCCACCCAGGTATTCGGCCGCCCGCAGACGCTCTTCGTGTCGGCGGCGGTCCTCGGCAGCCTGGGCGTGATTCCCGGCACCCCGCACGCGGCCTTCCTCAGCATCGCCGTCGTGCTCGCCGGCCTCGGCTACTGGCTGATCCGCCGCCAGCAACGTCTGCCTGAAGGCTTGCCGCCGGAGCCGATCGAGGAAACGCCGGCGCCGCTCGACGTCACCTGGGAGGACATCCCGCCGGTCGACGTGCTGGCGCTCGAAGTCGGTTATCGGCTGATCCCGCTGGTCGACCGCAACCAGGGCGGCGCCGCGCTGACCAGGATCACCGACGCGCGCCGCGCCTTCGCTGCCGACATGGGCCTGGTGGTGCCGCTCATCCGCGTGCGCGACAATCTCGACCTCAAGCCGAACAGCTACCGCATCACGCTCAAGGGCGTCGTCGTCGCGCAGGGCGAACTGCCGACCGGGCAGGTGCTGGCGGTCGACATGGGCGATGTGCTGGGGCGGCTCGACGGCACCCCCGGCGCCGATCCGCTGACCGGTTTGCCCGGCCTCTGGATCGAGGCCGGCCGGGTGGAAGACGCCGAGCTGCGCGGCTTCGTCGTTTTCCCGCCGGCCGAGCTCATCGCCCGCGAGGTCGAGGCGGTGTTCCGTCAGCATGCGCCGGAGCTCCTCGGCCGCACCGAGACCCAGCAACTGCTCGACACGCTGTCGCGCACCCATCCCGGGCTGGTCGAGGACGTCACGCCGCGCCACCTGCCGCTCACCAGCGTGCAGGCGGTGCTGCAGCAACTGATCGCCGAGCACGTCTCGATCCGCGACACGCGCACCCTGTTCGAGACCCTGGCGGCGCGTGCGCCGAAGACGCAGGCGATCGACGAGCTCGTCGAGAGCGTGCGCGCAGCGCTGGGCCGCAGCATCGTCGACCGCCTGTTCGAAGGCAGCGACACCCTGCAGGTCATCGGCCTGGCCGCCCGTACCGAGACGCGCCTGCTCGAGGAAATGGGCGACGAGGGCGAGGCCCTGCTGACGCCGGCGACCCTCGACGCCCTCAACGAAGCCGCCGAGCGCGCGCTGGCCGCGCAGGCGCGCGAAGGCTACCCGCCGGTGCTGCTGACCACGCCCGACCTGCGCGCCATCCTGTCGCGGCTGTTGCGGCGCAACCAGCCGCAGCTGGCGGTGATCGCCTATGCCGAGGTGCCGGCCGATAAAATGGTGCTGGTGACAAGCGAACTCGACATCGGAGGCACGGCATGAGCGTGCAGGTTTTCATCGCCCCGAACGCCCGCGAAGGGTTGGCGCGGGTGCGGGCAGCGCTCGGCGACGACGCCGTGGTGCTGTCGACGCGCCCGCATCCGCAGGGCGTCGAACTGCTGGCGAGCGCCTACGGCGAGCTCGCGGTGACGGCAGCGGGCGAAGGCCTCGACAATGCCGGCGGCTCGCGCATCCTGAACGAGCTGGCCCGCCTGCGCGGTCTGCTGCAGAACCAGCTCGCCGGCTTCGCCTGGGGCGCGACGCGCCGCCGCGATCCGGCACGGGTGGCGCTGATGCAGGCACTGTTCGCCGCCGGCTTTGGCCGTGCGCTCGCCCGCACCCTGGCTGCGCGCCTGCCGCGCCGGCTCGACGCCGAGGCCGCGCAGCGCTGGCTGCGCCAGGTGCTGATCCGCAATCTGCCGGTGTTGCCGCCCGAGGCCGACCCGCTGGCGCGTGGCGGCCGCTACGCCCTGGTCGGCTCGACCGGTTCGGGCAAGACGACTACGCTCGCCAAGCTCGCCGCCCGCGGCGTCGACGCGCACGGCGCCGGCGCCGTCGCGCTGGTCGCCGCAGACGTCTACCGCATCGGCGCCACCGCCCAGCTCCAGGTTTACGCCGACCTGCTCGGCGTATCGCTGCACGTCGCCGAGGACGGCGCGAAGCTGGCCCAGCTGCTGCCGCTCCTGGCCGACCGCGCCCTGGTCCTCATCGACACCGCCGGCCACGCGCCGAACGACCCGCGCACGCGCGAGGGCCGGGCGCTCGACGCGCTCGGCGTGCGCCGGCTCGCGGTCATCGCCGCCAACCAGCAGGGCGCAGCGATCGAGCAGGCGATGCAGCGCTTCGGTACCGGCGCCGTCGCGTGCCTCTTTACCAAGCTCGACGAGACGCCGCAGCCCGGCGCCGCGCTCGACGCACTGATCCGCCATCGCTTGCCGCTGGCGTGGATCAGCGGCGGCCAGCGCGTGCCGGAAGACCTGCATCGCCCGAACGCCGCCTATCTCGTCGACCGCGCACTCAAGGGCGGGCAGCTCGCCACGCCCTACGCGCTGGACGACGAAGACTGGCCGCTCGTCGCCGGCGTCGAGGCCGAGCGCGCCGAGCGGAGCCGCGATGGCGGCTGACCAGGCCGCCGGTCTGCGTCGCCGGCGCGCTGCGCGTGTTGCGCACCGCGTCCAACTGGTTTCCGCTTCGCCCTCGGTCGCGCACCGCCTGCTCGATGCGCTCGGGCGGCAGGGCTACTCCACGCTGCTGGTCGACGTGCAGGGCAGGCAGTTTGCCGGCGCCGCGCGCAGCCTGTTCGACTGGCGCCAGCAGCTCGCACGCCGGCAGCCGCACCTGCTGCCGCTCGACGGCGGCGACGGCTGGTACGCGCCGGGCCTCGCCGCGGACGCGGACCTGAGCGTGCTGGCGGCGCGCTACGACTGTCTGGTCTTCGATTGCGACCCGGCTGCGCCGACGGCAAGCCTGCCGCCGGCGCCGCAGACGCTCTTGCTCGAGGTGCTGCCGGCGGGCCTGCAATCCGCCTACGCCTGGCTCAAGACCTGCGCCCATCATCGCTGGGATGCCGAGATGGCCCTGTTCGGCGAGGCCGCGGCGGGCATGCACCTGCGGGCGGCGTGCCGGCAATTCCTCGGCGAGGCGTTTGCGCAGAAATTAGGCAATCCCCTGCGCGAAGCTGACGCATTTGCCGCGCTTGCCGTTAGAATGGCGGGCGAGGAGACAGGCCCGAGGGCCGTCGCATAACACGATCCAGGACACGCATCGGGAATCATGGCGGGTAAAGCCACGTCGCAGGACGAACAGATCAAGAAGTACGCGCCGCTGGTCAAGCGCATTGCCTACCACATGATGGCGCGCCTGCCCGCCAGCGTCGAAGTCGACGACCTGATCCAGGTCGGCCTGATCGGCCTGATGGACGCGGTGGCGCGATTCGACGGTACCCAGGGCGCGCAGTTCGAGTCCTACGCCACCCAGCGCATCCGCGGCGCCATGCTCGACGAGCTGCGCGAGGCCGACTGGCTGCCGCGTCACGTGCGGCAGAAGTCGCGCCAGATCGAGGCGGCGATCCACCGGCTGGAGCAGCGCAACGGCAAGTCGCCCAGCGAGCAGGAAATCTCCGCCGAGCTCGGCATGCCCATCGACCAGTACCAGGCCATGCTCGGCGACGTGAAGTGCTCGCAGCTCCTGTACTACGAGGATTTCTCCGACGAGGACAGCGCGAGCTTTCTCGAGCGCTATCTCGTCGACGGCAGCAGCGACCCGCTGGCGCTGCTCGAGGACGGCGGCTTCCGCAAGAGCCTGATCGCCGCGATCCACCACCTGCCCGAGCGCGAGCGCAGCATGATGGGCATGTACTACGAGCAGGACATGAATCTCAAGGAAATCGGCGCGGTGCTCGGCGTGTCCGAGTCGCGCGTGTGCCAGCTGCATTCGCAGGCGGTCGCGCGGCTGCGCGCACAGCTGAAAATCTGGAAGGACTGAAGCGGCGCGCGTGCGGGCCAAGCGCCGATAAATCCGCGATAATGCGGGCTTGTTCAATCCGCTCGCCCGTGTGTCCATGAGCCCAGCCGCCCTCAAGAAGAAAGCCCTCGACTATCATCGCCTGCCGAAGCCCGGCAAGCTCTCGGTCGAATCGTCCAAGCCCTGTTCCACCCAGGCCGACCTGTCGCTTGCCTACACTCCGGGCGTCGCGCAGCCGGTGCTCGAAATCGCGAAGAACCCGGCGAAGGCCTACGACTACACCAACAAGGGCAACCTCGTCGCGGTGATCACCGACGGCACCGCCATCCTCGGCCTCGGCGACCGCGGTCCGCTCGCCGCCAAGCCGGTGATGGAAGGCAAGGGCGTGCTGTTCAAGCAGTTCGCCGGCATCGACGTCTACGACATCGAGGTCAACGCCAAGACGCCGCAGGACTTCATCAAGGTCGTCGAAGCGATCGCGCCGACTTTCGGCGGCATCAACCTCGAGGACATCGCCGCGCCGCACTGCTTCGAGATCGAAGCCGCGCTGAAGAAGTCGCTCGACATCCCGGTGTTCCACGACGACCAGCACGGCACCGCGGTCATCATCTGCGCCGGCCTCCTCAACGCGCTGCACGTGCAGGGCAAGACGCTGGACACGGCGAAGATCGTCTGCCTCGGCGCCGGCGCCGCCGGCATCGCCTCGCTGAACCTGCTGGTCGCGATGGGCGCGAAGAAATCGAACATCCTGCTGGTCGATTCCAAAGGCGTGGTGCACAAGGGCCGCACCGATCTCAACGTCTTCAAGAAGGCCTACGCGCGCGCCACCAAGCTGCGCACGCTGGAGGACGCCATGACCGGCGCTGACGTCTTCGTCGGCGTCTCCGGCGCCAACCTGGTGAGCCCGGCGATGGTGAAGTCCATGGCGGAGAAGCCGGTGGTCTTCGCGCTCGCCAACCCCAATCCCGAAATCCTGCCGGAGAAGGCCATGGCCGTGCGCAGCGACCTCGTGATGGCGACGGGGCGCTCGGACTACCCCAACCAGGTCAACAACGTGCTCGGCTTTCCCTTCATCTTCCGCGGCGCGCTCGACGCACGGGCGAAGGAAATCACCCAGGCCATGCTGATCGCCGCGGTCAAGGCGCTGGCGGAGCTCGCGCGCGAGCCGGTACCGGCGTCGGTGCTGAAGGCCTATCAGCTGAAGAAGCTGAAATTCGGCCCCGACTACATCCTGCCCAAGCCCTTCGATCCGCGCCTCGCGCAGCGGGTGCCGCAGGCCGTGGCGAAGGCGGCGAAGGCCAAGCCGGTCCGCAAGGCTGCCTCGAAAGCGACTGCGACCCGGCGGCGCTGAGGCGCCGCGTTCCCCGTGAAATCCAGCCTGCGCCCCGTTCACCTCGACCTGCTGCGCATACACCTGCCGGTGACCGGCTGGGTTTCCATCCTGCATCGCGTGTCGGGCGCGCTGCTGTTCCTCGCGCTGCCCGCTTGCGTGTGGGCCCTGTCAGTTTCGCTCGCCGACGAAGCCGGCTTCCGCCGCCTTGCCGACTGCGCGTCGCAGCCGCTGGCGAAATTTCTGCTGCTGGGCCTGACCTGGGCTTTCGCCCATCATCTGTTTGCCGGCCTGCGCCATCTCGCGCTCGACGTCGATCTCGGCGTCGCGCGGCAGGCCGCGCGGCGCAGCAGCGTCGCGGTGCTCGCCCTGAGCGCGACGACGACGCTTGCCGTCGCCTGGAGGCTGTTCGCGTGAAGCCCGTCCCGGGCGCGCACAGCGGCACCGGCAGCTGGCTGCTGCAGCGGGCCAGCGCAGTGGTGCTGGCGTTCGCCTTGCCGGGGCTGCTCGTCTACGTGCTAGCAGCCCTGCCGTTGGACCACGCTGGCTGGCGCGCGCTGTTCGCGCCGCTGTGGCTGCGGGTGGCGCTGCTGCTCACCGCCGCCGCGCTTGCGCTGCACGCCTGGGTCGGCATGAAGGACATCCTCATGGACTACGTGCGGCCCACCGGGCTGCGACTCGCACTCTATCTCGTCGTCGTCGTCGTGCTCGCCGGCAGCGTCGCCTGGCTCGCCGTCGTCCTGGGGGGGCTGGCATGAACGTGCGCCGTTTCGACGCGCTCATCATCGGCGGCGGCGGGGCGGGGCTGCGCGCGGCGCTGCAGCTCGCGCGTTCCGACTACACCGTCGCGGTGGTGTCCAAGGTCTTTCCCACGCGTTCGCACACGGTGTCGGCGCAGGGCGGCATCACCGCCGCGCTCGCCAACGTCGACGACGACCGTTGGGAATGGCACATGTACGACACGGTCAAGGGCGGCGACTGGCTCGGCGACCAGGACGCGATCGAGTTCATGTGCCGCGAGGCAGCCACCGCCGTGTACGAGCTCGAGCACATGGGCCTGCCGTTCTCGCGGCTGGAGAACGGCAAGATCTACCAGCGCCCGTTTGGCGGGCAATCCAAGCACTTCGGCGGCGCGCAGGCGACGCGCACCTGCGCCGCCGCCGACCGCACCGGCCACGCGCTGCTGCACACGCTCTACCAGCAGAACATCAAGCACCGCACGCAGTTCTTCGACGAATACTTCGCGCTCGACCTGGTGCGCGACGCCGAGGGCTACTGCCTCGGCGTGACGGCGCTCTCCATCGAGACCGGCGAGCCGCTGCTGATCGAGGCGCGCGCGACCTTGCTCGCCACCGGCGGGGCAGGGCGCGTGTTCGGCAACAGCAGCAACGCCATGATCAACACCGGCGACGGCCTCGGCATGGTGCTGCGCGCCGGCCTGCCGCTGCAGGACATGGAGTTCTGGCAGTTCCATCCCACCGGCATCGCCGGTGTCGGCTGCCTCATCACCGAGGGCGTGCGCGGCGAGGGCGGCTATCTGCTGAACAAGCACGGCGAGCGCTTCATGGAACGTTACGCGCCGCACGCCAGGGACCTCGCCGGGCGCGACGTCGTCGCGCGCGCCATCGCCATCGAGATCGCCGAAGGCCGCGGTTGCGGGCCGCGCGGCGATTACGTCGACCTCAAGCTCGACCATCTCGGCGAAGCCGCCATCGCGCAGAAGCTGCCCGGCATCCGCGACCTCGCGATCCGCTTTGCCGGCGTCGACCCCGCGAGCGCGCCGATCCCGGTCGCACCGACGGCGCACTACATGATGGGCGGCATTCCGACCAACCTGCACGGGCAGGTCGTCGCGCCGGCGCGCTTCGGCCCCGAAGAGCCGGTGCCCGGCCTCTACGCCGTCGGCGAATGCGCCTGCGTGTCGGTGCACGGCGCCAACCGCCTCGGCGGCAACTCGCTGCTCGACCTGGTCGTGTTCGGCCGTGCTGCGGGCAAACACATGCAGGAATACCTGCGCGACAACCCCTATCCGCGGTCCCTGCCCGATGGCGCCGCCGAGCCCGGACTGGCGCGGCTCGCGCGCTGGGAGCGTTCCGGCGACGAACGCGTCGCGGCGATCGCCGACGACCTGCGCCGCACCATGCAGATGCATTGCGGCGTGTTCCGCACCGACGCCGTGCTGCGCGAAGGCCTGGCGCAGCTCGACGCGCTCGAGGTGCGGCTTGCGCACGCCGGTCTCGCCGACACCAGCCGCGTCTTCAACACCGCGCGCATCGAGGCGCTGGAACTCGAGAACCTCATGGGCGTCGCGCGCGCGACCCTGGTGTCGGCGATCCACCGCACCGAAAGCCGCGGCGCGCACACGCGCGAGGATTTCCCGCAGCGCGACGACGAAAACTGGCTGCGCCACAGCCTGTATCTGCGCGAGGGCGACCAGGTCGACACCAAGCCGGTGCGGCTGAAGCCGCTGACGGTGGAGTCGATCAAGCCAAAGGAGCGGGTGTATTGATGAAATTCCGCCTCTACCGCTACAACCCCGAGTCCGGCGAAGCACCCTGCATGCAGGACGTCGAGCTCGACATCGAGCCCGCCGGCAAGATGCTGCTCGACGCGCTGATCGCGATCAAGGCGCAGGACGAAACGCTCTCGCTGCGCCGTTCCTGCCGCGAGGGGGTGTGCGGCTCGGACGCGGTGAACGTCAACGGCCGCAACCGTCTCGCCTGCATCACGCCGCTCACCGAGCTGAAAGAGCCGGTCGAGGTGCGGCCGCTACCGGGGCTGCCGGTGATCCGCGACCTCGTCGTCGACATGGAGCCGTTCTACAAGCAGTACCGCTCGATCAAGCCCTGGCTCGTCAACGAGGCGCCCGAGCCGGAGGTCGAGCGCCTGCAGTCGCCCGAAGAGCGTGCCCGGCTCGACGGCGCTTACGAATGCATCCTGTGCGCCTGCTGCACGACTGCCTGTCCGTCGTTCTGGTGGAACCCGGAGACCTTCGTCGGCCCGGCGGGCCTCTTGCAGGCCTGGCGCTTCATTGCCGACTCGCGCGACGAGGCGACCGCCGCGCGACTCGACAACCTCGAAGACCCGTACCGCCTGTACCGCTGCCGCGGGGTGATGAGCTGCGTCGAGGCCTGTCCCAAGGGGCTCAACCCCACCGCGGCGATCGGGCACATCAAGGCGTTGCTGGTGAAGCGGCGTGTCTGACCCGATTGCCTGGCGCTGCCGCCGCGGCCTGCTCGAGCTGGACCTGCTCCTGGGTGGCTTTTGGGCCGCCCGCCGCGCTACACTTGGGCCTGACGAAACTGCGGCGTTCGAACGCCTGCTGGCGTTGTCCGACATGGAGATCGTCGACCGCCTGCAGGGCGGCCGGGCAAGCGACGACGACGCTGTCGACGCCCTCGTCGAGCGCCTGAGATATTTACGAGAAACAGGATGAAAAAAACCGTCACCCTCACTTTCAGCGATGGCAGCCCTGCGATCGAACTGCCCGTCGAGACGGGTACCTACGGCAAGCCGGTGATCGACATCCGCGCGCTGGGCGCGCACGGCTACTTCACCCACGATCCGGGCTTCACCGCGACCTCGAGCTGCACTTCGGCGCTCACCTACATCGACGGTGACGAAGGCCTGCTGTATTACCGCGGTTATCCGATCGAGGAGCTGGCCTACAAGGCCGACCACATGGAGGTGTGCTACCTGCTGCTGCACGGCGAACTGCCGACGGCGGAGCAGAAGCAGGCGTTCGTCGATTCGATCAGCCACCACAGCATGCTGCACGACCAGATGGAGAACGTGTTCCGCGGCTTCCGCCGCAGCGCGCATCCGATGGCGGTGATGATCGGCGTCACCGGCGCGATGTCGGCGTTCTACCACGAAGGCATGGACATCTTCGATGCGCACCACCGCGAGATCGTCGCCCATCGCCTGATCGCCAAGATCCCCACCGTCGCCGCCTGGGCCTACAAGTTCAACGAGGGCCAGCCCTTCGTCTATCCGAAGAATCGTCTCGCCTACGCCGAGAACTTCATGCACATGATGTTCTCGACGCCGTGCGAAGAGTACGAACCCAATCCGGTGCTGGCGCGCGCGCTCGACCGCATCTTCATCCTGCACGCCGACCACGAGCAGAACGCGTCGACCTCGACCGTGCGTCTCGCCGGCTCGAGCGGCGCCAACCCCTACGCCTGCATCGCGGCCGGCATGGCCTCGCTGTGGGGGCCGCTGCACGGCGGCGCCAACGAGGCGGTGCTGAAAATGCTCGACGAGATGGGCGACACCTCGCGCATCCCCGAATTCCTCAAGCGCGCCAAGGACAAGTCGGATTCGTTCCGGCTGATGGGCTTCGGCCACCGCGTCTACAAGAACATGGACCCGCGCGCCCGCATCATCCGCCAGACCTGCTACGAGGTGCTCGACGCGCTCGATCTGCGCGACGACCCGCAGTTCAGGATGGCGATGGAACTCGAACGCATCGCGCTGGAGGACGAGTATTTCATCGAACGCAAGCTGTATCCGAACGTCGATTTCTATTCCGGCATCATCTTCCGCGCCATGGGCATTCCCACCAGCATGTTCACGGTGATGTTCGCGCTGGCGCGCACCGCCGGCTGGGTCGCGCAGTGGAACGAGATGCTCGCCGATCCGGGACACAAGATCGGCCGCCCGCGCCAGCTCTACACCGGCCCCGCGCGGCGCGAGTTCGTGCCGATCGAGCAACGCACCGCCTGACCCCACCGACGCCGACGGGAGCCGCATGAGCGCAGCCGACTGGACGCAGACCTCGCCGCTGTACGCGGGCAACGCCGCCTACCTGGAGGCCTTCGGCGACGACGCGCTGGCGCCCTGGCTCAAGCAGCCGCTGCCCGATTCTGCGGCGCAGGCGTCCGACGTCGCCCAGGTCGGCGTGCTGCGGCTGATCAACGCCCACCGCTACCTCGGCGTGCGCAAGGCCGACCTCGATCCGCTGCGACGCTTCGACCCGCCGCCCACCCCCGAGCTCGAGCCCGAGCACTACGGCCTCACCGACGCCGACCTCGACCGCGAGTTCGAAACCGGCACGCTGTTCGGCGTCGAGCGCGCCACGCTGCGCGACATTCTGCGCCGGGTGCGCGCCGCCTACTGCGGCCACGTCGGCGCCGAGTACATGCACATCACCGACGTCGCCCGCAAGCGCTGGCTGCAGGAGCGCATCGAGTCGGCGCAGGGCCGCTTCGGCGTGACGGCCTCGCAGAAGAAGAAAATCCTCAAGCGGCTCACCGACGCCGAAACGCTGGAGCGCTTCCTTCATACCCAGCACGTCGGGCAGAAGCGCTTCTCGCTCGAAGGTGGCGAGGCCCTGATCCCCCTGCTCGACCAGGTGATCGCGCGCTGCGCCCGCCACGGCGCCAAGGAAATCGTGCTCGGCATGGCGCATCGCGGTCGCATCAACGTGCTCGTCAACATCATGGGGCGCACCGTCGACAGCCTTTACGCCGAGCCGGCGAACGGCGACCCGGGCTCGCCGCTGTCGGGCGACGTGAAGTACCACCAGGGCTTTTCCACCGACATCGCCACCGACTACGGCCCGGTGCACCTGGCGCTGGCGTTCAATCCCTCGCACCTGGAAATCGTGCATCCGGTAGTGCGCGGCTCGGTGCGCGCGCGCCAGGACCGGCGCGGCGACGTGCTCGGCTACGAGGTCGTGCCGGTGATCCTGCACGGCGACGCCGCGCTGTCGGGGCAGGGCGTGGTGATGGAAAGCCTCAACATGTCGCAGACGCGCGGCTTCCGCAACAACGGCGCGATCCACATCGTCATCAACAACCAGATCGGCTTCACCACCTCCGACCCACGCGACGTGCGCTCGACGCTCTATTGCACCGACGTCGCCAAGATGGTCGAGGCGCCGGTCCTGCACGTCAACGGCGACGACCCCGAGGCGGTTGCCTTCGCCGTGCAGACTGCGGTCGATTACCGCTATACCTTCCACAAGAACTGCTTCATCGACCTGGTGTGCTACCGCCGCCATGGCCACAACGAGCAGGACGAGCCGCTCGCCACCCAGCCGATGATGTACCGCCGCATCCAGGCGCACCCGACGACGCGCGCGCTCTACGCCCGCCGGCTGGTCGCCGAAAGCGTGGTCACCGAAGCGCAGGCCGAGGCGATGATCGAATCCAGCCGTGCGCGGCTCGAGCGCGGAGAATCGCTTTCCGCGCCGGCGCTGTCCGACTTCAAGGAAACCTTCAGCGTCGACTGGAGCCGCTTCCGTGGCAACCACTCTCCCGAAGTGCCGACCGCGGTGACCGCGGCGCGCCTCGATTTCCTCGGCGAGCGCGTGACCACGCTGGCCCACGACATCGAACTGCATCCGCGCGTGCAGAAGGTGCTCGACGACCGACGCCGGATGCGCGCGGGCGAGATGCCCATCGACTGGGGCTACGCCGAGACGCTCGCCTACGCCAGCCTGCTCGACGCCGGCCACAACGTGCGCCTCTCGGGGCAGGACTCGGCGCGCGGCACCTTCTTCCACCGCCACGCGGTGTGGCACGACCAGAAGCGCGAGCGGCGCCAGAGCGGCGTGTACATCCCGCTCGAGCACATCCACGAGCGCCAGGGCAATTTCACCGTCATCGACTCGCTGTTGTCGGAAGAGGCGGTGCTCGCCTTCGAATACGGCTACGCCACCGCCGAGCCCGACACCCTGGTGATCTGGGAAGCGCAGTTCGGCGATTTCGCCAACGGCGCGCAGGTGGTGATCGATCAGTTCATCGCCAGCGGCGAGGCCAAATGGGGCCGCCTGTGCGGGCTGGTGATGATGCTGCCGCACGGGCTCGAGGGGCAGGGGCCGGAGCATTCCTCGGCGCGGCTGGAGCGTTTCCTGCAACTCTGCGCGCAGGAGAACATCCAGGTCTGCGTGCCGACGTTGCCGGCGCAGATGTTCCACCTGTTGCGGCGGCAGATCGTGCGTCCGGTGAGGAAGCCGCTCGTCGTCCTCACGCCGAAGAGCCTCTTGCGCCTGCCGTTGTCGGTGTCGTCGCTGGCCGACTTGTCGAGCGGCGCCTTCCTGCCGGTGATCGACGACCCGCAGGCACCGCGCCAGGCGAAGCGCGTCGTGGCGTGCAGCGGGCGCGTGTATTTCGACCTCGAGTCCACGCGGCAGGCGCGTGGCCTGGCCGACGTCGCGCTGGTGCGCGTCGAGCAGCTCTATCCCTTCCCCGAGGACGCCTTCCGCGAAGTGCTCGCCGCCTATCCGCAGGCGACCACCTTCGTGTGGGCGCAGGAAGAGCCGATGAACCAGGGTGCGTGGTACCAGACGCTGCATCACCTCAACCACTGCGCGCCGGGCGGCCGGCGCTTCCACTACGCCGGCCGCCCGGCGGCTGCGGCGCCGGCGTCGGGCTACGCCTCGCGTCATCGTGCCGAACTCGAAGCCCTGTTGAACGATGCGCTGGAGACTGTCCATGAAGCTTGAGGTGCGCGTGCCGACCCTGTCCGATTCGATCGCCAGCGGCACCCTGTTGCCCTGGCGCAAGCAGTCGGGCGAGACCGTCGCGCGCGACGAGACGCTCGTCGACCTGGAAACCGACAAGGTGATCATGGAAATTCCCGCGCCGGCCTCGGGGACGCTGGTCGAGATCCGCCAGGCGGAAGGTGCGGTGGTCAAGGCCGACGAGGTGCTGGCGGTGATCGAGACCGGGGAGGGGGCCGCGGCGCCTGCCCAGGCTGCGAAGACGGCCAAAGCGGCGAAGGCAGCGAAGCCGGCCAAAGCTGCGACTGACAAGCCGGCCCCGGCCCCGCCGACGGCATCGAAGCCGGCGCCGACGGTCGCGGCACCCGCGCCCAAACCGGCCGTGCCGCTGCCGGCCAGTCAGTTCAGCGCTACACCTCCCTCTCCCCAACCCTCCCCCCGAACGGGGGAACTCCCTGCCGGGGATAAAGGGGCAAACGCAATGCCCACACCGATCAAACGCGAACCGATGTCGCGCCTGCGCCAGCGCGTCGCCGAGCGCCTGGTCGCCGCGCAGCACACCGCCGCCCTGCTCACCACCTTCAACGAGGTGAACATGCAGGCGGTGAACGAGCTGCGCCAGCGCTTCAAGGCCGAGTTTGAAGTGAAGCACGGCGTGAAGCTTGGGTACATGTCCTTCTTCGTGCGCGCGGTGTGCGCCGCGCTCGAGCAGTTTCCCGTCGTCAACGCCGCGATCGACGGCGACGACATCGTGTGGCACGCCGACGCCGACATCGGCATCGCGATTTCCAGCCCGCGCGGCCTGGTGGTGCCGATCCTGCGCCGCGCGCAGACGCTCGATTCGGCGCAGATCGAGTCGGCGATCGCCGATTTCGCCGCGCGCGCGCGCGACAACAAGCTCACCCTCGACGAACTCACCGGCGGCACTTTCTCGATCACCAACGGCGGCGTGTTCGGCTCGCTGCTCTCCACGCCCATCCTCAACCCGCCGCAGTCGGCCATCCTTGGCATGCACACCATCCAGGAACGCCCGGTTGCCGAGAACGGCCAGGTGGTGATCCGCCCGATGATGTATCTCGCGCTCACCTACGACCATCGCCTGATCGACGGCCGCGACGCGGTGCAATTCCTGGTCGCAGTGAAGGCCGCGCTGGAAGCGCCGGAGGCGCTGCTGCCCGCACCATGACCGTCGCCGCTGCCGATTCCCTGGTCGAGATCCGCGACCTGCACTACGCCTACGGCGACAACCGGGTGCTGAAGGGGGTGAACCTGTCGATCCCGCGCGGCAAGGTCGTCGCCATCCTTGGCGTCAGCGGCTGCGGCAAGACCACGCTGCTGCGCCATGTCGGCGGCCAGCTGCGGCCGGCGCGCGGGCACGTCCGCGTCGACGGGCAGGTGGTGCACGAACTCGACAACGACGCGCTCTACGCGATGCGCCGCAAGATGGGCATGATGTTCCAGGTCAGCGGCCTGTTCAGCGACCTTTCGGTGTTCGAGAACATCGCCTACCCGATGCGCGAGCACACCGACCTGCCGGAAGACGTCATCCGCGACCTGGTGCTGATGAAACTGCATGCGGTCGGCCTGCGCGGGGCGCGCGACCTGGCCACCGGCGAGCTGTCGGGCGGCATGGAGCGGCGCGTCGCGCTTGCGCGCGCGATCGCCCTCGATCCGGCGCTGATCCTGTACGACGAGCCCTTCGCCGGCCTCGACCCGATCTCGCTCAACACCGTCGCCAGCCTGATTCGCCGGCTCAACGACGCGCTGGGGCTGACCTCGGTGGTCGTCACCTACGACGTGTCGGAGTCGCTGAAGATCGCCGACTACGCCTATTTCCTGCACGACGGCGTCGTGGTCGCCGAAGGCCCGGCGGCCGGCATGGCCGATTCCGACGACCCCTTCGTGCGCCAGTTCGTCCACGCCGAGCCCGACGGCCCGGTCGCCTTCGAGTATCCCGGCCGGCCGCTGGGCGAGGCGCTCGGCGTCGCCGCCGCCCCCTGAGCGCCGCCCGACCATTCAGGAAAGCCCCGTTCAGCCGTTAAAGCTTCTGTAATCAACGCATTCGGAAGCATTTCGCATGGACAGGATCGGCCAGACGCCGGGGC
Source organism: Pseudomonadota bacterium (assembly GCA_041694715.1). GTDB lineage: Bacteria > Pseudomonadota > Gammaproteobacteria > Burkholderiales > Thiobacillaceae > Thiobacillus. The sequence goes on along the minus strand of JBGFSF010000007.1, from coordinate 95,382 downwards.
GGGGGACCGCATGAGCGCGCCGGTGAACTACGGCATGCTGCGCGCGCTCGTCGTCGACGACTCGGCGGACATGCGCAACGCGCTGCGCATCACGCTGTCCAATTTCGGGCTGACCAAGGTGCAGATGGCGGCCAACGCGGCCGAAGCGATCTACCACGTGAAGCTGCGCGAGTTCGAGCTCATCCTGTGCGACTTCAATCTCGGCGACGGCCGCGACGGCCAGCAACTGCTCGAGGAAATGCGCCACGGCAACCTCATCCCGCTCGACACGGCCTTCATGATGGTGACGGCGGAGTCGTACTACGAGAAGGTCGTCGCCACCGCCGAACTGGCGCCGGACGACTACCTCATCAAGCCTTTCACCCCGGAGCTGATGCGCAGCCGGCTCGATGCCGTGCTCGCGAAGAAGCGCGCCTTCGCCGAAGTCTACCGGCACTTCCGCGCCCACCATCTGCAGGCCGCCGCGCAGGCGTGCGACATCCTGGCCGAACGTGCGCCGAGATACCGCATCGACGCGCTGCGCTTCAAGGGGGAACTGCTCATTACCCTGGGCCGGCTCGACGAGGCCGAAGCGCTGTATCAGGAGGTGATCGCGTTGCGGGCGATCCCCTGGGCCAGGCTGGGCCTCGCGCGGTCGCTGCACCTGCAGCAGAAGGAGGCGCCTGCCGAGACGCTGCTGAACGAGGTGATCGAGCAGACGCCGGAAATGGTCGCCGCCTACGACCTGCTCGCCGAAGTCTGCCAGGCGAAGAAGAACCCCGCCGCCGCGCAGCAGGCGCTCGAGCGTGGCGTCGCCATTTCCGGACGCACCGTGCACCGCCAGCAACGCCTGGGCGAGATCGCCCACGCCAACGGCGACCTCGGCACCGCGCGCGCCGCGTTTGCCAACGTGCTCGACAAGGGGCGGCATTCGATCTTCGTCACCCCGGCCGACTTCGGCAATTTGTGCCGGGTACAGGTCGAACAGGGCGATCTGACGGCCGCGTCGGACACGCTGAAGAAGCACAAGAGCAGCCTGCAGGGCAGTCCCGAGGGTCAGTTGGTGATGGCGGTCGCGCAGGGCATGGTGCATGCCAAGGCCGGCAACGCCAAGGAGGCGCAGAAAGCGCTCGACGCCGCGGCCGCGCTGCGGGCGGCCGGTGCGCGCGGCGACGCGCGCCTGATGCTCGACCTCGCCGACACCTGCATGGCGAGCGGCCGCACCGAGGAGGCGGACAGCCTCATCGCCGAGGTCGCGCGCAATGCCCACGACAGCGAGGCGCTGATCGCCAAGGCGCGGCAGATCTACGAATCCGCGGGACGCAGCGACGCTGGGGCGGCGGTGCTCAACCGCGCCACTGCCGATGTGCGCCGTCTCAACAACGAGGGCGTGATCCTGGCGCAGCGCGGCGATTTCAAGTCCGCCGTGGAGAAGCTGCTCAGCGCCTGCACCGAGGCGCCGAACAATCCGCGCATCCTGATGAACGCGGTCTGGGTCATCCTCAAATACTGCGACCAGGCCGGGCCGGACGAGGCCCTGATCGAGGTTGCCGTGCGCTACCTCGACGAGGCCGCGCGTCTCGCGCCCGGCCATTCGCGGATCGCCGGCCTGCGTCTGCACCTGAAGGAAGTCGAAGGCCGTCGCGCCCCGCCCAGCAAGGCCGTCGCATGAGGTTCGACGGCACCGATCTCGCCGCCGCGCTGATCCACGAACTGAAGAACGAACTCGGCCTGCTCGCGCTCGCGATCGAGCGCATCCCCCGCAACGACCCCGCCGTCGACGAGGCGCGCCTGCTGTGCCAGCGCGTCGCGGGGCGCTTGAGGCAGGCGCTGATGGTCTACAAGTCGACGCGCGAGCCGGTGCATCCGGCGATCGACGCCTGGCCGCCGGCCGACGTGGCGGACAACATCGCCGCCCAGGCGCGCGCACTGTCGAATGGACGGCTGGCGGTCGAAACCGAGCTGGCGGACGGGCTGCCCGACCTCTGGTTCTTCGACCGCGATCTCGTCGAGATGGCGCTCGTCAATGCCGTGCACAACGCCATCACCCATGCCCGCACGCGGATTACCGTCGGCGTCGGCCTGGAAGACGGCTGTCTCACTTTCACGGTGCGCGACGACTCGGCCGGCTACCCCGACGCCGTGCTCAACGGCCATGTCGTCGGCAAACCCACCGGTACCGGGCTCGGCCTGCAGTTCGCGCGCCTGATCGCACAAAGCCACGACAACCAGGGGCGGCGCGGCGAACTGCGGCTTGCCAACGACGGCGGCGCGGTGTTCAGCCTGCTGCTGCCCTGACGTTCGCTAGTCAGGCAGCAGCGTGAGCGTCGCCTCGGCGGTCGCCGGGTCGATGTCGAAGCGCAGCACGCAGTACTCGGCCTGCTCGGACATCGGCGTCGGATCGTCGGTGCAGCTGCAGCCGGCGATGATGCCGCTGTAGAAAATCCCCGCCTTCACGCGAAGGCGGCTACCTTCCTCGCCCGCGGCGAGGATCGTCGCCTGGATCGGTTGTTCGGCCACATGACTGCTCACGCAAAGCGCCTGCTGCAGCGGCAGCACGGCCGGGTCGAGCGCGGCGATCTCGCGCTTGGCGACCGCCTCGAAGCCGGGGGTGCCCCAGGCGTCGCGGGTGGCGGGCAGACGGATCCGGCTCATGCGGCGGGCTTCTTGCTTTCGAGGCGGGCGTCGAAGCGCGCGCGGTCGATGACGAAGCGCTCGTGGCAGCCGCGCGAAATCAAATCGACGCCGTCGTGCGCCTCGACCGCGAACACCAGCCGGCGGCCGTCGACCTCGATCAGCTCGACCCGCGCCGTGACTTCGCGTCCGGGCGGCGTGGCGGCTTCGTGGCTGACGTCGATGTGGGTGCCGACGGTCTGCTCCGCCGGCGCGTCGAGGTGCGGGTTCACCGCCTTGATGCAGGCCCATTCGAGAAAACCGACCAGAAAGCCGGTGGCGAACACTTCGGGCATGGCGACGAACTCGGGTGCCTCGGGATAGAGCGCGGGCACGGTTTTCGAGGCGGGCACGACGAAGCGGTGTTCGTAGGCGAGGCCGGGCTTCAGCGTCGATTTCATCGGTCGAGGGGCGGGGGCGATGCAGCTAGCATGCCGGCAAAGCCGCGCGCGTGTCCAGCGCCTACGCGCTCGCCTCGACCTGCGCGAGCGTGGCGAGGATGTCGGCGACGACCGCGGGGTGATGCATGATGAAGGTGTGCAGCGCCTTCACCCGCACCACACGGTCGGCGAGATCGCCGCCGGCTTCGGCGACGCTCAGGATGCCGTCGTTCTCCTCCAGGCCGAAGGGCAGCCAGCCCACGCGCGGGCCGCGCGTGCCGGCGTAGAGGCGCAGTTCGCACGCCGGCGTCGGCAGGCTGCGCATGAAGGCGTCGTCGGCGAGCAGACTGCCCATTTCTCCGGTCAGCCAGCGGTACGGCCGGTAGCGCGAGAAGTGGCGCGCCGCCTTGCACGCGACCATCGGCGGCGCGAGAAAGCAGCACGCGGCGGGCGGCGCCGGCACGCGGGAAAGGACGCAGCGGATCAGCACCGTGCCGAGCGAATGGCCGACGAGCGCGTAGTGTTCGCCGCCGATGCGATGCTCGATCAGGCGGGTGAGGCGGGCGACGGCATGGTCGAGCGTCTCGAAGGTGGGCGAGTAGGCGAAGAGATGCGGCACGTGGCCAGCGCGTGCCAGCCTGCGCCGCAGCCGCAGCATCGAGCCCGGCGTGCGGCCCATGCCGTGGATCAGCACTGTGTGCATGGGCGCTTCACGCCTCGCCGAGCAGCGCCCGGTAGCGCGCGAGATCGTCGGCCGTGTGGCAGCAGAAGACCACTTCGCGCAGCGACGGGCAGGCGGGCAGTGTCGCGCGCACGGTGTCCACGGCGATCCTCGCCGCGGCGTCCTTGGGGTAGCCGTATACGCCGGTGCTGATCGCGGGAAACGCGATCGTCGCCAGGCCGTGTTCGGCGGCGACTTCGAGGCTGCGCCGGTAGCACGACGCGAGCAGCGCGGCTTCGCCGGCGCTGCCGCCGTGCCATACCGGCCCCACGGTATGGATGACGTAGCGCGCCGGCAGGCGGTAGCCGCGCGTGAGTTTGGCGTCGCCGGTGGCGCAGCCGCCGAGCGTGCGGCATTCGGCGAGCAGTGCCGGCCCGGCCGCGCGGTGGATGGCGCCGTCGACCCCGCCGCCGCCGAGCAGGGTTTCGTTTGCCGCGTTGACGAGGGCGTCGGCGGCGAGCGTGGTGAGGTCGGCCTGCACGGCGCGCAGCGTCGCGCTCATGGCTGGGTATGCGCGGTGAGCACGAAGGCGGAACGGTCGAAGCCGAGCGCGTCTGCGCGCGCGAGCAGGGCGTCGCGTGTCGCGTCATCGAGCTGCGGGCTGCGCGCGAGAATCCAGGCGTAGGTGCGTGTCGGTTCGCCGACCAGCACCCAGCGGTAGTCGGGGTCGAGCGCGAGGATCCAGTAGTCGCCGTAGAAGGGGCGGAAGAAGCTGACCCGAAGCCGGGCGTTGCCGCTGCCCTCGACCGCGTGGGCGATGCCGCGCACCGAATCGACGCTGCCGTCGGCGGTGCGGCATGCGTTGAGCACGGCGATGCGGTCGCCTTCCCGCGTGTAGGTCGCCTGGGTGTCCGACACGCACTTCGCCTGGAAGCGGTTCGGCAGATGCGCGATTTCGACCCAGCGGCCGGCGTAGCGGTCGAGGTCGACGGCCGCGACCGTGGGCAGGGGGCTGCGGGGGCCGCCGCAGCCCGCGCCCGACAGGGCGGCGGCGCAGAGGAGCAGGAGGAAGGGACGTGGCATGTGCGGTACCTCTCGATGGGTGCGGCCCGGCCGGACTATCATGGGGGCGCGAACAGGACTGCGTGGCGCCGGAACCCCGGCCGGCGGCCACGGTCGGGAACATCATAATTCGGAGATTCCACGCGATGAAGCCCAATCCCACGCGTCGCCGCCTGCTCGGCGCCCTCGCCGCATCCCCCCTGCTGGCCGCGGCACCCGCCCGCGCACAGCCCGCGCGCCCCGCCACCCGGGCGATTCCCTCCAGCGGCGAGGCGATCCCGCTCGTCGGCCTCGGTACCTGGATCACCTTCAACGTCGGCAACGACCGCGCCGCGCGCGACGCCAGCGCCGAGGTCATGCGCGCCTTCTTCGAGGCCGGCGGCCGGCTCATCGACAGCTCGCCCATGTACGGTTCGGCGCAGGACGTGATCGGCTACGGCCTCGCCAAACTCGGTCGCCCGGCGAACCTGTTCTCCGCCGACAAGGTGTGGATTTCCGGCGTCGACGAAGGGCGCATGCAGATGGAAGCCTCCCGCCGGCTGTGGGGCGTGCCGCGCTTCGACCTCATGCAGGTGCACAACCTCCTGTCGTGGGAGATGCACCTGCCGACCCTGTTCGCGATGAAGGCGGCGGGGCAGTTGCGTTATGTCGGCATCACCACTTCGCACGGCCGCCGCCACGGCGACCTGGAACGCATCATGGCCACCCAGCCGATCGATTTCGTCCAGCTCACCTACAACCTCGTCGACCGGGAGGCCGAAGAGCGCCTGCTGCCGCTCGCCCGCGAGCGCGGCATCGCCGTGCTGGTCAACCGCCCGTTCCAGCAGGGTGCGCTGCTCGACCGTCTGGCGCGCCGACGGCTGCCGCCGTGGGCCGCAGAAATCGAGTGCGCCAGCTGGGCGCAGTTCGCGCTCAAGTTCGTCATTTCGCATCCGGCGGTCACCTGCGCGATTCCCGCGACCACGCGCGTCGACCACGTGCGCGAGAACCTTGCGGCTGCCGCCGGCCGGTTGCCCGACGCGGCGATGCGCGCGCGCATGGCCGCGCACGTGGCACGGCTCTGATGAGCGAGTGGTGGACCTACGGTCTGCGCGACCTGCTGCTGTTCTCGCCGCGCACCTACACCCGGCTGTTCGAACTGCATAACCTGGAATGGTGGCCGCTGCCGCTCGTCACCCTCGCACTCGGCCTCGTCCTGTTCGCGCTGGCGTGGCACGGCGGCGCGCGGACGGCACGCGCCGCGCTCGCCCTGCTCGGCGCGGCCTGGCTATGGGTGGCGTGGGCGTGGCAGCTCGAGCGCTACGCGCCGATCAACTGGGCGGCGGAGCACTTCGCCTGGGCGTGGGCCGCCCAGGGCATGCTGCTCCTGATGGCGGCGGCTTTCCCCCGCAGCCGACCGGCCGGTCGCCGGCAGCGCCTGGCGGGCCTGCTCCTGCTCGGGTACGCGGTCGCCCTGCATCCCCTGTGGGCGCCTGGGTTGGAGCGGGGCTGGGCGCAGTCCGAGATCTTCGGTATGGCGCCCGACCCGACTGCGCTGGCGACGCTGGGCGTGCTGCTGGCGCTGCGGATGCCCCTGGGCGTGTACGGGCTGCCGGTCGCGTGGTGCCTGCTCAGCGGCGCGACGCTGTGGGCGATGGCGGCGCCGGAATTCTGGGTGGCGCCGCTGGGGGCCGCGCTGGCGCTGACGCTGGGGAGCTTCCACCGGCTGCGCCGCTAGCCCCATGCCGCGACCCCAAGCCCTGGCGCCCAGTCGACCCGCCGGCAGCGGTGCAGGGGCTTCGTCGCCGGGCGGCGGTCAGAATCGCTTGCACGGCGCGAGACTCTTGCCGGCGAGCACGCCCCGGATATCGGGATGGCTTTTGAGCTTGGCAAGCAGGTCGCTGTAGATCGGGTCCGGCGTGTTGCGGGCGAAGTTGATGTCGACGAAACCGTGCGCGCTGACCCGGTAGGTGGTGAAGTCGTCGGCGTTGGCGTCGAACAGGATGTCGGCCACCGCCTGCTCGGCCCGGGCTGCCGCGTCCTGCGCCTGCGCAAGCGGCGCGAGCAGGGCGCAGCCCAGGCCGATCAGCAGGACGAGGCGCTGCATGATGCGTTGCAGGGTGCTACGGGTCGGGTTGGGCGACATGTCGGTCCTTTCAGTCAGGGGGGAACCACGGGGCGTCCGCAAGGGGAGCGCTTCGCCTGCTCTGGCGGGCATAATACTGCTCCTTCTTTGGTCGTCCTGCCATGCGTTCCCTGAGTCTCGCCTTCCTCGTTTTGCTGCTGTCCGCCTGTGCGGCGCCGCCTTCCCCGCCGCCACCTTCGCCCGCACCGGCCGTCGTGGCAAAACCGCCGATCAAGGTGGCGCTGGCGCTCGGCGGCGGCGCCGCGCGCGGTTTCGCCCACATCGGCGTGATCAAGGCGCTCGAGGCGCAGGGCATCGTCCCGGAGATCGTCGTCGGCACCAGCGCCGGCTCGGTGGTGGGGGCGCTCTACGCGTCCGGCATGAGCGGCTTCGACCTGCAGAAGCTTGCGCTGGGCCTGGAAGAGGACATGTTCGCCGACTGGGCGTTGCCGAACCGCGGCGTGCTGCGCGGCGAGGCCTTGCAGGCTTTCATCAACCAGCAGGTGAAGCAGCGCACTCTTCAGCGCCTGCCCAAACCGCTCGGCGTGGTGGCGACCGATTTGCAGAGCGGCGAGCGGGTGCTGTTCCGCACCGGCGACACCGGCATGGCGGTGCGCGCATCGAGCGCCGTGCCGGGCGTGTTCCAGCCGGTGGCGATCGGCGGCCGCGACTACGTCGACGGCGGCCTCACCTCGCCGGTGCCGGCGCAGTCGGCGCGCGCCATGGGGGCGGATTTCGTGATCGCGGTCGACATCTCGAGCGTGGGGCGCCGCGAAAAGCTCCCCGGCACGCTCGACGTGCTGCTGCAGACCTTTGCCATCATGGGCCATGCGATCAGCCAGCATGAACTGAAGGACGCCGACGTGGTGGTGCGGCCGCGCACCCTCGCGGTCAGCAGCACCAGTTTCGAGGACCGTCACCTGGCCATTCTCGAGGGCGAGAAGGCGGCCGCGGCGATCATGCCGGAACTGAAGGCGAAGCTCGCGCGGGCGCGGGCGCGCTGAGTCACGCGTGAAACCGCTTGCCGCCTTGAGCGAATCCGATCTGCGCGCGCTGACGACGCGTTTTCCGCAGGCCGGCCGCATCGAGGCGATCTATCTGCGCCCGCAGCGACGCGGCGCCGTGCGTGCCGTCGAATCGGCGCAGGCGGTCGCGGCGCTGGGGCTGGAAGGCGACCACTACGCGCAGCCGTCGCGCAGCCGGGTGGCGGGCGGCAAGCGGCAGGTGACGCTGATTCAGGCCGAGCACCTGCCGGTGCTGGCGGCGCTTGCCGGGCGATCGGTCGACGCGGCGCAGTTGCGCCGCAACCTGGTCGTGTCGGGGCTGAACCTGCTGGCGGCGCAGGCGCTGTTCCGCGATCGTCCGTTGCTGCTGCGCATCGGCGAGACGGTGGCGCTGGAGGTGACCGGGCCGTGCGACCCCTGCTCGCGCATGGAGGCGGTGCTGGGGCCGGGCGGCTTCAACGCGATGCGCGGGCACGGCGGAGTGAACGCGCGCATCCGGGTCGGCGGCCCGATCCGGGTGGGCGACGTGGTGCGCTGCGAGGTGGCCCCGCCGGCCTGAACCCGTCGGCCCCGTCGCGCCGCGCCGCTTCGCATATAAATAAATCAGCGATCCGGCCGCAGCCGGCAAGGAGGGGTCCGTGAACGATCCGCACGCACAACGCATCGTGCCGGTGCTGGCCGGCGGCGGCACGCGGCTGCCCGTACATGTCGGCGTGCTTGCGGCGCTCGCCGACCTCGGCATCGGCTATTCCCACCTCGTCGGCGTGTCGGGCGGCAGCGTCGTGGCCGCGCTGGCGGCGGCGGGCAGGCCGGTCGAGGATCTGGAGCGCCTGATGCGCGAGGTGAATTTCGCCCAGTTCCGCGGCTATTCGCTGGTGAACCTGCTGCGCCACGGCGGGCTGTCGACCGGCCGCCGCTTCGAGCAGTGGATGGATGCCGAACTGGGCGGTCGCTGCTTCGGCGACCTCGAGTGTGACCTGCACGTGGTCGCCTGCGACGTGCGTTCCGGACAGCCGGTGGTGTTCGATCGCGCGCGCACGCCGGACGTGCCGGTGGCGCGCGCGGTGCTGTATTCGATCTCGATTCCGCTGATGTTTCCCTTCCACCACCACGAAGGCCACGTGCTGGTCGACGGCAGCATCCTCGCCGAAGACGGGCTGGTGCGCGACTGGGCCGGCGACCGCACGCCGGTGATGTGCTTCCGCATCCGCGACAAGCGGGTGGCCGACAGCCACCCGGCGCGCCGCGTGCTGCCGGTGGCGGACTATCTCTTCATGCTGGTGCGCACTTTCATGACCACGGTCTCGCGCGAATACCTGTCGGATTCGCTCTGGCTGAACACCGTGCTGATCGAAACCGAGGGCATGTCGCCGCTGGAATTCTGCATGTCGCCGCCGCAGAAGCAGGCGTTGTACGAACTGGGCTACGCCACCACGCGCACGGTGCTGCCCGACAAGCTGGCACGCGGGGCGGCACGGTCCCGCGAGCCGGCCCAGGCGGTCGCAGCATACTGACCCGCTGCCGCCGCGGCGTTCAGCGCCGCTGCAGCAGCGGGTGGTCGGGCAGCCTTGCCAGCAGCGCTGCGCGGATCTCGGCCGGCGTCAACGATTCGGCGGCGTTCGACGTGAGCGGCGAGAACAGCGGCGCGAAGACCTTGAGGCCGACGTGACGGCCGAGTTCGCGATAGCTCTCGAACTGGTTCTCGTCGAAGAACTGGTCGGCGGTGGACTGGTGCGGAAAGCTCGGGTGGCGATCGGCGTACTGCTTCACGTCGCTGGTCTCGTCGCCGGTGAGCGAGGCCTTGATGTACACGAGCACGCCGGGCTCGGGGGCGTTCGGGTAACGGATGCAGCCGACCGCGAAATGCGAAGGATTGCGCTTGCCGTCGCCCTGCGGCCGCAGCGGCGCGAGGTCGATGTCGATGCGGGTGCCGAAGTCGGTCCAGCATTTGCGGATGGCGTTGGCGAGGTCCTCGAACTGGTAGCCGGGGTCGCAGCCGGCGTCGACCGCGACCACGACCCGGCAGCGCCGCCGCACCAGTTCGTAGACGCCGAGGTTCTCGAAATGGCCGCCGTCCGAGACGTTGAGGAAGGGGGCGCGGCTGTCGAGCAGGCCGAACACTTCCTGGATCAGCGCCAGCCCGCCGAAGCGCGGACTGGCCTTGCGCCAGGCGACGGCGTCGCGCGGGTTGCCCGACCAGCGCCCGAGCCGCACGTTGAACACGCTCATCAGCGCCGACAGCGCTGCCGAGCTGTGATAGCCCATGTTCGGGTTGGCCGCGGCGCCCGAGGTGGCGACCACGTTGCCGAGCAGGATGCCGCCCGGCTCGTTGAGAAAGGCGAAATGGTTGGCGGCGTATTGGGCGGTGGGCCGGTAGGCGCCGATGCGCCGGCCTTCCGAATCCCAGTATTCGTAGCCGGTGTGGCCGGGCGTGAAGGCGAAGGCGGCGGCCCGGCGCGTCTGCCAGGCGAGGTCCTCGCCGCCGGTGAGGTTCATCGCCGCGTTCACGATGTGGAAGGGCCGCTGCTCGGCCAGATGCGACAGCGGCAGGTCGTCCTTCGGGTCGAAGCCGGTGAAGGGGTGCGGGTTGCGGCGGTCGTCGTCGCCGACGCGGGTGGCGCCCAGGTAGCAGCGGGTGAGGCGGTTGCGGTAGAAGCCGTGCAGGGAAAACAGGTTGACGTCGACCCGCCAGCCGAAGAGTCCGAACACCGCGGCGCACGCGCCGCCGACCCACAGCACGTCGGTCCAGGCCACCTGGCCGAGGTTGAACATCGAATCCTGCAGGATGGGCCCGAGATGCGGACCGCCGGCGACCGGCACGCAGCGCTCGCACAGGCCGGACGGACTGGCCAGCACCCCGTGCAGCAGGGCGGCCAACAGGATGGCGAGCCCGCTGACGAAGACGTAGGGGGCGAGCAGGGCCACCGCGTTCAGGCCCGACTTGCCCTGGGGGCCGGTAAGCGCGCTCTTGCCCAGCAACACGCCGGCGACGCTGCTGGCCGCCCACGCCAGGCCGCCGGCGAGGGCGAGCCCCGCCAGCCAGGTCAGCAGCGGCGCGGCGTAGTAGGTGACGGCAAAGGCGAGCGGCCAGGCGAGCGCGGCCAGCAGGATGAAGCCGCCCAGCCGCGCCCACCATTCGCGGTCGTTTTCCGCGTACAGGCGTTTCATCAGGCCGATGTGGACCGTGACTGCGAGCGAATAGCTGAGCAGGATCAGCGGCGTGAAGAAGCCAAGGGCGTAGGCGAGCCTGCCGTCGTCCGGCAGCGCGGCCATCGCCTGCTGGATGCCGTAGAAGAGCACGCCGCCGAGCGCGCCGGCGATCAGCGTCCATGGAATCTGCCAGGCGAAGCGCACCACCCCGGCGGCCCAGTGGACGGCGTCGCTCAACGCGTCGCGCAAGCGCCGGGCGTCGCGGCGCGCCGCCCACAGGCGCGCCAGCTTGCGCAGCGCAACCCAGGCGATCTGGGTGCCGCCGCTCTTGACCCAGAACACCATGACCCACGGCACCAGGTAGACGACGGTGGTGCCCTGCACCCACTGCCACAGCGTGGCGTCGATCGAGCCGGCGTGCGCCTGCAGCGCCACCGCGAACAGCGCGGCCGAGAGCAGCGCGGGCAGCACGACCCAGCCGACGATGAAGCCGGGACCGCTGGCGTTGAAGCGATCCTGCGCGCCGAAGCGCATCAGACTGAGCGCGCAGGCCGCCACGGCGAGCAGCAGCGGCAGGATCGCCAGGCCGTAGACCAGCGGCAGGCCGGCCACACCCAGCGGCCGGGCCAGCGCGTCGAGGCCGGTCGGCGCCAGCAGCCAGCGGCCGCCTTCGAGCAGCAGATAGGGCAGGGTCAGCAGGGTGGCGAAGAAGGCGATGAGCACCCCCTGGTTGAGCAGCAGGTTGCGCAGGAAGATCGACACCGCCGCCAGCGTGTCGCCCGACAGCGCGCCCAGGCGCGGTGTCAGGTAATTGCTGTAGCGGCGCAGGAAACGCACCGCCGGATGCTCGGGCGGACATTCCGACGCCGGCGCGTCGTCCGCGCACCACGGCCGCCGGTCGCCGCCGAGGCCGCGCTCGACCGCGGCCACGGCCTCGGCCGCGGTCTGGCCGGGTTGGCGCGTGCGATGAATCAGCGCCGACAGCCAGGACCCGATGTAGCCGCCGCCCGAAACCGTGGAGAGGTAGTCGAAGCCGCGCAGCAGCCTGAGCTTGGCGAGCGCCTGGATCACGCCGAGCGCGAAGGTGGCGCTGCGGATGCCGCCGCCGGAGAGCGCGAGCCCCATCAGCAGCGCGTGGTCGGCGCAGGTTTCCGGGCATTGCTGGGGCGGTGCGTCGTTCTCGGGACGCAGGCGCGTGAGTTCGTCGCGCAACACGTCGGCGAACGTGTCGGCATCCGTGGTGGTGTTCATGCATTTCTCCCCGGGGTGGCGAAAAATGCCGTTGCGCTGCGTGTCCGACCTCCGCGGGTCGGCGGTTTCTCGTTGTCGCGACAGCCTGGCGGGCGGCTGCTTCTCGATTTTTGCCTAGTGTAGGCGTCCGCGCGCGGGATTTGAAGGCCTGCGTGCGGCCGGCGGCGCTATCATGAAATCCTGCCGATCACCGAGGAGATGCCATGAAGACCGGGTTCGTCGTTTTGTCCCTTGTGCTCGCCCTGCCTTCCGCACGGGCCCAGGATGCCGCGCCGCCGCCTGCCCCGGCACCCGCCGATCAGGCGGCGGCAGCCGTGCCCGCCGAGCCGAAGCGCCGCCAGGGCGCCGACATGCGCCATTGCCTGGAACTGAAGGACAACAAGGCGATCATTCGCTGCGCCGAGCCGGGACGCAAGCCCTGATCCTTTCGTACCCCATGCGGGGGGCGCCGCGCGGGCAGGCTCAAGCGCCGCCGAACATGGCCGCAATGTATCCATGTGTCTGACGCCCGCTTTCTCCCGCGCATGAAATCCTGCCTGGTCCTGCTCATGGGCCTGACGGCCGCCGGCCTCGCTGCGGCGGGGCCGCTCGACGAACGCAAGGCACGGACCCACCTGCAGGCGGCTGCGGCAGGCGACGTCGAGACGCTGATGGGCGACTACACCGAGGACGCCTGGCTGGACTGGGTCGGCGGACCGCTCGACGGGCGTTATCGCGGGCGTCCTGCGATCCGCGCGGTGTGGCAGGCCTTCGCCGCGCAGAACGACGGCATGCCGCGCAGCCTGCGTGTCGGCCGCTTGGAACAGCATAGCCACGCCCAGGGAACGACGCTCGCCGTCTCGGCGGAATATGCCGGCAAAACGACGGTACGCGTGCGCCACGTGCTGGTGTACCGCGACGGCGAACTCGCGACCGAGATCTGGCAGATCGCGCCGACCCTGAAGGTGGACGAGTGAGGCGGGTGGGCTGGTTGCTTCTTGCGGCCGCGATCGGCTGCGGCGTAGGACAGGCGACCGCGGCCGTCCTGGACGCCAGCGTGCGCAGCCCGGCCGGGGCGCCCGTCGAGGACGCAGCCGTGGTGCTCGAGCCGCTGGTGGGCCCGGCCCCCAGGCCGCGCGTGCCGGCGCGCATTGAGCAGGTCGACCGCGAGTTCGTGCCCTATCTCAGCATCGTGCAGGTCGGCACCCCGGTGCAGTTTCCCAACCGTGACCGCCTCAAGCACCACGTCTATTCCTTCTCGCCGGCCAAGACCTTCGAGATCAAGCTCTACGTTGGCCAGCCGGCGAAGCCGGTGGTGTTCGACAAGCCCGGCGAAGTGGTACTGGGCTGCAACATCCACGACTGGATGGTGGCCCACGTGCTGGTGGTCGACACGCCCTGGTTCGGCAAGACCGACGCGTCCGGGCGGGTTCGGCTCGACGGGGTGCCCGCCGGCCGCTACCGCGTGCGCGTGTGGCACCCGCGGCAGCAAGGCGCGGTCGCCGCGCAGACCGTGACCCTGGGGGCGGCCCCGGTGCGTGCCGCCTTCGGCCTCGACGTGGCGCCGGCGCCGCCCCGCTTCAAGCCGCCGGCCGATCCCGAGGGCTACTGAGGCATGGGCGCCCGCAAGCTGGAACGGCGCATCGCCGTCGTGTTCGTCGGCCTGGCGGTGCTGGTCATGGGCTTCATCCTGCTACTGGTGCAGCGCAGCGGCGAGCGCATCGTCGCCGCCGAGTCGCAGCGTCAACTTGCCGCCGGCCAGATGAGCTTCGAGGCCCTGCTGGCGCAGAACCAGAAACAGCTCGAGCTCGCCGCCACCGTGCTGTCGCGCGACTTCAGCTTCCGCGAAGCGATCGCCACGCAGGACCGCCCGACGATGATTTCGGTGCTGCAGAACCACGGTGCGCGCATCGGCGCCACCGCGATGATGGCGGTCGGACTCGACGGCCGCGTCATCGCCGACATCCAGCAACTGCAGAAACCCGATGAGGCCTTTGCCTTCCCCGCGCTGCTGGCGACGGCCGAAGCGACCGGCCGTGCGAGCGACATCGTGCGCATGGCCGACGGCCGGCTGTACCAGGTGGTGATGGTGCCGATCCTCGCGCCGGTGCGCATCGCCTGGATCGTCATGGGCTTCCCGGTCGACCACGACTGGGCCGCCAGCCTGGCGCGCACCAGCGGGCTCGACGTCAGCCTGACCAATGCGCGCGGCGACCGCATGCTGGCGAGTTCGCTGGCGGACGCGCGCCATGCCCTGCTGCTCGCGGCGGTGACGGGCGAGGTGCGGCAGCCGCGCGAAGTGACGCTGGAGGGCGACCACTACCAGGGCGTTGCGCTGCCGCTCGGCGGTCAGGCACGGGTGATCCTGCTGCATTCGCTCGACCGCAGCGAAGCCGTGTTCAAGGAACTCGAGCGCGCGCTGCTGCTGATCGCAAGCGGCGGCATCGTGCTGTTCGTGTTCGGCAGCCTGTGGTTCGCGCGGCGCATCGCCGGGCCGGTCAACGCGCTCGCGGATACCGCGCGGCGCATCGAGGCGGGCGACTACAGCCAGCCGGTGGCGGTGCAGTCGAAGGACGAGATCGGCCAACTCGCGGCGAGCTTCGAAAGCATGCGGACGGGAATCGCCGCGCGCGAAGCCAAGATCACGCGGCTGGCGTACGAGGATGCGCTCACCGGGCTGCCCAACCGGGTGCGCCTGGAGGAACGCCTGGCCGCGCTCGACGGCTCGACCGTATGCGCGCTGGTGGTGCTCGACCTCGACCGCTTCGCCGCGATCAACGACGCGCTGGGGCATCCGGTGGGCGACCAGTTGCTGCGCCAGGTCAGTGCACGCCTGCTCGAGCACCTGCCGCCCGGTGCCATGCTGGCGCGGCTGTGGGGCGACGAATTCGTCTTCCTGCTCGAGCACCGGGCGGGGCCGGCGGTGGTCGCCTTCGCCGAGTCCCTGCGCACCCTGCTGCACGCGCCGATCGAGCTCGACGGCCAACGGCTGGACGTGAACGGCAGCCTGGGCATCGCCTTCCGCCCCGCCGACGGCAGCGACCTCAATGCCTTGCTGCAGCGCGCCGAACTGGCGATGTACGAGGCCAAGCGCCGGCAGTGCGGCGTCATGCTGGCCGAGGAGGTCGGACCGGGGCCGCTGCCCGAGCATCTTTCGCTGATCGGCGAAATGCGCGAGGCGCTGGAGCAGGGGGCGTTCGTGCTGCACTACCAGCCCAAGCTCGACTTCGCGAGCGGTCGCGTGACCGGCGCCGAGGCACTGCTGCGCTGGCAGCATCCCGAGCGCGGCCTGGTGCCGCCCGGGCGCTTCATTCCGTTCGCCGAGCGCACCGGCTTCATCCGCGAGATCACCCCCTGGCTGCTGCAGGCGGTCGCGGCGCAGGCCGCGGCCTGGCGTGCGCAGGGGATGGACCTGACGCTGTCGGCCAACCTGTCGGCGCGCGACCTGCTCGATCCGGAACTGGTGGCCCGGGTGCGTGCGCTGGTCGACGCCCACGCGCTGCCACCCGCGGCGCTGTGCCTCGAAATCACCGAGAGCGCGCTGATGGAAGACCCCGCGCTGGCGCAGGCGCACCTGCAGGCACTCGCCGACTTCGGCGTGAAGCTGTCGATCGACGACTACGGCGCCGGCCAGGCCTCGCTTGCCTACGTGAAATCGCTGCCGGTGCACGAGCTCAAGATCGACCAGAGCTTCATCCGGCCGCTGGCGGAATCCCCCAAGGACCGTGCCATCGTGCAGTCGACGCTGGCGCTCGGCCATGCGCTCGGGCTCTCGGTGGTGGCCGAAGGCATCGAGACCGAAGCCGATCTCGCCTGGCTGCGCGAGAACGGCTGCGACGTCGGCCAGGGTTACTTCATTGCGCGGCCGATGGCCGCCGACGCGCTGCCTGGATGGATCGAAGGACAGGCCGGCCGGCGTCCACGGCCCTGAGGACGCGTCACGCGCCCGCACTGCATCGCGCCGCCGCGGTGCGCTTTTTGCGGACGGCACGCCGCCTGCAACCCGGATGCGCTACAAAGAATCATGCGACTGTTCGTCGCCAGGATGCGCTTTTGAGAGGACGGCCGATTGCGGGGAGATGACAGCCGGAGGGGGTGGAGTGTGGCGCACAACCGCGTGTTGGCGGCGGGCGCGGCAGCGCTCCTGGCCGGCGTGGTCGGCGTCGTCCTGGCGCAGGACGTGCGCTGGGTGCGCTTCTTCGACAACCTCCACTGGACCGCGGGCACGCTCACGGCCGCGGCGCTGGCCTGGCTGGCGCTGCGGCGGGCGGAAGCCGAAAGCGTTCGGGGCCTGCGCTGGATCGCGATCGCGCTGACGGGCTACGCAGCCGGCCAGCTGATCTGGGACGTCCAGACCGCGGTCGGCTATGACGGCTTCCCTTCGCCGTCCGACCTGTTCTACCTGTGGCTGGGCCCGGGGGTGGCGGCGGGCTTGCTGATCGAGGCCTTGCGCCGGGCCGACCGCCTGCAGCGCAAGACCCTGCTGCTGGATGCGGCGATGTTCACCATCGCCGTCACGACGCTGGTGCTCGTGCTGTATCTGCCGCGGCGCGGCGACCTGGCGACGTTGCCGCTGGCCGTGATGGTGGCGTATCCGGCCAGCCTGCTGGCGGCGGCGTGCATCGGCCTGATTGCGGTGCCCACCCTGCGCCTGAAGCCTTTCGGGAGCTACGGGCTGTTCCTGCTGGCCCTGCTGGTGACCGGCGCCTGCTGGATGGCGTGGAATGCCATGTCGCTGGAGGGCAGGCATCTCGACGGCGCCTGGTTCAACAGCGCGTTTTCCGTCTCGGTGCTGGCCATGGGGGTGGCCACCTTGCGCTGGCGCATCCGGGTTTCGAGCAGCGCTGCATGGGAACGCCGCTGCGAAGGCTTCCTGCGGATGCTGCCCCTGGTGGCGGTCGCGTTGTCCTTTCTCGCGGTCATCGGGGCCCATCCCGGTGGGGGGGATTCGGAAGGAGTCAGCGAGGCCGTCTACGTCGGCGCGCTGGTGGTGATTGTGCTCGCCATGCTCCGCCAGAGCATGCTGCTGCGGGAGCACGACCAACTGAAGGCCGTCACCCGCAATCTGGAAGAAAGCGAGCAGCAGAAGAAACTCATCCTCGACACTTTGCCCGACCTCGTCTGGCTGAAGGATGCGGACGGCGTTTACCGCATGTGCAACCCCGCGCTCGAGCGTTTCTTCGGCCGTTCCAGCCTGGAGATCCTGGGCCGGACCGACCTCGATTTCTTCGAGCCCGAGCAGGCGCGCATGTTTCGCATCAAGGATCAGGAAGCCGTGGATGCCGGACGGCCGAGACAGAACGAGGAATGGGTGCGTACCGCCGACGGCCGCATGATTCTCGTCGAAACCATCAAGACTCCGCTGCGCGACCGCGCCGGTAGGGTGCTGGGCGTACTCGGCGTGGCGCGCGACATCACCGAGCGCGAGCGGGTGAGCCGGGAACTGGCGCTGGTCAATTTTGCGCTCAACCATGTGAAGGAAGCCGCCTATCTGGCGGACGCGCAGGGCCGCTTCCAGTACGTGAACGACGAGGCGTGCCGGGCGATCGAGTGCACCCGCGAGGCATTGCTGCAACTGGGTGTCGTCGACGTCGATTGCGACACGACGCGGCCGGAACAGTGGCAGACCTTCATGGAAACGCTCCGGGTCCGGCGCTCGATGACGTTCGAGAGCCGCCACCACACGCGCAGCGGAAAGGTGTTCCCGGTGGAGGTCAACGCCAACTATTTCGAGTTTTCCGGGCAGGTGTACGTCCTCGGCCTGGTGCGCGACATCACCGAGCGCAAACGGGCGGAGGAGGAGATCCGCAACCTCGCCTTCTTCGACGCGCTGACCCAGCTGCCCAATCGACGCATGCTGATGGACCGCCTGGGCCAGGCGCTCAGCGCCAGCCACCGCAGCCGAGAGTACGGGGCGCTGCTGATCCTGGACCTGGACCACTTCAAGACGCTCAACGACACGCGCGGCCACGACGTCGGCGACCGCCTGCTGCTGGAAGTGGCGCGGCGCCTGACCGCGAGCATGCGCCAGGCGGACACGGTGTGCCGGCTGGGGGGAGACGAATTCGTGCTCATGCTCGAAGGCCTGGGGCAGGACGAGGCGCACGCGGCCAGCCAGGCCGAGGCGATCGCCGAAAAGGTGCGCGCCACGCTCAACCAGCCTTACGCACTCGACGGCCGCGAGGCGAATTTCCACAGCACGACCAGCATCGGGCTGACCTTGTTCAATGGCCAGGATGCGTCGGCCGAGATGCTCTTGAAGCAGGCCGACGTGGCGCTCTACCAGGCCAAGGGCGGCGGCAGGAATCTGGTCCGCTTCTTCAATCCGGCGATGCAGGCGGCCATCGACACCCGCACGGAAATGGAGGCGGCGCTACGCCAGGCCCTGGACAAGGGTGAATTCCAGCTCTACTACCAGCCGCAGGTCGGCGAGGACGAAGCGTTGATCGGCGCCGAGGCCTTGCTGCGCTGGCTGCCGGCGGGACGGGACATGGTTTCGCCGGCGGAATTCATCCCGCTCGCCGAGGAGACCGGCCTCATCCTGGGCATCGGGAAGTGGGTGCTGGATACGGCGTGTGCGCAGCTGAAAGCCTGGGAAGGCGACCCGCGCACGCAGGCCCTGCAGCTCTCGGTGAACGTCAGCGCGCGGCAGTTCCATCAGCACGATTTCGTCGATACGGTGCGGCACAGCGTGATGTCGCACGGCATCCGTCCCGGCCGGCTGAAACTCGAACTGACCGAAAGCGTGGTGCTCGACAACGTCGACGCGGTGGTCGCCCGGATGCAGCAGCTCAATGCGCTGGGCGTGGGCTTCTCGCTGGACGATTTCGGCACCGGCTATTCGTCGCTCTCCTACCTCAAGCGCCTGCCGCTGGAGCAGGTGAAGATCGATCAATCCTTCGTCCGCGACGTGACCGTGGACCCGAACGATGCGGCGATCGTGCGGGCCATCATGGCGATGAGCCGCTCGCTCGGCCTGCAAGTGATCGCGGAAGGGGTGGAAACGCAGGCGCAGCGCGACTTCCTGCGGCGGAACGACTGTACCGCGTATCAGGGTTACCTGTTCTGCAAGCCGATCCCGATCGCGGAATGGGACCGGCTGCTGTCTTAGGCGACAGCCCTTACTGCACCGGCATCGGCTTGTTGTCGTTGAGGTTGAGCCAGCCCTTGGCGATGCGGTAGACGAACCACACGAAGGCGACGCCCCAGACGACCCAGCCGATCAGGATGAGGAAGGTGATCCAGCCCACCACGCCCCACAGTACGCACCACCAGAAGGTGCCGATCTGCCAGCGGAAATGGCTTTCCAGCCAGGTGCCGCGGGCGTCGTCGCGCTTGATGTAGTTGAGCACGACGGCGACGATGGCGGTCACCCCCGAGAACAGCGACAGCGCATACAGCGCATAGGTGACGTGGTTGAGCGTCTTGAGGCTGGCGAGTTGTTCGTCGGTGGGGGCGTTCATCGGGCGCGGGCTTTCTCGTAGAGGGGCATCATCTGAGGCACCAGGGCGTTGAGCGCCTGCATGCGGTTGGCGGGCGACGGGTGGGTGCTGAGGAAAACAGGCGGACCGCCGCTGTTGGCGGCGTTCATTTTCTCCCACAGGCGCACCGCGGCGCGCGGATCGTAGCCGGCGCGCGCAGCGAGCTCGATGCCGTAGCGATCGGCCTCGGATTCGCCCTCGCGGCTGTTCGGCAGCGTCAGCGCGATGTCGGCGATCGGCGCCAGCCCGCTGAGGTCGCGGCCGGCGACCGCGGAGCCGATCAGCAGGCCGCCCTGCATGGCGATCGCGCGCGACATGCGTTCGCGGCCGTGGCCGAGCAGCGCGTGCGAGATTTCGTGGCCCATGATCTGGGCGATCTCGTCGTCGGTGAGATTGAGCTTGCGCACGATGCCGGTGTAGATCGCCATCTTGCCGCCGGGCATGCACCAGGCGTTCAGTTGCGGTTCGTCAATCACCGCGATCGACCATTGCCAGTCGCGGCTGGGCGGATACATGCGCTTGGCCTCGGCGACGAGGTCGTCGGTGATGCGCTTGACGCGGGCGTTGAGCGCGGCGTCGGTGCTGAGCTTGCCCTGCTTCTGCGCGGTACCGACGGCCTGTGCATACGCCTGGGCCGACGAGGCCTGCGCCTGTTCCTCCGATACCAGCACCAGTTGCTTGCGGCCGGAGACGGGGTTTTCCTGGCAGCCGGCCAGGAGGGCGGCGGCGAGCGCGGTGACGACGAGCGTGTATTTCATCATGGCCACTCCTGCGTATAAGACCGGGGCGGATCGCGCCGGCAAGGCTTGCATCGTCACACCGGCGCACGCCGGTGTCCAGTGCGGGCTGGGCACCGGCGTGTGCCGGTGCGACAGACTATCCGCTCCGACTCAGATGCCGCGCAGCAGTTCGTTGATGCCGACCTTGCTGAGCGTTTTTTCGTCGACCTTCTTCACGATCACGGCGCAGTAGAGGCTGTACTTGCCGTCCTTCGACGGCAGGTTGCCGGAGACCACGACTGAGCCGGCGGGGACGCGGCCGAAGTGGACTTCGCCGGTTTCGCGGTCGTAGATCTTGGTCGACTGGCCGATGTACACGCCCATCGAGATCACGCAGTTGTCCTCGACGATTACGCCTTCGACGACTTCCGAGCGCGCGCCGATGAAACAGTTGTCGCCGATGATGGTGGGGTTGGCCTGCACCGGCTCGAGCACGCCGCCGATGCCGACGCCGCCCGAGAGGTGCACGTTCTTGCCGATCTGCGCGCAGGAGCCGACCGTCGCCCAGGTGTCGACCATCGTGCCTTCGTCGACGTAGGCGCCGATGTTGACGTAGGACGGCATCAGCACGACGTTCTTGGCGATGTACGAGCCCTTGCGCGCGGCGGCCGGCGGCACGACGCGGAAGCCGCCTTCGCGGAAATCCTTGGAGTTGAAGTCGGCGAACTTCGACGGCACCTTGTCGTAGTAGTTGGTGTAGCCGCCCTTGATGAAGGCGTTGTCTTCCAGGCGGAACGACAGCAGCACGGCCTTCTTCACCCACTGGTGCGTCGTCCAGTTCTGGCCGTCGGTGCGCTCGGCGACGCGCAGTTGGCCCATGTCGAGCAGGTCGATCACCGCCATGACGGCGTCCTTGACCTGCGGCGGCGCGTTGCGCGGGGTCAGCTCGGCGCGGCGTTCAAAGGCGTCTTCGATGATGGCTTGCAGTTCTTGCATGATGGGGTCCCGTAAGGTGGTTGGAAGGAAAAGGGAAAGTCAGCGCAGGGTGCAGAAATCGTTGTCGACCTGCACGTAGGTCAGACCGCGGATGGCCGGGTCGCGCTTCATGCGCCGGACCACGGAGTCGATCAGGCCGGGGCCGACGCTGCGTCCGAACAACAGGGTGATGCGGCCCTTGGAATTCGACACCACCTGCGCGTTGAGCATTTCCTCCTCGAGCAGGATGCGGTTGGCGGCGAATTCGGCGTCTTCGCCGGGGCCGGCCCAGGCGAGTGCCGGCAGCAGGAGGAGGAGGGCGGCGAAGCGTTTCATGCGTGCGCTCCCGCGTAGCGCACGATGCGCTCGGCCGCCTCGACGCAGGCGTCGAGCGTGTCGACCAGCGCGATGCGCACGTAACCCTTGCCCGGGTTGGCCAGGCCGGCGTCGCGCGCGAGGAAGCTGCCGGGCAGCACGGTGACGTGCTCCTCGGCGTAGAGGCCGCGGGCGAACGCCGCGTCGTCGCCGCCCGGCACTTTCGCCCACAGGTAGAACGCGGCGTCGGGCGCATCGAAGTCGAGTACGCCCTTCAGCTTCGGCATCACGGCGGCGAATTTTTCGGCGTACAGGCGCCGGTTCTCGACGACGTGCGCCTCGTCGTTCCAGGCGGCGACGCTCGCGGCCTGCACCGCCGGGTTCATCGCGCTGCCGTGGTAGGTGCGGTAGAGCAGGAAGGCCTTCATCAGCCCGGCGTCGCCCGCGACCATGCCCGAGCGCAGGCCGGGCACGTTGGAGCGCTTGGACAGCGAATTGAACACGATCAGGTTGCGGAAGCTGCGGCCGAGCTGCTGGCTGGCGGTTAGCGCGCCGAGCGGCGGCTTGCCTTCCTCGAAGTAGATTTCCGAATAGCACTCGTCGGCGGCGACGACGAAACCGTGGCGGTCGGACAGTTCGAACAGTTCCTTCCAGTCGCCGAGCGTCATCACCTTGCCGGTGGGGTTGCCGGGCGAGCAGACGTAGACGAGGTTGACGGTCTCCCACAGGTCGTCCGGCACGCGCGACCAGTCCATGCGGAAGCCGTTCTCCGGCAGCGTGTTGAGGAAGAAGGGGCGTGCCCCGGCGAGCAGCGCCGCGCCTTCGTAGATCTGGTAGAAGGGGTTGGGCGAGACGATGGTGCGGCGGCCGTGGCGGCTGGAATCGACGCTCGCCTGGGCGAAGGCGAACAGCGCTTCCCTGGAACCGTTCACCGGCAGCACCTCGGTCGCCGGGTCGAGCTTCACGCCGTAGCGGCGCTCGGCCCACGCGGCGATCGCGCCGCGCAGCGCGTCCGAGCCCTGAGTGATGGGATAATGCGCCAGCCCGTCGAGCCCCGCGACCAGCGCGTCCTTGATGAAGGACGGCGTCGGATGCTTGGGTTCGCCGATCGACAGGTTGATCGGCGCAAGCGCCGGGTTCGGCGTCACCCCCGCGAACAGTTCGCGCAGTTTCTGGAACGGATAGGGGTGGAGTTGTTGAAGACGCGGATTCATCACAGCACAGTATTTGACCAAGCCACGCATTATAAAGCCCCATGCCTTCCCTTGCCCTGCAGCGCAGCACCGCCCTCGCCAGCCTGGTCTACGCCGCCACCCTGTGGGGGCTGATCTGGTATCCCTACCGCCTGCTCGACGAGGCGGGCGTCGGCGGGGTGGCGTCGAGTTTCTTCAGCTATGCGGTCCCGCTCGTCGTGTTCGGCTGGCTGCACGGCCGCTCGCTCTACGCCGCGCGCGGCCGCTGGGCCTGGCTGATCGCGCTGGCGCTGGTGGCCGGCTGGACCAATCTCGCCTACGTGCTGGCGATGCTGCAGGGCGAGGTGGTGCGCGTGCTGCTGCTGTTCTTCCTGTCGCCGCTGTGGACGGTATTGTTTTCCCGCCTGTTGCTCGGCGAGCGGCTCAACCGGGTCGGGGTGTGGGTGATGGCGCTTTCGCTGGGCGGCGCCATGGTCATGCTGTGGCAGCCCAACGGCGAATTGCCGCTGCCGCGGAACGCCGCCGAGTGGCTGGCGCTGTCGGCCGGCGTCGCGTTCGCCCTGAGCAACGTCATCAGCCGCCACCTCAGCGGGGTCGCCGACGGCGCCCGCTCGGTCGCCATCTGGGCCGGTGTGCTGGTGCTGACGGTCGTGGGCCTGGCCGTCTCTCCGGCCGAGCTCGATTTCGCCGCCGGCGCCGGGGCAGGCGTCTGGCTGCTCCTGGCCGGCGTCGGGCTGGCCATCAGCAGCGTCACCTATGCGGTGCAGTACGGCCTGGCGCGCGTGCCGGCCAACCAGGCCATCGTCATTTTCCTGTTCGAGCTGGTCGTCGCGGCGGTGGCGGCTTATTTCCTCGCGCATGAGCGCATGGGTCTGCAGGAATGGGCTGGCGCGCTCATGATCGTCACCGCCAGCCTGTTTTCCGGCCACATGGAAGACGAGCAAACGAAGGAGCCCTCCCATGCCTGAAGTGCGCGGCTTGCTGCACGCGGGGCTTCTGGTGTCCGACCTCGGTCGCGCCAAAGCCTTCTATGAAACGGTGCTGGGCCTGGCGCCGAGTCCGCATCGCCCGCCGCTGCCCTATCCGGGCGAATGGTACGAGCTGGGGGGCGGCCAGCAGTTGCATCTGATGCAGCTGCCCAATCCGGACGCCGGCGCAGAGCGTCCTGCACACGGCGGCCGCGACCGCCACATCGCCTTCGGCGTCGCGGACATGGCCGGGTTGTGCGCGCGGCTCGACGCCGCCGGGATCGCCTACACCGCGAGCCAGTCCGGGCGCGCGGCGCTGTTCTGCCGCGACCCCGACCTGAACACGCTGGAATTCGTCGAAATCAGCTGAGCGCCCCGAACAGGCGAATGCCGTCGCGCGCCAGCCGGGCGGCGCCGTAGGCCGCCTGTGTGTGTTCGGCGCGGGTGACGGGCACGCCGAGCCGGCGTGCGCGAATGCGCGTCCACGCCGGATTGTTCGCGCCGCCGCCGGCGGTTTCGACCCGGCGCAGCGGCGTGGCGCCGAGTTCGGCCAGCAGGGCGTAACCGCGCGCCTCGATGCGCGCGAGGCTTTCCAAGAGGCCGTGCAGGAACTCGGCGTCGTCGACGGGGCGCGGCGCCAGGCGCGGCGCGAGCGTCGGGTCGCTGACCGGGAAGCGTTCCCCGGTCCGGGGCAGCGGCACATAGTCGAGCGGGCTGGCGACGGCGGGGTCGATGCGTCCGGACAGTGCGGCGAGCTCACGGTCGTCGAAGAACTGGCGCAGCACGGCGCCGCCGGCGTTGGACGCGCCGCCGGCCAGCCAGCGCTCGCCGAACCAGTGCGAATAGACGCCGTGTGCGCTCGATTCGACCCGTGTGTCGGACAGGAGCTTCAGCACCAGCGTGCTGCCGAGCGAGGTGACGGCCTCGCCGCTGCGGGTGACGCCGGCGGCGAGAAAGGCAGCGATGGAGTCGGTGGTGCCGGCGTGCACCATGCAGCCGGGATACACGCCGAGGTAGCGCGCGCGGGGGCGCGACACGGTGGCCAGCCGCGCGCCCGGCGCGATCGGCACCGGCAGGTAGTCGACGTCGGCGAGATACTCGACCCAGGCCGGCCACTGCAGCGTGTCGAGGTCGAGGCCCAGCTTCAGCGCGTTGTGGTAATCGGTCATGCCGACGCGCCCGGTGAGCAGACCCGACAGCCAGTCGGCCTGGTGGAGATAGAGCCGCGCGCCGGTGAGCCCCAGCCGCTTCTTCAGCCACAGCATTTTCGCCAGGCCCGAGGTGACGGCGGCGGCCGGGTGACCGGGCTCGGCGGTGCGCGCGATCAGCGCGGCCTCGTCGACGGCACGGTCGTCGTTGTAGAGGAGCGGCGGATGGCGCGGCGACAATTCCTCGTCGCAGGCGAGCAGGGTGCCCGAGGTGCCGTCGAGCGCGATGTCGGCGAGCTGCGTGCGGATCGCCGGCGGCAGCGCGGCGACGAGATCCCACAGCGCTTCGCGCCAGATCCCCGCCTGCTCGTGCTCGGCGAGCGCGCCGAAGTCGCGCTGGTCTTGGTGCACGACGGCGCCGTCGGCGTCGATGACGCAGGCGCGCGCGCCGCTGGTGCCGAAGTCGATGCCGAGAAAGTAAGGCCCGTCCATCGCCGGCATTCTAGCCCCGGCCCTTGGCCGTGCCCTATACTCGCCCGACACGAAGAACGCGGCCGCGACCGTGCGACAGGGGGGGAAGGGTGGACGAACTCAGTGCATGGCAGTGGGGGCTGGGCGCCTGCGTGGTGGCCATCGCCTATCTGGTGCGCGGCATCGCCGGCTTCGGCTCGGGCCTCATCGCCGTGCCGCTCTTGGCGCTGATCCTGCCGTTTACGCTGGTAGTGCCCCTGGTGGTGCTGCTCGACTACATTGCTTCGGCGAGCCAGGGCGCCGCCCACCGCGCCGACATCCGCTGGCGCGAAATTTTCCCGTTGCTGCCCTTCAGCGCGCTTGGCGTGCTCCTGGCGCTGTTCGCGCTGTCGCGTGCCGACGCCGAATTGCTGCTCCAGGCGCTCGGCGTCTTCGTCATCGCCTTCGCGCTTTATACCCTGTCGGGCCACACGCCGAAGCAGGGGGTAGCGCGCGGCTGGGGCGCGCTCGCCGGCACCTCGGGCGGCCTCATCGGCACGCTGTTCGGCACCGGCGGTCCCTTCTACGTGATGTACTTCAAGGCGCGTGGCCTCGACAAGGCAGCGTTTCGCGCCACCTTCGCGACGGTTTTCCTGATCGACGGCGCCGGCCGCCTGCTGGGCTACGCCGGTTCCGGCTTTTTCACCTGGGATTTTCTCAGCGTGGTCGCGCTGGCCTTGCCGCTGATGGCCGTCGCGCTCTACCTCGGCGGGCAGATCCACACCCGCCTGTCACAGCAGGCCTTCCAGCGCGGCATCAGCGTTCTCTTGATCGTCAGCGGCGTCGCGCTGCTGTTGAAGTGACGCCTCGAAGCGGTTGGAGAGTGTGCCGACGCCGTCGATGACGATTTCGACGGTGCAGCCGAGCGGCATCGGCTCGGTGCCGACCGAGGTGCCGCAGGCGATGACGTCGCCGGGCATCAGCGTCATGTCCTGCGACAGCAGGCTGACGATCTCGCGCGGGCGCACGAACATGTCGGCGACCGGGTAGCGCTGCTTTTCCACGCCGTCGACCAGGGTGCTTACGACGAGCGCATCGGGGTCGATGCCGGTCGCGATGCCGGGGCCGAACACGCCGAAGGTGTCGAAGCTTTTCGCCCGCACCCACTGCACGAAGGAGGGGTCGGCCTTGAGCACGCCGCGCGCGGTCACATCATTCACACAGGTGTAGCCGAAGATGTAGGCGTCCGCCTCGGCGGGTGACACGTGGCTGCAGCGCTTGCCGATGACGACGCCGAGTTCGCCCTCGAACACCACCGGCCCGTCGTAACCGCGCGGCTGGCGGATGGATTGGCCGTGGGCGAGGTAGGCGTTCGGGGTCTTGACGAAGTAGAGCGGGTGGGGCGGCCGCGCAAGGCCCTCGACCCGGGCGCGCTCGTGGAAATTGTTCCACAGGCCGAGGAGCTTGCCGGGATCGCAGGGCGTCAGCAGCGTCACCTCGGACAGCGGCGCCGAGGCGCCGGTGGGACGTGTGGCGCCGAACAGGTCCCCTTCGCGGAAAACGACCCGATCGCCCTCGACCGTTCCGATCGCCGTGCGGCCGGCGTGCGTGCAGCGTACCCAGATGGCCATACCGTTTCCTCCCTTGCTTGTTGTGATCTGTCGACGGATTTCGACCGTTCGTCGGGCGGGCGGACCCGCCACCTTCAGGAAGGCGGGGGAACCGCCGATTGACCTGACATGGAACACTCGATTTCCCGCAAAACCGTAGCACAGCGGTATGACAGGAGCGTACCCATGGCACGCACGGCTCGCATCGGCCTGAATGTACTGGTGGCCGGGCTGTTGTTCCTGCCCTTCGCGCTGGCCGTGTTCGGCCTGCGCGCCGGGCACGCCGCGCCGACCGCCGCGCAGGCGGTGCTGCTGTTGCCCCTGCTGGTGCTGCCGGCATGGGCCCTGCGCCGCCTGCAACTGCTTCGGGCCCCGCAGCAGGCGCCGACGCTCTACGACTGATCAGCCCCGGGTGTTCGACTGCGACGGAAAGCTGTCGAGCTCGACCCGCGGTGCCGGCTTCCAGCCCTTCTTGCGGTGCTCCGCGACCACGTTGGTGAAAATCCCCCCGCGTACGTAGAACTTGGCCGTCAGCCGCATGAAGCGCGGCTTCGTCGCCTTGACCAGGTCGTCGAGGATGCGGTTGGTGACGTCCTCGTGGAAATGCCCTTCCTCGCGAAAACTCCACATGTAGAGCTTCAGGCTCTTCAACTCCACGCAGGTCTTGTCCGGGATGTAGTCGAGCACGAGCGTGGCGAAATCCGGTTGCCCGGTCTTGGGGCAAAGGCACGTGAATTCAGGGACTTCCATGTGAATGTGAAAGTCGCGTTGAGGTTTGGGGTTGGGGAAGGTCTCGAGGGTCTTGGACGGCGTGGAGGGCATGAAAAGGCTCGGTGTAGAATGGCGGCAGAAAAAAGGCGTTCCCGCACGGGGAACGCTGGGAGACACATTATAAATCCGTAGGTTGCCTCGTCTTGCGTCTGACCCATATCAAACTCGCCGGCTTCAAGAGCTTCGTCGACCCCACCGTGATTCCCGTCCCCGCGCAGCTGACCGGCGTGGTGGGCCCCAACGGCTGCGGCAAGTCCAACGTCATCGACGCCGTGCGCTGGGTGCTCGGCGAGTCGTCGGCCAAGCACCTGCGCGGCGAGACCATGCAGGACGTGATCTTCAACGGCTCGGGCACCCGCAAGCCCGCTTCGCGCGCCTCGGTCGAACTGGCGTTCAACAACGAACTTGGCCGCGCCGCCGGCCAGTGGTCGCAGTACGCCGAGATCGCAGTCAAACGCGTGCTCGACCGCAGCGGCGAATCGACCTACTACATCAACAACATGCGGGTGCGGCGGCGCGACGTCGCCGATCTCTTCCTTGGCACCGGCGTCGGCGCGCGCGCCTACGCCATCATCGAGCAGGGTATGATCTCCAAGCTGATCGAGGCCAAGCCCGAGGAACTGCGCGGCTACCTGGAAGAAGCCGCCGGCGTGTCCAAGTACAAGGAGCGCCGCAAGGAAACCGAGGCGCGCCTGAAGGACGCGCGCGACAACCTCAACCGCGTCGAGGACATCCAGCGCGAACTCAAGCACCAGGTCGAGAAGCTCACCGCGCAGGCCGAAGTCGCCCAGCACTACAAGCAGTTGCAGGCCGACCTCACCTACGCCCAGCATCGCCTGTGGTACGCGAAGAAGCACGACGCCGCGCAGCAGCGTGCGCGCATCGACCGTGATCTGACCGAGGCGCAGAACAAGCTCGAAGCCGAAACCGCGCGCCTGCGCCACATCGAGTCGACGCTCGAAACTGCGCGCCAGAGCCAGTTTGCCGGGCAGGATACGCTCAGTGCCGCGCAGGCGGCGTACTACCAGACGCAGGCCGAGGTCGCGCGTATCGAGCAGACCATGGCGCACCAGAACGCGACGCGCGAGCGCCTGTACCGCCAGGTGCAGGATCTCGGCACGCGCATGGAGGCGCAGCAGACGCGCCGCACCGCCACGCAGGAAGCCTTGAACGAAGTCACCGCGCAGCAGCCGGCCTTGCAGGCCGCGCTGGAAGAGGCGGAAGCCGCCGCGCGCCAGGCCACCGACAGCACGTTGCCGCAGAAGGAAGCGCTGCTGCGCGACGCCCAGCAGGCCGTCGGCGAGGCCCAGCGTGCGGTGTCGCAGCTCGACCAGGCGCGCCAGGTCGACGAGAACAGCCTCGGTCACACCCGTCGCCAGATCGAGCAACTGGAATCCCGCCAGCGCCGGCTGGCGCAGGAACAGGCGCAGTTGCCGCGCCCCGACGCCGCCGGCCTGGCGAAGAAGCAGGTCGAGGTCGACGAACTGGCGCAGACCCTGGCGACCGCGCAGGCGAAGCTGAAGGACGCCGAAACCGCGCTGCCCGAACTCGAGGCCGCACGGGCGCAGCAGCAGCAGGCGCTCGACGCCGCGCGCCGCAGCCTGCACCAGACCGACGCCGAACTCGCCGCGTTGAAGAAGCTGCAAGAAAGCCTCAAGGCCGACGAAAAACTCGGCGCCTGGCTGAAGAACCGCAACCTCGACGGCGCCGCGCGCCTGTGGGAAAAGCTCAGCGTCGCCCCCGGCTGGGAGGCCGCTGTGGAGGCCGTGCTGCGCGAGCGACTGCAGGCGGTGTCCGCCGACGCCGATCCGGGCTGGTTCGCCGACGCGCCGCCGGCGCGCCTCACCGTATGGGGCAGGCACGCAGTTGCGCCCGCCCAGCCGCCCGTCGAAATGCTGGCGAGCAAGGTCGCTTGCGACGATCTGGCCGTGCAGGCCGCGCTCGGCGACTGGCTCGCCGGCGTCTACTGGGCCGACGACGTCGAGGCGGCACGCCTGCGCGCGTCGACCCTGCTCGCGGGCGAATGCGTCGTCACCCCGCAGGGCCACGTCTTCACCCCGCACAGCGTCACTTTCCACGGCCCGCACACGGCGGTCGAAGGCATTCTCGCGCGCGGCCGCGAACTCGAGCGCCTCGCCGCCGACGCCGCGCGTCTGCGCGCCGAAGTGGCGGCGCTCGAGACGGCGTACGGCGCGACGCAACAGGCCTATGGCGAGCGCCAGCGCGAGATCCAGGCGCTGCGCGCGCAAAGCGGCCAGACGCAGAGCCGCCACCACACCGCGCAGATGGAGCTCTTGCGCCTGCAGCAGGCGGTCGAGCGGGTACAGAGCCGCGCCGCGCAAATCACCCAGGAACTCGACGAGGTCACGCGCCAGCTCGCGACCGAGCGTGCCACGCTGGAAACGGTCGAAACCCGCCTCAAGGATTACCGCGCGCAGGGCGACGCTGCCCGCGAAGTGCTGTACGCCGCGCGCCAGCAGCGCGACCAGGCCGACCGGGCGGTGTTCGAGGCGCGCGAACTGCAGCGCGCCGCCGAGCGTCGCCATCAGGAAGCCGGCTTCGCGCTGACCACCTGCACCAACAAGCTCACCGAGCTGGGCGAGACGCTCGCCCGCATCGAACAGGAAATCGCCGACGACGACGCCCGCCTGGCGCTGGCGCGCGAGGAACTCGCCGCGCTGCCGGCCGACGCGCTCGACGCCGAACTGCAGGCGGCGCTCGCCGCGCGCACCGAACGCGAGGCGGCGCTCGCCGCCGCGCGCGACGCGCTGGAAGGGCTCACCGCCCAACTGCGCGGCCACGACGAGGCGCGTCTGGCGTGCGAGCAGGGGCTGGAACCGCTGCGCCGCACCATCGAGCAGTTGAAGCTCAAGGACCAGGAAGCGATGCTGATGCAGTCGCAATTCGAACTGCAGCTGCGCGAGGCGGCGGCCGACGAGGCGAGCCTCGAATCCGGCTACGCCGACAGTCCACGCCCCGGCGCGCTGCAGGCCGAGATCAACCGCCTGCAGAACGATATCGCCGCGCTCGGTGCAGTCAACCTCGCCGCGCTCGAGGAACTCACCCAGGCGCAGGAACGCAGCGAGTACCTCGCCGCGCAGTGCGCCGACCTCACCGAGGCGGTCAATACCCTGGAAGACGCGATCCGCCGCATCGACCAGGAATCGCGCGCGCGCCTGAAGGACACCTTCGATACCGTCAACCAGCACATGGGCGAGCTGTTTCCGCAGCTTTTCGGCGGCGGCCAGGCGAGACTCATCCTCACCGGCGAGGAGCTGCTCGACGCCGGGGTGCAGGTGTTCGCGCAGCCGCCGGGCAAGAAGAACGCGTCGATCCACCTGCTTTCGGGCGGCGAGAAGACGCTGACCGCGCTGTCGCTGGTGTTCGCCATGTTCAAGCTCAACCCGGCGCCGTTCTGCCTCTTGGACGAGGTCGACGCGCCGCTCGACGACGCCAATACCGAGCGTTACTGCAACCTGGTCAAGGCGATGTCCGACCAGACCCAGTTCCTGTTCATCACCCACAACCGCGTCACCATGGAAATGGCGCAGCACCTCGCCGGCGTCACCATGCAGGAGCAGGGCGTGTCGCGCATCGTCGCGGTCGACGTGGAAGAGGCCGCCGGCATGGTCGAAGCGGCGTAATTTCACCTCCGCCCCTAGCCGGATGACGGGGCGATCGGCGAAAATGCCGCTTTCGACGCACTTTCCGGACTCCCATGCTTGATATCCAGCTGCTGCGCAAGGATGCAGCCCTCGTTGCCGGGCGACTCGCCGCGCGCGGTTTCACCTTGGACACGGCGCGCTTCGATGCGCTCGAATCGGAGCGCAAGACGCTCCAGACCCGCACCCAGGACGCGCAGGCGAAGCGCAACGCGCTGTCCAAACAGATCGGCATGCTGAAGGGCAAGGGCGAGGACACGACGGCGGTGATGGCCGAGGTGGCCGGGCTGGGCGACGAGCTGAAGCAGCTGGAAGCGCGCCTGACCGAGCTGCAGACCGAACTCAACGATTTCCTCATGGGCGTGCCGAACCTGCCGCACGAATCGGTCGCGGTCGGCAAGGATGAGACCGGCAACGTCGAAGTGAGCCGCTGGGGCACGCCGCGCCAGTTCGATTTCCCGGTGCGCGACCACGTCGACCTCGGCGAGGGGCTCGCCCAGCTCGACTTCGCCGCCGCGGTGAAGCTCACCGGCAGCCGCTTTGCCGTAATGAAGGGCGGGCTCGCCCGCCTGCACCGTGCGCTCGCCCAGTTCATGCTCGACGTGCACACGC
This sequence comes from Pseudomonadota bacterium, assembly GCA_041694715.1. Taxonomy (GTDB): domain Bacteria; phylum Pseudomonadota; class Gammaproteobacteria; order Burkholderiales; family Thiobacillaceae; genus Thiobacillus. The sequence goes on along the minus strand of JBGFSF010000007.1, from coordinate 63,235 downwards.
GCGAACACGGCTATATGGAAGTGTACGTGCCGTACCTGGTCAACGCCGACTCGATGCGCGGCACCGGCCAGTTGCCGAAATTCGAGGAAGACCTTTTCCACGTCCCGCGCACGGACGCCGACAAGCTGTATCTGATCCCCACCGCCGAAGTCCCGGTGACCAACCTGGTGCGCGACGAAATCGTGCCGCCCGAGGCGCTGCCGCTGAAGTTCGTCGCCCACACGCCGTGCTTCCGCTCGGAGGCCGGCTCCTACGGTCGCGACACGCGCGGCATGATCCGCCAGCACCAGTTCGACAAGGTCGAGATCGTGCAGATGGTGAAGCCGGAGGATTCCTACGCCGCGCTGGAAAACCTGACGGCGAACGCCGAGGCGATCCTGCAGAAACTTGGCCTGCCGTATCGCAAGATGCTGCTGTGCACCGGCGACATGGGCTTTTCGTCGGCCAAGACCTACGACCTCGAGGTGTGGCTGCCGGCGCAGAACACCTACCGCGAGATTTCCTCGTGCTCCAACTTCGAGGCCTTCCAGGCACGCCGCATGCAGGCGCGCTATCGAAATTCACAAGGCAAGCCGGAACTGCTGCACACCCTCAACGGCTCGGGCCTGGCGGTCGGCCGCACGCTGGTCGCGATCCTCGAGAATTACCAGAACGCCGACGGCAGCGTGACCGTGCCGGAGGCGCTGCGGCCCTGGATGGGTGGGCTGGAGCGGCTGCAAGCCGCTTGAAATTAAGGCTAGCGCGGCTGCAAGCCGCCTGAATTAAGCCGAACGCGGCTGCAAGCCGCTTGAGTTAAACCCGGCGCAGCTGCAGGCGGGCTGACTCAGCCGCCCTGGACGGCCGACATGCCCTCGTCCAGCCCGAGGTTGATCAGCGGGTCGTACTCGGGCTCCAGTCGCAGCAGGATGTCGTAGTAGTTGCGGATGTTCTCGGCGAAGTGCAAGGCTTCGCCGCCGCGCGCATAGCCGTATTTCGTCACATGCGCATACGTGCCGCGGCTCAGATAGGGGAGCGCCTCCTTGACGTCGGCCCAGCTGTCCGGATTGCCGCCGCGCGCCTGCGCGATGCGGCGCGCGTCTTCCATGTGGCCCTGGCCCTGGTTGTAGGCGGCGAGCGCGAGCCAGGTGCGGTCGGGCTCGGGGATGCGCGCGGGCAGGGCGTCCTTCATCAGTTGCAGATAGCGCGCGCCGCCGAGGATGCTCTGGCGCGCGTCGAGGCGGTTGGAGACACCCATGCGGTCGGCCGTGTCGGACGTCAGCATCATGAGGCCGCGCACGCCGGTGGGGGAGGTGGCGAGCGGATCCCACTGCGATTCCTGGTAGCCGATCGCCGCCAGCAGGCGCCAGTCGATGCCGGTGAGCGTCTGCGCCTCGTGGAAATGCCGGCGCAGCTCGGGCAGGCGCTGCGGCCGCCGTTGCAGGATGCCGAGCACGTCCGAGCTGTCGAGCTTCTTCACGTGGCCGAAATAGCGTTCGTAGGCGCGCTTGATCGTGCCGTCGGTGCGCGCCTGCTCGACGAAGCGGGCGAGCGCGTTGCGGAAGGGCTGGGTACTGCGCTTCGACAGGGCCCACACGATCTTCTGCGGCTCGCCGATGTTGAAAGCCACCGCCAGCTCGGGATAAAGGCTGCGCATCGGATCGTAGTCCATGCCGTTGATCACCACCGCGTCATACTTGCCGGCCTTCAGCTGGGCCAGCAGTTCCTCCGGCCAGACGTTTTCCAGTGCCGCCCACGACAGTTCCGGATGCTTGCGCTTTTCGCGCATGAGGATGGGCGTATGCCCCGAGCCGATGATCATGGCGAGGCGCTTGCCGGCGAGGTCGGCGAGGCTGCGCGGCCTGCGCTCGCCGGTGCGGTAGACGACGTGGATCGGCGTTTCGAACAGCACCGGCCCGGCGATCAGGTGCCGTTCTTTCACCACGGCCTGGGGCAGGGCGGCGGCGGCGAGGTGGATTTCGTGGGTGTCGAGCAGCCCAAAGAGCGCGTCGGGGCGGTTCTTTTCCGTCCACTGCAGCGTCCAGCCCTGCGACTTGGCGAAGGCCTGCAGCAGATCGTGCTCGAAGCCGGCGGGCTCGCCGTTGTGGGCGATGAAATAGGAAGCCGGGTTGTTGCGCGTGCCGACGTGCAACGTGCCCGAGGATTCCGGCGGCGGCACCGGCTGGCTGCACGCTCCGACCAGCAGACCGAGCGCCAGCACAAGACTCCGTCCGATGGCTGCCTTTTTTAGTGTGATCGGCATGGGCACAGTCTGACCGAGTGCGAAATTTTCGTCCAGCCGGCGCCCGCGGGCGCGGGTCTCGGGTACAATACGCGCCGCCGGAGAGGTGGCAGAGTGGTCGAATGTACCTGACTCGAAATCAGGCGTAGGTGCAAGCCTACCGTGGGTTCGAATCCCACCCTCTCCGCCATCCCGTCACGCCCCGGCCGCTTGGCCCTACTCCCCGCGGGCTTGAAAATTCCCCCCATGACTTCAAAATAAAGCCAGTAAGCAAGGCTTATTCCGGCTATGGCGACGAAGCGAGAAGGTGCAACCTTACTGGAACCGGCTGCGGCCAAGGTGAAGCCGCCGCCGTTGTTCAAGGTATTGCTCTTGAATGACGATTACACACCCATGGAGTTCGTGGTTCTGGTGCTGCAGAAGTTTTTCGGCATCGAGCACGAACGGGCCACACAAATCATGCTCAAAGTGCATACTGAGGGCGTGGGGGTGTGCGGGGTGTATCCACGCGACATCGCCCATACCAAGGTGGAGCAGGTTGTGGATTTCGCGCGGCAGCATCAGCACCCGCTGCAATGTACGATGGAGGAAAGTTAGATGATTGCCCAGGAACTCGAAGTCACGCTCCACATGGCATTCATGGACGCGCGCCAGAAGCGCCATGAGTTCATCTCGGTGGAGCACCTGCTGCTGGCAATGCTCGACAACCCCTCCGCGGCCGAGGTGCTGCGCGCCTGCGGCGCCAACCTGGAGGCCATGCGCGAGCAGCTCACCAAGTTCATCGAGGAGCACACGCCCAGGGTCGGCGGCGAGGGCGAGGTCGACACCCAGCCCACGCTCGGCTTCCAGCGCGTGATCCAGCGCGCGATCCTGCACGTGCAGTCGTCGGGCAAGAAGGAAGTCACCGGCGCCAACGTGCTGGTCGCCGTGTTCGGCGAGAAGGATTCCCACGCCGTCTACTTCCTGTCGCAGCAGGGCGTGACCCGGCTCGACATCGTCAACTACATCTCCCACGGCATCACCAAGACGCCGCAGAGCGAGCCGGCGCCGCGTCCGGACGAGCCGGCCGAGGCCAACCCCGAGTCGCCCGCGACGTCGCCGCTCGACAGCTTCGCGCAGAATCTCAACGCGCAGGCGCTGGCGGGCAAGATCGACCCCCTGATCGGACGCGACCAGGAACTCGAACGCGTGATCCAGACGCTGTGCCGCCGCCGCAAGAACAACCCCCTGCTGGTGGGCGAGGCGGGTGTGGGCAAGACCGCCATCGCCGAGGGCCTGGCGCGCCGCATCGTCGAGGGCGAAGTGCCCGAGATCCTGGCGCAGAGCACGGTCTACGCGCTCGACATGGGCGCTTTGCTCGCCGGCACCAAGTACCGCGGCGACTTCGAACAGCGCCTGAAGGGGGTGCTGAAGCAGCTGGCCGACAATTCCAAGGCCATCCTCTTCATCGACGAAATCCACACCCTGATCGGCGCCGGTGCCGCCTCGGGCGGCACGCTCGACGCGTCCAACCTGCTGAAGCCGGCATTGTCGTCGGGCAACCTGCGCTGCGTTGGCGCGACTACTTATACCGAATACCGCGGCATTTTCGAGAAGGACCACGCGCTCTCCCGCCGCTTCCAGAAGATCGACGTGCCCGAGCCTTCGGTCAACGAGACGGTGGCGATCCTGCGCGGCCTGAAGTCGCGCTTCGAGGACCACCACGGCGTGAAATACACCGCGGCGGCGCTGACCACCGCCGCGCAGCTGGCCGCCCGCTACATCAGCGACCGCCACCTGCCGGACAAGGCGATCGACGTCATCGACGAAGCCGGCGCAGCGCAGCGCATCCTGCCGAAGTCGAAGCAGAAGCGCACCATCACGCCGAAGGAGATCGAGGAGATCATCGCCAAGATCGCGCGCATTCCGCCCAAGACCGTGTCGGCCGACGACCGCGACTCGCTGAAGACGCTCGACCGCGACCTCAAGGCCGTGGTCTACGGCCAGGACGCCGCGATCGATGCGCTGTCGACCGCGATCAAGATGTCGCGCAGCGGCCTGGGCAATCCGCAGAAACCGATCGGCAACTTCCTCTTCTCCGGCCCCACCGGCGTCGGCAAAACCGAGGTCGCGCGCCAGCTCGCCTACGTGCTCGGCGTCGAGCTGATCCGTTTCGACATGTCCGAATACATGGAGCGCCACGCCGTCAGCCGCCTGATCGGCGCGCCGCCCGGCTACGTCGGCTTCGATCAGGGTGGATTGCTCACGGAGGCTGTGAACAAGCATCCCTATGCGGTTGTTTTGCTGGACGAAATCGAGAAGGCGCATCCGGACATCTTCAACGTCCTGCTGCAGGTGATGGACCACGGCACGCTGACCGACACCAACGGCCGCAAGGCGGATTTCCGCAACGTCGTGCTCATCATGACGACCAATGCCGGCGCGGAAATGCTCAACAAGTCGACCATCGGCTTCTCCAGCAGCCGCGAGGCCGGCGACGAGATGAGCGAGATCAAGCGCATGTTCACGCCGGAGTTCCGCAACCGCCTGGACGCGATCATCCCGTTCGCGCCGCTCACCGAGCCGGTCATCCTGCAGGTGGTCGACAAGTTCCTGATGCAGCTGGAAGAGCAGCTGCACGAGAAGAAGGTCGAGGCGGTGTTCACCGACGCGCTCAAGACCTACCTCGCCAAGCACGGCTTCGACCCGCAGATGGGCGCCCGGCCGATGGCGCGCCTGATCCAGGACACCATCCGCAAGGCGCTCGCCGACGAGCTGCTGTTCGGCAAGCTGGCGCATGGTGGCCGGGTCACGATCGACGTCGACGCCGAGGGCAAGGTTTCCCTGGAATTCGAGGAAGCCGTGGCGGCCTGAGCCGACCAACGGTCGGTCGCGGGCGTAAAGATTCGACCGGAAAGGACGTAATCCCCCAAAGAAGCAGGCGAACTCCCCGGGCCGCGCGGCGGCCCGGGGAGGGGTCGCCTGCGGAACATTCTTCCAGAAGGGGAACGTCCATGAACATGCTGCAACGATCCGCCATCGTCCTGGTTGCGCTGGGCTGCCTCGTGCCGCTGAACGCCAGCGCCGCCGAAAACGACAACGACCTCGCCGCGGTGGGCGAGCGCATCAAGCAAACCGGCGACCAGATCCGCAACGACCTCAAGGAGGCACGCGCCCGCTACGAGGCCCAGAAGGCCCGCGAGGAGGCCGAGCGCAAGCGCGAAGCGGCCGAGCGTGCCCGCCAGCAAGCCGCCGAGCAGGCGGCACGGGAAAAGCAGCGCCTTGCCGCGCTCGAAGCCCAGCAGGAAAAAGCCAAGCGCGAGGCCGCGCTGCGCGCCGAGCAGGCCGAGCGCGAGCGCCAGGCCGCTCTGGTGGCGGCGCGCAAGGCGCAGGAAGCCCAGCGCATCCGCGACGAGCAGGCAGCCCGCGAACGCGCGGCGCTGGCGCTGAAACAGGCGCGCAATTCGGGTCCCGGCGGCCTGAACGATCCGTTGCGCGAAACACCCCAGCAGCGCGCCGCCCGTCTCGTGCGCGAGGCCAAGCAATCGACCGGCCCGCGTGGCATGGAAGAAGGCCTCTAAGGCTTCCGCCCCACCAACGCCCGGCTTGCCTTCGCGGCAAGCCGGGCGTTGTCGTTTCGGGGTTCCGGCGCCGCGCCGGCTTGCCGATTGCGCCGCGATGCCGCACCATACGGGCCGCATCTCGCCGATCGGAGCCCTCATGAAAGTCCATAGCATTTCCATTCTCGCGCTCGCCGTCGCGGCGGCCCTCCTGGCCGGTTGCGAAAAGCCCGGCGTCACCGAAACCAGCCCGATGGTGGCGAAAGTGGGCGGGGAGGCGATCGGCGCGTCCGAACTCGACCAGGCCGTTTCGCGCCTGGGCGAATTGAACGAAACCCAGCGTGCGGAAGCGCGCGGCAAGCTCCTCCAGGCCCTGGTCGACCAGCGTCTGGTGGCCGAGGCCGCCCGCAAGGCCGGACTCGACAAGGAGCCCGAAGTCGCGCTGGCGATGGCGCAGGCGAGCCGCGAGGCGTTGACGGAAGCCTACGCCGAGCGTCTGACGAAGGACGTCGCCGCGCCGACCGACGCCGAAATCGCCGATTATTTCGCGCAGCATCCCGAACTGTTCTCGCAGCGCCGCCTCTACCGCGTCCAGGAACTGGAGTTGCAGGTCGACGCGGCACGCGCGGCCGAGGTCGAGGAAGCCCTGAAAACCAGCCAGTCGCTCGGCGACTTCGTCGCCTGGGTGAAAGCGCAGGGCATCGAAGGCAAGACCGCGATGATCGTGCGGCCGGCCGAACAGATCCCCGCGCCGCTGCTGGCGCGCCTGGCCCAGATGCGCGACGGCCAGGTGACGCTGATCCCGGCCCGGCCCGGTTACGTCGTCATTCACCAGCTGGTCGAAAGCCAGCTGCAGCCGGTGACCCAGGAGCAGGCCCGGCAGGTGATCGAGCGCGCGCTGCTGGCGCAGAAGCGCAAGGACCGGATGGAAGCCGAAGTGAAGAAGCTGCGCGAGGCGGCGAAGGTCGAGTATGCCGAAGGCTACGCGCCGCCTGCCGAAGCGGCGTCCAAAGCGGCGCCCGAAGCGGACAAGCCGGCAAACTGAGCGGCATGCTGCTGGTTACCGGCGGCGCCGGCTTCATCGGCGCCAACTTCGCTCTCGACTGGCTGGCGGCGCACGACGAGCCGGTCGTCAACCTCGACAAGCTGACCTACGCGGGCAACCTCGAAAACCTGCGGTCGCTGGATGGCGACGCGCGCCACGTGTTCGTGCAGGGCGACATCGGCGACCGCGTACTCGTCGAGCGGCTGCTGCGCGATCACCGCCCGCGGGCGGTGATCAACTTCGCCGCCGAGAGCCACGTCGACCGCTCGATCCACGGCCCCGCCGAGTTCATCCAGACCAACGTCGTCGGCAGCTTCAACCTGCTCGAAGCGGTGCGCGCGCACTGGTCGGGCCTGCCCGCGGACGAGCAGGCGGCGTTCCGCTTCCTGCACGTGTCGACCGACGAGGTCTACGGTTCGCTCGGGCCGGCCGATCCGGCCTTTTCCGAAACCACGGCCTACGCGCCGAACAGTCCGTATTCGGCGTCGAAGGCCGCGTCCGACCATCTGGTGCGCGCCTACCACCACACCTACGGCCTGCCGGTGCTGACGACCAACTGCTCGAACAACTACGGCCCGCTGCAGTTTCCCGAGAAGCTCATTCCGCTGGTGATCCACAACGCGCTCGCCGGCAAGCCCTTGCCGATCTACGGCGATGGCAGCAACGTGCGCGACTGGCTCTACGTCGGCGACCATTGCAGCGCGATCCGCCGGGTGCTGGAAGCTGGTCGGGTGGGGGAGACCTACAACATCGGCGGCTGCAACGAGAAGACCAACCTGGACGTCGTCCACACGCTGTGCGCGATTCTCGACGAATTGCACGCCGATTCGCCTGTGACGCCGCACGCGAAGCTGATTACTTTCGTGAAAGACCGGCCTGGCCACGACCGCCGCTATGCGATCGACGCCACCAAGATTGAACGCGAGCTCGGCTGGACGCCCTCGGAAACCTTCGAGACCGGTATCCGCAAGACTGTTGCCTGGTACCTCGACCATCAGGACTGGGTCAATCACGTCACCAGCGGTGAATATCGCCACTGGGTGTCCAAAAACTACGCAGCCACGCCCACATGAGCACACGCAAAGGCATCATCCTCGCCGGGGGCTCCGGCACCCGCCTGTATCCCATCACCCAGGCCGTCTCCAAGCAGCTGCTGCCGGTGTACGACAAGCCCATGGTGTACTACCCGTTGACCACGCTGATGCTGGCGGGCATCCGTGACATCCTGCTGATCTCGACGCCGCAGGACACGCCGCGCTTCGAGCAGCTGCTGGGCGACGGTTCGCAATGGGGACTCAAGCTCCGCTACGCCGTGCAGGCCGCGCCGGAGGGGCTGGCCCAGGCCTTCCTCATCGGCGCCGACTTCATCGGCAGTGACCCCAGCGCGCTGGTGCTGGGCGACAACCTGTTCTACGGCCACGACCTCGCCGCCGACCTGCGCGCGGCGCACGCGCGGCCGAGCGGGGCGACGGTGTTCGCCTATCCGGTGCACGATCCGCAGCGTTACGGCGTGGTCGAGTTCGACGCCGCCGGTCATGCCGTCAGCCTGGAGGAAAAGCCGGCGCAGCCGAAATCGCGCTACGCCGTCACCGGCCTGTATTTCTACGATAACCGGGTGATCGACATCGCCCGGGGGCTGAAGCCCTCGGCCCGGGGCGAGCTCGAAATCACCGACGTCAACCGCCAGTACCTCGACTGGGGAGAGCTCGACGTGCAGGTGATGGGGCGCGGCCAGGCCTGGCTGGACACGGGCACCCACGATTCCCTGATCGAGGCGGCGCTCTACATCCAGACGATCGAGAAGCGCCAGGGCCTGAAGATCGCCTGCCCCGAGGAAATCGCCTACCGCCAGGGCTTCATCGACGCCGCGCAGCTCGAAAACCTGGCGCGACCGCTGCTGAAGAACGGCTACGGCCAGTACCTGATGGACGTGCTGCGCGAGCGCGTGTTCTGATGGAAGTCGTCGCGACCCAGCACCCTGAAGTACTACTGCTGCGGCCTAAGGTATTTGGCGACGCCCGCGGCTTCTTCTTCGAAAGTTACAACCGCAAGACCTTCGCCGAACTCGGCCTCGACGCCGAATTCGTGCAGGACAACCATTCGCGCTCGGCCAAGGGCGTGCTGCGCGGGCTGCACTACCAGATCCGGCAGCCGCAGGGGAAGCTCGTGCGCGTGGCGGTCGGCGAGGTGTTCGACGTCGCCGTCGACCTGCGCCGCGGCTCGCCCCATTTCGGCCGTGTCGCGACCATGCGGCTGTCGGCCGACACCCACGAGATGGCGTGGATTCCGCCCGGGTTTGCGCACGGCTTCCTGGTGCTGTCCGACCACGCCGAATTTCTCTACAAGACGACCGACTACTACGCGCCCGAGCACGAACGATCCTTGCTCTGGAACGACCCTGAACTCGCCATTGACTGGCCGCTCGACGGCGAGCCGCTGCTTTCGGCCAAGGATCGCGCCGGGCTGCCGTTCGCGGCGTGCGAGGTGTTTGAGTGAGGATCCTGCTCACCGGCGTCAATGGCCAGATGGGGTGGGAGCTGCGGCGTACGCTGGCGCCGCTGGGCGAGGTGATCGCCGCCGACCGCAAGGTGCTGGATCTGGCTGACACGGCGCACATCCGTTCACAGGTCGCCGCGCTCGCGCCCGACCTCATCGTCAACCCCGCGGCCTACACGGCCGTGGACCAGGCCGAATCCGAGCCCGCGCTGGCTTACGCGATCAACGCCGCCGCGCCGGGCGAACTCGCCGCCTGCGGGGTGCCGCTGGTGCACTTTTCCACCGACTATGTGTTCGACGGCCGCAAAGGTGACGCCTACACGGAGGCTGACGCGCCGAACCCGCTCGGCGTCTACGGCGCGAGCAAGCGGGCAGGGGAGGACGCGGTGGCGCAGGCCGGCACGCCGCACCTGATCCTGCGCACCAGCTGGGTGTACGGGCTGCGCGGGCGCAATTTCCTGCTGACGATGCAGCGGCTGGCGCGCGAGCGCGAGACGCTGTCGGTGGTGGACGACCAGTTCGGCGCGCCGACCTGGTCGCGCCTCGTCGCCGAGGCGACGGCGCTGGTCGTCGCGCGCTGGCTGGGTCGCGGGGATCTCGCCGCCGATGCCGGCGTCTACCACCTCGCCTGCAGCGGACGCACCAGCTGGCACGGTTTCGCCGCGGCGATCCTGGCGGATCTGGCGGGGCGCGGAGAAACCCGGCTCGCCCGCCTGGGCGCGATTCCGACCTCGGGCTACCCCACACCGGCAGCGCGCCCGGCCAATTCGACCCTCGACTGCAGCAAGCTCGCGGCGACCTTCGGCGTGCGCCTGCCCGACTGGGATGCGGCGCTCGCCCTGTGTCTGGAATAGAATTTGCCTACTTCCGCATAACAATCACGATACGAGCAGACACACCATGAGCACGATCCATCCCGTCATCCTGTCCGGCGGCTCCGGCACCCGCCTGTGGCCCTTGTCCCGTGCGGCCCTGCCCAAGCAGCTGCTGCCGCTCGCCAGCGACTTGAGCCTGCTGCAGGAGACTGTCGAGCGCCTGGCGGACATGCCGGAAATGGCGGCGCCAATGATGGTGTGCAACGTCGAGCACCGCTTCATGATCGCCGAGCAGATGCGCCAGATCGGCGTCGCCCCGCGCGCCATCGTGCTCGAGCCCGTGGGCCGCAACACCGCGCCGGCGATCGCCGTCGCCGCGCTGATGCTCGCCCGCGACGATGCCGATGCGCTGATGCTGGTGCTGCCCGCCGATCACCTGATCGGCGACGTCGCCGCCTTCCACGCCGCCATCCGCACCGCCGCGCAGGCGGCGCAGCGCGGGCATCTCGCCACTTTCGGCATCGTCGCCGCCACGCCCGAGACGGGCTACGGCTACATCCGTAAGGGCGCGCCGCTGGCGGACGCCGCCGGCGCGCACCAGGTGGCGGCCTTCGTCGAGAAGCCGGACCGCGCCACGGCGCAGCAGTACGTCGATTCCGGCGAGTATTTCTGGAACAGCGGCATGTTCCTGTTCCGCGCCTCGGACTTCCTCAAGGAACTCGAAGCCTTGCGCCCGGACATCCTCGCGGCGAGCCGCGCCGCGCTCGACGGTGCGAAACCCGACCTCGATTTCGTGCGCCTCGATCCGGCGGCCTTCGAGGCCTGCCCGTCGGAATCGGTCGACTACGCGGTGATGGAAAAGACCCGGCGCGCCGCCGTGGTGCCGGCCGACATCGCCTGGAACGACATCGGCGCCTGGTCGGCGCTGTGGGAGGTGGCCGAGAAGGACGGGCAGGGCAACGCCGTGCGCGGCGACGTCATGCTGGAGAACGCGTCGAACAACTTCGTGCGCGCCGAAAACCGCATGGTCGCGCTGCTCGGCGTCGACGATCTGGTCGTGGTCGAAACCGCCGACGTCGTGCTGGTCGCGAAGAAGGATCAGGTGCAGGACGTGAAGAAGCTGGTCGACCGCCTCAAGGCCGACAAGCGCTGCGAGCACCTCGTCCACAAGCAGGTCTACCGTCCCTGGGGCTGGTACGAGGGCATCGACGAGGGCGAGCGCTTCCAGGTCAAGCGCATCATGGTCAAGCCGGGCGAGAAGCTCAGCCTGCAGATGCACCATCACCGCGCCGAGCACTGGATCGTCGTGTCCGGCACCGCCCGCGTCACGCGCGGCGAGGACATCGAACTCCTGTCCGAGAACCAGTCGACCTACATCCCGCTCGGCACCCGGCACCGTCTCGAAAACCCCGGCAAGGTCGAGCTGCACATGATCGAGGTGCAGTCCGGCACCTACCTGGGCGAGGACGACATCGTCCGCTTCGAGGACGTCTATCAGCGCAGCTGAAGTGGCGTGTAGGACGAAACCCTACAAAAAACACTGCCGCCTGCCGACGCACAAACCAGCCGTCTTCCCCATTAACTTTTTGGGGGTCCGTCCGAAAACGAATCCACCAGGCTGAATTAAGGCCGGATTCGAAAAAAATTTCGACGGAAGGACAGGCTCATGAAAATGGACGAAATGCTGGACGAAATGCGCGACGTCAACCTCAGCTACCTGATGCTGGCGCAGAGCATGATTCAACAGGACAAGGCCACCGCCGTCTTCCGCCTCGGCATCAGCCAGGACGTCGCCGACCTGATCGAAAGTCTCACGCCCGCCCAGATCCTCAAGCTCGCCGGCTCCGGCATGCTGGTCTCGCGCTTCCGCTTCGACGACGGCATGGTGCTCAACATGCTCACCAGCTACACCAAGGACCGCGCCATGGCGCAGTCGCACGCCGCCATCCTGATGGCCGGCCAGGCGATGGAAGCCTTCGCCTGATCCAGAATCCGACGCCGGGAGCGCCCAGATGAGCAAGAAAAGCCTGCTGAACGAAATGCGCGACACCCAGCTGGCGATCGAACTGATCGAGCTCGGCGCCCGCCCCCAGGTGCTGGAATGCGAAACCAGCCTGTCGCGCGAGCGCCTGCTGAAACTCTACAAGGAAGTGAAGGGCGTCTCGCCGCCCAAGGGCATGCTGCCGTTCTCGACCGACTGGTTCCTGACCTGGCTGCCCAACGTCCACGCTTCGCTGTTCATCAACATCCACCGCTACATCACCCAGAACAGCGAATGCAGCGGCATCGAGGCGGTGCTGAAGAGCTACCGCCTGTACCAGGAATACCTTCACACCAACCAGATCGACGAGGTGCTGAGCTTCACCCGCGCCTGGACGCTGAACCGCTTCTTCGAGACCCGCATGCTGCAGACCGCCGAGTGCAGCTGCTGTGGCGGGCATTTCGTGGTGCATCCCGACGACCTGCACAACAAGTTCGTGTGCGGGCTGTGCAACGTGCCCGCGCGCGCCGGCAAGACCCGCAAGGCCAAGGCCGCCGCAGCGGCCGAGCTGTCCGCCGCCGCCTGAGCGTCGCCCGCTACCGGTGACGAAGCGCCTGCCGGTCGGTCTGCAATCCCTCCTCATCCAGTTCATCGCGCTCGCGCTTGCCGTGCTGGCGGCGCGCGTGGCGACGTTTAGCTTTCCGCTCGACTTCGCGCTGTGGCAGCTTGCCGTCGTCCAGGGCGGACTGGCCGCCGTGCTCAGCCTTGCCTGGCGCCAGCCGCGCTGGTGGATCCCGCTGCATGCGGGTTTCCTCCCTGCGGTGCTGGGCGCGGCACGACTGGACGTCCCGCCCGCGGTCTACCTGGCCGGCTTCGTGCTGCTGGCGCTGTTCTTCTGGACCACCTTCCGCACCCGCGTGCCGCTCTATCTTTCCGGCCGCAAGGCCTGGGACGCGGTGGCGGCGCAGCTGCCGGCCGGCCGGCCGTTCCGCTTCATCGACCTCGGCAGCGGGCTCGGCGGTCTGCTGTTCGACCTGGAGCGGCGCTTCCCGGCGGCGGAATTCGCCGGTACCGAACTGGCCCCGGCACCCTGGCTGATCAGCCGGCTGCGTGCCGGACTCACCCGCAGCCGGGTTCGACTTCTGCGCCAGGACTACGCCGCGCTGGATCTGTCCGGGTACGACGTGGTCTTTGCCTTCCTGTCACCGGCCGCCATGCCGGCCTTGTGGCAGCAGGTCTGCGCCCAGATGCGGCCGGGCAGCTGCTTCATAAGCCTGTCCTTCGCTGCCGGCGACCGCGAGCCGGACCACGTGGTGCAGCTCGCGCCGCAGGCTCGGCACCGGCTGTACGTGTGGACGCTGTGACCCCGGAAAGAATGCGGAAATAGCTGGCCCGAACCATCAAGTTTGGCCCGCCATGTCCGAATCCTATTCCTGAGTGCCGGTTGCCCGGTGTTCGTGCAAGTCAAAGCAGGGCGGGGACTGAGGCTCCGCCCGGGTCAACCGAGAGGAACGGACGCTCGTGCTAGTCATTGGTGGTTGGATTACCGTTGTATTGTGCGTTTTCGGAGGGTACGCGCTGGCCGGGGGTTACCTGGCGGCGCTGTGGCATCCGGTCGAACTGCTCATCATCGGCGGCGGCGCCATCGGCGCCTTCCTGGTTGCCAACAACGGCAAGGCCATCAAGGCCACGCTCAAGGCGCTGCCTACCCTGTTCAAGGGCTCCAAGTACAACCGCGCGCTCTACATGGACGTGCTCGCGCTGCTGTATGAACTCCTGACGAAGATCCGCAAGGAAGGCCTGATGTCGGTCGAAGCCGACGTCGAGTCCCCGGAGAACAGCCCGCTGTTCGCCAAATACCCGTCGGTCATGGCCGACCATCACATCGTCGAATTCCTTACCGACTACCTGCGCCTGATGGTCTCCGGCAGCATGAACGCGTTCGAGATCGAGAACCTGATGGACAACGAGATCGAGACCCATCACCACGAGGGCGAGATGCCGGTGCACAGCGTCAGCAAGCTGGGCGACGGCCTCCCGGCCTTTGGCATCGTCGCCGCGGTGATGGGGGTGGTGAAGACCATGGGTTCGGTCGGCCTGCCGCCGGCCGAACTCGGCGTGCTGATCGGCGCGGCGCTCACCGGCACCTTCATCGGCATCCTGCTCGCTTACGGTTTCGTCAGCCCGCTTGCGAGCCTGCTCGAACAAAAGCTCAACGAATCGACCAAGATGTTCCAGTGCATCAAGGTGACCCTGCTCGCCAGCATCAACGGCTACGCCCCGGCGATCGCAGTCGAGTTCGGGCGCAAGGTGCTGTTCTCGACCGAGCGGCCGTCGTTCAGCGAACTCGAGACCCACGTCAAGGGCGCGAAGTCGCGCTGATCCGTAAAAATCGCTGATCTGCTGTCATGAGCGAGCAAAAAGCGCCGATCATCGTCAAACGCGTCAAGAAGTCGGTCGGCGGCCATCACGGCGGTGCCTGGAAGATCGCCTACGCCGACTTCGTCACGGCGATGATGGCCTTCTTCCTGCTCATGTGGCTGCTCGGCTCGACGACCAAGGGTGACCTCGAAGGCATCGCCGACTACTTCAAGACGCCGCTGAAGGTCGCCATGCAGGGCGGTTCCGGCAGCGGTGACAGTTCGAGCGTGCTGAAGGGGGGGGGAACCGACCTTACGCGCCAGACCGGGCAGGTCAAGAAAGGCCAGACCGAGGACGAGAAGAAATCCTTCAACCTCAAGGCGGCGCGGGCCGAGCTGGAACGCCAGGAGGCGGAAAAGCTGAAGAAGCTCAAGAGCCGGCTGGATGCGGCGATCGAGAACAATCCCACACTCAAGCAGTTCAAGCGCCAGCTGCTGATCGACATTACCAGCGAGGGCCTGCGCATCCAGATCGTCGACGAGCAGAACCGCCCGATGTTCAACCTCGCCAGCGCCGAACTGCAGCCCTACACTAAGATCATCCTGCGCGAGATCGGTAAGGTGCTGAACGACGTCGAGAACCGCATCAGCCTGTCCGGCCACACCGACGCCACCCAGTACGCCAACGCCGGCCGCGGCTACAGCAACTGGGAGCTGTCGGCGGACCGCGCCAATGCCTCGCGGCGCGAGCTCATCGCCGGTGGCATGGACGCTGCGAAAATGCTGCGCGTGGTCGGACTGGCCGATTCGGTGCCATTCCAGAACGCCGGTCCCACTGATCCGGTCAATCGCCGCATCGCCATCATCGTGATGAACAAGCGCACCGAGGAAGCCATCACCAAGCAGGCCTCCGGCGCCGAGAACGAGACGGTAGAGGTGCCCGCAGCCGACGCCGCGCCTGGCGCTGACGCCGTGCAGGATGCCGCACCGGCGTCCTGACTGAATTCGCGCACTTGAGCGCGAAAAAGCCGGTAATCCCCCCTTTATTCCCCTGATCGCCCGGCACGGGCGTCGCCGATACTCCAGCCTAAGACAGACCGTTTGCGCTCGAAGCAGCGGCGGTTTTCCTCAACAGGTGATCAGGGATGGCTGAAGAAAGCGATCAGGAACGGACAGAACCAGCGTCGCCCCAGCGACTGCAGAAAGCGCGCGAGGACGGGCAGGTCGTCCAGTCGCGCGAGCTGGGTACGTTCGTCGTCCTGATGGTGAGCGGCGCCACGCTGTGGGCGATGTCCGGCAGTCTGGGGCAGGCGATGGCGCAGATCATGCGCGGCGGCCTGCAGTTCGATCCCGGTGTCGCGCGCGATTCCGCGCATGTCATGGCGCTGCTGTCGGGGCTGTTCTTCGACGCCACGCTGGCGCTTGCGCCTTTCCTCTTCCTCGTGCTCATCGCCGCGCTTGCCTCGCCGATCCTGCTGCGCGGCTGGCTGTTCAGCACCAAGGCACTGGCGCCTAAGTTCAACCGTCTCAACCCGCTTTCCGGCGTCAAGCGCATGGTGTCCTGGCAGGGCCTCGTCGAGCTGGTGAAGTCGCTCGCGAAGGTGGGCCTGCTGGGCGGCGTCGCAGCCTGGCTCATCTGGGCCAACCTGGACGCGATCTTCTCGCTCAGCCTGGAAGAGCCGCGTACCGCGATCGCCCACATGGGCGACCTCATTGGCAAGATCTTCCTGCTGGTGTCTGGGGCGATGATCTTCGTCGTACTGATCGACCTGCCGTTCCAGATCTGGCACCACTTCAAGCAGCTGCGCATGAGCAAGGAAGAAGTGCGTCGCGAGCACAAGGAAAACGAAGGCGACCCGCACCTCAAGGCGCGCATCCGCCAGCAGCAGCGCGAGGCGGCACGCCGCCGCATGATGGCCGAGATCCCCACCGCCGACGTGGTGGTGACCAACCCGACTCACTACGCGGTCGCACTCAAGTACACCGAAGGCAAGATGCGCGCGCCGGTCGTCGTCGCCAAGGGCGCCGACCTCATTGCCGCGAAGATCCGCGAAGTCGCCGCCGAGCACAACATCCCGATGCTGGAAGCACCGCCGCTGGCGCGCGCGCTGTTCCGCCACACCGAGCTCGGCGACGAGATTCCGGCCACCCTCTACACCGCGGTGGCCGAGGTGCTCGCCTACGTGTTCCAGCTGCGCCACTACAGGGAGGTCGGTGGCGCCTATCCCGAAGCCCCGGTGGCCTTGCCGGTGCCGCCTGAGCTCGATCCGCTGCAGTCCGGCGCAGGAGCCAGGGCATGAACGGTGCAATGAGCCTGTCGAGCTTTTTCAACGCGGCCAACGCGCGCGCGATGGCCGCGCCCATTTTCATCATCCTCATCCTCGCGATGCTGGTGCTGCCGCTGCCGCCCATCGCGCTGGACATGCTGTTCACCTTCAACATCGCGCTGTCGATCATGGTGCTGCTGGTCAGCCTGTCGACCAAGAAGGCGCTCGAGTTCGCCGTCTTCCCCACGGTGCTGCTGCTGTCCACGCTGCTGCGCCTGGCGCTCAACGTCGCCTCCACCCGCATCGTGCTGCTCGAAGGCCACACCGGCCCCGACGCCGCTGGCAAGGTGATCGAGGCCTTCGGTCATTTCCTGGTTGGCGGCAACTACACGGTCGGCATCATCGTCTTTCTCATCCTGGTGGTGATCAACTTCATCGTCATCACCAAGGGCGCCGGCCGCATCGCCGAGGTCAGCGCGCGCTTCACCCTCGACGCCATGCCGGGCAAGCAGATGGCGATCGACGCCGACCTCAACGCCGGCCTTATCGACGAGAACGAAGCGCGCCGCCGCCGTGCCGAGATCTCGCAGGAGTCCGACTTCTACGGCTCGATGGACGGTGCGTCGAAATTCGTGCGCGGCGACGCCATTGCCGGCATCCTGATCCTGCTCATCAACATCATCGGGGGCCTCATGGTCGGCGTGTTCCAGCACGACCTCGGCCTGTCCGATGCCGCGCGCAACTACACCCTGCTGGCGATCGGCGACGGCCTCGTCGCGCAGATCCCGGCGCTGGTGATTTCCATCGCCGCCGGCGTCATCGTCAGCCGCGTCAGCACCGACGAGGACATCACCGACCAGATGATGTCGAATGTCTTCAGCAAGACGCATGCGCTGTACATCACCGCCGCGATCATCGGCCTGCTCGGCATGATCCCCGGCATGCCCAACTTCGCCTTCCTGCTGCTCGCCGGCGGCATCGCCTGGCTCGCCTGGCGCAGCGAAAAGCTCAAGGCGGCCGCCGAGCAGGCGGCGCCCGAGGTAGTTGCCGCGCCGCCGGTGCCGGCGGAAAGCCAGGAAGCGAGCTGGGAGGACGTCGCCCCGATCGACACCCTCGGCCTCGAGGTCGGCTACCGTCTGATTCCGCTGGTCGACAGCGCCGCCGACGGCGAGCTGGTGCGCCGCATCAAGGGCATCCGCAAGAAGTTCGCGCGCGAGATCGGCTTCCTGCCGCCCGCCGTGCACATCCGCGACAACCTCGAAATCAACCCCAACAGCTATCGCATCACGCTGAAGGGCGTGGAGATCGGCAGCGGCGAGGTGCGCACCGGCATGTTCCTCGCCATCGATCCGGGCAACGTCACCGCCGCGCTGCCGGGTGTCGCGACGCAGGATCCGGCCTTCGGCCTGCCGGCGACCTGGATCGATGC
This sequence comes from Pseudomonadota bacterium, assembly GCA_041694715.1. GTDB lineage: Bacteria > Pseudomonadota > Gammaproteobacteria > Burkholderiales > Thiobacillaceae > Thiobacillus. The sequence continues at coordinate 45,085 of JBGFSF010000007.1, read as the reverse complement.
CGGCCTGCGCGAGCAGGCACAGGCCATGGGCTACACCGTGGTCGATCCCGGCAGTGTCGTCGCCACCCACCTCAACCACCTGGTCACCCTGCACGCCGCCGAACTGCTCGGCCGTCAGGAAGTGCAGGCGCTGCTCGACCACCTCGGCAAGACCTCGCCCAAGCTGGTCGAGGACCTGGTGCCGAAGCTCTTGACCCTGTCCGCGGTGCAGAAGGTGCTGCAGAACCTGCTGTCCGAAGGCGTGGCGATCCGCGACATGCGCACCATCATCGACGTGTTGCTGGAATACGCCGGCCAGGTGCAGGATCCCAACGAACTGACCGCGCTGGTGCGCGTCGCGCTCGGCCGTTCCATCGTGCAGCAGATCTACGGCCCGGTGAACGAGCTGCCGGTGATCGCGCTCGACCAGGGCCTCGAGCGCCTGCTGATGCAGACCCTGCAGGCCGGCCAGGATGCGGTCGGCCTCGAGCCCGGCCTCGCCGACACGCTGATGGCCAAGGCCGAGGCCTCGGCCCAGCGCCAGGAGGCGCTCGGCCATCCCCCGGTCCTGCTGACGCCGGCCGTCCTGCGTCCGCTACTGGCGCGCTTCCTCAAGCGCGTCGTCCCGCAACTCAAGGTGCTTTCGCACGCTGAAGTGCCCGAAGGTAAACAGATCAAAGTGACTTCCCTGGTAGGAGGAGCAGCATGAACGTGAAACGTATCGTCGCCAAAACATCCCGTGAGGCCATGCGCGAACTGCGCGACCTGCTCGGCCCGGACGCGGTCATCCTGTCCAACCGCACGGTGGACGGCGGGGTCGAGGTGCTGGCGATTCCGGCCGACGACATCGTCGCGCTCACCCCGCCGGTGGTCGAGCCGCCGCGCGTCGCCCCCGTGCCGCGCCCGGCCGAGGCTGCACGCGTCGCGCCCGCGCAGCGCCCGGTTGATCCATTTGCACCGCCGCGCGCCGAGCCCGAGCCCGCGGTCACCTTCAAGCGCCGCCTGGTCGAGCGCATCGCCGTGCCGGGCGAGGACGGCAGCCAGCTCGCGCAAAGCGTCATCAGTGAAATCAAGACCCTGCATTCGCGCCTGGAACACCAGCTCGCCGATCTCGCGTGGCGCGACCTGCCGGGCCGCGACCCTGCCGGCGCAACAGTCATGCGCGACATGCTTGCCGCCGGCTTCTCCACCGTGCTTGCGCGCGAGTTGCTGGAGTCGCTGCCGAAAGGCGGCGAGGAACAGGCGCGCGCCTGGATGCGCAACACCCTGATGAAGCGCATGCAGATCGTGCAGAGCGAAAACCAGCTGCTCGACGAAGGTGGTGTGTTCGCCCTCATGGGCCCGACCGGCGCCGGCAAGACGACCACCACTGCCAAGCTCGCTGCGCGTTGCGTGGTGCGTCACGGCGCCGACAAGCTCGCGCTGCTGACCACCGACAGCTACCGCATCGGCGGCCACGAGCAACTGCGCATCTACGGCAAGATCCTCGGCGTGTCGGTGCACGCGGTGCGCGACGCCGCCGACCTGCGCCTCGCGCTCGCCGAGCTGCGCAACAAGCACACCGTGCTGATCGACACCGTCGGCATGAGCCAGCGCGACCAGGCCGTCGCCGAGCAGGTCGAGATGCTGTGCCAGGCCGGCAAGCCGATCAAGCGCCTGCTGATGCTCAACGCCACCAGCCACGGCGACACGCTCGAGGAAGTGGTGCAGGCCTACCGTCTGCGCGGGCTCGACGGCTGCGTGATGACCAAGGTCGACGAGGCCGCGAGCCTTGGCCCCGTGCTCGACTGCGCGATCCGCCACCAGCTCAACGTCCACTACGTCGCCACCGGCCAGCGCGTGCCCGAGGACCTGCATCTCGCCAACCGCCAGTACCTCATTCACCGCGCGTTCAAGACCCGCCTGCAGGCCTCGCCCTGGCAGCTCGACGACAGCGAGCTCGCCTTCGCGCTGAACGGCGCTTCGTCGCAGCATCGCGAAAGCGCGGTGTTCCATGGATAAGCTTTTCAGCGACCAGGCCGCCGGATTGCGCGCGCTGCTCGGGCAGAACGGCTTCCAGGTCATCACCGTGATGTCGGGCCAGCCCGGTGCCGGCAAGACCGCCGCCACCGCCAACCTCGCCGTGGCGCTCGCACGCTCCGGCCGCGACGTGCTCGTCATCGACCAGGACCGCCACGGCCGCGGCGCCGCCGCCATGCTCGGGCTCACCCCGCGCTTCGACGTCGCCGACGTGCTCGAAGGCCGCTGCCCGCTCGAGGCGCTGATCATGAACGGCCCCGACAACGTGCAGGTGCTGCCGATCGGCGGCGGCTTCAGCCGCCTCGGCAAACTCTCAGAGCGCGACCAGGAATGGCTGGCGCAGAGCTTCAACCGCCTGCAGTGCGGCGTCGACGTCGTGCTGGTCGACATGGAGGAGGCGACCGACCCCGACGCGCTGCCGCTCGGCCTCGCCGCGTCCGAGATCATGGTCGTGCTGCCGCCCGGCAACGCCGCGATCACCCAGGGCTACACCCTGGTGAAGCGGCTGGTGCAGAACTTCGGCAAGCGCCGCTTCCGTCTGCTGCTGAACCGCATGCCTTCGGCCGACGACGCCCAGGCCGTCGCGCACAACTTCGCCTACACCGCCGAGCGTTACCTCGGCGTCACGGTCGACTACCTCGGCTACATCCCCAGCGACGAGCGGCTGGCGCGCGCCGGCGACATGCGCACCTCGGTGGTCGAGGCCTTCCCGGTCGCGCAGTCCACCTCGCAGTTTCGCAAGCTCGCCGAAAGCCTGCTGCGCTGGCCGCAACCGGCCTCGCTCGGCAGCGTCGGCAGCTTCATGCAGCGGGTGATCCAGGGCGGCCGCCTGGTGGAAGCCTATCGGCGAGGCTAGGGCAGGTGTGGTCCAACGCCCACACCGCCTCGCCGTGTCGCCGGCGGGATCGCGCGCCCGGACTTTCGGTTGCGCCGCCTGACGGCGTACACTCGCCTTATCTCAGCGGGGACGCGCGCCTTCGGGCGCGCTGACCAGGATCAAGCCCCATGTATAACGCATCTGGCAAAAGCGAAAAAAGCGAAGAAAAGAACGAACTGCTGGCGCAATACATGCCCATGGTGAAGCGGCTGGCGCATCACATGATGGGCCGGCTGCCGCCCAGCGTCGACGAGGACGATCTGCTGCAGGCCGGCATGATCGGCCTGCTCGACGCGATCAGCCGCTACGACGAGGCGCAGAGCGCACAGTTCGAGGCCTACGCCATCCAGCGCATCCGCGGCTCGATGATCGACGAGCTGCGCCAGTCCGACTGGCTGCCGAGGAGCGCCAGACAGTCGATGCGCAAGATCGAGCAGGCGATCGGCGCGCTGCAGCACCGCCTCGGCCGTCAGCCGAGCGAGACCGAGATCGCCGAATTCATGAAAGTGCCGCTGGCCGAATACCAGGCCATGCTCACCGAGGCGCGCGGCCACCAGCTGCTGTATTTCGAGGACTTTGGCGAATCCGAGGAGGACGATTCCTTCCTCGACAAGCAGGCGGCCGACGAATCGAGCATGCCGCTGCCGCAGCTCCTCGACGCCAGTCTGCGCGCCTCGATCATCGCCGGCATCGAAGGCCTGCCCGAGCGCGAAAAGCTCCTGTTGTCGCTCTACTACGAGCAGGAACTCAACCTGCGCGAGATCAGCGAAGTGTTCGGCGTGTCCGAATCCCGCATCTGCCAGCTGCACGGCCAGGCCATCGCGCGCCTGCGCATCAAACTCAAGGACGACGCATGGATCGTGGGAGCCTGATCGGCCTCGTCCTCGCCTTCGTCGCCATCCTCGGCGGCCAGGCGCTCGAAGGCGGCCACGCCGGCATCTTCCTGCAGCCGGCGGCTTTCGTCATCGTCGTGCTCGGCACGCTTGCCGCGGTGCTGCTGCATTACCCGTTTGCCACTTTCCTCCACGGCATGCGCATGGCGAAATGGGTGTTCCGCCCGCCGCTGCAGGATTCCGAACAACTCATCCGCCGCATCGTCCAGTGGTCGCACACCGTGCGCAAGGAAGGCCTGCTCGCGCTCGAGCGCCACCTCGTGCTGACCCACGATCCCTTCCAGAAGGGCGCGCTGCAGCTGCTGATCGACGGCGCCGACGCCGGCCGCCTGCGCGAGACGCTCGACGTGCAGATCGTCGGCTTCGAAACCGCGCAGCGCCAGGCCGCGCGCGTGTGGGAAGTCGCCGGCGGTTACGCGCCCACGCTCGGCATTCTCGGCGCGGTCATCGGCCTCATCCACGTCATGGAAAACCTCGCCGACCCGAGCAAGCTCGGCGCCGGCATCGCGGTCGCCTTCGTCGCCACCATCTACGGCGTCGGACTCGCCAACCTGGTCTTCCTGCCGATCGCCAACAAGCTCAAGTTCATCATCGCGCGCCAGGTCAGCGAGCGCGAAATCCTCTGCGACGGCCTGGTCTGCATCGCCCAGGGCGACAACCCGCGCATCATCGAGGCCCGGCTCAAGGGCTATCTCTGAGCGGAGCCCAGCATGCGCCGCCGCCGCCGCATCCGCAGCGACCACGAGAACCACGATCGCTGGCTGATTTCCTACGCCGACTTCATCACGCTGCTGTTCGCCTTCTTCGTCGTCATGTACGCGATCTCGGCGGTCAACGAATCCAAGTACCGCGTGCTTGCCAGCACCCTCGGCAGCGCTTTCGGCAAGGGCGGGCCGACGGTCGAGATGCCGGTGCCGCAGCTCACCGAGGCACCGCTGCCGCCCGAGGTGCGCCAGCGCAGCCTGAAGGAGCAGCAGGCGATCGAGGAGCAGGAGCACATGACCACGGTGGCCAACAACCTGCTCGAGGCGATGGGCCCGCTGGTCAAGGAGGGCAAGGTCCGCCTCACCCAGAGCCGCCGCGGCGTCAGCATCGAGATCAACGCCAACGTGCTGTTCGAGGCGGGGCGCGCCGAGCTGCAACCCGAGTCGCTCGCCGTGCTGCGCGCGGTCGCGCAAACCCTGAAGAACGAACCGTTCAAGCTCGAAGTTACCGGCCACACCGACGACGTGCCCATCCGCAGTCCGCTGTTCGCGTCCAACTGGGAGCTTTCCGCCGTGCGCGCCACCAGCGTGGTGCGCCTGCTGGCGGAGAACGGCATCGCCTCCGGGCGGCTCTACGCCATCGGCCGCGAGGCGAGCCAGCCGATCGCCTCCAACGCCACGCCGGAGGGCAGGGCGCGCAACCGCCGCGTCGAACTCATGATCCTGTCCGGCCTGCCCGACCTGGTCCAGGAACTCCCCGTCGCGCCCAAGCCCGCCGGAGAATGAGCCCGGCCTGCGGCCGGGCGCCTTGAAATACCGCCAATCGGCCCGATACTTCCTGCTCGGCTTGAACTGAACAGGAACCGCGGACCATGCCCAACGACCCCACCCTCGAAGGTGAAATCCTCCCCGACGACCGCAAGCTGCCGGCCGCGCCGGCGCTGCCGGACGAGCTCTACCTGCTGCCGCTCACCGAAAAGCCCTTTTTCCCGGCGCAGACCGTGCCGCTGCTGATGAACGAGGCACCGTGGCTCTCCACCGTCGAGGCTATCGGCGAGACGCCGCACCACATGGTCGGCCTGGTCGTGGTCAAACCCGAGAACACCGACGACGTGAAGCGCAGCGACTTCCGCATGGTCGGCACCGCCGTGCGCATCCACCACCCGGTGCGCAGCGACGGCAAGATGCAGTTCATCGCCGAGGGCGTGCGCCGCTTCCGCATCGTCGAATGGCTGTCGGAAACCGTGCCGTACAAGGTGCGCGTCGAGTATCCCAACGAGCCGGGCCGGGCGGATTCCGAGGAAATCCGCGCCTATTCCATCGCCATCATCAACACCATCAAGGAGCTCCTGCCGCTCAACCCGCTGTATTCCGAGGAGCTCAAGTTCTTCCTCAACCGCTTCGGCCCCAACGAGCCCTCGCAGCTCACCGACTTCGCCGCCAGCCTCACCACTGCGTCGAAGATCGACCTGCAGGAGGTGCTCGAAGCCTTCGCGCTGAAGAAGCGCATGGAAAAAGTGCTGGTGCTGCTGAAGAAGGAGCTCGACGTCGCCCGCCTGCAATCGCAGATCCGCGAGCGCGTCGACGAGAAAATGACCCAGCAGCAGCGCGAATTCTTCCTGCGCCAGCAGCTCAAGGCCATTCAAAAAGAGCTCGGAATCGCCAAGGACGACAAGACCGCCGAGCTCGACACCTTCCGCGAGCGCCTCGCCAAGCTCACCCTGCCGGAGCAGGCGAAGAAGCGCATCGACGAGGAAATGCACAAGCTCTCGATGCTGGAGACCGGCTCGGCCGAATACAACGTCACCCGCAACTACCTCGACTGGCTGACCGTGCTGCCGTGGGGCGTTTATACCCAGGACAAGATCGACCTCGAGCGCGCGCGCAGGATCCTCGACCGCGACCACGACGGTCTGGAAGACGTGAAGGACCGCATCGTAGAATTCCTCGCCGTCGGCGCCATGCGTGGCGAGATGGCGGGGTCGATCCTGTTGCTGATTGGCCCGCCCGGCGTCGGCAAGACCTCGATCGGCAAGTCCATCGCGGAAGCCTTGGGGCGCAAGTTCTACCGCTTCTCGGTCGGCGGCATGCGCGACGAGGCCGAGATCAAGGGCCACCGACGCACCTACATCGGCGCCATGCCGGGCAAGTTCGTGCAGGCGCTGAAGGAGGCCGGCTCGGCCAACCCGGTCATCATGCTGGACGAGATCGACAAGATCGGCGCCAGCTACCAGGGCGACCCGGCGAGCGCGCTGCTCGAAGTGCTCGACCCCGAGCAGAACGCCGACTTCCTCGACCATTACCTCGACGTGCGCTTTGACTTATCCAAGGCGCTGTTCATCTGTACCGCCAACGACTTCAGCATCCCGTCGGCACTGCTCGACCGCATGGAAGTCATCCGGCTGTCCGGCTACATCACCGCGGAGAAGGTCGCCATCGCCAAACACCACCTGTGGCCGCGCGTGCTGGAAAAGTCGGGGCTGAAGAAGCACCAGCTCACGATCAGCGAAGGCGCGATCCGCCACGTCATTGAGGGCTACGCCCGCGAGGCCGGCGTGCGCAACCTGGAAAAGCAGCTCGGGCGGGTGGCACGCAAGGCCGTGGTGAAGATCCTCGGCGGCGCGGCCACGCCAATCAAGATCGGTGTGAGCGAGATCGAGGCCTACCTCGACAAGCCCGTGTTCACCAAGGAAAAGCCGCTTACCGGCGTCGGCGTCGTCACGGGGCTGGCGTGGACCGCGCTGGGCGGCGCCACGCTGCCGGTCGAGGCCACCCGGGTGCACACGCTCAACCGTGGATTCAAGCTCACCGGCAAGCTCGGCGAGGTGATGAAGGAATCCGCCGAGATCGCCTACAGCTACGTCGCCTCGCACCTCAAGGCCTACGGGGCGGACGAGACCTTCTTCGACAAGAGCTTCGTGCATCTCCATGTTCCGGAAGGCGCCACGCCCAAGGACGGCCCCAGTGCCGGCGTCACCATGGCCACCGCGCTCTTGTCGCTGGCGAAGAACAAGAAAGTCCCGCGCCCGCTCGCCATGACCGGCGAACTCACCCTCACCGGCCAGGTCCTGCCGGTCGGCGGCATCCGCGAGAAGGTCATCGCTGCCCGCCGCATCGGCCTGCACGAACTCATCCTGCCCGAGGCCAACCGCCGCGATTTCGACAAGCTGCCCGACCACATCCGCGCCGGAATGACGGTGCATTTCGCCAAGCGGTATCAGGATGTGGCGGCGGTGGTGTTTGGGTGAGGGGACAGCCAGGTAAAAAATTACGCGAACTGTCGTCCGCGATTTTCAGGTTTGCTTGGTTGCATGGACGGGGAGTAGAGTCTCGCGAAACCAAACAACTACAGCACACAGGCTTGTTCGCGTGCCGATTTGGGCAGCGTGGGAAGTCGAGGGACGTATTCTTAGTATCGTTAGGCGTTTTGAAACATGCAACGTTCCACAGCCCCACATGCAGAGCTTGAGCGCGCGGGCGAGGCAATCGCGCGTATGAGGTCAGCCCTCTCTCTTGACGAGTTCGAAGAGCATTGGAAAGCTTTCTTGCACCGCATTGAACGGGTATGGAACAAGACTAAGGCGCACTACGGGAAAAGCCCAAAATTTGGCAATTGGGCTGCGCCCATCGAGGAGTTCCGTCGGAAGGATCCTCTTCTTGCGTACCTATGCAATGCCCGGGGAGCGGAAGAGCACACAGTCAATGAGATTACCGAGCGAGAACCCGGCAGTGTTGGAATAGGACTCGCAGATGGTGTCGGCGTACAGCCTGATGGTTCGGTCCTTATCGAGCATCTTGAAATCAGATCGAGCGAACGTGGCATTCACGTTCGCTCTAAGCAACCTCTCAAGTTCGAATTCAAACCGGCGAGAGCCAGAATGGCCCGTGTCGTGAATCGAGGGAGGACATATGAAGTACCCACCACCCACAATGGGAACTCCATCAATCCAGAGGACCTTTCGGCTACGGCCGAGACTGCCCTCAACTACTACGCTGAAGTGGTAAAGAAAGCTGAGGCCTTCTTCGTCAAATAAAGACAACGCCGCGGGCCGCGGGGTCTTGCAAAACAACGTTTCTTTCAGTCGGACAAGCCATTAACCGGATAAACCACGCTCGCGCGGGAAGGTCATTCGCCGCCCCACATGCGCACAAAGTCGAACGACAACTGCCGGTGGTGGCGAATCGATAGCAGGGTGACGGTGCGTTTGCGGTCGTCCACGACATAAAGCACCAGATAGTCGCCCAGCAGGATCAGATGCAATCGGTCGGCCGCGCCCGGCGGCAGCGTGGCAAGCAGGCCCAGCCCTTCGACCGAACGCGGCGGGGTGTCCAGATAGCGCCGGCCCATGCCGGGAAACCGGCTCAGATTGGGGATGAGTTCCGCGCGCAGTTGGGCGAGCAGATCGTCGTAGGCGAAGCCTGCGTCGGCCTCTTGCAGAAAGCGATCGATCGAATCGAGGCAGGCCAGGAAATGGCCGGCCAGCTCGACCGTGTTGCGTGGCTCAGCCACGCTTGCGGCCGGACTTTGCTGCTGTGCGACCTTTCTGTAATCGGGCCAGGGCGGCGTCGGCGTTTTCGACGCGGCCGGCAGCGATGTCTTCGAGCCCGCGGTGCGCGTCCTCAAGAATCAGCAGGTGAATGCGCTCGCGCTCAAGCTGGTGGTAGTAGTCGAGGCGCGCGGCGTCGATGAGTGCAACGTAGCTTTCGCCGTTCTTCGTCACGATCTTTTCCGCGCCGGCCTTCACCTGGTCGGCCAGTTCGGAAAGGTTGGCGCGTGCCTGCGAAAGGGGAATCACGTCCTGCGTCGAGAAGGCCATGATGGCTCCTGATTTGTACAGAATTCTGTGCATTATGCGCGCATGTTGGCGCGCGTCAACGCGCCAACCCGCCTCTCCGGGGCATGGGCCGGGCGACGGAAGCGGGCAGGGGGTCCCGCCACCCCGGCGCACGCCCGGGCATGCGCAATGCCGTTCATCCCCGCCAAACTATCAATCCCTGCAATGACGGGTACTATCCGCCTTCGCCTCCACAACATAAGTCCCCGCATGCCCAACGACGCCCCTGAAAAACCCCGCTACGCCATCGCGGCCGCCGTGCAGCTGCCGGGCGTGAGTGATTTCGAGTTCGAGGCCTCGCTGACCGAGCTGCGCGAACTCGCCAAGACGCTGGGCTACACCGTCACCCGCACCTTCACGCAGAAACGCGCGGGCTTTGACTCGACCGCCTACCTGGGCGTCGGCAAGCGGCAGGAAATCCGCCACTTCGTGCGCGGCGAAGCGGCCGACGCCGACGACGAGCCCGAGCGCGCGCCGCAGAATCCCCTGTATAAGCTCTCCACGCTCGTTCCGGGCAGCGACGACGCGGCCGACGCGGTGTCGCCCGTGCCGATCGAGGCCCTGCTGGTCGACCACGAAATCTCGCCGTCGCAGGCGCGCAACCTGGAAAAGGACGCCGGCTGCGAGGTGATGGACCGCACCATGGTCATTCTCGAAATCTTCCACCGCAACGCGCGTTCGCGCGCCGCGCGCGCGCAGGTCGAGATCGCCCGCCTCGGCTACATGGCGCCGCGCCTGCGCGAGGCGGCCAAGCTCGCTGGGCCGCAGGGGCGGCAGCGCAGCGGCGTCGGCGGCCGCGGCGCCGGCGAATCGCACACCGAGCTCGACAAGCGCAAGATCCGCGACCGCATCGCCGAACTGCAACTGGAAATCACCGCGATGGACGCCGAGCGCAAGACCCAGCGCGCGCGGCGGCAGGCGCACCAGGGCCTCGCCAGCGTGGCGCTGGTCGGCTACACCAACGCCGGCAAGTCCACCCTGATGCGCGCGCTCACCGGCAGCGAAGTGCTGGTCGCCAACAAGCTCTTCGCCACGCTCGACACCACCGTGCGCACCCTCTACCCCGAGAGCATCCCGCGCGTGCTGGTCAGCGACACCGTAGGTTTTATTAAAAACCTGCCGCACGGCCTGGTCGCGTCGTTCAAGTCCACCCTCGAAGAAGCGCTCGACGCCTCGCTGCTGCTCCACGTCGTCGACGCCAGCGACCCCGGCTTCGAGCGGCAGATCGAAGCCACTGAGGACGTGCTCAACGAAATCGGCGCGCAGGACGTGCCGCGCCTCCGCATCTTCAACAAGATCGACCACGTCGGCGACGCCGCGACCCAGGCCGAACGCACCGCCGAACTGCACGCCCGCTACCCCGGCTGCATCGTCATGAGCGCGCGCCGCCCGGAGGACGTCGCGACCCTGCACCGCGCCATCGTCGCCTTCTTCCAGAAAGACCTCGTCGAAGCCGAGCTTTTCCTGCCCTGGTCTGCCCAGCAGCTGCGCGGCGAGATCTTCGCCCGCTGCGACGTACTGGACGAGCGCGCCGACGAGGCGGGCGCGTTCTTCCGCGTCCGCGGCGAGCCGGCGGATCTGGCGAGCTTGCGCGAACAGATCGGGCAGGTGTGAGGGAAATGCCGGGTTGACGCTGCATCCCGCGAAGCGGGGAACGTCCGTGGGGGCAGCGCTTGGAACAATGGGGAATAAACCACGTTTCCTGCCCGGGGCCCCATACCCGCGCATTACGATTGCAGGTGCCGCCCGGTCCGCGCCGATACATCCGACGCGACCCGGGCAGCGCACGAATCAGATAAACAGACAAACATCCGACTTCTGCGCTTGCGGCAGGAAACTCGCCGCACCGATCCAGCCCGCGATATCCGGGATGAACTCGTCCTGCGAATAGCCGAACAGGTCGACCGTCATCTGGCAGGCGTAGAGCTTGGCGTCGGCCTCGAGGCAGGCGCTGCGTAGTTCGTCGATGCTGGCGACGCCCTTGCTCTTCACCGTCTGCTCCATCAGCCCGGTCGCCACTTTCTCGAATCCCGGCAGGCCTGCCATGACGACGTTCGGCACTTTCCAGTTGATGTCCTTCAGCCACTGCGGGCCGAACGGCATCTTCATCGGCATGCTCGGGTTGCCGAGTGGGCTGATCTCCAGGTGCAGGTCCTTCTTCAGCAGTTCAAGACCGTAGAAGGTGAAGAACACCGACACATCCCAGCCCAGTGCGCCGGCGGTGGAGGCGAGGATGAAGGGCGGGTAGGCCCAGTCCATCGTGCCCTTGGTGGCGATGATAGCCAGCGATGGCACGTGCGCGGCTTCGCGCTCGGCCATCTTCGCTTCGAAGCGTTGGTCGAACCACTGGTCGAGCCGCGCAGGATCGAGGTGTTCGGCAAGCATTTTTTCAGGTGCGCCCATGGTCGTCTCCTTATGACTTGCGGATGAGGAATTCGAACTCGCCCTGGTTCGCGCTCGACGCGATCAGTTCGTTGCCGGTCTGCTTGCAGAAGGCCTGCATGTCCTTGAGCGAGCCGGGGTCGGTGGCGGTGACGGCGAGGGTTTCACCGCGGGCAAGTTCTGCCAGGGCCTTCTTGGTGCGCAGGATCGGCAGGGGACAGTTCATGCCGCGGGTGTCCAGGGTCTGGGTTGCGTTGGTGCTCATGGTGAAACCTCCTCTAGTAGATGACCGTCCGGTCAAGATGATCGGCAAAAAAATTGCCGGGCGAAAAGGCAAGGCACTGCAGGGAGAAAACAGACGGCGAGGCAAGCTCCGACGGTTCGCTAGACCAGTCGGTTAAGTCGAAAACGAAAAAAAAGCGGCTGGGCTGCATGGCGTTCAGGCGGCCTTTTCGACGCGCAGCGTCTTGATTGCGGGGCCGAGGCGGTAGATCACCTCGGGGTCGTTCTGTGACTTGGCGAGCAGGATCACGCCTTCCAGGTAGGCCAGCATGGCCTCCGCGGTGAGGTCGGCGTCGAGCGCGGCGATCGTGCCGGCGGTCACGGCTTCTTCGAGTGTGGCCTTGAAGCGCGACTTGGCGCGCGAAAAGATCGCCAGCAGCTTGGCGCGCAGGATGTCGTCCTGGGTGCTGACTTCGAGCGTGAGGTTGCCGAAGATGCAGCCGAGCATGCGGCCGTGCACCTGCTTGATCGACTTCTGCCAGAAGTAGGCGGCGTCGACCAGGTAGTCGATGCGCTCCATCGGCGGCAGGGCGGGGTCGAAGGCCTCAGCGACGAAGCCGTTGGCCCAGTCGTCGGCGAACTCGTCGATGACCGCAAGTACGAGGTCGCGCTTTGAGGGGAAGAAGTGGTAGAAACTGCCTTTCTGCACGCCGGCACTATCGCAGATTTCCTGGATGCCGACGTTTGCGTAGCTGCGCGAATGGAAGCGCGGCTTGGCGGCGGCGATGATGCGGGAGCGGGTATCGGTGGCAGCGTTCATGAACCGGATGCTAGTTGACCGTTCGGTAAAATGCAAGTGCGGATGAAATCCGGCCCGCTGCAAGGAAACCGTAATCAAATCCCGGGCCGCGTGGGCTCCTCGGTTAAAATGCCGCCCATGACCGAAGTCGAGCTTCTCGATCCCGCCCCCCCGGAAACGCCCGCCGCGCCCGTCGCACCCGTCATCAAGGTGCGCGGCGAGCCGCTGACCGAGCTGCCGCAGGATCTCTACATTCCGCCCGACGCCCTGGAAATCTTCCTCGAGGCCTTCGAGGGCCCGCTCGACCTGCTGCTGTACCTGATCCGCAAGCAGAACCTCGACGTGCTCGACATTCCGATGGCGGACCTGACTCGGCAATACATGACCTACGTCGAGGCGGCGCGGGCGACCAAGCTGGAGCTGGCGGCGGAATACCTCCTGATGGCGGCGATGCTGATCGACATCAAGTCGCGCATGCTGCTGCCGCGCCGCGAGCAGGCGGAGGAGGCGGGCGAGGGCGAGGACCCGCGCGCCGAGCTGGTGCGCCGGCTGATGGAATACGAGCAGATGAAGCTCGCCGGCCAGCATCTGGACGCGATGCCGCAGGCCGGGCGCGACTTCGACACCGTGAGCGTGTTCCTGCCGGCGGCGGCGAAGCGCCTGCCGAGCGTGCATCCGGAGGAACTCGCCGCCGCCTGGCTGGCGATCCTGTCGCGCGCCAAGACGCGTACCCACCACCGCATTGGCCGTCAGGATCTCTCCATCCGCGAAGTCATGACGCGCATCCTGAAGCAGTTGACGCCGGGCGAGTTCTGCGAATTCAAGGACTTGTTCCCCGCCGCTGCGACGGTGCACGAGCTGGTGGTGACCTTCCTCGCCGTGCTCGAACTCACCAAGGAAACCCTGCTCGACGTGACGCAGGCCGAACCCTTTGCCCCCATTTACGTGAAGCTCCATGAATCTTCAGCCGAATGACCATCCGGACGACCTCGCGCGCGTGCTCGAAGCCGCGCTGCTCGCCGCGCCCGAGCCGCTGACGCTCGCCGACATGAAGCGCATGTTCGAGGCGGATGGGTCTAAACAAAGTCTGGCCAACGACGTGCTGCGCCGGTCGCTCGAATCGCTGCAGCAGGCCTGGCACGGCCGCGGCGTCGAGCTGGTGCAGGTCGCCGACGGCTGGCGCTTCCAGACGCGGCCGGAGATGCAGCCATGGATTTCGCGGCTGAAGGACGAGAAGCCGCCGCGCTATTCGCGCGCGGTGCTGGAGACGCTGGCGATCATCGCCTACCGCCAGCCGGTGACGCGCGGCGACATCGAGGACATCCGCGGCGTGTCGGTCAACCCCAATATCATCAAGACGCTGGAAGAGCGCGGCTGGATCGAGGCGATCGGCCACCGCGACGTGCCGGGCCGCCCGGCGCTGTTCGGCACCACCAGTCATTTCCTCTCCGACCTCGGCCTGCGCACGCTGTCCGAGCTGCCGCCGCTGGAAGAGCTTGGCAACCTGGTCGCGCCGAGCGAAACCGCGCTGATTCCGGAATTGCGCGAGCACGACGCGCTGGAAAGCTTCGGCGCGATCGTCGAAATCGCGGGGCAGCGCAGCCTGGGTGCGATCATCGAAGTGGCGCAGCCCGCCCCCTTTGGCGCGGTGATCGAAATCGCCGCCGCCGCCACCGAGACCCCCTGAACATGGCCCGTCCCGCATCCCCCATCCGGCGTTCGCCGACGGCCCCCAAGGGCCGCGCCGCCGCCCGCCTGCAGCAGGCCACCGCCCCCGAGGCGCCGAGCGAGCGCCTGCAGAAGGCGCTGGCCACCGCCGGCCTCGGCTCGCGCCGCGAAATGGAAGAGTGGATCGCCGAAGGCCGCGTGCAGGTCAACGGCGAGGCCGCGACGCTCGGCATGAAGGTCGGTCCGCGCGACGTGGTCAAGGTGAGTGGCCGTCGCGTGTATCTTCGCTTCGAGGACACGCGGCGCACCCGCATCCTGATCTATCACAAGTCGGAAGGCGAGATCGTCAGCCGCGACGACCCCAAGGGCCGCGCCACCGTGTTCGACGCGCTGCCCAAGCTGCGCGGCGCCAAGTGGATTTCCATCGGCCGGCTCGACTACAACACCGACGGCCTGATGATCTTCACCACCTCGGGCGAGCTCGCCAACCAGCTGATGCACCCGCGCTTCGAGGTCGAGCGCGAATACGCCGTGCGCATCCTCGGCGAACTGAGCGACGAGCAGATCCAGCAATTGCTCGACGGCGTCGAGCTCGACGACGGCCCGGCGCATCTGCAGAGCTGCTTCCGCGCGGGCGGCGAGGGCGCCAACCGCTGGTATCGCGTCATCATCAAGGAAGGCCGCAAGCGCGAGGTGCGGCGGATTTTCGAGCACCTGGGCTTCACGGTGTCGCGGCTGACGCGCATCCGCTTCGGCCCGATCGCGCTGCCGCCGCAGCTGAAGCGCGGGCAGAAGACCGAGCTCGACGACGACCTGGTCGCACGGGTACTGGAATGGGCCGGCATGGCGCCCACGCCGCGCCGACAGGCGCGCGGCGTGCCGGACAAGCACACGCGCAAGCCGCGCATACGCTGAATCGGGCGGAACTGCCCGCCCGGTTTTATTTCTCCGTCAGTTTCTTGATGACCCCGGCGGCCCATTCGCGGCCGCCCAGGCCGAAGGCCAGCGCAAACGCGAGGCCGATGGCGCCGAAGCCGATCTGGAACGCCGCCGTCAGCAGGTGGGTGCCGATCTCGAGCTGCTCCAGCGCGACGAACACGACGAACACGATGATCGCGTATTCGGAAATGGTGCTGATCGTCAGCGCGCCCTGCACCCCCATGTTGTTGAGGTAGGCGAACACCAGGCGGTTGATGAAGCGCGCCACCAGCACGCCGAACACCAGCACCAGGATGGCGACGATGATGTTGGGGATGTAGAACACCACCTTGTTGAAGAGCTCGGCGACCATGTGCAGGCCGAGGCTGTTGGCGACGGTGACGATGACGACGAAGATCACGATCCAGTAGGCGAGCCGCGCGAGGAGCTTGGACAGCGACACGTCGAGGTGGCCCTGCTTGAGGAAGGCCTCGATGCCGGTCTTTTCCGCCAGGCTGTCGAACTTGAGCACATCGAGCAGCTTGGTGACGCCAGTACGCACCAGGTTGGCGAACAGCCAGCCGATGAAGAGCAGCAGCAGCGCGGCGAGCAATTGCGGCACGAAGCCGGCGAGCTGCGTCCAGAAGGTGGTCAGAGAAGCGATAAAGACATCGATTTGCTGCGCCATGGGAGGCTCCTTCGTCTCTGCGGAAAGGCGCATTATAGCGAAGGCCGCAGGAGGGACTTTTTCACAATCGTGAAACGCGGCGCGTGCGAATCTGGCGTCTGTTCCGCGCCGGTCTTTGCGCCTACACTGTGGGAAACCGGACCCTGCCTGGACATGACCGTCAACGCCGAACCCGCCTTGCTGCTGCCGACCGGTCGCTTGCCTGCGTTGCTGGCGGCGCTCAGGCAGTCGGGCTACCGCTGCACGGGACCCGCGGTGGAAAACGGCGCCATCGTCCTGCGCGAACTGGAAACTCCCGATGCGTTGCCGCGCGGCCTGCAGGCCGCGCAGGGGCCAGGCCAGTACCGCCTGACATCCGATCCGGAAAACCGCTATTTCGCCTGGGCCAACGGCCCGCAGGCGCTCAAGCCCCTCAATTTCGCCCCGCAGGAAACGCTGTGGCGGGTGGCGCGCGATGCCGCCGGCGCGCTGGACTTCGAAGCGGTGCGGCCGGCACCGCCGAAGCAGGCGGTGATCGGCGTGCGCGCCTGCGACCTCGCCGCGCTCGCGCTGCAGGACGCGCATTTCCTGCGAGTAGGGCGCATCGACGCGCAGTACGCCGCGCGCCGCGCCGCGCTCTTCCTCGTCGCCGTGCAGTGCGCGGTGCCGGCAGCAACCTGCTTCTGCGCGTCGACCGGCGACGGACCGACGCCGACTTCGGGCTACGACATCGCGCTCGCTGAACTGCCGGATGGCTTCGTCGCCACCGCCGGCAGCGAAGCGGGGCGGGCGGTGCTCGCCCCGCTGAATCTTGCGCCGGCGACCGCGCAGCAGCTCGACGCCGCGCGCGTCCAGGGCGAAGCGGCCGCCGCGGCGCAGACACGCAGGCTGCCGAGCCGCAATCTTCATGATGCCTTGATGCGCCAACTCGAGCATCCGCGCTGGGACGAGGTCGCGGCGCGCTGCCTCGCCTGCGGCAATTGCACCGCGGTGTGCCCGACCTGCTTCTGCCACGCCGAACTCGACCAGCCTGCGCTCGACGGGGCGTCCAGCACGCACGAACGCGTGTGGGATTCGTGCTTCGGCGAATCACACGGCCACCTGCACGGCTTCAACGTGCGGCCGGATATCCGCACCCGCTACCGCCAGTGGCTCACCCACAAGCTCGCCGGCTGGCACGACCAGTTCGGCCGCAGCGGCTGCACCGGCTGCGGGCGCTGCATCGCCTGGTGCCCGGTGGGGATCGACCTCACCGAGGAAGTCGCGGCCTTGACGGAGGGACAGGCATGAACGCGCCCGTGCCGATGGATGCCGCCGCACCCCACGCCGCCAGCGTCGTGGCGCGCACCCAGGAATCGCCGACCATCTTCACCCTGCGCCTCAAGCTCGACGACGCAGCGGCGCAGGCGGCGTACCGCTTCGCGCCGGGGCAGTTCAACATGCTCTATCTCTATGGCGTGGGCGAGGTGCCGATCTCGATCATGTCCGACCCCGAGGACCACGACGGCATCGGCCACACCATCCGTGCGCTGGGGCGGGTCACGCAGGGCCTCGCCAAGCTGCAGCCGGGCGACCGCGTGGGCCTGCGCGGCCCCTTCGGGCGCGGCTGGCCGCTGCAGGAAGTCAGCGGCTGCGACCTCGTGCTCGTCACCGGGGGGCTGGGCTGCGCGCCGGTGGTGTCGGTGATCCACTATGTGCTGAAGCGCCGCGAACGCTTCGGCAAGCTCGTTATCATCCAGGGCGTGAAGCACGCGGATGACCTCATCTGGCGCGAACAGTACGCCGCCTGGGCAAAGCTGCCCAACACCCAGGTGCTGGTCGCCGCAAGCGAAGGTGCGCAGTTCTGGCCCTGGCACGTCGGACGGGTGACCGAACTTTTCGGGCTTGCGCGCTTCGACCCGCAATGCGCAGTGGCGATGATGTGCGGCCCCGAGGGCATGATGCACGCCGCCGCCGACAGCCTGCTCGGGCGCGGTCTGCCGGAATCTCGGCTTTTTCTGTCCCTGGAGCGCAACATGCAGTGTGCCGTAGGCCGCTGTGGACATTGCCAGCTCGGCGGCGCCTTCGTCTGCCGCGACGGTCCGGTGTTCAACTGGGGCGAGGTGAAGACCTTGCTCGCGCACAAGGGGTTTTGATGCGCGTGCCGACGCCTGCCAAACCCCGTGTCGCGGTGCACAAGTTCAGCTCCTGCGATGGCTGCCAGCTCGCTTTTCTCAATCTGGGCGAAGACCTGCTCGCGCTCGCCGAACGGGTGGACCTGGTCCATTTTGCCGAAGCCGGCCCACTCGACCCGGACACCGACGTCGACCTCGCCTTCGTCGAGGGCAGCGTCTCGACGCCGGAGGACCTCGAACGCATTCGCCACATCCGCGACCACAGCCGCATCCTCATCGCGATCGGCGCGTGCGCGACCACGGGCGGCATCCAGGGCCTGCGCAACGGCGTGTTCGATGCAGGCTGGGTGACGCAGATCTACCAGCATCCCGAGGCGATCGCGAGCCTCGATCGCTCGACGCCGATCGCGCAGCATGTGAAAGTCGATTTCGAGCTATGGGGCTGCCCGGTGAGCGGGCCGCAGATGCTCGCGGCGGTGAACGCGCTGCTGCTCGGCGTGGCGCCGCGCGACAATGCCGACAAGGTGTGCGTCGAATGCAAGCGCGCGGGTTATCCGTGCGTGATGGTGACGCGTGGCATCGCCTGCATGGGGCCGGTGACACGCGCTGGCTGCGGCGCATTGTGCCCGGGCCTGGGACGCGACTGCTACGGCTGCTACGGTCCGGCAGAGAACCCCAACACCGCGGTGCTCGCCGAACAATTCACCCGGCTTGGCCTCGATGCGACGGCGATCGCGCAGCGCTTCCAGTCGATCAACAGCCAGGCGCCGGTCTTCCTCGCTGCGGCGCAGGCGGTGCGGGGGCAGCGCCATGACTGAGAAGCGCAGCGTCGCGATCCACGTGCCCGTGCTCGCACGGGTGGAAGGCGAGGGCGCGCTCGACCTGCGCATCGAGGACGGCGACATCGCCGAACTGCGCCTGCGCATTTTCGAGCCGCCGCGCTTCTTCGAGAAATTCCTCGAAGGCCGGCACTACACCGAGATTCCCGATCTGGTCGCGCGCATCTGCGGCATCTGCCCGGTCGCCTACCAGGTCACCGCGGCGAGCGCGCTGGAAAAGCTCTACGGCGTGGAACTGAGTCCCTGGGCGCGCGCGATGCGCCGGGTGTTCTACTGCGGCGAGTGGATCCAGAGCCACAGCCTGCACATCCACCTGCTCGCCGCGCCGGATTTCTTCGGCTGCGGCAACGCGATCGAACTGGCGAAACGGGCGCCCGACGCAGTGCGGCGCGGCCTGCGCCTGCAGGCGCTCGGCAACGAACTGATGGACCTCTTCGGCGCGCGCTCGGTGCACCCGGTCGGCGTGCGCATCGGCGGTTTCCACGGTGCGCTGGCGCCGGCACGGGTGGCGGCGCTGCGCGACAAGCTAGAAGCCGCGCTGCCGGAAGCCGAGTCGCTGCTGCGCTGGGCGGCGGCGATCCCGATGCCGGCGGACGATCAGGATTTCATTTCGGTGGCGACGCGCCACCCGGCCCTCTATGCGATCGAGTACGGCGACATCGCCGCCAGCGACGGCCGCGTGATCACGCCCGAGGAATTCGACGCGCACTTCGCCGAACGCCACGAGCCGCATTCGACCGCGCTGTTCAGCCGCTACCGCGGCCAGCCCTATCTCGTCGGCCCGCTGGCGCGGCTCAACCTCAGCGCCGACCGCCTGCCGGACGACGTCCGCGCGCTGCTCGGCGAAGTCGGCTTGGCGCTGCCGAACCGCAACGTCTTCCACAGCCTGACGGCGCGCGCGGTCGAAATCCTGCTGGCGCTGCGCGAGGCGCACCGGCTGCTCGCCGGTTACCGCACTCCCGATTCGCCCTGGGTGCCGGTCACGCCGCGCGCCGGCGTCGCCATGGCGTGCACCGAAGCGCCGCGCGGCCTGTTGTGGCACCGCTACGAAATGGACGGCGACGGCCGCGTGGTCAACGCGCGCATCGTGCCGCCGACCAGCCAGAACCAGGCGCGTATCGAGGAAGACCTGCGACGGTCGCTGCTGAATTTCGGCCTGGACCAGCCCGACGACGCGCTGCGCCTGCATTGCGAGAAGGTCATCCGCAACTACGACCCCTGCATTTCCTGCGCGACGCATTTCCTCCGCCTCAACGTCCGGCGATGACGCTGCATATTCTCGGCATTGGCTCGCCGTCCGGCGACGATCAGGCGGGCTGGCTGGTCGTCGACGCGCTGCGTGCGCGCGGCGTCGAAGCGGGCGGCCACGTCGCGCTCGCCAAGCTCGACCGCCCCGGCGCCAGCCTGCTCGCCCGCCTCGAAGGCGCCGACCACGTGATCCTGGTCGACGCCCTGCAAAGCGACGGTACGCCGGGCGAAATCCACCGCTGGATCGACGTTGACTGGAGTCTGGCCGGCGCCGACCTGTCGAGTCACGGCTTCGGCGTGCTCGCCGCGCTGGCCTTGGCGCAGGCGCTCGGCAGCCTGCCGCAGCGGGTCGAGGTCGTCGGCATCGAGATCGCCTCGGCCGAGCCGGGCGCGCCGGTGTCTCCGTCGGTGCGCCAGGCGGTGGCGCAGCTTGCCGAGCGCTTGGCCAACGCCTGAGACTCAGGCCGTTTTCCCCTTTTAAAACAATGGTTTTTTCCCGGGGTTGTCTATACTCCGGGCTCAAGTCGCGGGCGCGTTGACCGTAACTGTCAGACAAGCGTCTGTGGGCCAAGAACGAGAACGATAAAAGTGAGTAACCGGATTTTGATCACGCTGGGCCTGCTGTGGCTGCTGTGGCCGGCCTGGGCCCTGGCGGCCGCCGAGACGAGGGGGGTGCGGGTCGGCGTATTCGACAATCCGCCCATCGTCGGCCTGCCCGAAGGCGCGCCGCCGGAAGGCATCGCCATTGACATGCTGCGCTGGATGGCCGAGCGCGAGCACTGGAAGCTGACTTACGTTCCAGATTCCTTCGAAGGACTGATGCAACGCCTCGAGCGCGGCGAAATCGACCTGATGGTCGGCATCGCCTACAACGAGGCGCGTGCGCAGCGCTTCCAGTTCTCGAAGGAGAGCCTGCTCGGCAACTGGGGCATGGTGTTCCGACGCGCCGGTGTCCGCATCGAATCCCTACCCGACCTCAAGGACAAGCGGGTCGCGCTGATGCGCAGCAGCACGCACAGCCAGGCCCTGATCGAGCTGGCGACGCGCTTCGACGCCGAATTCACGCCGATCTACGTCGACACCTATCCCCAGGTGCTGGAGGCCATCGCCGAGGGGCGCGCCGACGCCGGCGTGGTGAACCGGGTGTTCGCGGCGCTGCACGCGCACAGCTCCGACGTGGTTGTGACCAGCATCGTGTTCAATCCGATATTCGTGCACTACGCTGCGCCGAAACAGGCCGACCCGGCGGTGCTGCAGGCGCTCGACCGCCACCTGGCGCTGCTCAAGGCCGATCACCGTTCGGCCTACTACGATACGCTGCGGCGCTGGCTCGAGGCCGCGCCGGACGAGCGCTACCCGCGCTGGCTGCCCTGGGTGCTGGGAACGGCGGCGACGGTGCTGGCGCTGGTCGTGGCGATTGCCGCCTTTTTGCGACGCCAGGTGCAGCGCCAGACCGGCGAGCTGCAGCGGCGTGCCGAAATGCTGCACGCCGAAATCCGCCAGCGCGAGGTGGCGCAGCAGCACCTCAAGCAGATCGCCTATTTCGACAGCCTGACCGGCCTGCCGAATCGCGAAGGTTTCCGCGCCGCGCTGGACCAGGCGCTGGCCGAGATGGACGGCGCGCACGAACGCATGGCACTGCTGTTCATCGACGTCGACCGCCTGAAGAACGTCAACGATGGCCTGGGCCACCTGGCCGGCGACCAGTTGCTGAAACAGGTGGCGGACCGCCTGCAGTCGGTGCTGCGCGCGCACGACCAGCTGAGCCGCTTCGGCGGCGACGAGTTCACGGTCATCGTGACCAACATCGAGCAGAACGCCGACGCCGAACTGGTGGCGACGCGGCTCTTGCGCAGCCTGGCCGAGCCGTTCCACGTCGGGCCGACGCAGATCTACAGCAGCGCCAGCGTCGGCATCGCTTTCTACCCGGACGACGCCGACTCGGCCGAGGCGCTGCTGAAGCACGCCGACACCGCGATGTACCAGGCTAAGGCGCAGGGCGGCAACCGCTTCCTCTTCTACCATGCGCAGCAGACCGCGCGCGTGGTCGAACGCCTCACCCTCGAAACCCGCCTGCGCCAGGCGCTCGAGCGCAACGAGTTCACGCTGTATTACCAGCCCATCGTCGATCTGCGCCGGCGCCGTCTGGTCGGCGCCGAGGCGCTGCTGCGCTGGAACGATCCCGAGCGCGGCCTGGTAATGCCCGACGCCTTCATTCCGGCGGCGGAAGACACCGGACTCATCGTGCCCATCGGCGAATGGGTGCTCGAAGCCGGCTGCGCGCAGCTGCGCGCCTGGCAAAAGGAGGGTCGGGCCGACGGCCTGCGTCTGGCGGTGAACGTCTCGACGCGCCAGTTCGACGGCCAGCGCCTGGTGCGTTCGGTCGATCAGGCGCTGACGCGCACCGGTCTGGCGCCCGAATGCCTCGAACTCGAAATCACCGAGAACGTGATGCTGATCATGAACGACGACGTGCGCGCGACGCTCGACGCCCTGCGCGAACGAGGCGTGCAGCTCTCGCTCGACGATTTCGGCACCGGCTATTCCAGCCTCAGCTACCTGAAGCAGCTGCCCTTCCACGCGCTGAAGATCGATAAGTCCTTCGTGCAGCGCATTCCGGGCAAGCACGGCGACACCCAGATCGTCACCACCATCCTCGCACTGGCCAAGGGCATGGGTATGGAAGCCATCGCCGAAGGCATCGAAACCGAGGAACAGTTCGATTTCCTCAGCCGCCACGGCTGCGAATTCGGCCAGGGCTATCTGATGAGCCGGCCGGTCGACGCCGCGGCGCTGGCCGCCATGCTCGACCGCCCGGCGCGTGCCGGTAACGGCTGGCAGTAAGACATCAGAAATCAGGGGCGGGCGACGAGGCCCGTCACCGCGGTCCGCTACGCCTGGAGCAGGTCTTCGCGCCGCAGCAGGAACACGAACTGGTCGCCGCCCGAGGTGTCGAGCCAGGTGAAGGGCAGGGTGGGGTAGGCGGCTTCGAGTGCGTCGCGGTTGTGGCCGATCTCGACCAGCAGCACGCCGCCCGGATTCAGGTGCGCCTTCGCCTGCGCCAGGATCCGCCGCGTCGCATCCAGCCCGTCTTCGCCCGAGCCGAGCGCCAGCGCCGGCTCGGCCCGGTATTCCGGCGGCAGCGCGGCGACCGATTCGGCGTTGACGTAGGGCGGGTTGCTGAGGATTACGTCGTAGCTGCGTCCGGCGAGGCCCGCGAACAGATCCGATTCGACGAGTTCGATGCGGTCGGCGAGGCCGTAGTCGGCGACGTTGCGCCGGGCGACGTCGAGCGCATCGGGCGACAGATCCACCGCGTCGACGTCGGCGTTGGGGAACGCCAGCGCGGCGAGGATCGCGAGACAGCCGGAGCCGGTGCACAGGTCGAGCGCACGCGTGACGTTTTCCGGATCTTCCACCCACGGCGACAGTTGTTCGTGCAGCAGCTCGGCGATGAAGGAGCGCGGCACGATCACGCGCTCGTCGACGTAGAAGCGGTGCGGCCCGAGCCAGGCTTCGTGGGTGACGTAGGCGGCGGGGATGCGCTCCTGCACCCGGCGCTCGATCACCGCTTTCACCGCTTCGGCGTCGCCGTGGGTCAGGCTGGCGTCGAGGAAGGGCTCGAGCCGGTCGAGCGGCAGGTGCAGGGTGTGCAGGATGAGATAGGCCGCCTCGTCAAAGGCGTTGTCCGAGCCGTGGCCGAAGAACAGGCCGGCCTCGTTGAAGCGCGACACCGCGAAGCGCAGCCAGTCGCGCACGGTGATGAGGGATTCGGTGTCGTCGAAGTGTTTCATGGCATCAGCCCAGCAGCTTTACCAGTGTCTTCTCGTAGACCGCCGCCAAGCGTTCGATGTCTGCCACCTCGACGTGCTCGTTGAGCTTGTGGATGCTCATGTTGAGCGGGCCGAACTCGACGACTTCGCGGCAGACGTCGGCGATGAAGCGGCCGTCGGAGGTGCCACCGGTGGTGGAGAGTTCGGGCGTGATGCCGGTGACTTCGCGGATCGCCTCGGACAGCTGCTCGCACAGTGCGCCGCGCGGGGTGAGGAAAGGCTTGCCCGAGAGGTTCCAGTCGATTTCGTAGTCGAGGCCGTGGCTGTCGAGGATTTCGTTCGTCGCGTCCATCAGGCCCTCGGCGGTGCTGGCGGTGGAGTAGCGGAAGTTGAACTGGATCTCGACCGTGCCGGGGATGACGTTGGTGGCGCCGGTGCCGCCGTGGATGTTGGAAATCTGCCAGGTGGTCGGCGGGAAGTAGGCGTTGCCCTCGTCCCACATGGTGTCGGCGAGTTCGGCGATCGCCGGCGCGGCCAGATGAATCGGGTTCTTCGCCAGGTGCGGGTAGGCGATGTGGCCCTGCACGCCCTTCACGCGCAGCGTGCCCGAAAGCGAGCCGCGGCGGCCGTTCTTGATGGTGTCGCCGAATTCGGCGGCGCTGGTCGGCTCGCCGACGATGCAGTAGTCGAGCCGTTCGTTGCGCGCCTTCAGGGCTTCGACGACCTTGACGGTGCCGTCGGTGGCCGGGCCTTCCTCGTCCGAGGTCAGGAGGAAGGCGATCGAGCCCTTGTGGTCGGGGTGGGCGGCGAGGAAGCGTTCGGTGGCGGTGACGAAGGCGGCGTCCGAGGTCTTCATGTCGGCCGCGCCGCGCGCGTAGAGCTTGCCGTCGCGCAGCGTCGGCGTGAAGGGATCGGAGAGCCACTGGTCGAGCGGGCCGGTCGGGACGACGTCGGTGTGGCCGGCGAAGCAGACGACGGGCGCCGCGGTGCCCTTGCGCGCCCACAGGTTGTCGACGCCGTTGTGGCAGTGGCGCTCGATGCGGAAGCCGAGCTTTTCCAGGCGCGCGGCGATGAGGTCGTGGCAGCCGGCGTGGTCGGGCGTCAGCGACTTGCGCTTGAGCAGGTCGACCGCCAGCGCCACGGTTGCGTGGCTGCGGGCGAGGTCGTCGAGTGTCTCGTTGGCCATGCGGGGGTCATTCTCCGAACAGGTCTTGGTATTGGTCTTCGGCAAAGCCGAGGGTGTAGCGGCCGTCGCGCTCCAGCACCGGGCGCTTGATTACGCTGGACTGGGCGAGCATCAACTCGAGTGCGCCGGCTTCGTTGTCGGCGGCGGTTTTCTGGTCGTCGGTGAGCTTGCGCCAGGTGGTGCCGCGGGTATTCAGCAACGCCTGCCAGCCGACTTGCTTCGCGACCTGCTTCAGCCAGGCGACGTCGATACCCTGCTTCTTGAAGTCGTGGAAGGGCACGTCGTGGCCGTGGTCGGCGAGCCAGGCGCGCGCCTTTTTCACGGTGGTGCAGTTGGGAATGCCGTACAGTTTCATCGAATCGGTCGTCCGCCCCGGCATGCGCCGCGCCGGGACGGTTAAAATCGGGGAAAGCAAAAACGAGATTCTACCCGACCTGAAGGCCGCGCCGACCCGATGCATCCTGCCATTCATTCCCACACCGCCCCGCCGCCGCCCGGCGAAGCCAGCCTGCGCTCGCTCGGCCGCCTGTTCCCGTATCTGTGGGAATTCCGTGCCCGCGTCCTGCTGGCGCTGGCGCTGCTGGTCGGCGCCAAGCTGGCGTCGGTGGCGGTGCCGCTGGTGCTGAAGGAGATCATCGACGCGCTCGACCAGCCGCGTCCCGAACTGGTGGTGCCGCTCGCGCTCATCCTCGCCTACGGCGTGCTGCGCTTCGCCAGCACCACCTTCGCCGACCTGCGCGACGTCATTTTCGCCAAGGTCACGCAGCGCGCGATGCGCCGCATCAGCATGGCGGTGTTCAAGCACCTGCACGCGCTGTCGCTGCGCTTTCACCTGGAGCGTCAAACCGGCGGCATCACCCGCGACATCGAGCGCGGGTCCAAGGCGCTGTCGAGCCTGGTCGGCTATCTCTTGTTCCGCATCACGCCGACGGTACTGGAAATCCTCATGGTCGCCGGCATCCTGTTCGTCAAGCTCGACTGGGTGTTCGGCGTGCTGACCCTGGTGACGCTCGCCGCCTACATCGGCTTCACCGTCACCATCACCGAATGGCGCACCCAGTTCGTGCGCCGCGCCAACACGCTCGATTCCGAAGCCTACGGTCGCGCCATCGACAGCCTCTTGAACTACGAGACGGTGAAGTATTTCGGCAACGAGAAATACGAGGCGCAGCGCTACGACAAGAGCCTGGTCGAGTGGGAAGACATGGCGCTGAAGTCGCAGCGCTCGCTCGGCTATCTCAACGCCGCGCAGGCCGGGGTGATCGCCATCGGCGTGACGCTGATGGTGCTGCGCGCCGCCGCCGGCGTGGTCGAGGGCACGCTGACGCTGGGCGACCTGGTGATGGTCAACGCCTTCCTGCTGCAGATGTTCCAGCCGCTGAGCTTCCTCGGCGTGATGTACCGTCAGATCAAGGAATCGATCACCGACGTCGAGCGCATGTTCGCGCTGATGGGGCGGCCGCGCGAGGTCGAGGATGCGCAGGACGCGCGCGAGCTCGACGTGGTGGCGGGCGCGGTGAAATTCGAGCACGTCAGCTTCGCCTACAACGCCGACCGCCCCATCCTGCACGACGTCAGCTTCAGCATTCCCGCCGGCAAGACCGTGGCGGCGGTGGGCGCCAGCGGCGCCGGCAAGTCGACGCTTGCCCGATTATTGTTCCGCTTCTACGACGTCAACGCCGGCAGCATCAGCATCGACGGCCAGGACATCCGCCACGTCACGCAGGACAGCCTGCGCGCCGCCATCGGCGTGGTGCCGCAGGACACCGTGCTGTTCAACGACAGCATCTACTACAACATCGCCTACGGCCGCCCGGATGCGACGCGCGAGGAAGTGATTGAGGCCGCGCGCGCCGCACACATCCTCGCCTTCATCGAAGCCCTGCCGCAGGGCTGGGACACGGTGGTGGGCGAGCGCGGCCTCAAGCTCTCCGGCGGTGAAAAGCAGCGCGTGGCGATTGCGCGCACGCTCCTGAAGAACCCGGCCATCCTCATCCTCGACGAAGCCACCTCGGCGCTCGACACGAAAACGGAGAAGGCCATCCAGGCCGAGCTGCTAGAAATCGCCCGCAGCCGCACCAGTCTCATCATCGCGCACCGCCTCTCCACCGTGGTCGAGGCCGACGAGATCCTGGTCATGGAAGGCGGGCGCATCGTCGAGCGCGGCCGCCATCCCGAGCTCCTGGCGCAGAACGGCGTGTACGCGCACATGTGGGCGCTGCAGCAGCAACAGCACGAGGACGAATCCGCCTGATGGCGCGCCTGCTGCAGCCCGGCGTGCCGAAGCGCGAGGTGTGGGCCTGGGCGATGTACGACTTCGCCAACTCGGGCTACACGACGGTCGTCATCACTGCGGTGTTCGGCGCCTACTTCGTCGGCGTCGTCGCGGGCGACGCGCCGTGGGCGACGTTCGCGTGGACGCTCGCGCTGTCGGTCTCGTATGCGCTGGTGATGGCGACCGCGCCGCTGATCGGCGCCTACGCCGACGCCCACGCGCGCAAGAAATGGCTGCTGTGGCTCACCACGCTGGGCTGCGTCGGCTTTACCGCCGCGCTGTATTTCGCCGCGCCTGGCGCGCTGGCGCTGGCGATCGCGGCGCTCGTCGTCTCCAACTATTTCTTCGGCACCGGCGAAAACCTCGTCGCCGCCTTCCTCCCCGAACTCGCGCGGCCGCGCGCGCTCGGCCGCGTGTCGGGCTGGGGCTGGGCGCTGGGCTACGTCGGCGGGCTGGTGTCGCTCGGTGCGAGCCTCGCCTGGATCAGCCACGCGCAGGCGGCCGGGCAGGGCGCCGCCGACTTCGTGCCGGTGGCGATGCTCATCACCGCGGCGATCTTCCTCGCGGCGAGCCTGCCGACGCTGCTGCTGCTGCGCGAGCGCGCGACGCCGCAGCCCGAGCGCACTGCACGCAGCGCGTGGCGTCAGGTGCGCTACACGCTCGGCCATCTGCGCCAGTTGCCGGACCTCAAGCGCTTCCTCGTCTGTACCGTGCTCTACCAGGCCGGCATCCAGGCGGTGATCACGCTGGCGGCGATCTACGCGGCGCAGGTGTTCCGGTTCGATACGCAACAAACCATCGTGCTGGTGCTGGTGGTCAACGTCACTGCGGCGCTCGGCGCCTTCTTCTTCGGCTACGTGCAGGATCGCCTCGGTCACGTGCGCGCGATCGCGCTGACGCTCGCCGGCTGGATCGCGATGGTCGTGCTCGCCTGGGCCGCGCCCGACGAGCGCATGTTCTGGGTCGCGGCGAACCTCGCCGGCCTGTGCATGGGCGCCTCGCAGTCTGCAGGCCGCGCGATGGTCGGCCTGCTCGCGCCGCCGGCGCACCAAGCCGAATTCTTCGGCCTGTGGGGGCTGGCGGTGAAGGCCGCGTCCATTATCGGACCGCTCACCTACGGCGCGGCGAGCTGGATCACCGCGGGCGACCACCGCCGCGCGCTGCTGTTGACCGGTCTGTATTTCGTCGCCGGCCTCGTATTGCTCGCCGGCATCCGCGCCGACCGCGGCCGCCGTGCGGCGCATCGCTTCACCGCCGAGGCGGCGCATGCCTGAATTCAGCGTGCGCCTCGCCGACTGGACGCGCGACCGCGGTGCGCTCGCGCACGTCCGGCGCACGGTGTTCATCGACGAGCAGGGTGTGCCCGAGGATCTGGAATGGGACGCCGACGACGCGGGGGCAGCGCATTTTCTCGCGCTGCTCGGCGACGGCACGCCGGTCGGCTGCGCGCGCCTGCTGATCGACGGCCACGTCGGCCGCATGGCGGTGCTGCAACCGTGGCGTGGTCGCGGCATCGGGCGGGCGCTGCTCGACGCGGCGCTCGCCGAGGCGCGGGCGCGCGGGCATCGCCGCGTCGAACTCAGTGCGCAGGTGCACGCCGCCGCCTTCTACGTCCGCGCCGGCTTTGCAACCGTCGGCGAGCCCTACGACGAGGCCGGCATTCCCCACGTCGCCATGCACAAAACCCTCGACTGAGCGGGGTTCGGTACTTTAGAGATTGCTGATAGAGTTGACCGCATCCGCGCGGAGTGTCCGCGCAACCTTGATGGAGCAAGCAAGATGAGCAAACGGGCAGGAATCGTCGGCGCCGGCATCGCCGGTGCGCGCTGCGCGGGCCTGCTGGCCGAAGCTGGTTGGGAAGTCGACGTGTTCGAGAAATCGCGTGGTGCCGGCGGCCGCCTTTCGACGCGCCGCCTGGACAACGGCTGGGCGACGCTCGGCGCGCCGCTGGTGTCGGCGCGTCGCGCGCCCTTCCGCGCGCAGCTCGAAACCTGGGCGCGCGAGGGCGGCGTGAGCCCCGTGCCGCACGCGCTCTACGGCCGTTCCAACAAGGGTTGGTCGACCGCTGCGCTCGACGGCTATTACCGCTTCACCGTCGAGCCCTCGCGGCTGGTGCGCCAGCTCTCGGGCAGCGCGCGCGTCTATCCCGCCACCCGCGTGACCGCGGTGCAGCCGCACGCGCTGGTGCTGGAGGACGGCCGCACGCTCGACGGCTACGACCGCGTCATCGTCGGCGTGCCCGCGCCGCAGGCGATGGCCTTGCTCGACGCGCTGCCGGCGCTGCGCGATCACCTGGCCGGCGTGCATTACCGGCCGGTGTGGTCCTTCCTGATGCGCTGGGACGGCGGCCCGGACACGGACGTGATCCGCTTCGACGACCATCTGCTCGAAGTCGCCGTGCGCCAGCCCGGCGGCGGCGACGGCCTGTGGGCGGTGCACAGCAGCCAGGGCTTCGCCGAGACCTATCTCGAAGTGCACGAAATGGAGGCGAGCACGCGCGCCGCGTCGGCGCTGATGGGCTTGCTGGGGCTGCCGTGGCCGGTCGAGGTCGAGGCCTCGCACCTGTGGCGCTACGCGCGCCCGCAGACGCCGGTCGGCAACGGCTGGCTCGATGCGCCCGAACACGGCGTGGTGCTGATCGGCGACGGCATTGCCGGCGTCGGCGTCGAGCACGCCTGGGAGAGCGGCACCGCGGCGGCGCAGGCGATCCTCGCTGCCTGAGCGAGCCCAGGGCGCGTTAACACGCCCTAATCTTCGGCGAAGACGAAGGTATTGCGGCCGCTGCGCTTGCCTGCGTAGAGCGCCGCGTCGGCGCGCTTCAGCACGCTGTCGAAGTCCTCGGCGTCGCCGGCGCGGGCCAGCCCGAGGGTGATGGTCAGGCGCAGGACGTCACCGTCGTCGAGCGCGACGGGCGTGGTGCCGACCGTCGACAGCGCGCGCTTCGCCGAACGCCGCGCCTCGTCGGCGGAGGCACACTTCAGCAGCCACAGGAATTCCTCGCCGCCGTAGCGATAGAGCGGCTCGTTGCCGCGCAGCGCGCCCTGGAGCGTTGCACTCAGCCGGCGCAGGACCTGGTCGCCGACGAGGTGGCCGTAGGTGTCGTTGATCCGCTTGAAGTGGTCGATGTCGATCATCGCCACGTACAACTGTGCCAGGGTGCGCCCGGCTTCCTTGCGGATGCGCTCGAAATCGTTCTCGATCCCGTAGCGCAGCGGCAGCCCGGTGAGGGGGTCGCTGCGCGCCGTCGCCGAGAGGATCTGGGTCTTGAACCGGGCGAGCAGGCGGATCAGTTCAGCCTGCGAGGTTTCGAAGGCGTCGAGGTCGGCGGCGCTGCCCGCCTGGCCCGAGGTGATGCAGGCGAACAGGGTGCGCATGGCGTCGTGCATCGATTGGTGGACGGCCTCGACCGCCGCTGCGGCGGTCGCGTCGAGCGCGTCGAATTCCGCGCGGTGGCTGCTGAACCAGGCGCCGAAACGGCACAGGGTGTGGGCGTGCGGGTCGACGACGTCGGCGTCGGGGGCGGTATGGAGCACGGCGCAGCGGATGATGCGGCGCGTCCAGTCCATGTGGGCCTGCACGGCGTCATCGAGTTCGGCGATCAGGCGATGGGTGTCGGCAGACGGGGTGGACATGGTTTACAGCTCGCGCACGATGCGGAAGCCGAGGTTGATGTCGAGCTCGTTTTCCAGCCGGCGGCGGCGCGCGGCGGCACGGCAGTCCTCGGGGCCGTCGAACCACGAGCCGCCCTTGGTCACGACCCCCTGCGGGCGTCCCGGCAGCGGCCGCTCGGGCAGGCTGGCGTGGTCGCGCGTCCACGGGCTCGCGGTGAACTCCCACACGTTGCCGGCCATGTCGTGCAGCCCCCAGCGGTTGGCCGGGTAGCGGCCGACGTCCTGTGCGCCGCAGCGCACGAAACAGCGCGACAGCAGGCGCGGCCGCCGCGGCCGCGTGGCGTCGTAGCCCAGGCTGGCGTTGTACAGCGCCTCGTCGGGGCCGATGCGGTCGCCGTTGGGATACGCGCTGGCGGCGCCGGCACGGCAGGCGTATTCCCATTCGAGTTCAGTCGGCAAGCGATAGCGCTGGCCCGTCTGTGCCGAGAGCCACACGCAGTAGTCGCGCGCCTCGGTCTGCCGCACGTTGATCGCCGGCTTGCGTCCCGCGAGCCAAACCAGTTCGGCGCGCGGGCGCCAGCCGGTGGCGCGGGCGTAGGCCTCGAATTCCGCCGTGGTGACGGGGTAGGTGCCGAGGGCGAAGCTGTGCTCGATGAGCGCGCTGCGGCGTGGCTTTTCCTGCGTCGGCGCCACTTCCTGCGGTGCCGCGCCGTACTCGAACGTTCCGGCCGGGATGACGGTGAGTTCGGGTGCGTCCGAACCGTCGGCGAGCGCGTCGTGGAAATGCGGATCGGCGAAGCCGGCCGCGCGCGCGGCCTGCACTTGCAGGGTGCGCAGCTCGCCCGCGTGCAGGTTGAAGGTGTCGAACAGGGCGGAGGAAGCGTATTCGGGGGTCATGGCGGACTTGGCAAGCAGGCAAGGCCGATTATGCCACCGCAGCATCGCGCCCAAGCGGCGACTTCAAGCAATCGGGGCCAGGCCGGGCGTTTGGCCGCCTGTGCTATGGTGAAGACGTGCAGGGACGGTGGTCTGCCGGTTCTGCGCCATCTCCCCATCGTCCCGACCAAGGAGCTTGCATGCCTACTTCCCTCTCCATCCGAAAATACCTCGCCCTGCTGCTGAGCCTTGCGCTGCTGAGTCTCCCGTCGGTGCCGGTGCACGCCGGGATGATTGGCACCGGGCAGGCGCTGGCGGCCGAGCAGGGACGCATCGACCGTGAACGGCTTGCCTCGTTGCTGGAACGCGAAGACCTGCAGCGCCAGTTGGCGACACTCGGTGTCGACGCCCAGGATGCCAAGCTGCGCGTCGCCAGCCTCACCGACGCCGAGGTGGCGCGTCTCAACCAGCGGCTTGCCGAACTGCCCGCGGGCGGCGACGTGCTCGGCGCGATCCTGCTGATCTTCATCGTGTTCGTCATTACCGACGCGATCGGCGCCACCGACATCTTCCCCTTCGTGCACCCGGTGCGTTAAGCCGCGGTGGTGAATGGGTGGTGTCACGCCCGCCGCGTGGCGGGCGTTTTTCTGCTGGCTGCACTGCTCGCAGGGTGCGTGCACCGGCCACCGGCCACGCTCGACCCCGGCACGCGCCTCCCGCCGCAGGCGGAGTTGGGCGACACGCCGTTCTTTCCGCAGGAACGCTACCAGTGCGGGCCCGCCGCGCTCGCCACGCTGCTCAACGCGCGCGGCGTGAAGATCGACCCCGAGGCCCTGGTGGCCCAGGTCTACCTGCCGGTGCGCGAGGGCAGCCTGCAGGCGGAAATGGTCGCCGCGGTGCGGCGTCAGGGCCTGCTGGCGATCCCGGTCGAAGCGTCGCTCGACGGGCTGCTCGGGGAAGTCGCCGCCGGACGTCCGGTGCTGGTGCTGCAAAACCTGGGACTCGACGCGCTGCCGCGCTGGCACTACGCGGTGGTGATCGGCTACGACCTCGATCGCCGGCACGTGGTGCTGCGCTCCGGTACCGAAGCACGGCGCGTGACGCCTGTCGGCGTGTTCATGAATACCTGGGACCGCTCGAAGCGCTGGGGCTTCGTCGTGCTGGCGCCCGACGACCTGCCGCCGAACGTGAAGCCCGACGCCTGGCTGGAGGCGGCGAGCGGCCTGGAAGCGCTCGGAAAATGGCCGCAGGCGCACGCCGCTTACCACGCGGCCACGCGCCGCTGGCCCGACCACGCGCTCGCCTGGTTCGGCCTCGGCAACGCCGCGTATGCGCTCAGTGATGGGGCGGGTGCCGAGCAGGCCTTGCGGCAGGCGATCGCCGTGCGGCCCGACTGGGCGCTGGCCTGGAACAATCTCGCCCATGTGCTGGCGCAGCGACCGTGCCCCCGCGTGGCGCGCGAGGCGGCGCAGTGTGCTGGCAGATTGGCGCCTGATAGGACCGATATTCGGCGTACGCTCGAAAGCCTGCCGCATTCGCCTGCCGAAGGCGAGGGGCGTTGCGCGGAGGTGCCGGCCTGCCCGTTGCCCTGACAGGTGTCTTTCAAGCTGCGGTTTTCGCCGCAGCTTGTCGTGCGAGGGCACGCATCAGCCATTTCAGCCCCGGCAGCCGGCCGTAGAGTTCCTCGGCGGCGTCCCAGTAGTCGCGATGGCGCACCACGCGGCCGGCGGTGTCGAAGGCGAGGTGCGTCGCGCCGACGATGGTCGTCGGCGCGTGCGTCATCGGCAGGGTGAAATCCAGCGCCCACAGGATCACGGCGTCCCCGTCCGCGCCGGGGAAACGCCCGGTGACGCGGAAGCGCGCGCCGGGCAATTTCTTGAAGGTGTGTTCGAGGATGGCGCGAATGGCCTCCACGCCCGTCACTTCGTGGAAGGGATCCTTGAACCAGGCGTCCGCCGCGTAGTAACGGTCGAGCTCGTCCAGATTGTCGGCGGCGAGCCGGTCGAAGTAGTCGCACAGGGTGTCGAGCGCGTTCATAGGCCGGTGATGCGGTGGACGAGGTGGAAATAGTAGCGGTAGGGCAGCAGGTTGAGGAACTTCAGCGTGCGGGTAAAGCGCTTCGGAAAATGGATCTCGAAGGCGCCGCGTTCGATGCCGGCGAGGATGTCCCGTGCCGCTTCGTCGGCGGAAATCAGCGCCGGCATCTTGAACGCGTTGAGGTCGGTGAGCGGCGTCTTCACGAAGCCCGGGTTGATGAGATGGACGGCGACGCCGCGCGGCGCGAGATCGAGGTAGAGCGTTTCGGCAAAGTTGATCAGCGCGGCCTTGGTAGCGCCGTACACCAGCCCCGTCGGCAGGCCGCCGTAGCCGGCGACGCTGGCGGTGAGCGCGATGCGCCCCGTGCCGCGCTCGGCGAAATAGGGGGCGACGAGCGCGGTCGCGTTCATCGTGCCGACGAGGTTCACCTGTACCAGCTTTTCCGCTGCCGCGGCGTCGAGGTCCCACGCGCGCACCGGCTGGTGGGTGCCAGCGTTGACGAGGGCGATGTCGATGCCGCCGAGGCGGGCGCAGACGTCGTCGAAGGCGATCTTGAGCTGGGCGCGGTCGGTGACATCGGCCACGGCGATGTGCGCGCGCCCGCCGCCTAGCGCGTTGAGCGCGTCGCGATTGCGGCTGGTGAGCGCGACGCGCGCGCCGCGCTGCATCAGCAGGCGCGCGGTGGCTTCGCCGATGCCGGAACTCGCGCCGATCAGCCACACGCGCTGGCCGCGCCAGTCGGCGAGTTTCGGGTTGAGGCTCACGGGCCCTTCCTGAACGCGATGACGACTTCGCCGAGCTTGAAGCCGAATTTGCGCATCTCGGACTTGTTCAGCATCACGCCGTCGTCCATCAGGTACATCCAGTCGTCGAACTGCACTTCGTAGACCTTGCCGTCGACCGGCAAGAGCAGGGTGTACTTCCACTGCAGGGCGTTGCCGTAGGCGACGCCCGAGGCATCGCCCTTCACGTCGTCGGCGCGGCCGACGTAGCGGTGATCATCCAGCCGCTGGATGCGCCAGATGCGCCGGCTGGTGCTGCCGTCGGACCAGAAGAAATCCTCGGTGAGCACGCCCTCGTTGCCGCGCCATTCGCCGACCATTTCGACCTTGAAGCGGCGCTTGACCTCGCCCGAGCGGTCGGCGAAATAGCCCCAGGCGGTGAGCGGACCGTTGAAGTAGGCGGCGAGGTCGAGTTTCGGCGTCTGGTCGCGGTAGACCTCGGGCGAGACGCCGGCGCAGCCGGCGAGGCCGAGCATGGCGCAGAGGAGGACGAGGGGCTTCAGCATGGGCAGGCTCCGGGTTGCAGGCGCGGGCGGCTGGCCCAGAACCAGGCGAGCGCCGCGAGTTTGAGGACGCAGGGCAAGAGCGCGTAGGTGGCGGCGAGCGCGAAGGTTTCCTCGCCGCCCGGCGTGTAGCCGAGCGCGGCGAGCAGCGGCAGCGCGAGGCCGGCGGCGAGCGCGAGCGTGAGCTTGGCGAAGAAACCGAGCAGCCCGTAGTAGGCGCCCGGCACGGGCGTCGCGTCGTCGTCGATCCAGTCGGCGACCAGCGCCGGCGGCAGCGCGAGGTCGGCGCCGAGCGCCAGCCCCGAGGCGACGCACACCAGCGCGAAGCCGACGAGGTCGCCGCTGCCGAGCCAGAACGCGCCGGCGAAGCTGGCGATCGCCAGCGCCATCGACGCGAGCCAGGCTTCGAGCTTGCCGATGCGCCGGGCGAGCGCGACCCACAGCGGCAGACCGAGCGCGCCACTGACGAAATACAGGGCAAGGAAGAGCCCGCTCCAGGCGGCGAGGTTGAGCACGTCGTCGATGAAGAAGATCACCAGCGTGGCCGGCAGCGCGGCGGCCACGCCGTTCATGAGATAGCCGGGGACGAAGCGCGCGAAGGCGGGGTGGGCGAGCGGGGCCAGGAAGCGCCGCAGCGGCGTCGCCTGCGCCGCGCCGCGCATCGGCGGCGCGGCGAGCAGAGTCCACGCGGCGAACACCGCGAGCAGCGCAAGGAAGAGCCAGGTCATGGCGCTAAGCCCGGTTGCGAGATCGTCGGCGAGCATCAGCGGCAATGCGGCGGCAAGCACCACGCCGACGAGCCCGAAGCCTTCGCGCACCGCGAACAGCCGGGTGCGCTCGTGCGGCGCGGGATGGATGCGCGCGCCCCAGGCGTTGTGCACCACGCTGGCGAGGCTGTAGCCGACGGTGGTGAGCGCGAGCATGGCGACGAGCCAGGGCAGCACGCCCTCGGCAGGCGGATGAAAAAGCCCCGCCCAGCCCAGTCCCAGCAAGGGGAGGGACACCAGGATGAGCGTTCGCGGGCGGGGAAAGCGGTCGAGCAGCGCGCCGAGCAGCGGATCGATGGCGGCGTCGAGGAAACGCAGCGCCAGCAGCACGGCGCCCAGCACGGCGAGGCCGACCTGGGCGCTGTAGAAGGGCGCGAGGTGTACGTAGAGCGGCAGCGCGGCGAACGCGAGCGGCAGGGCCAGCCCGCCGTAGGCGGCCAGTGCAGGGCGCGTCAGCGCGTTCACGAGGCCCCCAGCAGGCGGGCGCGCAGTTCGGGCGCGCTTGTCGCCGGCGCGAGCCAGATGTCGAAGAAGGCGTCGGCCAGCGTCTCGTCGTCGATGCGGCCGATCGGCTGTGTGCCGCGGTAGAAGGTCGCGCCCTCGCCGGGCACGCGCACGCCGATCAGGCGGTCGCCCTCGCGCACGTCGGGAAAGATCGCGGCGAGCTGCGCTTGCCAGCGCGCCAGCGTCGTTTCGGGCAGGCGGCGCTGGCCGCGGATTTCCTCGATCGAACGCTTGGCGATGGCCGCGCCGTCGAAGCTGCGCGCGTAGCGCAGCTCGAGCGCGAAGGGCTGCGACGCCGCCCAGCTGCCGCGCGGCGACCACAGCGTGGCGTCGTAGATGCGCAGGCCGAGAAAGCGCAGCGTGCCGCTGCCGACCGCCTCGTAGCCTGCGAGGTGAGGCAGCGGACCGGCCTCGGCGCCGAGCGCGAGCACCAGGCCCAGCGCAGCAAGCCAGCGCTTAGGCCGCGTGTTCGAGGCGGAATTGCGCGACATCGACCGAACCGGCGCGGAAGCCGGCCTCGCAGTAGGCGAGATAGAAATGCCACAGGCGCAGGAAGCGCGCGTCGAAGCCCTGCGCGCGCACCGCGTCGATCTGCGCGTGGAAGGCGTGACGCCAGCGGCGCAGCGTTTCGGCGTAGTCGAGGCCGAAGTTTTCCTGCACGGTGACGACCAGTCCCGCGCGCGCGGCCTCCTCGCGGAAGCGGCGCGACGAGGGCAGCATGCCGCCGGGGAAGACGTACTGCTGGATGAAGTCGGAGCCCGTCCGGTAGCGTTCGAACAGCGCGTCGTCGATGAGGATGGTCTGCACGACGGCGCGGCCGCCGGGCTTGAGGCCGCGTTTGAGCGTGGCGAAGTAGGCCGGCCAGTAGGCCTCGCCGACCGCCTCGAACATCTCGATCGAGACGATGCCGTCGTACTGTCCGGTTTCCTCGCGATAGTCCTGGTAGACGAATTCGCAGCGATCGTCGAGACCTGCGCGCGCGATGCGGTCGCGCGCGTAGTCGAGCTGCTCGCGCGACAGCGTGAGGCCGCGCACGCGGTGCTGCGCGCGGCGCGCGGCGTGCTCGGCGAAGCCGCCCCAGCCGCAGCCGATCTCGAGCAGCGACGCGCCGTCCGGCAGCTCGGCGAGCTCGAGCATGCGCTGGTACTTGCGCGCCTGCGCGGCTTCGAGGGGCTGCGAGAGGTCGCCGTCGAAGCGCGCGCTCGAATACGTCATCGAGGGGTCGAGCCAAAGCGCGTAGAAGTCGTTGCCGAGGTCGTAGTGGCTGGCGATGTTGCGGCGCGAGCCGGCCCGCGTGTTGGCGTTGAGCAGGTGGCGCAGGCGGGCGTAGAGGCGTCCCCACCAGCGGCCGTAGATCGCGGCGTCGAGCGCGGCGCGGTTGTTGGCGAGCAGGCTCAGCAGGGCGGTGAGGTCGGGCGTGTGCCAGTCGCCGGCGAGGTAGCCCTCGGCAAAGCCGATGTCGCCCTTGGCGAGCACCTGGCGGAAGGCCTGCCAGTTCTCGAAACGCAGATAGGCGTCAGGCGCGCCGGCGCCGACGCTCAAATCGATGCCGTTGGGCAGTTCGAGATGCAGGCGGCCGTGATCGATGCCCTGCAGCAGATGGATCACTTCGCGCGCGTACCAGGGGGTCTTGGCACGCTGCAGCGTCGCGGTGAGGGTGGCAGTGTTCATTCGGTCACCTCGTTCAGCGGAGCGGGGGGTTTGCGGAAGAAGGGCACGCGCTTCGCCCACAGGCGCAGTGCCTGCCAGTGGATGCGCGCGATCACGCCCCAGGTCATGAGCGGATACGCGAAGAACGCGCGCAGCACGGCGTGCGGCGTGAGCGCCTGGGTGCGGCCCCACCACGCGGTGCGCAGGGCGTCACCGTCGCCGTCGTCGTAGTCGATGCGCGAACGGAAGAAGCCGTCGCCGATCTGGAAGCGGAAGCGGTAATGGCCGCGCACCGGAAAGAAGGGCGAGACGTGGAAGGCCTTGTCGGCGACGAGTTCGGCGTCGGCATCGTCGCTGCGCAAGAGATACACGTGGCGTTCGCCGAAGGTGTTGTTGACCTCGGCGAGGATCGCGGCGAGGCGGCCGTCGGCGCGGTGGCAGTGCCAGAAGCTCACCGGCTTGAAGGCGTAGCCGAGCACGCGCGGGAAGGTGGTGAGCCAGATCGCGCCGTCGGCGACGAGGCCGTGCTGCCGCAACAGGCCGCGCGCCCAGGCGAGGCTGTCGGCGCCGCCGTCGCCGTGGTCGGCGTCGTGGAAGGCAAGGAGGGCGAAGCGGTTGCGCGCGAAGCCGAAGCCGCGGAGGCGGTCGGGCGCGTGCATCGGCAGGCGCAGGAAATACACCGGGTAGTCGAAGCGGTTGCCCACCGGATGCAGGCGCGCGTGCATCACGCGGCCGAAACCGATCTCGACGCGCGGGGCGGACTCAGGCGGCACGGGCGAGCTCCAGCCAGGGGGCGTTGACGTTGAGCCGGCGCGCGACCTTGAGCGCCGAGGCGAGTCCGTCCTCGTGGAAGCCGTAGCCCATCCAGGCGCCGGCGAGCCAGACGCCGTCGCGACCGTTGGCGGCGTCGATCTGCTTCTGCACCGCGGTCGCGTGGCGCTCGAACACGGGATGGCTGTAGTGGAATTCGCCGTGGATCTTCGCCGGGTCGATGGCCGACACCGGGTTGAGCGAGACGATCACCGGCGTGTCGGTCGGCAGCGGCTGCAGGCGGTTGATGAGGTAGTGCACCGCGACCGGGCGTTCGGAGAGTCGCCCCTCGCCCGACTGGTAGTTCCACGCCGACCACAGCGACGGGCGGCGCGGCAGCATGCTCGGGTCGCTGTGCAGCACCGCACGGTTCGCCTGGTAAGGCATCTTTTTCAGCAGGCGTGCCTGCGCCGGGAAGTGGCCGGCGAGGAGGGCGTGCGACTGGTCGCTGTGGCAGGCGAGCACGACCTGGTCGTACAGCGCCGCGTGGTGGCCGCTCGCGAGTTCGATGCCGCGGCCGCGCGGGCGCAGCGACTCGACGGGGTGGCCGAGGCGGATGTCGTCGAGCGTCGCCGCAAGCTTGTTCACGTACTCGCGCCCGCCGCCTTTCACCGTCCGCCACTGAGGCCGGTCGAGGATCTGCAAGAGGCCGTGGTTGCGGCAGAAGGCGATGAAGGACGCCAGCGGAAACTCCAGCATGCGCGAGGCCGGGCACGACCAGATCGCCGCTGCCATCGGCAGCAGGTACCACTCGACGAAAGGCTTGCCGTAACCGCGCGCGTCGAGATAGGCGCCGAGCGACATGCCGCTGGCAAGCGCGGGGTCGTCGCGCGTTTCGCGGTTGAAGCGCAGGATGTCCGACAGCATGCCCCAGAAGGCCGGACGCGCGAGGTTGCGGCGCTGGCCGAACAGGGTGGCGAGCGAGGTGCCCGCCCATTCGAGCGCGGGCTGGTCGAGGCGCACGCTGAAGGACATGTCGCTGGCGACGGTTTCGACGCCGAGGGTATCGAACAGCCGGGTGAGTTCGGGATAGGTGCGGTGGTTGAACACCAGGAAACCGGTGTCGACCGGGAAGGTCTGGCCGTCGAGCGTGACGTCGACCGTATGCGTGTGACCGCCGAGGCGGTTGTCGGCCTCGTACAGGGTGACCTGGTGCCAGCGGCTCAACAGCCAGGCGGCCGAGAGCCCCGCGATGCCCGATCCGACGACGGCGATGCGCATGTCAGCGTCCTTTCTGCGCCGCAGGCGCCTTCAGCATCGATTCGATCGCCTGCACGACGGCCTTCGATTCCGGCTCGACCGCGCTGGCGAAGGACAGCACCTGGCGGCCATTGCGGTCGATCAGGTACTTGTGGAAGTTCCAGCGCGGCCGCTCGCCGGTCGCGCGCGCCAGCGCCTCGTGCAGCGGATTGGCGTTGGACGCGGTGACGCCGACCTTGGAAAACAGCGGGAAGTCGACGCTGTAGTTCGTCTCGCAGAAATCGCGGATCTGCGCGTTGCTGCCCGGCTCCTGGTTGGCGAAGTCGTTGGCCGGAAAGCCCAGCACGACGAAACCCTGCGCACGGTACTTTTCGTACAGCGCCTGCAAGCCCTTGTACTGCCCGGTGTAGCCGCAGCGACTGGCGGTGTTGACGACCATCACCACCTGGCCGGCGTAGGCGCACAGGCTTTGCGGCACGCCTTCGATGTCCTTCAGCGTGTGGTCGAGCACCGGCGGGCAGGCGGGGACGGCGTGCGCGCTGCCCGCACCCAGCAGGGCGACGAGGAGTGCGGCGGCCGTCTTCACGTGCGCACCGCCTTGCGGGTGCCGCAGGCCGCGGCGTCCTGGCGCGGCGCCAGCGGGGCGACGGGGCCCGCCGCCAGCGCGTGGTAGACGAGGTAGTCGGCCGGCACGGCGGGCGCCACGCAGGCCGGGGTCGCCTGCGGCCGCGGCGCGGCCCAGGACGAGACGCCGGCGGCGAGCACGACCGCGGGCAGGCACAGGGCGGCGATCAGGGGGCGCGGGGGGATTGGGAGGGTGCTCATCATTTTGTCTTGGTCAAAAGTGAGACATGTGCTTAAATTAGGGCATCGACCTGAGCTTGTCAACCATTTGTCCAAGACATTTTATGCCTAGTCCATCCAAGCCCGAGGTGCCGGGCCTGCCGATCGCGTCGGCGGAGCGCGAAACCGGTTTGTCGAAAGACACCCTGCGCGTCTGGGAGCGCCGCTACGGCTTTCCCGCGCCGACGCGCGACGTCCATGGCGAGCGCCTGTACGCGCCCGAGCAGGTGCGCCAGCTCGCCCGCATCAAGCGCCTGATGGACCGCGGCCATCGACCCGGCAAGCTGATGGCGATGGACGCCGACGCGCTGGCCGCGCTCGACGCCACGCCCGGGGCGGAGACCGCGCCGCAGGAATCGCATCTCGACGCCTGGCTGAACCTGGTCAAGACGCACGACATCGACGGCCTGCAGCGGCAGTTCCACAGCGAGGTGGCCCGGCGCGGTCTGGCGTCATTTGTCCAGGACGTCGCGGCGCCCTTGATCACGCGCGTAGGCGAGGCCTGGTCACGCAACGAACTCGGGATCTTCGAGGAGCACCTGTTCTCGCAGCATCTGGAAAAACTGTTCCGCCTCACGCTCGCCAACATGGCGCCGCAGGCCGGCCATCCGCGCGTGCTGCTCACCACGCTGTCGGGTGAAGAACACACGCTGGGCCTGCTGATGGTCGAGGCGCTGCTGACCGTGGAGGGCGCTTATCCGCTGCTGCTGGGGCCGCAGACGCCGATCGACGAAATCGTGCGCGCGGCGCGGGTGAAGGACGTCGACGCCGTCTGCCTGTCGTTCAGTTCGGCGTATTCGAGCGCGCTGGCGGCGCAGGGGCTGCGCGACCTGCGGCAGGCGCTGCCGGCCGCCCACGCGCTGTGGGCCGGCGGCTACGGCATCCGTACCCTGCGCAAGCCTATCGAGGGGGTGTGCCTGTTGCCCGAGTTCGACGACCTCTACGCCTGCCTCGCCGCCTGGCGACAGGAGAAAGGCGGCAAACCGGCGGATTGACACTAAAATGTCATTCCTTCCGTCAACAATGGCGCACCGGGGGAACACACCGAATAACCCGCGCCCCGCTCCGACATGCTCTACATCGATCTTTTCAAGTCGCTCGAACGTGCCCGCTGGAACATGGAAACCGACATTCCCTGGGATCAGTTCGACGCCGCCAAGCTGACCGACGAACAGGCGCTCACGATCAAGATGAACGCCATCACCGAGTGGGCCGCGCTGCCCGCGACGGAAATGTTCCTGCGCGACTTTGTGCACGACAGCGATTTCTCCGCCTTCATGTCGATCTGGTTCTACGAGGAGCAGAAGCACGCGCTGGTGCTGATGGAATACCTGCGCCGCTTCAGGCCCGAGTTCGCGCCCACCGAGGAGGAGCTGCACGCGATCCGCTTTCCCTTCGATCCGGCGCCGCCGATGGAAACGCTGATGCTGCACTTCTGCGGCGAGGTGCGCCTCACCCAGTGGTACAAGCGCGCGGCCGAATGGCACACCGAGCCGGTGATCAAGCACATCTACGAGACGATCTCGCGCGACGAGGGCCGCCACGGCGGCGCCTATCTGCAGTACATGAAGCGCGCGCTGAAGCAGGGCGGCCCCGAGGTCGCCGCGGCCTTCGCCAAGATCGGCTTCCTCATGGCCTCGGCCAAGCGCTCCGACAAGGCCTTGCACCCGACCAACCTGCACGTCAACGAGGCGCTCTACCCGCAGGACACGATCCAGTCGCGCCTGCCCGACCCCGAGTGGCTGGAGCGCTGGCTCGACGAGCAGATCCAGTTCGACGATACGTGGGAAAACAAGGTCGTAGGCGGCATTCTTCGCAACCTGTCGAACCTCCTGGGCCAGACCTTCGAGAACGTGCGCGACCTCAACAAGTACCGCAAGCAGATGCTGGCTGCGGCCTGAACCGGCCGACGCGGCGGACAAAAAAAAGCCGGCATGC
The DNA here is from genome assembly GCA_041694715.1 of Pseudomonadota bacterium. Lineage (GTDB taxonomy): Bacteria > Pseudomonadota > Gammaproteobacteria > Burkholderiales > Thiobacillaceae > Thiobacillus. The sequence goes on along the minus strand of JBGFSF010000007.1, from coordinate 2,166 downwards.
GCCGGCTTTTTTCATGCCTCGGCGGCGTCCGTGTCCTGCGGCGTCGGCTGCGGGCAGGCTACCAGCACCTTGTCGACGCGGTTGCGGTCCATGTCGACCACCTCGAAACGGCAGCCGCCCCATGTGAAATGGTCGGCCACGGCGGGAATCCGGCCGAGCATGTGCATGACGAAGCCGCCCAGGGTGTTGTAGGCGTTTTCCTCCTCGCCCGGCAGGTCGGCGTCGAGGTCCAGCACCGACTTCACCCGCTCGATCGCGGTGCCGCCGTCCATCAGCCAGGAGCCGTCCTCGCGCGCCACGACCTCCTGTTCCTCGTGAACGTCTCCCGAGGGCAGGTCGCCGACGATCGACACCAGCACGTCGGCCAGCGTCACCAGGCCTTGCAGCTCGCCGTATTCATCGACGATGAGGGCGTTCTGCAGCCGCGCCTTGCGGAAATTCTCCAGCAGCTGGGTGGTGCTGACGCCGGCCGGCACGTACAGCGGCGGGCGCAGCGCCCCCTCGACGTCGAGCGGCGCCCCGTCGAGCGCGGCCTTGAGCAGGTCGGACGTGCGCAGGATGCCGACGATGTGGTCGATTCCGTCGCGGCACACGATGATGCGCGTGTAGGGGCTCTCGGCGATGGTGCGGCGGATCTCCGGCTCGGGGTCGTTGAGGTCGAGCGTGTAGAGGTCCTTGCGCGGCGTCATGATTGCTTCGATGCGCTGCTCGTCGAGGCGCAGCACGTTGGCGACGATCGCCTGTTCGCTTTCGTGGAACACGCCGGCTTCGGCGCCCTGTTCCATGAGCACGCGGATTTCCTCGTCGGTCACCGGCGGTTCGGCCGTGCCGCGGGCACCGGTGAGGCGCAGCAACACGTTCGACGACGCCGACAGCAGCCACACCAGCGGCCGGGCGGCGCGCGACAGCCAGATCATCGGGCGCGAAATCAGCGAGGCGATGCCCTCGGGCGCCATCAGCGCGAGGCGCTTGGGCACCAGTTCGCCGACGACGACGGCGAAGTAAGTCAGGCCGGCGACCACGATGGCGAGTGCCGCGGTCGACGCATAGGGGGCGACGAGGGGGAAGCCGGACAGCCAGGCGGCAAGCGGGACGGCCAGCGCCGACTCGCCGATGGCGCCGCTCAGGATGCCGATGGTCGTGATGCCGACCTGGATGGTGGAAAGAAAGCGCGAGGGTTCGGCGTTGAGCGCAAGCGCCGATTCGGCGCCCGGGCTGCCATCGTCGGCGAGGCGCTGGAGGCGCGCCTTGCGCGAGGAGACGACGGCGATTTCCGACATGGCGAAAACGCCGTTGAGCAGGATCAGTACAAACAGTAGGGCTATATCCATACAGGCGGCCGCCCGGCGCCTGACGGCGTGCGGCCTGGGTTTGAAGGGACGCTCATTCTAGCAGCGGCGCGTGGTCTGCCGCGCAGGCGCCTCAGCCGACGATCAGCGCGAGCGACACCAGCCCGAGGCCGATCCCGGCCCATTGCCTGGGGCTGACGTGCTCGCCGAGGAAGAAATGCGCCAGCGCCACGGTGAGCAGCGGGTAGAGCGCGGTCACCACCGCAACCAGGCTCGCCGGCCCCCGCGAGATGGCGTAGAGATAGGCCAGCCCGCCGGCCATGCCGAGCGCACCGGTGAGCAGGGCGAGCGGCACGGCGCGGGCGTCGACCATGGGCCGGAAGCCGATTGTCGCGAGCACCGCCAACGCCGTTAGGAAGGCGCCCAGCGCCTGATAGAACAGCACGCTGCGCGGGTCGATGAGGCCGGTGGTGATTTTCGGCAGCAGGGCCCACAGGCCCCAGGTGGCGAAGGCGATGAAGGCGGGCAGGGTCCAGGAGGGCATGGCGCGAGGCGGGGGCGACGGGCCTTCAGTGTAGCGGCAGTCCGCGGCGGCGCGTCGTTCCCTCGGACAGGGACAAAAAAAGCCGCCCGGGACGGACGGCTTGGAGGGCTGCCCGGCTTCCGCACCAGGCAGGGGAGGATCGTGGGCGGGGCACGTGGCCCCGCTCGAGAGGGTGTTAGCCGATCTTGGCTTCGGCGCGGTTCTTGTCGCCTTTGTTGTCCACCCAGCTGACGACGACGGTGTCGCCGGCCTTGGCGCCCTTGACCCGGAAGCCGAGGAAGGGGTTGCGCGACACGGCGGGGCCGATTTCGGCGTCGAGCACGGTCTTGCCGT
>JBGFSF010000050.1:0-9192 GCA_041694715.1 Pseudomonadota bacterium | reverse complement strand
GCGGCCTTCATGTACAATCCGCCGCCTCGCGCCCGTAGCTCAGTTGGATAGAGTACTTGGCTACGAACCAAGGGGTCGTGGGTTCGAATCCTGCCGGGCGCGCCAAATTGCTGCTGTACTTCAAGGGTTTGGAGCTTCAACTCCAAGCCCTTTTTCTTTCGCGATCCCTTGCTGAAGGGACCCTGAAATCTGAACGAGCGCGCGCGGCGGGCGAGCAGCGAAAGGCTGTCGCTCGGCGAGCCGCAGATCGATTACGCGCTGCCCTTTGCGCGGCTGAACCAGGTCGCGCACGAGCTGAGGGCCGAGATCATCGAGCAGATCAAGCAGCACCAGGCCGACTTCGCGGCGTGGACGGGCCGCGCGTGGCGCATCGGCAGCATCGGCTTCGGCGCCGCGAGCGGACTCGCGGACCGGCGCACGTCGAAGGGCACCTATCGGAGCGACGACGACGTGGCGTTCTCGATGGCCCTCGAGGCACGCGACGCCGACGACGAAACCGCCGGCGTCACCGGGGCGGAGCGGATCGGGATTGTGGCGGATGTGGTGCTGCGGGCGGTCATCGGCTGATCGCCAGATTTTCACACCGCTGCGGCCGCTTTCTCGAAGTCCTCGGGAAATGCTGGCAAACTCACAATCGTCCACGATGAATTGTGCATGGCTCGGCCGCACGGACTCGGAGTAGCGCAAGCATCAGCCGGATGGCAAAGCTCGAAGAACTGAAACCGCACGCCGCCTTGCGCGGCATCCTGCCGGACGCGCTGGTCACGGTCGTCAGCGTCCAGTGGTACGGTTCCGAGGCGCTGGAGCTGACCTACAAGACCGCCACCGGCAAGGTCGCCAACCAGCTTCTCTACGGGCACGACGAGCCGCGACTGGAGATCGTCGAGCAAGGCCGGCCGTGGAGCTTCGACGGCGACGGCGCGCTGTTCCGCCTGGTGGCCGAAGCGCAACGGATTCGCCTTGCGCACTTGTTCGACCCGCTGCTGGCGATTCACACGTCGAACGTCGAGCCGCTGCCCCACCAGATCACGGCCGTTTACGAGGCCATGCTGCAGCGGCAACCGCTGCGCTTTCTGCTGGCCGACGACCCGGGCGCGGGCAAAACCATCATGGCCGGCCTGCTGATGAAGGAGCTCATCGCGCGCGGTGACCTGCAGCGCTGCCTCGTCGTCTGCCCCGGCAGCTTGGCGGAGCAATGGCAGGACGAGCTTTACACGCGCTTTCACCTGCCGTTCGAGATCCTGACCAACGACAAACTCGAAGCCGCCCGCACCGGCAACTGGTTTCTCGAAACCGATCTCGTCATCGCGCGCCTGGACAAGCTTTCGCGCAACGAAGACGTGCAGGCCAAGCTGGCCGCGCCCGATTGCCGCTGGGACCTCATCGTCTGCGACGAAGCGCACAAGATGTCGGCCACCTTCTTCGGCGGCGAGATCAAGTACACCAAGCGCTACAGGCTCGGACAACTCCTGTCGGGACTGACGCGGCACTTCCTGCTGATGACCGCCACCCCGCACAACGGCAAGGAGGAAGACTTTCAGCTTTTCATGGCGTTGCTCGATGGCGACCGGTTCGAGGGTCGCTTCCGCGACGGCGTGCACACGGTCGATGTCTCGGACCTGATGCGGCGGATGACCAAGGAAAGCCTGCTGAAGTTCGACGGCAAGCCGCTGTTTCCCGAGCGCCGCGCCTACACCGTGCCGTACCGGCTATCGAACGCCGAGGCGCAGCTTTACGGCGAAGTGACGAACTATGTCCGCGACGAATTCAATCGCGCCGATGCGCTCGCCAACAACAAGCAGGCAGGAACGGTCGGCTTCGCGCTGACGATCCTGCAGCGCCGGCTCGCCTCTTCGCCCGAGGCGATCTACCAGTCGCTGCGCCGCCGACGTGAACGGCTCGAAAGCCGGCTGCGCGAGCTGCAACTGCTCCAGCGTGCCAATGAGGTCGGCGCGGCAATCGCGGCCGAATCGCCGCAACTGGATGCCGACGACGTCGAAGACCTTGAAGACGCGCCCGACAACGAGGTCGAAGAAACCGAAGAAAACGTCCTCGACCAAGCCACGGCTGCACGCACGCTCGCGGAATTGCGAGCCGAGATCGACACGCTCAAGCGCCTGGAAGCGCTCGCCGGCCAGGTTCGCCGCAGCGGCGAGGACCGCAAGTGGAACGAGCTGGCGGGCCTGCTCGCCGAGATCTTCACACCGGCCGCGATCGCCCGGACCGCGGCTGAGCCCGGCGCCGAATACCAGGCAGGCAGCTCATCCAAGCTCAAGCCGTCCCCGCGCCAGAAGCTCGTCATCTTCACCGAACACCGCGACACGCTGAATTACCTCAAGCGCAAGATCGCCACGCTGCTCGGAGCCGAGGAAGCCGTCGTCGTCATTCACGGCGGCATGGGGCGCGACGAGCGCGCCAAGACGCAAGAGGTGTTCAAGCACGATCCCCAGGTGCAGGTGCTGGTCGCCACCGACGCTGCGGGCGAAGGCATCAACCTGCAGCGCGCCCACCTGATGGTCAACTACGACCTGCCGTGGAACCCCAACCGGCTGGAACAGCGCTTCGGCCGCATCCACCGCATCGGCCAGACCGAGGTATGCCATCTGTGGAACCTGGTCGCCGAAGAAACGCGCGAAGGCGACGTGTATCGCCGCCTGCTCGAAAAGCTCGAAGAAGCCCGCCAGGCGCTCGGCGGGCAGGTGTTCGACGTGCTCGGCAAGCTCGTGTTCGACGGCCGCGCGCTGAAGGAACTTCTGGTCGAGGCGATCCGCTACGGCGATCGTCCGGACGTGCGCGCCAGGCTGAACCAGGTGGTCGATCAGGCGCTCGATCGAACCAAACTGCAAGACTTGCTCGAGGAGCGCGCGCTTGCGCGCGACGCGATGGACGCAAGCCGCGTCTACCGGATTCGCGAGGAAATGGAGCGCGCCGAGGCGCGGCGGCTGCAGCCGCATTACATCGAATCGTTCTTTCTGGAAGCCTTCCAGCGCCTCGGCGGCACCGCGCGGCAGCGCGAACCGCGCCGCTACGAAGTGAGCCACGTTCCCGCGCCGATCCGCAATCGCGACCGTGCCATCGGTGTGCGCGAGCCGGTGCTTCCGCGCTACGAGCGCATCGCGTTCGAAAAGCCGCTCGTCGCACCGCCCGGCCAGCCGCTCGCCGCCTTCGTCTGCCCCGGGCACCCGCTGCTCGACGCGACGCTGGATCTGACGCTCGAGCGGCACCGCGATCTGCTTCGCCGGGGCACCGTGCTCGTGGACGAGCGCGATCCGGGCACGGCGCCCCGTGTTCTCTTCTTCCTCGAACACAGCATCCAGGACGGCAGTCTCACCCGCACCGGCGAGCAGCGCGTGGTCTCGCGCCGGGTGCTGTACGTGGAGATCGATGCGAACGGCAACGCCCGTCACCTGCACTACGCGCCGTATCTGGATTATCGGCCGCTCAAGGAGGGCGAGCCGAAGTTCGATGCACTGCTCGCGCGTCCCGAGTGTGCGTGGATCAGCCGCGAGATCGAGAACAGGGCAGTCGCGCACGCGATCGCAACCGTCGTGCCGGAACATCTGCGCGAGGTGCGCGATCGCAAGCTCGCGCTGATCGAAAAGACGGAAACCGCAGTCAAGGACCGCCTGACCAAAGAGATCAACTACTGGGACCACCGCGCGCAGACGCTCAAGCAGCAAGAGCAGGCCGGCCGGCCGAATGCGCGGCTGAACTCCGGCGAGGCGCTCAAACGGGCCGACGCGCTGCAGGCGCGGCTGGAAAGGCGACTGTCGGAACTGAAGCTCGAACGGCAAATCGCGCCGCTGCCGCCGGTCGTCCTCGGCGGGTTACTGGTGGTCCCGATCGGGCTGATCGCCGCGATGACCGGGCGCCCGTTGCCAGCCGAGATCGAATCGGCGGACCGCCAGGCGGTAGCGGCCAAAGCGCGCGCGATCGTCATGGAGGTCGAGCGCCGCTTGGGGTATGAGCCCGTCGACCGAGAGTTCGAGCAACTCGGCTACGACATCGAGAGCCGCGTGCCCGGCAAGGGGCAGTTGCGTTTCATCGAAGTCAAGGGCCGCGTCGCCGGCGCCGCGACGATCACCGTCAGCAAGAACGAGATCCTGTACTCGCTGAACAAACCGGACGACTTCATCCTTGCGATCGTCGAGTTCGACGGCGACACGCACCGCGTGCACTACGTTCGGCGGCCGTTTCAGCGCGAGCCGGATTTCGGCGTCACCAGCGTGAACTACGATCTGGCTGAGCTGATCGCCCGGGCAGACGTGCCCCGGTGAGAAGATCCTGCTCCGCGTACCGGAAAGTCGACCGACGGCTCGGCGGCGCGGCGACGAGGGTGACCCGATGGCCAAAGCGAATCTTCTGAATACGAGCACTTCGACGTTTCTGGAGTTGATGGGAAACGGCAGGCTGTACCGGGTGCCGCCGTATCAACGCGATTACTCGTGGACCGAGGAGCAGTGGGAGGACCTGTGGACCGATGTCGCCGACCTCGTCGACCGGCCGGATGACACGCACTATATGGGCGCGCTTGTCGTCGAAGGTAAGTCCGACCGCGAGTTCGCTGTGATCGACGGTCAGCAGCGCATCGCGACGCTCAGCCTTCTCGCATTGGCGGCGATCAAGCGCTTGCTGCTTTGGGCCGACGCCGGCGTGGATGCCGACGCCAATCGACAGCGGGCGGCGGGGCTGCGCGCGCGTTTCATCGGCGAAAAGGATCCGGCGTCGCTGGTGGAGGCGAGCAAGCTGACCCTCAACGACACCGACAACGCCTTCTATCAGGACTATCTTGTCCAACTGCGTTCCCCTCTGAACGCGCGCGGATTGCCGAAGTCGAACCGCCTGCTTTGGGAGTGCTTCCGCTACTTCGAGCGGCAGATCGAGGCGTGGACCGGCAGCAGTGCCGACGGGCAGCGACTCGCCAGACTCGTGGCAGAGACGGTCGGCCGCCAGTTGATGTTCATTCGCATCGCGGTCGACGATGAGCTGAATGCCTACACGGTGTTCGAGACGCTCAACGCTCGCGGCCTCGAGCTATCTGCCACCGATCTGCTGAAGAACTACCTGTTCTCGCGTTTGGCGACTGCAGCCGACCGCGAAGCGCTGCAGCGCCGCTGGCTGGCGTTGATGGCCGTCGTGCAGCAGGAGCGCTTTCCGGAATTCCTGCGTTATCACCTCCAGTGCGAAATCCCGCGCGTTCGCAGTCAGCGTCTTTTCAAGCTTGTGCGCGAACGCGTCCGCACGGGCGCGGATGCCTTCGCGCTGCTGGAGGATCTCGAGCGCCGGGCGGAGGTCTATGCCGCGCTGTTCGACCCGCGACACGAATACTGGATCGAGCGACCCGAGTGCGCTCCGTACGTGCGTGAGCTGAACATCCTGCGGGTTCGACAGATGACACCGCTCGTTTTCGCGGCCTGGGAACGGCTCGCGCCGCCCGACTTCGCTCGGGTGCTGAAGCTGCTCGCGGTCGTGTTGTTCCGCTACAGCGCCGTTAGCGGCCTGAACACCAACGCGTTGGAGCCGGTGTTTCACAGGGCTGCGCGCGGGCTGCTCGATGGCGCCACCACCACGCCGGCGCATGTATTTGCCAGTCTGCGCGACGTCTATGTCGACGACGCGCGCTTCGAGCAGGACTTTACGCGGATGAGCGTCGACGCGGACGGCCAGGGCAAGAAGCTCACCCGCTACATCCTGGCGCGGCTGGAGTCCGACGCCGCCGGCCGGCAGGTCGACCCCGAGACAGATCCCGGTACGGTCGAGCACATCCTGCCGGAGAACCCGTCTGCGGCGTGGGAGGACATGTTTCCCCGCGATCTGTGGACACGTTGTGTGTATCGCCTCGGCAATCTCACGCTGCTCGAGCATGCATTGAACCGCAACGTGGGCAATGCGGACTTCGCGGCGAAGGTCAGAGCCTATGCGACGAGCCGATACACGCTTTCGAACCGCCTGCCCGACGAGTGCGGCGACGCCTGGACGCCCGAGAAACTGGACGCGCGCCAGGTCCGTGTGGCAGCCCGCGCGGTGCACCTGTGGCGCTCCGACTTCGCCTGAACGACGATGCGCACCAGAAAGAAACTCATCGAAGTCGCCCTCCCGCTCGAGGCCATCAACAAGGCCAGCGCGCGCGAGAAGTCGATCCGGCACGGGCATCCGAGCACGCTGCACCTGTGGTGGGCGCGGCGGCCGCTGGCTGCTGCGCGGGCGGTGATCTTCGCGCAGATGGTGGACGATCCGTCGTCGCTGCCGGACCTCTTTCCGACTGAACGCGCGCAGGAGAAGGAGCGCAAGCGGCTGTTCAAGATCGTCGAAGACCTGGTGCAGTGGGAGAACACCACCAACGAAGCGGTGCTGCAGGCCGCGCGCGACGAGATCTGGGCGAGCTGGCGGCGCACCTGTGCGGACAACGCCGATCATCCGCGCGCGAAGGAACTGTTCGACCGCAAGAAGCTCCCCGCCTTTCACGATCCGTTCGCCGGCGGCGGCAGCCTGCCGCTGGAAGCACAGCGGCTGGGACTGGAAGCGTATGCGTCGGACCTGAACCCGGTCGCGGTGTTGATCAACAAGGCGATGATCGAGATCCCGCCGAAGTTCGCTGCTCGGCCGCCGGTCAACCCCGAGTCGCGCCAAGCCAAGGATCTGGTCGGCCGCACCTGGCGCGGCGCGCAGGGCTTGGCTGAAGACGTGCGCTACTACGGCCAGTGGATGCGCGACGAGGCGGAGAAACGCATCGGCAGCCTCTACCCGAAGATCGAGATCACGGCCGAGATGGCGAAGGACCGCAAGGACCTCAAGCCGCTGGTGGGCCGCAAGCTCACCGTGATCGCCTGGCTGTGGGCGCGCACCGTCAAGAGCCCGAACCCTGCGTTCGCCAACGTCGACGTGCCGCTCGCCTCGACCTTCATGCTGTCGACGAAGCCGGGCAAGGAGGCGTATGTCGAGCCGGTGATCGAAGACGGCGGCTACCGCTTTACGGTCAAGGTCGGCAAGCCGAAGGACGCGGAAGCGGCGACGAACGGCACGAAGCTGTCGCGCGGCGCGAACTTCCAGTGCGTGATGTCGGGCACGCCGATTTCGGGCGACTACATCAAGGCCGAGGGCAAGGCCGGACGCATGGGCGCGCGACTGATGGCGATCGTGGCCGAAGGCGAGCGCGGGCGGGTGTATCTCGCTCCAGCGGCGGAGCACGAGGCGGCGGCACGCAAGGCGAAGCCGGAGTGGAAGCCGGATGTCGAGTTCTTCCAGCAGGCGCTTGGCTTCCGCGTCGGCAATTACGGCATGACGAAATGGAGCGATCTCTTCACAGACCGCCAGCTCGTGGCGCTCACGACGTTTTCGGACTTGGTGGGCGAGTCGATAACACGCATGCGCCGCGACGCCGCCCGGGCCGGCATCCCCGACGACAGCGTCCCGCTCCGCGACGGCGGTACCGGCGCGACGGCCTATGCGGAGGCCGTTGGAATGTACTTGGCGTGCAGCGTCGACAGACTGGCCGACCTGTCATCATCAATTTCGTCCTGGATTCAGCCACTGGAAGCTGTGCGCAATACTTTTGCGCGGCAAGCTATCCCGATCGTCTGGGATTACGCAGAGTGCAACCCGGTTGCTGACAAGTGGGATGGGTCGGTCGATTGGGTGGCTCGCGTAATCGCCGGGCTTCCCTCTGGCATTCGCGGGAGTGCTGGAGTAGCGCATGCGGCACGTCAAGACGTCTCGACCGGCAAACTTGTATCCACTGACCCGCCGTACTTCGACAACGTCGGCTACGCCGATCTCTCGGACTTCTTCTACGTCTGGCTCCGTCGCTCGCTGCGGCCGGCCTTCCCCGATCTCTTCGGCACCGTCGCCGTTCCCAAGGCCGAAGAGCTGGTCGCCACGCCCTACCGCCACGGGAGCAAGGAAAGGGCGGAGGCCTTCTTCCTCCACGGCATGACGCGCGCGGTCCACCGCCTGGCCGAGCAGGCGCATCCGGCCTTTCCGGTGACGATCTATTACGCGTTCAAACAGTCGGAGAGCGACGACGAAGTAGGTACGTCGAGCACGGGCTGGGAGACGTTCCTCGACGCGGTGATCCAGGCTGGATTCGCAACTACCGGCACGTGGCCGATGCGAACCGAGCGGGAGGCGCGCAGTCGTGGCATCGACTCGAATGCCCTCGCCTCCAGCATCATCCTCGTCTGCCGCCCGCGCCCTGCCAACGCCCCCACCACCAGCCGCCGCGAATTCCTCATCGCGCTGAAAGCGGAACTTCCCGCCGCGCTCGCGCACCTGCAACGCGGCAACATCGCGCCGGTCGATCTGGCGCAGGCGGCGATCGGCCCCGGCATGGCCGTGTTCACCCGCTACGCTAAGGTGCTCGACGCCAAGGGCGAGCCGATGAAAGTGCGCGAGGCCCTTGCCTTGATCAATCAGACGCTCGACGAAGCGCTCGCCGAGCAGGAAGGCGACTTCGACGCCGACAGCCGCTGGGCGCTCGCATGGTTCGAGCAGCACGGCTTCGCCGAAGGCGAATACGGCGTCGCTGAGACGCTGTCGAAGGCCAAGAACACCAGCGTCGAAGGCATGAAGGAGGCCGACATCGTGAAGTCCGCCCGTGGCAAGGTCCGACTGCTCAAGCCCAACGAACTTCCCGCCGACTGGGACCCCGCGCAAGAGACCCGCCTGACCGCCTGGGAAACCGTGCATCAGCTCGTGCGCGCGCTCGAAGCCGGCGGCGAATCCGCCGCCGCCGAGCTCGTCGCCAAGCTCGGCACGCAAGCCGAAACCGCGCGCGAACTGGCCTATCGCCTGTACACGATCTGCGAGCGCAAGAAGCGCGCGGCCGAGGCGCTTTCGTACAACGCGCTCGTGCAAAGCTGGCCTGAGATCGTGCGGCTTGCGACAGATCAGCAATCAGCGCGGCTTGGCCAACCTGGCTTGTTTACGAGCACGGAGGGTGCGGCTTGAGCAAGCTTCTGCTGCCCGCCGGCGACGATCACCCGGAAGCGGCCCACAAGCATCTACTCGATGCCAAGGCGCTACTCGCTGAGAGCCGACCTGACGGCGCGGCATACCTCAGCGGCTATGTCGTCGAGTGCGCTCTCAAGAGCCTGTGGTTGCTTGAGATTGGCATCCCTCCTGGCAACAAGATGCCTTGGGGGCGGCAAGGTCACGACTTGCCGTACCTGCTGGCGCAAGTTGCGGGCTTGGCGA
>JBGFSF010000031.1:0-176195 GCA_041694715.1 Pseudomonadota bacterium | reverse complement strand
TGCTCTTCCGATCTAGCGTGTCGGCGGGGATGCCGACGGCGAGGGCCTGCGGCACGGCAGGCAGCGGCGCCGGCGTGGCGAGGCGTGCGTGCAGGCTGCCCGGCGCCCGGCCGCGCAGCAGGTCGAGGCGGTGCTCGGTCTCGGCCAGCCCGGTTTCCAGCACGGGAATCTGCGCGCGCGTCTGCTCGAGGTTGCTGCGCGCCTGCTCGACGTCCTGCTGGCTCACCAGCCCGGCCTGCGCGCGCCAGTCGGTGAGTTGCAGCGTTTCCGACTGCGCGGCGAGGTTGGCGCGGGCGATCGCCAGCCGCGCCTGCAGCGCGCGCGCCTGCACGTAGTCGAGCGCGACTTCGGCGGCGAGCGAGACGCGGGTGTTGTCCAGGTTCGCCGCAGCGGCGTCGAGGTCGGCTTCGGCCGCCTCGACGCCGCGCCGCACGCCGCCGAAGACGTCGGCTTCCCAGCTGGCGTCGAGGCCGGCGCTGAAGAGGTTGCGCGTCGCACCGCCGCCGGTTTCCTCGCTCGAACGGCTGCGGCGCGCGCTGGCGGAAGCGTCCACCGCAGGGTAGCGCGCGGCTTCGGCCACCGTGCGCCGCGCGCGCGCCTCGCGCAGCCGTGCCTGGGCGCTGCGCAGGTCGGGGCTCGCGACGAGCGCCTCGCCCACCAGCTCGGCGAGCAGCGGATCGCCGAGGCCCAGCCACCATTGCGCGAGACTGGCCGGCGTCTCGCTTCTCAGCAGCGGCTGGGAAGCGGCGTCGAGCCGGCTCCACGCAGCCGGCACCGGGGGCTGCGGCGGCGCCGGATCGGGACCGAGCACGCTGCAGCCGGCCAGCGCGAGGCAGGCCAGCGCGAGGGGAAACAAGGGGCCGGGCAGTGCATTCATGGAGGGAGACGTCGGAAACATCGCTGCGGTGTCGGGAGGGACACGATCCGGCGCGGAAAGTGCACCGGAATTGTATAGCGGGCGGTGCGCGGGCTTCGTGACGGTGTGTGACAAGACTTCCGCCGCACCGTCTTGCCAACGTTAACGTTGTGTAGGTGGCCTGCCCCGCTCCGGCCTGCGCCGGAAATGGGGGCAGGTTCAGGCGCGTGCGGCCATCAGCCCTCGGCCGCGCCGGCTGGCGCCTGCTGCGGCGGCTGATGCAACTTCACGTCGCCGTGCAGGCGGTGCGCATAGTCCTTGAGCTGGCGCTTCGCCGCTTCGAAGCCGTCGCGCAGCGCGACGTACACGTCCTCGTGGTCGTCGCGGTTCACCACGATCTCGTTCCCCGGCACGCCGATGTCGAGCCGCACGTTGAAGCGCTTGCCCTGGTGCTTGTGCTGGTGCGGCATCTCGACCACCACGCGGCACGACATGATGGGGTCGAAGAAGGTTTCCAGCTTGTCCGCCTTCTCGCGGATATGCGTTTCCAGCGCGTCGGAATGCTCGATGTTGCGGAACGTGACCTGCAGCGGGGTTTTCATAAGTGGCCCTCCTGGGGGTGAAAAAGACACGCGGTTCTGATTTCACTGTAGCGCATGGGCCGGCCGCTGCTAGCGGACCAGCACCACCGGGCACGCCACCGTGTCCAGCACGCGCTTCAGTTCGCCGGGCTGCAGCAGGCCTTCGGGCAGCACCAGGCAGCCGGCGCCTTCTTGACGCACCGCCCGCAGCAGGCTGTCGGGGTCGGGGCGCGCGAGCGCCACGTGGCGTTCGCGCGATGAGGAGGGGCCTGCCGCACTGCCGGCAGGCGCCAGGCGCACGAGTTCGACACCGCTGCGGCGCGCCAGCCGCAGCGCCAGGTCGAGGCGCACAGAGGGGACTTCCGGCCCGCTCAGCACCAGCACCGGGCCACCCTGCGCAGGCACGTGGTCGGCCGTTCGCGCGCCCAGCACGACCAGGTCGAAGCCTTGCGCCTGCAGGCGCGCTTCGACGGCCAGCCGGCCGCGCGCGACGCGGAACGACCAGCGCAAGCGGAACTGCCCGGCGGCCTCGGCCAGCTGACGCTGCAGCCGCTCCGCTTCGCGCCGCCAGACACGCTCGACGTCGGCCAGCGCGAGCGGCCGCAGCGTGCCCGACCACGCGCACAGTTCGCGCGCGAAAGGCAGCGTCAGCAGGCGCGCGAGGTCGTCGTCCTCGACGAACAGTCCGGCAAGCTCGGCATCGAGTTCGACGGCGAGCGCGCCGGCCGTCGCCAGCGCGGCCGCGCTGCGCGGCAGGGCGTCGAGCGCGACCAGGATGCGCGCGGAGGCGCCTGGCTCAGGCATGGCGGTCGTCCGCGTCGCGCCCCGCCGCCCGCTCGCCCTGCTTCGCGAACGCCCGCCGCAATTCGGCCAGATGCCTGAGACGCGCGGCGACGCGCTGGGCGAGGCTGCCCTCGATCTCGGGCGTGCCGGCGGGCAGGCCGGTCAGCAGTTCCATCGCCTCGTCGACCGTTTCCACCGCCCAGACGTGGAAGCGGCCAGCCGCCGCGGCGTCGACCACGTCCTGGCGCAGCATCAGGTGGGCGACGTTGGCGACCGGGATGATCACGCCCTGCTCGCCGGTCAGCCCGCGCACGCTGCAGAGGTCGTAATAGCCTTCGATCTTTTCGTTCACCGCGCCGATCGCCTGCACCCGGCCGAACTGGTCGACCGACCCTGTGACCGCCCTCGCCTGCTGGATCGGCACGTCGGCGAGTGAGGACAGCAGCGCGGCGAGCTCGGCGACCGAGGCGGAATCGCCCTCGACCTGGCCGTAGGTCTGCTCGAAAGTGAGGCTGGCCGACAGCGACAGCGGCTGCTCGGCGGCGTAGCGGCTGGCGAGGAAGGACGCCAGGATCAGCACGCCCTTGGAATGGATCGGCCCGCCCAGCTTCACCTCGCGCTGGATGTCGACGAACTCGCCTTCGCCCAGGCGCGTGTTGGCGGTGATGCGCGAGGGCTGCGCGAAGGTGAAGTCGCCGAGGGCGAACACCGACAGGCCGTTGACCTGGCCGACCGCCTCGCCCGCCGTGTCGATGTGCAGGACGCCGCGCAGGATGGCTTCGTGCGAGCGCTCGCGCAGGCGGTCCGAGCGGCGGATCTGCGCGGCGATGGCGCGCTCGACGTCGGCGCGCGTCACGACGTCGCGCTGTTCATCCCCCGCCCAGTAGTCGGCCTGGCGCACCAGGTCGGCGAGGCTTTCGAGATGGGTCGAGAGCTTGTGCGCATCTTCGGCGCGGCGCGCGCTGTGTTCGATCACCCGCGCCACCGCCCCGCGGTCGAAGGGGCGCAGGCCGTCGCGCCGCGCCAGCGTGGCGATCAGCCGGGCGTAGAGCAGATCGTTCTCGGGCGTGCGCTCGACCTCGTCCTCGAAATCCGCCGCCACCTTGAACAGCTCGCCGAACTCGGGATCGTATTCGGAGAGCAGGAAATACAGCATGCGGTTGCCGAGCAGCACCACCTTGACGTCGAGCGGGATCGGCTCGGGCTCGAGCGACACCGTGCTCGCCAGGCTCACCATCTGCGCCAGCGACTCGATGCGGATCTCGTGCGTGGCCAGCGCGCGCTTCAAGCCTTCCCAGGCGAAGGGCTGCGACAGCAGCTTGAAGGCGTCGAGCAGCAGATAACCGCCGTTGGCCTGGTGCAGCGCTCCCGGCTTGATCAGCTGGAAATTGGTGACGAGCGCGCCGAGCTGGGCGATGTGCTCGACCCGCCCCATCAGATTCTGATAGGTGGGGTGTTCCTCGTACACCACCGGCGCCCGCTCCTCGGGGGTGCGGCCGACCAGCAGGTTGACCAGAAAACGGCTGAACCCCGGCGCCTCGCCCGCCAGCGCCGCCAGTGCCGACGGCACGCCCTCGCGCGGATGACGGAACTCGTCCATGCTGGCGATCACGTTCTGTTGCACGGCGTCGAGCCAGCGGCACACCGCCGGGTGCGCGGCATAGGCGGTGCGCAGCTCGTCGATGAGATGGCCGACCGCGAACAGCACCGCTTCCTCGTTGAGCCTGCGCACCCGCTCGATGCGTTCGCGCCGCCACTGATGCACCTGGCGGATGACTTTCTCAAGGTTTTCCTGGAGGCGCTCGATGGCCTGCTCGATGCGGGTCTTCTCCTCCGGCGGGAGCTTGTCGTAGGCGTCCGGCGGCATCACCTCGTCGCCCTGGGTGGGCGCGAAAGAAAACCCGTTCGGCGTGCGCAGCAGCACCACGCCCTGCTTCACCGCATCGTCGCCGACGCTGCCGAAGGCCTGGGTCTGGCGTTCGGCGTATTCCTCGTCGATCTGCGCCAGCCGCCGCCGGTAGTCGTCGCCCTCGAACACCGCGGGAATCGCCGCCTGCAGTTCCGTCACCAGCTGCTGCATGTCGTCGCGCAGGCGCGCGCCCAGGCCGGCAGGCAGGCGCAGCGCCTGCGGCTTGTGCGGCTGGTCGAAATTGTGGACATAGCACCAGTCGTCGGGCTGCGCCCCGCCATCCGCGCGCTCGCCGAGCAGATGACGCACGAGCGTGCGCTTGCCGCTGCCCGGCTGGCCCATCACGTACAGGTTGTAGCCGGCGTGGCGCATGCCGATGCCGAAGTGCGCCGCCTCGATCGCGCGCATCTGGCCGATGCCTTCGGCGAGGTCGTCGAGTTCGGCGGTGGTGGCGAACGGGAAATGCGCGGTATCGCAAAGGCGAACCAGTCGATCCGGGGAGAGGGGAAGCGAGGCAGCCATGGGCGGAGCGTAGGGTGAGTTCGGAAGTGCGCACAGCGCGTCAGCGTTTTCAGTGTGGCACAGATTCTCTTCCTCCGGCACGGACTGCAACGGCGCGCAGGGGCTGCTATAAAAAAAGAGAAGTTTCGTTGAATGCACGACGCACGCGCACTGAAGTCCACAGGGAGCCGTCCATGATTCCGAACCCCATCGACGTATCCAGCCGCGTCAGCCCGCGGCTGTCCGCCCTGCTGCAAAGCCGGGTCGACAATCCCGAATGCGAGCAGCCCGTGACCCTGATGGCCGCGCGCCGCTTCCTTGCCGACCTGATGCCGGCCGACTACCGCGAAGCCGAGCGCATGCACCGCTTCGACATCGGCGAATCGATGCTCGACGAGCTCGACGCGCTGATCGAGGAGTTCGGCCAGACTGCGCTCGCGGTCGACTTCGTGCAGGCGAGTGCGAGCGAGGCGATGAGCCGGGTGATCGAGGTCATGCTCGACGACGAGAACCGCGAGAATCCGCCCACGCTCGCCGCGGTGCGCGAGGCCCTGCTCGACGGCTTCGGCGCCCGCCTGGTCGGCGAAGGCGTGCTCGACGACGACGAGGACGACACCCTGCTCGCCGAGATCGACGCGCTGATCGAGCATTTCGGCCCCGACACCGTCGCCGAGGTCTGCCTGCGCAGCGACTGAGGGCTTCCACCCCGCCCGGAAAGGAGACGCCATGCTGAGGAACCGCACGTCGAGACGCCTGGCGGCCGGGGCGCTGATCGCGCTCGGCGCGGTGCTGATGTTTTTCGCGACCGAAGTGTGGATGGGCGTGATGCTGCTGCTTCTGGGCCTCGCGCTCGAAGTGGCGGGCATCGCGCTGGAACGCAAGGATTGAACCGCTGTTGCCTGCTCTGGATTTCACAAGGAGACGTCATGAAAACCGATTTCGCCAAATTCCACCCGGTCCGTCGCGACCGCCTGATGCAGGAGGCGCGCCACGACGCCTACATGGCCAAGCACAAGCCGCACGAGCCGACGGTGTGCCCCGCCTGCGGCGCGGTCTACCACGCCGGGCGCTGGCAGTGGCTCCCCAGACCCGACAAGGCGCACGAGGAAACCTGCCCCGCCTGCCACCGCCTCCGCGACGACTTCCCGGCGGGCTACGTGAACGTCAGCGGGACCTTCTTCAAATCGCACGCGGACGAGCTCCTGCGCCTGGTCCGCAATGAGGAAACCCGCGAGAAGACCGAGCACCCGTTGAAGCGCATCATGAACATCGAGGCGAACGACGGCAGCGCGCTCATCACCACCACCGACATCCATCTCGCGCGCGGCATCGGCGAGGCCCTGCACCATGCCTACCAGGGCGAACTGGAATATCACTACAACGAGCAGGAGAACCTGCTGCGGGTGGTGTGGACCCGCTGAACCGATCTGCGCCGGGGGCGCCGGTCGTCAATCATTCAAGACCTTGCTATCCTTAAATGAAGTCGTTGAATACCCAACCGTCACCAGGAGGCTCGATGGCCGCACTCACCCAAGCCCAGCTCGACCAGCTCAACACGCGTCTGAAGACCGACTACCAGGCCTTGCTGCGCGAAGTGCGCGAGGAGCTCGATCATCCGGACGACCAGCACCGCATCGACCAGCTCAACGCCGAGCCGGGCGACAGCGGCGACGAGTCGCTGGCGAATGCGCTGGCCGACCTCAACGTGGCGCGCATCGACCGCCAGGTCCACGCCCTCCGCGACATCGAGGGCGCGTTCCGCCGTCTCAAGGCCGGCGACTACGGCGTGTGCATCGACTGCGGAACCGACATCGGCTTTGCCCGCCTGCAGGCCTACCCCACCGCCAAGCGCTGTCTGGTCTGCCAGGAAAAGCGCGAACGCACCTACGCGCACGAAGGCCACCCCCGGCTCTGAGCGGACGCCC
The DNA here is from genome assembly GCA_041694715.1 of Pseudomonadota bacterium. Taxonomy (GTDB): domain Bacteria; phylum Pseudomonadota; class Gammaproteobacteria; order Burkholderiales; family Thiobacillaceae; genus Thiobacillus. The sequence continues at coordinate 169,640 of JBGFSF010000031.1, read as the reverse complement.
TGCGCGATGCCGCCCGCGAACGACGCCCTGTCCACCCTCGTCGCGCGCTTGGCCGATCCCGGCTGCTACGACCACCCTGTCGATGCGGTGCGGGTGATCGAAACCCATATTTCCTTCGTCCTGCTCACCGGGGAATTCGCCTACAAGCTCAAGAAGCCGCTCGACCTCGGTTTTCTCGACTTCAGCACACTGGACAAGCGGCTCGCCGCCTGCCGCGAGGAAGTGCGGCTCAACCGCCGCCTCGCCCCCGACCTCTACCTCGACGTCGTGCCGGTCGCCGGCACGCCCGCCGCGCCGCGCGTGAACGGCGCCGGCCCCGCGTTCGAGTATGCCGTGAAGATGCGCCAGTTTCCCGCCGAGGCCACGCTCGACCACCTCGGCGTGACGGCGGCGCAGATCGAGCAGATCGCCGCGATCGTCGCACGCTTCCACGAAACCGCCTGCGCGCGCGCCGACCCCGGCGGCCCCTGGGGGCATCCCGACGCGGTGTGGCAGCCGGTCGCGCAGAACTTCGCGCAGATCGCGCCGCATCTCGCCGACGCCGCGGCGCAGGCCGAGCTCGACGCGCTCAAGCGCTGGAGCGCAGCCGAGCACGCGCGCCTCGCGCCGCACATGGCCACGCGGCTCGCCGCCGGCTACGTGCGCGAATGCCACGGCGACCTGCACCTGGGCAACCTCGCCTGGGCCGACGGCCGCCTGCTCGTGTTCGACTGCCTCGAATTCAATCCCGGCCTGCGCTGGATCGACATCCAGTCCGAAATCGCCTTCCTCTACATGGACCTGCGCCAGCGCGGCGAGGACGCGCTGGCCTGGCTGTTCCTCAACCTGTGGCTCGAGCACACCGGCGACTATGCGGGCGTGGCGCTCCTGCGCTACTACGCGGTGTACCGCGCGCTGGTGCGCGCCAAGGTCGCGGCGATCCGCGCCGGGCAGACCGGTGACGCCGCGGCGCTCGACGCCGTGCACGCCCTGCTCGCGCTCGCCACCCGGCTCACCCAGCCGCTGCCGCTCGAGCTTTCCATCACCCACGGTCTTTCCGGATCGGGCAAGACCACGGTCACCCGTGCGCGGATGCAGGCGCCGGGCGCGATCCGCCTGCGCTCCGACGTCGAGCGCAAGCGCCTCGCCGGGCTGGCCGCGCTGGCGCGCAGCGGGTCCGGCGTCGCCAGCGGGCTCTACGGCGGCGACGCCACGCGCCGCACCTACGAGCACCTCGCCGGGCTTGCCGCCGGCCTGCTCGACGCCGACTGGCCGGTGATCGTCGACGCCACCTTCATCGCGCGCTGGCAACGCGACCTGCTGCGCGACACTGCCCACGCCCACGGCGCGGCCTTCCGCATCCTCGACTTTCCGGAGCCCGTCGACACGCTGCGCCAGCGCATCGCCGCGCGGGCGCGCCAGGGCACCGACGCGTCGGAAGCCGACCTCGCCGTGCTCGAACACCAGTTGCAGACGCAGGAACCGCTTACGGACGACGAACGCGCCGAGACCGTCGACGCCCGGTGCTGAGGGCGCGCCCGCGCGAGACGCCACCTCAAGAACGCCTCGCAACAACTTGATTTAGAATCGGTCCGACCCGCGTGTGCGACGCACGCCCACTCGATGACCTGCCCATGAACGAACTCGCCCAACAATTCGGCCTCGCCTTCCTTGCCGAACCCTGGCTACCCAAGGTATTCGTCGTCACGCTCGTCGTCGTCGCCGTCAACCTCGCCGCCTGGTACCTGCTGCGCCATATCGAGAAGATCGTTTCGCGCACCTCGTCGGTGTGGGACGACGCGCTGATCCGCTCGGCGCGCCTGCCGCTCACGCTGCTGCTGTGGGTGGCGGGTATCGCCTACGCCATCCAGGTCGTCGACCGCTACAACCGCGAGCCGATCTGGGAGACGGTCGAGCCGGTGCGCGACACGCTCGTCATCGTCGCCTTCGCCTGGTTCCTGCTGCGGCTGATCGGCAACGCGTCGCGCAACATCCTCGCGCGCGCCGAGGCCCGCGGCGAAGGCGTCGACCGCACCACCGTCGACGCGCTGTCCAAGCTCGGGCGCTTCACCATCGTCATCCTCGCCGCGCTGGTGGTGCTGCAGCAGCTGGGCTTCAGCATTTCCGGCGTGCTCGCGTTCGGCGGCATCGGCGGCATTGCGGTCGGCTTCGCCGCCAAGGACATGCTCGCCAACTTCTTCGGCGGGCTGACCATCTACCTCGACCGCCCCTTCGTCGTCGGCGAATGGATCCGCTCGCCGGACAAGGACATCGAAGGCACGGTGGAATACATCGGCTGGCGCCACACCCGCGTGCGGGCGTTCAACAAAAACCCGATCTACGTGCCCAACGCGCTGTTCACCAACATCGTGGTGGAAAACCCCAGCCGCATGACCAACCGCCGCATCCGCGAGACCATCGGCATTCGCTACGCCGACCTCGACAAGATGGCCGCCATCGTCGCCGACGTGAAGGCCATGCTGCGCGCCCACCCGGAAATCGACACCGACGCCACGATCATCGTCAACTTCAACCAGTTCGGCGCCTCGTCGCTGGATTTCTTTGTCTACTGCTTCACCCGCACCACCGAATGGGTGCGCTACCACGAAGTGAAGCAGGACGTGCTGCTGAAGATCGGCGACATCATCCGCGCGCACGGCGCCGAAATCGCCCTCCCCACCCGCACGCTGCATATCGAGCCGCCGGCGGACGCCGAGCCCGCTACGAAATCCTGACCTCGGTGCCGACCTCGACCAGGTTGAAGAGGTCGATCACGTCCGCGTTCCGCATGCGGATGCAACCGTGCGAGGCCGGCGTGCCGAGCTTGTGCTCTTCATTTGTGCCATGGATGTAGATGTAGCGGTCGTGGGTGTCGACCACGCCGCCCTGGTTCTTGCCCGGCTCCAGGCCTTCGAGCCACAGGATGCGGGTAAGGATCCAGTCGCGTCCCGGCTCCTCGGCGTCGAGCGCGGGCGTCCAGATTTCCCCGGTCAGCGCGCGCGCCTTGAACGCCGCGTACATCGGCGCGCCGGCGCCGATCTTCTCGGCGATGCGGTGTCGCCCGCGCGGCGTGCAGTAGCTGCCCGACTGCTCACCTGGGCCGTTGGTGGCCGTGGACACCGGGTACTGGCGCAACAGGATGTCGGCTTCCGCGGCAGGCTCCCACAAATAGAGCTGCTGCAGGCGCAGGTCCACGTCGATGTAGCGGCCGTTCATTGCGTCAATTCCTTCTTCTGCTGCCGCCGGGTTTCGAAAAAGCCCGTGATCGTCGCTGCGCATTCCTCCGCCAGCACGCCGCCGGTCACCTCGCAATGGAAGTTGAGCCGCGGCTCGGCAAAGATGTCGACGATGCTGCCGTGCGCGCCGGTCTTGTATTCCTTCGCGCCGTACACCACCCGCGCCACGCGGGCATGGAAGATTGCCCCGGCGCACATCACGCACGGCTCCATCGTCACGTACAAGGTGCACCCCACCAGCCGGTAGTTGCCGACGCGCCCGGCGGCGTCGCGCAGCGCCATCACCTCGGCGTGCGCGGTTGGGTCATGGCTGGAAATCGGCTGGTTATAGCCGCGCCCGACGATTTCGCCGCCGCACACCACCAGCGCCCCCACCGGCACCTCGCCGGCCGCGGCGCCCTGGCGGGCAAGTTCGAGCGCCTGGCGCATGTAGTCTTCGTCTTCGGTCATCCTACTTTTTTAATAATGTATTACGATAGTAAATCGTAATACAAAAGAGGCTCGCTATGGAAACCGTCACCGTATCTCCCAAATTCCAGGTCGTCATCCCCCGCGACCTGCGCCGCCTGCTCAACATTCAGCCCGGCCAGAAGCTCAAGGCGCGCATCCAGGGCGACCACATCGAACTCATCCCCGAGCAACCCATGACGGCGGCCCGGGGGTTCCTGGCGGGCATCGACACGGCGGTCGAGCGCGAGGACGACCGCGTATGAATGTGGTCGACTCCTGCGGCTGGCTCGAATACTTTGCCGACGGCAGCAACGCGAGCTTCTTCGCCCCCGCCCTGGAAGATACCGAATCGCTGATCGTTCCGAGCCTGAGCGTGTTCGAAGTGTGCAAGCGCGTTGCCCTGCAGCGCGGCGAAGCTGCCGCCCGGCAGGCGGCCGAGTTCATGGCCAAAGGTCGCGTCGTTGATCTCGATGTCGAGACGGCCCTCGCCGCCGCACTCTACTCAGCACAGCATCGACTGCCCATGGCCGACAGCATCATCCTCTGCACCGCGCTGTCGCACAAAGCGGCCCTGTGGACACAGGACATCGACCTCAAAGGCCACAAAAACGTGAAATACAAGGCCAAGCGCGCCTGACAGCGTTTCACCTGTCCAGTGGGCTCCTCACCCCGCGTCCGCCCTTGTTCAGCACATGCGTGTAGATCATCGTTGTCGCCACGTCCTTGTGGCCCAGCAGTTCCTGCACGGTGCGGATGTCGTAACCGCTCCCGAGCAGGTGCGTTGCAAAAGAATGGCGCAGTGTATGCGGCGTGGCCGGTTTGGCAATGCCCGCGTCGCGAACCGCCTGACGGATCGCGCGCTGGATCGCCTGGTCCTGCACGTGATGCCTGCGCACCACGCCCGAACGCGGGTCGACCGAGCGGCTCTTCGAAGGGAAAACGTATTGCCAGCCCCACTCCCGCGGGGCGTTCGGATACTTCCGGTCGAGCGCATAGGGCAGATACACCTCGCCGTATCCCTCCGCCAGGTCCTGTTCGTGCAAGGCACGCACCTGTTCCAGATGCGCCCGGAGCGGATCCACAACGAGCCCGGGGAGCATCGTCACGCGATCCTTGAACCCCTTGCCCTCGCGCACCAGAATTTCGCCGCGCGCGAAGTCGACGTCCTTTACCCTGAGGCGCAACGCCTCCATGATCCGCAGGCCTGCGCCATACAGCAGGCCCGCCACCAACCAGTGCGTGCCGGAGAGCCGGGACAGTACCGCCTGCACCTCGTCCTGCGTGAGCACCACGGGCAGCCGCTTCGGCGCTTTTGCGCGCTCCACGTTTTCGAGCCAGGGCAAGTCCTGATCGAGCACCTCGCGATAAAGGAACAGCAGCGCCGACTTCGCCTGGTTCTGCGTCGCCGCAGCGACCCGCCCGTGCACGGCCAGGTGCGTCAGAAACGCCTCCACTTCACGGGCACCCATCTCGGCCGGATGCCGCTTGTCAAAATGCAGGACGAAGCGTTTAATCCAGTCGACATAAGCCTCCTCGGTACGAATGCTGTAGTGCTTGAGGCGAATCTTGCCCCGCACCTGGTCCAGGAGTTTTGGCGACTGCTGCAATGACGTATTTGCCGGCATTTTAGGACGCCCTAAAAAACACTAATGAATTGTTTTCTAGCACATTTTTCAGACACGGCACGACAAATGACGGTTTATAAAGCGTCATTTAGGATGCCTACTTTACGTTAAGCTCAGATAGCCATGCGCAACGGGTAGAGTTCTTGGCAAGCGTGTTCCAGCCTCTCGATGGCATGCGCTGGAATGAAAATTGGTGAATTTACAATCACTTAGAAAAATGATATTGAGCGAAGCGTAGTGCAACGTTCGCCGCATAACTCAAAGACGTTGATGCGGACGACGTAGCCTACGCTTCGCGCTGAATAACGATAATTGCGGGGACGTTTTTCCATCGATAACACCCACACAAAGGGAGGAGGAAAGCGTGATCCAAACCAATCCCGCGGATGCATGGCCATCTGCGCCTAACGCCTCGTTCGAGCGGACACCGCTCGCTACGCTCGCGGCTTGCGCCCCTTCGGGGTGCCGCTCAACTCAAAAACGTTAGAGAGCAGAATGAAACCAGGCCTCAAAATTTCTCTAGCTATTTCTTTAACCGCAATCCTTACTTTCGCAACCACTTCCTATTTTGTGCGAAAGGGAACAATTAGCGCATTCACCCACAAGGTTCTTGAAATGGAGGCCACAAATGAAGTCAGCCGTATTGAGTCGTGGGATCGCCTGGAAAATCTCCTAGCTAAAGGCTGCAACAAAGAGGCCCTCGATCTGGTACGGTTCGAGCGGTCTTCCGCCTTCTCCTTGCTCAACCATCAAATCGGCGATGACGTGCAGCTGCGGAGAGCGGTTCAAGAAAGAAACGCTGCGATCGCGCAGCGCGCGGAAAAATCGCCAAGGTTTAGCGGGTATCAAATACCAACGTGCGAATAATCTCTAACCCGGCGCTCAACCTCGCTCCCTTCGGTCGCTGGACGGCGCTAAAGCGCCGCCGGTTAGCTCTACGTTAGAGCATGTCACGAGTTAACCGCGCAGACTTGGAGTCGCTAGAGAAGGACGCAAAAACTGTCCTCATCGGCCAAGAACGCAAAGAAGCGCTAGAGGCCCTCGCGGAGTTGAAACGTTCTGAATCGGAAATCGAAATTAAACGCAAAGCTACTTCTGGCGTTCCAACCGCCCGAACATTTCTTTTTTCTGCGGCGCTATTCTTTGCTGGGGCGTTAGCGTCTTGGTCTATTTATTGGTCGGGTGCCCACGACGGTTATTTCAAAATCGGTCGTCTGAATGTTCGGCATATCTATCAGTCGAGTGATCCTACAGGGTTTGCATTATGGTCGGCGATTTTCATCGGCTTGTGCATCCTGTGTTGTGTTCTGGGCTTCTGGTCTCTTTGGTCCGTATGGAAACGCTGCCGGCAGTAGACCATTGCTCTAACATGGCGCTCAACCTCGCTCCCTTCGGTCGCTGGACTCGCCAAAGCTGCGCTTTGGCGAGCCGGTTAGCTCTACGTTAGGCCTATGAATAAAGAATCTTTGGCTTGGTTGATACTGCGGGTAATCGGGCTCGTGCTATTGGGCTTTGCGCTTCTTCAGCTTAGCTACCTCCCTGGTAGCCTTGCGGTACTGGAGGTTGTCCGCGGTAAAACACAAGATCACGGGCTCGTCTCGGGCGCAGAGGCGCGAGTCTTCTCCAACGCCATTAATGCAGTCGTATTGCTCGCCCTTTCTGCGTATTTCTTACGCGGCGGCTCGCGGGTTCATCGTTGGCTGATGCGCGAAGGCAAGTCACGTGAGTAGGCCTAACCTTGCGGTCAAGGCGCTCCCTTCGGTCGCTGGGACGCCGCTGAAGCGGCGCCCCTTACCTTAAACGTTAGAGATCTCGCATGGTGGATGCTCCGTACAACTTGTCACAAGGGCTTATCCTCGAAAAATCGGGGGCGCTTCTTCCTTGGTTTCACAGCCTTCATCAAATTACCGACCTTGGTGGTCAGCCTCTCCCCGAGAAGGGCAAAGTCACACAGTTATTTTGGGAAGACGAGAGCGTTCTTGGTGGGCTACACGTATCGGTTCTAGCCATGCCGAAAGGCTCGGGCATTTTCTTTCTCACACAGAAGGGGCGTGACTTCTCCTCCGCCCAGGAAGAGTTTTCTGCACTCGGCACTATTCTCAAAGATCGGTTGGGCGCCCCACACGAATCAGGTCAAACTGAAAGCTATCCTTGGCTGCGGTGGCGCTGGAGCGACGTCTGCCTAAATTTGGCTATTGGGGAGCGCTTTGTTGACTATGTAGCCTTGTCTGTGTCGAATGGGGTAATTCAGTGACGATCTCTAACCTTTCGGTCAAGCGGGACTGGCTTGCAGCGGGCTTCGCCCGCTTCCAGCCAGCCCCTTACCTCAAACGTTGGGCACCTGTTTCTCGCGCCTCGCTTTGCAGCTTTCGGCAAGTCCCTTCAGCCCAGCCAGCACGCCCTCGTTGAAGCCTTCGTTGTGAAGTTTCCGCAGCGCCTCGGCGGCTAACTCAAACTCATCGGCAAGCGCAGCATTCTTGTTCGCCATGTATTCCGTGATGGTGTTGGCGTTCGGTGTGCTCATGCGGCGGTAGTCATCCGCTGCCATCTTCAGGTGCTGTATTGCGTGGATCATTCGTTCTCTCCTAGGGTTAAACCAGTGCCCAACAAATCCATCGAGCGGGAGCCGCTGAAGCGGCCCCCTCATGTCAACCGTTAGGCCTATGAAACATTTCTCGACCGCCGGTGAATGGGGAACGTTGCTGCCTTATCAGAACGGCTTGCGCCTTCGCATTCCTTCTTGGGTTGCTCTGCTCCTTGCCATCCCGCTGTTGGTTCTGTGTGCGGCAGCCTTCGTTACGCAGTCTCTACCGATGCAACTTCTTTTCGGCGTCCCTGCCGCTCTGTTTCTAGGGCTGTGGTTCATGAGTCGCCGCGTTTCACGCCATTCTGGACTGGTCCGCATCAACCAAGAAACTAAGCAGGCCATCTTCACCAATGGCGATGGGTCTGAAAACACCGTCTACTTCGGTCAGTTTCAATCTATCAAGATTGAGCGAGTGGTAGCTGGGTACACGTATTCGTGGATGGCAGTTCTTTGCGGCGCCAGTGGGAACCTGATACTGGAAATGGGGCACTCGTTCCAGCGACCTCTCATCAAACGAGTGTCTCCCGTTGCAACATGGCTGGGCATACCAATCGAAGTCTCTGACAAAAGAACATATCTCACTGAATGGCTTGCCAGGCCGGATTTCCGAACCAATCCGTATTCATCACCGGAACATAGGCCTAACCCATCATTCAAGCGGGACCGCCGCAAAGCGGCGGCCCCTTAATTCAAACGTTAGCCCATAAGAGCAGACCGATGAAATGTCCATGCTGCGGAAAAGAAGTTGAGCCTCATCAGATGGATGTGGCTTTTGGCCTTCCCGATGCCATATTCGCCTTATCCGTGGAACAAAGAGAGGCGCGCGCAAAAACCCATACAGACCTTTGCTCACTTGATGACAAGCGCTATTTCATTCGTGGCGTTGTGTACGTCCCAGTCCAAGAGCTAGGCACCAAATTTGGCTGGGGCGTCTGGGCTGAAGTCTCCGAGGAAACCTTTGATCGGTATTACGAGCTCTATGACAAAGACGGCTCAAACGAGCCGCTTGCTGCAGGCGTTCTGGCAAACACTCCGCCTGGTTACGCTGCTGTCGAGCAACCACTTGAAATTCAGTTTGGCCCTGCGGATAAACGCCCAATATTCAAGCCAACCCCCACAGACAGTGAGTTCTATCATGAGCAAATCGAAGGCCTGCCGGTTCGCAAATGGCACAGCATCATTGAGCGCTATGCGGGCTAACCCGGCGGTCAACAGGGACTGGCTTACAGCGGGCTTTGCCCGCTTCCAGCCAGCCTGTTACCTAGCACGTTGGGCATCATGAAAACCCTCCTACGCATCGCCTCATATCTTTTGGTCCTAGCTGTTGGTCTTGGCGCTGGCTTTTACTTTGGCACCGGAATCAACCAAGCAACCGCCGAGGCATTTGATATGGCCGAATTTGGGTACTACGCAGCGCATGTGGACACACAACTATCCGAGGGCACAGATGCAACTCGTGAAGAGGCAATTCATACTTTCCTAGCCTTAATCGAAAAGAGAAAAGCTCGCCCCAATGAGCTTTTGAATGAAAAAATCATCGCCACCGACTCTGCGCTCTCATACGCTCGGCTTGCTGCCCTGGCTCAAAAGCGCGGCGCCACTCAAGAAGCGCAGCAGTATCTCAAACGCGCAGAATCCTTCTGCCCACAGATCGGGTGGCAAGACTGCTCGGCTGAGAAAATCACTTATATGGTTCAACGCCTAGACAAACAGGGCATTTTTAAAACAGGGGCAAATAAATGAGCCACATGCCCAACCCGGCAGTCGAGAGGGACGGCCAAACAGCTGCGCTGTTTGGTTCCCTCCGCGCTACGCGCTCCGGCCGCCCCTCACTTCTACGCTAGGCAAAACAATGTTCCAGCCACGAACCCTTAAATTCCTTTTCGCAATCATTGCTGCTTTTCTGCTTCTCACATTGCCTGCGCTTGTGTGGCCTGGCTATCTTGACTCACCAGCAGGTCTGATCGTGGCAGTACCGTATCTCTCCATTTATTTGTTCCATAAGATCGGCATCCCCGGCCTGCTTGTGAACAATGGTTTATGCGGTTGGGGCTGGTGTGCCCCCACCGGCTTCGGTTGGTTCTTTCTAACAACGTTTTGGGTCCTGATTGCCTGGCTAATTGCGTGGGGTTTTTCCAGCCTGACCAATCATTCAAATGGATCGCCTAACGGCGCCCCTTAATTCAAGCGTCAGGCACCTTCAGCGAATCCGAGGCCGTAATGTTCGCCGTGATCTTCGAGGTTTACCCCACCGCAACGGGCAAGCAGGAATACCTGTCGATCGCTGCGCAGTTGCGCCAGTTCCTTGCGGATCGTCCCGGCTTCATCTCCATCGAGCGATTCCAGAGCTTTTCCGATCCGGACAAGCTGCTCAGTCTGTCGTTCTGGGAGAGCGAGGCGGCGATCGCGGAATGGCGCAACGTGTTTGAGCATCGCCTCGCACAACGACGAGGCAAGACCGGGTTGTTCGTCCGCTACAGGATCCGGGTGGCGCGCGTCGTGCGCGACTACACGGAGTCGGATCGCGAGCAGGCGCCTGACGACTCCGGGGAAACCTGAGTGGCTGCGTGTCGTGAAGCGCGTGCGTGCGGTGCATGAGGCCCGGCAAGCCGCCGCAGCGCTGGTCGCAGCAGGTGACCCGCACCAGCAACGCGCTGGACCTGGAGCCGGGGGTGTTCGCGTGGGATGATCCGCGCAGGATTGCCGAATCCCTGAAGCGCTCGGCCGACGCGAGCGAGCGTCGCAGGGCGTCGCCGTTCGCATCGGCGATGTTCATGCTCAACTTCTACATCAACCGTGCCGGCAGGAAGCTGCCGGAAGCGCGGCGCGCGATCCTGGCGCAGGCGAAGGCAGAACTGCGCAGGCTGTATGGACGGCTCTAGGCCCGGCTGGCGACGCCGGCTGGACTAGCCCTTCCCCGCCTCGTCGTCCAGCTGGCGCAGGTGCGCGAGCTTCTCGGCGATCTTGGCTTCGAGCCCGCGCGGCGTGGGGGCGTAGAACTGCTGTTCGGGAATGTCTTCGGGAAAATAGCGCTCGCCGGCGGCGTAGGCTTCGGGCTCGTCGTGGGCGTAGCGGTAGGCGCGGCCGTAGCCGAGTTCCTTCATCAGCTTGGTCGGCGCGTTGCGGAGATGAATGGGCACGTCGCTCGACGGGTGGGCCTGAACGAAGGCGCGCGCAGCGTTGTAGGCGACGTAGGCGGCATTGCTCTTGGGCGCGCAGGCCATGTAGAGGCAGGCCTGGGCGAGCGCGAGTTCGCCTTCGGGCGTGCCCAGGCGTTCGTAGGTTTCGACGGCGTCCAATGCCAATCTCAGCGCGCGCGGGTCGGCGAGGCCGATGTCTTCGCTCGCCATGCGGATGAGGCGGCGGCCGAGGTAGCGCGGGTCGGCGCCGCCGTCGAGCATGCGCACCAGCCAGTAGAGCGAGGCGTCCGGGTCGGAGCCGCGCACGCTCTTGTGCAGCGCGGAGATCTGGTCGTAGAAGTACTCGCCGCCCTTGTCGAAACGCCGCACCGACTGCGCGAGCGCGCTCTCCACGAAGGCAGCGTCGACCTCGGCGACCTGTGCAGTGCGCGCGGCGACGTCGAGCTGTTCGAGCAGGTTGAGGAGCTTCCGCGCGTCGCCGTCGGCGTAGGCGGCCAAGAGCTTGTCGACGCCCTCCCCCAGCTTCAGGTTCGGCAGCTCCTTCAGCGCGCGCTGCAGCAACTGGCCGAGCTCCTCGGGGGTGAGCGACTTCAGCACGTAGACCTGGGCGCGCGAGAGCAGCGCGCCGACGACTTCGAACGAGGGGTTCTCGGTGGTGGCGCCAATGAAGGTGAAGAGCCCGGCTTCGACGTGCGGCAGGAAGGCGTCCTGCTGCGCCTTGTTGAAGCGGTGGACCTCGTCGACGAAGAGGATGGTGGCGCGACCCAGCTTCTGGTTCATGCGCGCGCGCTCGACGGCTTCGCGGATGTCCTTGACGCCCGAGAGCACGGCGGAAATCGCGATGAAGTCGGCGCCGAAGGCCTGCGCCGTCAGCCGCGCCAGCGTGGTCTTGCCAACCCCGGGCGGCCCCCACAGGATCATCGAATGCAGCTTGCCGGAATCGAAGGCGAGCCGCAGCGGTTTGCCGGGGCCGAGCAGATGGCTCTGGCCGACAACGTCGGCGAGCGTGTGCGGCCGCAGGCGCTCGGCGAGCGGCGCGTGGGGATCGGGCACGGGTTCGCCGCTTACGGGCGCGGTGTCGAAGAGGTCGGGCGGACTCATGTCCGAATTATCCGCCAGAACTCCGGGCGAATGCAGGGGCTGCGGGAGCGCCGCCACGGCGCGATGGGCCCGCACGGCGCCCGGTTTGCATTCGGGGCGAGGCACCCCACCCGCAAATTTACTCGCCGATGACGTCGGCGCCCTTGGGCGGGGTGAAGGCGAAGCGCGCGGCGGGGATGGCGGGGTTGCGCACCAGGCGCGCGAGCTTCAACGTGGTGCGCTGGCCGAAGAAATCGAACAGGTCCATCTGCACCAGGGCGTCGCCCCTGAAGCCCATGCGGATGCGCTCGAAGGTGGTGTCGCGGTTCTTCGGCGTGGCTTCGAGCCATTCGAGGCCGTCGGCGTCGGGGGCGTCCTTGAGGGTGAAGTATTTCTCGATGGCGTTGTCGCCGGCGAGCAGCGCCGCCGGCGTGCCGGCGATGGCGTCGGCGAGCGGCTTGACGCTGACCTGCTCGAGATCCTTGTCATACAGCCACAGCTTCACGCCGTCGCTGACGATGACCTGCTCGTAGGGGGCGCTGTAGTCCCAGCGGAACTTGCCGGGGCGCGCGAAGGCCATCTTGCCGCTGGCCTGCTGGCTGACGCGGCCGGCACGGTCGGTGACGGTCTGGGTGAAGTCGGCCTCGGCGGTGCGTGCGCCGGCGATGAAGCCCTTGAGGCGGTCGATGCCGCCGGCGTGGGCGGCGCCGTTCAGGACCAGGAGGACGAGCAGGATCGATAGACGCATGAAGCAGACTCCGGAAATAAAAAGTGCGCCCGGATGGGCGCACTCAGGCAGACCTTGCGGCGCTGCGGAAGTTTACTGCTTTTTGGGTTTCAGGCCGAAGGCCATGTAGAACGGGCACCAGCCGACGAGGGCCGTGGCCAGCATGAACAGGCCGGTGTAGCCCGCGGCGAGCGTGGGCCCGTGCGGGGTCATCGCCCAGTAGACCAGGCCGACGGCGATGACGGTGCGGACAAGACGATCTTTCATACTCATGTTGCTCATTTCGTTCTCCTTTGGTGTTGTGAAAGAACGCATCGGCCCGGAGCCCGAAGCTGCGCCCTGCGCCGGGACGGCGCACGGTACGGCTCGCACTCGGTCTGATCGCGGGGGTTGCGCTGCAGACGACATGTCGTGAATCACACATGTCAATAGGACGATCAGCGGGTTGATGCGCAACGGCAATGTCCGAAACCGGATCAAGCGCCGTATGGGCTCTAACGACAGGGCTATCCGGGCCTGTAGGCCGGGGGCATTATTTTCGTACCAGCCTGCCGCCAAGTGTTGCATGTGTACAACACTTGGCCGTGCGCCTGAGGCGGTTGGGGACGCCGAACAGGCAAAAAAAGTGCGCCCGCAGGCGCACTGGGTTGTCGGCCCGGCCCGCAGGCCGGACGCGCTCAGACGATCAGCGGCACGATCAGCAGCGCCACGATGTTGATGATCTTGATCAGCGGGTTCACCGCGGGGCCTGCGGTGTCCTTGTAGGGGTCGCCGACGGTGTCGCCGGTGACGGCGGCCTTGTGCGCCTCGCTACCCTTGCCGCCGTGGTTGCCCTCCTCGATGTACTTCTTGGCGTTGTCCCACGCGCCGCCGCCGGTGGTCATCGAGATGGCGACGAAGATGCCGGTGACGATGGTGCCGAGCAGCACGCCGCCCAGGGCCTGCGGGCCGAGGATGACGCCGACCAGCACCGGCACCAGTACGGGCAGCAGCGACGGGATCATCATTTCCTTGATCGCCGCCTTGGTCAGCATGTCGACGCAGGTGCCGTATTCGGGCTTGGCCGTGCCTTCCATGATGCCGGGGATGCTCTTGAACTGGCGGCGCACTTCGACCACCACCGAGCCGGCCGCGCGGCCGACCGCTTCCATCGCCATCGCGCCGAAGAGATACGGCACCATGCCGCCGATGAAGAGACCGATGATGACCATGTGGTTCGACAGGTCGAACGACAGCGCCATGCCGGTTTCGGCTTCGATGGCGTGGGTGTAGTCGGCGAACAGCACCAGCGCTGCAAGGCCCGCCGAGCCGATGGCGTAGCCCTTGGTGACGGCCTTGGTGGTGTTGCCGACGGCGTCGAGCGGATCGGTGATGTTGCGGATGGCGTCGGGCAGCTCGGCCATTTCGGCGATGCCGCCGGCGTTGTCGGTGATCGGGCCGTAGGCGTCGAGCGCGACGATGATGCCGGTCATCGACAGCATGGTGGTCGCGGCGATCGCGATGCCGTACAGGCCGCCCAGGCTGTAGGCTGCCCAGATCGCGGCGCACACCGCCAGCACCGGCAGCGCGGTCGACTTCATCGACACGCCCAGGCCGGCGATGATGTTGGTGCCGTGGCCGGTGGTCGAGGCCTGCGCGATGTGACGCACCGGCGCGAACTCGGTGGCGGTGTAGTACTCGGTGATCCACACCATCGCGGCGGTGAGCACGAGACCGATGATCGCGGCGAGGTAGAGGTTCATCGCCGACACCGGCGCGTCCATGTCGGAGACGACGAGGCCTTCGGGGAACATCGCGGTGGTGATGGGATAGAAGGCCACCAGCGCGATCACCCCCGACACCGCGAGACCGCGGTAGAGCGCGTTCATGATCTTGCCGCCTTCGCGCGCCTTGACGAAGAAGGAGCCGGCGATCGACGCGACGATGGCGACCGCCCCGAGCACCAGCGGATAGATCACCGCCGCGCCCGCCGCCGCGCCGGTCACCATCAGGCTGCCGAGCAGCATGGTGGCGATGATGGTCACCGCGTAGGTCTCGAACAGGTCGGCCGCCATGCCGGCGCAGTCACCGACGTTGTCGCCGACGTTGTCCGCGATCACCGCCGGGTTGCGCGGGTCGTCCTCGGGAATGCCGGCTTCGACCTTGCCCACCAGGTCGGCGCCGACGTCGGCGCCCTTGGTGAAGATGCCGCCGCCGAGACGCGCGAAGATGGAGATCAGCGAGCCGCCGAAGCCGAGGCCCACGAGCGCGTGGATCGCGTCGTCGGTGGAAACGCCCATGCCGGTGAGGATGGCGTAGTAGCCCGCGACGCCCAGGAGGCCGAGACCCACGACCAGGAGACCAGTGATCGCGCCGCCCTTGAAGGCGACGTTGAGCGCGGCGTTGAGGCCCTGCGACGCGGCCTCGGCGGTGCGCACGTTGGCGCGCACCGAGACGTTCATGCCGATGAAGCCGGCCGCGCCCGACATGACCGCACCGATGGCGAAGCCGATCGCGGTGGGCAGGGAGAGGAAGACGGCGAGCAGCACGAAGAGCACCACGCCGACCACGCCGATGGTCGTGTACTGGCGCTTGAGATAGGCCTGCGCGCCCTCCTGCACCGCGGCGGAGATTTCCTGCATGCGCGCGTTGCCCGCGGGCAGCTTGAGAATCCAGCCGATCGACAGCACACCGTACAACAGGGCCAGGACCGCACTGGCCAACACCCATATCAACTGCGTATCCATCTACTCCTCCTTGTCGTCTTGTCTTGCCACTCCAGATTGCACACCCACAAAAAACGGCAGCCGAAGCTGCCGTTGCCTTTACTGCCTGCCCAGCGCGAGCCCGCCCTCGAAGCGCGTGCCCGGCTCGAAGCCGAAGATCCGGTCCAGTTCCAGCTCCCGGATCAACTGGTCGACCGCCGCCTGCCCGTGCTCCCGCTGCACTTCCGAGAGGATGAGCTTGGCCGAATTGCCGTTGTAGAAGCCGCCGAAGTCGGCTTGTACTTTGAGCAGTTGGCGGGCTTTGTCTAGGGTCATTGTGTTAGGGACTAGGGGCTAGGAGCTAGGGATTAGGGGAGTTTGCGCGGGCCACGCCCGCGCCTTGTTTGAAAGGTGCGGCGAAGCCGCACAAAACCCCCTAGCCCCTAGATCCTAAATCCTAGCCCCTCGCGCCTCAGAGCTTGAATTCCGGCAGCTTCTTCGCCACCGCCACGTTTTTCAGCGTCACGTACACCGGCAGGCCGTCCTTGTATTTCGGATAGTCCTCGCCCTGGATCAGCGGGGTGAGGTAACGCTTGCACTTGTCGGTGATGCCGAAGCCATCCTTGGTGATGAAGTCGCGCGGCATGAACTTCTCGACGTTGGCGACCTTGGACAGCGGCGCCATGCCGATCTTGTACTTGTAGGGCTTGTCGGACAGGCGGTCGACGGTGGGCATGACCGAGTTGTGGCCCTTCACGGCCAGCTCGACGGCTTTCTTGCCGAGCTCGTAGGCCTGCTTGACGTCGGTCTTCGACGCGATGTGGCGTGCGGCGCGCTGCAGGTAGTCGGCGACGGCCCAGTGGAACTTGTGGCCGAGCGCGTCCTTGATCATGTTGGCGACCACCGGGGCGGCGCCGCCCAGCTGGGCGTGACCGAAGGCGTCGCGGGTACCCTGCTCGGCGAGGAACTTGCCGTCCGGGTAGTGGCAGCCTTCGGAGACGACGACGGTGCAGAAGCCGAATTCCTTCACCTTCTTGTCGACCAGCGCGAGAAATTTCTTCTGGTCGAATTCGATTTCCGGGAACAGGATGACGACCGGGATGCCGTGGTCCTCGACCAGGCCGCCGGCGGCGGCGATCCAGCCGGCGTGGCGGCCCATGACCTCGATGACGAAGACCTTGGTCGAGGTCTTGGCCATCGAGCGCACGTCGAAGCTCGCTTCGAGCGTGGACACGGCGATGTACTTGGCGACCGAGCCGAAGCCGGGGCAGCAGTCGGTGATCGGCAGGTCGTTGTCGACGGTCTTGGGCACGTGGATGGCCTGCACCGGATAGCCCATCTTCTCGGAGAGCTGGCTGACCTTGAAGCAGGTGTCGGCCGAGTCGCCGCCGCCGTTGTAGAAGAAATAGCCGATGTTGTGCGCCTTGAAGACTTCGATCAGGCGCTCGTATTCGCGCTTGTTGGCTTCGAGCGATTTCAGCTTGAAGCGGCACGAGCCGAAGCCGCCCGACGGCGTGGAGCGCAGCGCGGCGATGGCCGCGGCGGATTCCTTGCTGGTGTCGATGAGGTCTTCGGTGAGCGCGCCGATGATGCCGTTCCTGCCCGCATAGACCTTGCCGATCTTGTCCTTGTGCTTGCGCGCGGTTTCGATCACGCCGCAGGCCGAAGCGTTGATGACGGCGGTGACGCCGCCGGACTGCGCGTAGAAGGCGTTCATTTTTTTCGCCATGGTGGTGCTGTCTCCTTGATTGTTTCTGTGGTCGTTAGCAAAACAAAAGGCCAGCGCTGCGTTCGCAGGGCTGGCCCGATTTTCAACTGTTGCCGGAGGCTTCCCCTTCCGCCAGCCGCCGCGCTTCCTCGTCGGCCTGCATCTTCAAAAGCGTGGTCGCGCAGTCGCCGATGTCGTCGTATTCCTCGCGTCCGGTCGCGAAGCGGTCACGGATGCGCCAGAAGAACATGCAGCGGTAGCGCGAATCGCCCGTTTTTGACAGCACGAAATGGCAGCCGCGCTCGGTCCAGTAGAAACCCGGGCACAGCGTCAGCTCGCGGTCATCGATGTGCAGGCGGATTTCGGTTTCCACGTCCTGCAGCTCGACCTCGCGGCCATAGCGCTCGTTCACCGCCTGCTGGACGACCCAGCGTTCGGTGTCGGTCATCGGGGCGATCTTCGCCGGCATCGTCTTCCTCAGCCGAGCGCCTTGAAGATGGCGTCGCGGATTTCGTCGACCTTGCCGATGCCGGACACCTTCACGTACTTCGGCGCGCCGGCTTCGCCGCGCGCGGCCCAGTCGCCGTAGTACTTCACCAGCGGCTCGGTCTGCGCGTGGTAGACGTCGAGGCGCTTCTTGACGGTTTCTTCCTTGTCGTCGTCGCGCTGGATCAGCGGTTCGTCGGTGAGGTCGTCCTTGCCTTCGATGCGCGGCGGGTTGAAGACGACGTGATAGGTGCGGCCCGAGGCCACGTGCACGCGGCGACCGGACATGCGCTTGATGATCTCGGCGTCGGGCACGTCGATCTCGACCACGTAGTCGATGGGCACGCCGGCGGCCTTCATCGCCTCGGCCTGCGGAATGGTGCGCGGGAAGCCGTCGAAGAGGTAGCCGTTCTTGCAGTCGGGCTCGGTCAGGCGGGCCTTGACCATGCCGATGATGATGTCGTCGGAGACCAGGCCACCGGCGTCCATGATGGCCTTGGCCTTCATGCCGAGTTCGGTGCCGGCCTTGATCTGCGCACGCAGCATGTCGCCGGTGGAAATCTGCGGAATGCCGTATTTCTCTTTGATGTAGTTGGCCTGGGTGCCCTTGCCGGCGCCGGGGCCGCCCAACAGGATCAAACGCATTGCTGTCTCCCTTGATATTCGGATTGAAAAAACTCCAATAGCCTATTCGAAGCGGACGCCGGGCAACACTTAAAAATTTTTATTCGGGGATTCAAGCGGCTGCTATGCAG
This sequence comes from Pseudomonadota bacterium, assembly GCA_041694715.1. Taxonomy (GTDB): domain Bacteria; phylum Pseudomonadota; class Gammaproteobacteria; order Burkholderiales; family Thiobacillaceae; genus Thiobacillus. The sequence continues at coordinate 151,183 of JBGFSF010000031.1, read as the reverse complement.
CGCATCGGCCCGGGGACAGGCCGTCTGCCTGGGTCAGTCAAACACCGCGCGCACCCGCGCCAGGTCTTCCGGCGTGTCGACCCCGGCCGGTGGCGCCAGCGGCGTGATGCCGAGGCTGATGCGGTGGCCGTGCCACAGCACGCGCAGCTGCTCGAGCATTTCGATGCGCTCGAGCGGCGACGGCGCAAGCCCGGCGTAGGCGCGCAGGAAGCCGGCGCGGTAGGCGTAGAGCCCGATGTGGCGCAAGGCGCCGAGTTCGTGAGGCATCGGCTGCTGCGCGGCGAAGGCGTCGCGCGGCCAGGGAATCGGCGCGCGGCTGAAGTAGACGGCGTAGCCGGCCTCGTCGGCGACGACCTTGACCACGTTGGGATTGACGAAATCGGCGTGGTCGTGGATCGGATGCGCCAGCGTCGCCATCACCGCGTCGTCGTGCAGCACGAGCTGGCGCGCGGCCTCGCGGATGAGCAAGGGATCGATCAAGGGCTCGTCGCCCTGCACGTTGACGACCAGGGTGTCGTCCGGCCAGCCCAGCGTCTCGGCGACCTCGACCAGGCGCTCGGTGCCCGACTGGTGATCGGGCGAGGTCATCAGCGCCTCGAAGCCGGCGGCTTCGACCGCCTGCTGCACGCGCGCGTCGTCGGTGGCCACCACCACCGATTCTGCACCGGCCTTCAGCGCCTGGTCGAGCACGCGCAGCACCATGGGGCGCCCCGCGATGTCGGCGAGCGGCTTGCCCGGCAGCCGGCTCGACGCGTAGCGCGCGGGAATGACGACGCGGAAGTGCACGTTCAGCGGCCGCCGTGGATTTCGTCGGCGCCGAGCGCGCGCGCCTCTTCGGGCAGCATCACCGGGATGTCGTCGCGGACGGGGTAAGCCAGGCGGCAGGCGTGGCAGACCAGCTCATGCTCGGTTTTTTTCCACTCCAGCGGCCCCTTGCAGACGGGGCAGACGAGGATTTCAAGAAGCTTTGGGTTCATCGATCAGGGTCCTGTAGAGCGGGACCGCGCCTTCGGCGTCGGCCCGTTGGGATTTGCAGCGGTACAAGTGGATGTCGGCGACCGACAGCAGGGTTTCGAGGTCGTGGCCGTCCTTGGGGGCATAGGCGACGCCGAGGCTCACCGCCATCGGCAGGCCGTTGCGCATGCTCCAGGCATTGGTGCGCGCCTCGATGCGGTCGAAGATGTGCCTGACCTCGGCTTCGCTGCGCTGCGGCAGCAGGGCGACGAACTCGTCGCCGCCCCAGCGGCCGCACACGCCCATCTCGGCGGATTCGCTGAAGATCTGCGCGAATTCGGCGAGCACGCGGTCGCCGACGCCGTGACCGTAGCAGTCGTTGATCTCCTTGAACTTGTTGAGGTCGGCGAACAGCAGCGTCGCCGGTACGTTGACGCTGGTTCGGTCGAACACCCGGTCGGCCGCCGCCATCAGGCCGTGGCGGTTGAGCAGCCCGGTGAGCGCGTCGAAGCGGCTGCGGTAGTCGAGCTGGCGCCGCTGGCCCTCGATGCGCCCCATGAGGATGTAGGCGTAGAGCGCGAGCGTGACCCAGAACACGCCGAAGAAGACGTCGCCGGCGCTGATCTCGAAGCCGCCGAAGCGGTAGCGCACGGCGAACGACAGCGCCATGCCGAGGAAGACGCCGCCGAGCACCTCGGCGAACACGCTCATGCCGTAACGCATGCCGTTGCCGAGCAGCACCATGAGGAAGGCGAGCGCCGACGGCGGGATGGCGTTGGGGTCGTGGATCACGCAGAGGGTGACGATGACCAGGTCGGCCGCCATCGCGGCGCGGATTTTCATCAGGGTGACGCCCCGCAGCGCCAGGTGGAAAAACCACGAGTTGAGCGCGAAGTACACGCCCAGCGCCATCAGCAGGTGTTCGATGTCGAACAGCACAGGCTCGACGCCGTCGAGCGTCGAGAAGTAGATCAGCGCCAGCGCGAAAAAGAGGTAGCGGGTGAAGAACTGGGTGTAGATCTCCGAGCGGTCGGGCACCCAGAATCCGGGGTCGCCGCCGGCGTCCTCACGGCGCTCGGCCTGGCGGCGTTCGTTCCAGCCGGCCTGCTGACGATTGCTCATGTCCCTTCCCCCTCTGCGTGCGCCCCGGTTCTTGTCGTGGTGATGGGGAGGCGCGTATCCAGCCAATGGATGAAACCGTCTTCCGGGGCGACGTCGAGCTCGACCGCCCACCAGTCCGCTCCGGCGAATGGCAGGCATTTTACCGCGTCTTTTTCGGTCATCAGCACCGCGCCGTCGGCCGGGAGCTCGTCCGCGCGGAAGGCGTGGTGATCGGGAAAGGCGCGCGGCGAGAAGGCCAGGCCGTGCGCGGCGAGCATGTCGAAGAAGCCCTGGGGGCGGCCGATGCCGGTGGCGGCGAGCCAGGCGCGCGACGGCAGTTCGCCGAGGGCGACCTTGTCCTGCGGCGCCTGCAGGCGCCAGGCGCGCGACACCCGGTAGTCGACGCGCCAGGTTTTCGGTGCGAGGTCGTTGCGCGGCACGGCGGTGCCGCGCATCACCTGCACCACGGCGTCGACCTCGCGCAGCCGGCGCGGCGGCTCGCGCAGCGGCCCGGCCGGCAGCGGCCAGCGGTTGCCGAGCCCGACCGCGGCGTCGACCACCGCGAGTTCGAGGTCGCGCCGCAGGCGGTAATGCTGCAGGCCGTCGTCGGAGACGACGAGGTCGACCTCGGGGTGCCGCGCCAGCAGGGTGCGCGCCGCCGCCACGCGGTCGCGCCCCACCACCACCGGGACGCCGGTCTTGACGTGGATCAGCAGGGGTTCGTCGCCGGTGACGGCGGGATCGCTTTCGGGCGTGACCTCGACGCAGCCCACTGCGCGGCCGCCGTAGCCGCGGCTGACCACGCCAGGGCACCAGCCGCGCGCGCGCACGTGCTCGACGAGCCAGATCGCGAGCGGCGTCTTGCCGCTGCCGCCGGCGGTGATGTTGCCGACGACGACAACCGGCACGCCGACCGCGACCGCTTCACGCCAGCCGCGCCGCCAGGCCAGGCGGCGCAGCCACGCGGCCAGGGCGAACACGAGCGCGAGAGGCGCCAGCAGCCAGGTGACGACGCCGGTGCGTGTCCAGAGCCGCTGGAGGTCGGGCATGGGCCCGTCAGGGAGCGGTTTGCGTGGCGAAGGTGATGCGGGCGTAGCCGATGCGGCGCGCCGCTTCCATCACGTTCACCACCGATTGATGCGTGGCCCGGGCGTCGGCGTTGATCACGACCACCGGGTCCTTCTGGTCGCCGGCCGCCTGCCGCAGCGCGGCGGAGAGTTCGTCGATCGAGGGCTGGCCGAGGCCGACGCTGTCGATCTGGTAGCGGCCGTCCTCGGCCACCGCGACCTCGATCTGCTTCGGCTGCGCGGGCGTCTGCTCGGCGCTGCTCGTCGGCAGGTTGATCTTGAGTTCGGCGAAGCGCGCGTAGGTCGTCGTCACCGCGAGGAAGATCACGATGACGAGCAGGATGTCGATGAACGGGATCAGGTTGATTTCCGGGTAGTCCTCCCGGCGGCCTTTCCTGAAGTTCATGCTTATTTCCGGTCGCCGTGGACGATCTCGACCAGCTTGATCGCCTGCTGCTCCATGTCGACGACGAGCGTTTCAACCTTGGCGCGGAAGTAGCGGTAGAAGATCATCGCCGGGATCGCGACGATGAGACCGAAGGCGGTGTTGTACAGCGCGATCGAAATGCCGTGGGCGAGCTGGCCGGGGTTGGTGCCGGTGGCGGTCTGCGCGCCGAAGATCTCGATCATGCCGACCACGGTGCCGAGCAGGCCCAGCAGCGGCGCCATGCTGGCGATGGTACCGAGCGAGGTGAGGAAGCGGTCGAGTTCGTGGGTGACGGCGCGGCCGGATTCCTCGATCGACTCCTTCATCACTTCGCGCGAGTTGTGCGCGTTCTTCAGGGCGACCGCGAAAACGCGCCCCAGGGGCGAGCCGTCGGCAAGCCGCGTGACGAGTTCCTGGGTGACGCCGCGTTCCTGGTAGCTCTTGACGGTTTCCAGCAGCAGCCCCGGTGGCACGACTTCCTTGGTCCGCAGGCTGTAGGAACGCTCGATGATGATGGCGACGGCGACGACCGACGCGAGGATCAACGGCCAGATCGGCCAACCGGCCGCCTCGATGATGGCAAGCACTGAATGCAACTCCGTTTGAAACAACAAGCGAAATGTAGCGCCCGCGCGCCGGTTTGGGCAAGCGCAACGTGCGGCGCGGGGGCGATTTCGCTGGGCGCAAAAGTTCTCCACAAATCGTGTGGATAAGTCTGTGAAGAAGTGGCCGGGTAAGTCCCTAAACGCCCGCTGCCAAAGGAAAAGGCCGCGCGGCCCAAAAAATGGTCAGAATACGTTTGTCCTTTTAATTCATGAAGTTAACAAATCACCCCGATCGTCAATAGGGGCTGCGGCATTTTTTTCGTGAATGCCGCGTGACTGTGCATGAACCTGCCCGCGCAAACCCGTTTATGCTCCACGCCATGGACGAAACCGACGCTCTTTTCGACACTGCGCCGACGCTTCCGGTGCTCACGGTGAGCGAGCTCAACCGCATGGCGCGGCGCGCGCTCGAATCGCAATTGCCGCTGCTGTGGGTGGAAGGTGAGGTTTCCAACTTCACCCGCGCCGCCTCCGGCCACTGGTATTTCTCGCTGAAGGACGCGAACGCGCAGGTGCGCTGCGTGATGTTTCGCGGCCGCAACCAGTTTGCCGATTTCACCCCGGCCAACGGCGACCATGTCGAGGTGCGCGCCCTGCCCTCTCTCTATGAAGCCCGCGGCGACTTCCAGCTCGGCGCCGAGCAGATCCGCCGCGCCGGCGCGGGCCGGCTGTACGAGGCTTTCCTCAAGCTGAAGGCCAGGCTCGACGCCGAAGGCCTGTTCGATCCGGCGAAGAAACGCGCCCTGCCCCGCTTTCCGCGCACGCTCGGCATCGTCACCTCGCCGCAGGCGGCGGCGCTGCACGACGTGCTGACGGCATTGTCGCGCCGCATGCCGGGGCTGCCGGTGATTCTTTATCCCACGCCGGTGCAGGGCGCGGGGGCCGGGGCGCAGATCGCCGCCGCCATCCGCACCGCCGGCGCGCGCGCCGAATGCGACGTGCTGCTGGTGTGCCGCGGCGGCGGCTCGCTGGAAGACCTGTGGGCGTTCAACGACGAGGCGGTGGCGCGCGCGATCGCCATGAGCCCGATGCCGGTGGTGTCGGGCGTCGGCCACGAAACCGACTTCACGCTGGCGGACTTTGCCGCCGACCTGCGCGCGCCGACGCCGACCGCGGCGGCCGAGCTCGCGAGCCCGGTGCGCGCGGAACTGCTGCAGCAACTCGATCATCGCGCGCGCGTGCTGCGGCACCACCAGGCACGCCGCCTGCAAACCGAGATGCAACGCATCGATTACCTGGCCCGGCGGCTGCTGCACCCGGCAGAGCAGCTGCGTCGCCAGCGGCTCGACCTACAGGCGCTGGCACAGCGCCTCGGCAGCGCCGTGCGCGCGCACGTCGCGCGGGAGCAGCTCGCCGTCGCCCGCCTCGGCCAGCGGCTGGCGACGCCGCGTCACCGCATCGCGCACGAGCAGCAGCGGCTGGACAGTCTCGCTGACCGCGGCCGCCGCGCGGTAGAAGGCGGCCTTGCGCGCCAGCACCTCACCCTGGAACGGCTCGCCAAGAGCCTCGCCCACCTCAACCCGGAAGGCGTGCTCGCGCGCGGCTACAGCATCGTGCAACGGGCGGATGGCGCGGTGGTGCACGACGCGGCGACGCTGGCCTCGGGCGACGCGCTCGATGTGCGCTTCCATCGCGGTCGGGCACGCACCCGCGTCGAGACGGTCGACGCCGACTGATCCCCACGCGCCCTCAGTCTTCCTGAAGGTGCGCGCGCACCTTCTCGATCGCCTGCGCTTCGAGGTCGTCGGCCAGGCAATCCAGTACCACCGTATCCGGCCACGCGCGCAACCAGGTGAGTTGCCGCTTGGCCAGTTGCCGGGTGGCGGCGATGCCCTGCTCGCGCAACTCGGCCCCGCTGATTTCGCCCTCCAGATGCGCCCAGGCCTGGCGGTAGCCGACCGCGCGCATGGCCGGCAGGTCGGGCGTCAGCGCATAGGTCCGGCGCAGGGTCTGCACTTCGTCGAGCAGGCCGGCGGCAAGCATGGCGTCGAAGCGTTCGGCGATGCGCCGGTGCAGCACGGCGCGGTCGGACGGAATCAGGGCGAGCTGCAGCACGCGGTAGGGCAAATCGGTTTGACCACGGTCAAGCAGCGCCGACATCGGCGTGCCGGTGAGGCGGACAATTTCCAGCGCGCGGCCGATGCGCTGCGAATCATTCGGCGCCAGCCGCGCCGCCGTGGGCGGGTCGACCTGCGCGAGGTCGGCGTGCAGCGCCGGCCAGCCGCGCTGCGCCGCGTCGGCCTCGATGGCCTGGCGCGTCGCGGCATCGGCGCGCGGCAGGTCGTCCAGGCCTTTGAGCAATGCGCGGAAGTACAGCATGGTGCCGCCGACCAGCAGCGGCACGCGCCCGCGCGCCGTGATGTCCGCCATCAGGCGCAGTGCGTCGTCGCGGAACGCCGCGGCGGAATAGCTTTCGGTGGGATCGCGGATGTCGAGCAGATGATGCGGCGCACGCGCCAGCGTCGCGGCGTCGGGCTTGGCCGTGCCGACGTCCATGCCGCGGTACACCAGCGCGGAATCGACGCTGAGGATTTCGAGCGGAAAGCGCTCGACCAGCGCCACCGCCAGCGCGGTCTTGCCCGAGGCGGTCGGGCCCATCAGGAATACGGCGGGGGGATGGACGGCAGGCATACGGGGCGATTATCCCTCAGGCGCGTGCCCGGACATGCGCGCGACAGGCACGAAAAAACGGCGGGTCACCCCGCCGTTCTTCAACTGCAGTTTTGAATCGCTCAGGCCGCAGCGTACTGCGCCTTGGCCTTGCGGGCCGCCTCGATTTCCTCGGGGCCGTAGGCCTTGCCGGACCACAGCATTTCGTAGGCGATTTCCTCGTTGCCGTTCTCGCACAGGTCGAGCACTTTCTGGAACAGCGGCTGGAAGGTCTCGGAGCGGTGCGATTGCTCGTGGTTCTCGAACGTGGTCCAGAACGTCACGATCAGCGCTTCCTTGCCCTTCATCGGGCTTTCGACGGCCTGGCCGATGGTCGAGCCTTCGTTGGACACCGCACCGGAGTTCAGCGCGACGAAGCCGCCGACGAAGCCGGTGTCGGAATGGTAGGTCTTGACGTTCTCGCACAGGAACGCGACGCGCTCCTGCAAATCGTCAACCGTGTATTCGGGCTTCAGGATCACCCGGTTGATGGTCACGACGCCGTCGTTGGGAAAATTTGCAATCAGTCCACTCATGGTTTCTCTCCTGTGTTCCAAAGGGTTGAACAACAAGGGTAATTTTAATTACCTGAGCGAATTAGTCAACTAATTAATTTAATCAATTAATGGGATTATCAATTAGTTGTATGAATGAGTCGGATTGATGAATCATTCCACAACAATGGATTAGGCGGCTTATTTGATCCGATTTCAAATGTAGCGTTTCTGCTCGCTGCGCTTGCCCGGGCGCTTCTTCATGATCACCACGCCCTTGGCGACGTCGATATCGGCCACCGGAATGTTCTCGTACAGCGGATTGAGCGGCTTCAGCATCCAGCCGTCGTCGCGCTTCACGATCTGCCGGAAGATGTATTCGTCGTTGACGTAGGCGACGACGTAGGAACCGTCCTTCACCAGGCCCGAGGGTTCGACGACGATGATCTCGCCCTCCTCGAACTCGGGCAGCATCGAGTCGCCCAGCACCATCAGCGCGTAGGGCTCGGAGCCGGCGCAGTTGCTCGCTTCGTTGACGGCCTGGATGGGAATGGATTTGCGCGGGGTGGATTCGCTCATGGGATCACCTGAATACCTGACTAATTAGCTCGGGATTATAGCCCAAGCGCGCTTCAGCGGCCGCGCATGAACAGCGCGTCGAGTTCCTTCATGCTCAGTTGGAACCAGGTCGGGCGGCCGTGGTTGCATTGCCCGGCCCGCTCGGTCGCCTCCATTTCGCGCAAGAGCGCATTCATTTCCGGCAGGGTGAGCCGCCGGTTGGCGCGCACCGCGCCGTGGCAGGCGAGCGTCGCCAGGAGTTCGTTGCGCCGCTCGGCGAGCAGACGCGCGACGCCGAATTCGGCGACCTCGGCGAGCACCGCACGGGTGAGCTCGACCGGGTCGGCGTCCTTCAGCAGCCAGGGCACCGAGCGCACCGCAACCGAGGTCGGCGAGGTGATCGACAGTTCGAAGCCAATGCCGGCGAGCGCGTCGAGATGCGGGCTGATTTCGGCGAGGTCGCGCGCGTCGACCGTCAGCGCCACCGGGATCAGCAGCGTCTGCGCCGGCACCGCGCGGGCGTCAAGCGCGGCCTTGAGCTTCTCGTAGACCACGCGCTCGTGCGCGGCGTGCATGTCGACCAGCACCAGCCCCTGCGCGTTCTGCGCTAACACATAGACCCCGTGCAGCTGCCCCAGCGCATAGCCCAATGGCGGCGCGTCGCCCTCGCCCGCCTCCGGCAAAGGCTGCGCCACAGGCGCAATCAGGCCCCCTGAATCCTGAATCCCGTCCCCTGACCTCTGAAGCGGCGCGCCACCTGATGCATGCGCCGCAAGCGGCGCATAGAACGCCATCGCTTCGTTCACCTGCAGCGGCATCGCCGTCTGATGCGGCGTCCACGCCGGCGCGCGCGGCGCGGCATCAAGTGCGGGCGACAGCGTCTCCACGCTCGCCGGTGCCGCCAGCAGGCGCTCGATCGCGTGGAACAGGAACTGGTGCACGCCACGGCCGTCGCGGAAGCGGATCTCGGTCTTGGCCGGATGCACGTTGACGTCGACCCCCTCGGGCGGCAGGTCGAGGAACAGGCAGTACGCGGGGTTCAACTGGTGGTGCAGCACGTCGCGGTAGGCCTCGCGGAGTGCATGCACGATGAGCTTGTCGCGCACGTAGCGGCCGTTGACGTAGACGTGCTGGCCATCGCGACTGGCCGTCGCGGCCGCCGGTCGCACCACCCACCCCGCAAGGCGCAGCGGTCCGGCTGCGGCGTCGACCGCGACGCTGTTGCGCTCGAAATCCTCGCCCAGCACGTGGCGCACCCGCGCGGCGGGCGCTTCGGCCGCGAGTCGCAGTTGCACGCGCCCGTTGTGCGACAGGGTGAACGCGACCTGCGGGTGTGCCAGCGCGAGCCGCCGCACGGCCTCGGCGCAGTGCGCGTATTCGGTCGCCTCGGTCTTGAGGAACTTGCGCCGCGCCGGCGTATTGAAGAAGAGGTCCTGGATGTCGACCGTCGTGCCGGGCGCGCGCGCGGCCGGCGCCGGCGCGTCGAGCCGCCCGCCTTCGGCCTGGATCGCCCAGGCGTGCTCGGCGCCGGCGCTCCGGCTGATGAGCAGCACGCGCGCGATTGCGGCGATCGACGCCAGCGCCTCGCCGCGGAAGCCCAGGCTTGCCACCTGCTCGAGGTCGGCGAGGCTGGCGATCTTGCTGGTGGCGTGGCGCGTCAGTGCGAGCACGAGCTCGTCCTTGGGGATGCCGCTGCCGTTGTCGGCGACACGCATGCGCTTGATGCCGCCCTGTTCCAGTTCGACCTCGATCGCGGTCGCACCGGCGTCGAGGCTGTTTTCGAGAATTTCCTTGAGCGCGGCGGCCGGCCGCTCGACGACCTCGCCGGCGGCGATCTGCGAAATCAGCACGTCGGGCAGGACACGGATGCTCATGCGGGATCGAAGGGCACGCCGCGGCGCGCCGCCATGGCGCGGCCAAGGCGCACGAGCGCGGCGGCGTCGAGCGTTCGCCGGGCGAGCGGCAGCAGGTGGGCGTTCTCGAATTCGAGGTGGGTGCGGTTCAGGGCGACGAAGCGGCGCGTCAGCGCGGCGTCGAGCGCGGGACTCGCGCCTGCCGCAATGCCCTGCAGTTCGATCCGCAGACGCCGCCAGAGCAACGCCTGCTGATCGTGTTCCAGCGTCAGCGTCTCGACCAGATCGCAGGCGCCGGGGGCGTTCGCCGCCTCCAGCAAGGGGAAGAGATTGCGCTCTTCGTCGTCGTGGTGATGCACGGCGGCGGTGTCGAAATACGCGAGTACGGCGCGCGCGGCCTGCTGCGCCTGGGCGTCGACGCCGTGCGCGGGCAGGTGGTCGAGGAGTTTTTCGAGCGTGTCGCACTGCCGCGCGATGCGGCCGTGGCAGGCTTCCAGCACGTCGAGCGGCGCGTCGAAGCCCGGCGCCGCCGCCCCGAGGAGGCTCACGGTCATGGATTGCGCGTCAGCCGTGACGGCGCGGTCAGCGGATGTGTGGCGAAGTAATGCTTGACGCCGTCGACGATGGCGTCGACCAGCTTGTCCTGGTAACCCGGATCGTTGAGGCGCTTCTCCTCTTCCGGGTTGGAGATGAAGGCCGTCTCGATCAGGATCGAGGGAATGTCGGGCGCCTTCAGTACGGCGAAGCCGGCCTGCTCGACGTGCGGCTTGTGCAGGGTGTTGACGTTGCCGATGCGTTGCAGCACGGCATCGCCCAGCTTCAGGCTGTCGTTGATGGTCGCGGTCTGCGACAGGTCGATGAGCGTGCGCTTGAGGAAGGGGTCCTTGACGTCGATGTTGATGCCGCCGATGAGGTCGGCGTCGTTTTCCTTTTTCGCCAGCCAGCGCGCCGCCGCCGACGTGGCGCCGTTTTCCGACAGGGCGAACACCGACGAACCGCGCGCATGCGGCTTGATGAAGGCGTCGGCATGAATGGAAATGAACAGGTCGGCCTTGACCGCGCGCGCCTTGCTCACGCGCTGCGCCAGCGGCACGAAATAGTCGCCGTCGCGGATCAGCACGCCGCGCATGTTTTCCTGCGCGTCGAGCCTTTCCTTGAGCTTCTTCGCGACCGACAGCGTGATGTGCTTTTCGTAGGTGCCGGCCGCGCCCACGGCACCCGGGTCCTCGCCGCCGTGGCCGGCGTCGATTGCCACCGTGATGAGGCGGTTGTATTGCGGTACGGCGGGGCGTGCCGGCGGCACCGACGCGGGGATCGCCTGCGGCGCCGCGCCGGCGCTGCCGCCCTCGGCCGGATAGAGATCGACCACCAGGCGATGGCCGTACTGGCCGGTCGGCTGCAGCTGGAATACCGACGGCTTGACCGCCTGCTTGAGTTCGACCACCACGCGCGTCACGCCGGGGCGATTGAGGCCGACGCGAATGCCGCCGACGTAGCGATCGTCGGCCGACAGCTGTTTGGTGAGGCCGTCGAGCGCCGGTCCGGGCTGCACGCCTTCGAGGTCGATGACCAGGCGTTCGGGATTCGGCAGGATGAAGAAGGCATGGGACACTGGTTGCACGGCTTCCAGCGTGATGCGCGTGTAGTCCGGCGACGGCCACATGCGGGCAGCCGACAGTTGCATGGCCTGGGCCCAGCCCGACAGCAGCACACAGCTCAGCAGGAAGAGTTTCGTCAGGGCGTGCAACATGCCTCCAGGTAGTGGGCGCCGCGCGGGCTCGCCGCTTCGCATTCGATCTCGCGCGCCTCGTCCGCGATCGTGAACCGGATGATCACATCCGGCTGCGGCAGCCAGCCCGCGGCCTTCTCAGGCCATTCGATCAGGCTCACCGCCGTGTCGCCGGTGGCGTCGCGAAACCCGGCGTCGAGCCATTCGCGCGGGTCGTGCATGCGGTACAGGTCATAATGATATAGCTCAAATGCCGGCAGGCTGTAGGTTTCAGCGAGGGTATAGGTCGGACTTTTCACCCGACCGTTGTATCCCAGCGACCGCAGGATGCCGCGCACCAGCGTCGTTTTGCCTGCGCCGAGGTCGCCTTCGAGGTAGAACGTGAGCCCCGGCACGAGTTCCTTCGCGAGTTGCGCGCCGAAGGCGAGCGTCGCCGCTTCGTCGGGCAGATGGCGCCGGCGGCGCACGGTATCATCGGTTGTATGCATGAGACGGATTTAGCGCGGCTGGCGCAGCAGATCAAGGCTTGGGGACGCGAGCTCGGCTTCGCCGCGGTCGGCATCGCCGACGGTGATCTCGCGACGGCCGAAGCCGGCCTGCAGGCGTGGCTGGATCAGGGTTTTCATGGCGAGATGGATTATATGGCCGCGCACGGTACCAAGCGCAGCCGCCCTGCCGAACTCGTGCCCGGCACGGTGCGCGTCATCAGCGCGCGGCTCGACTACCTACCGCCCGATGCGACCGACGCCCACGCGATCCTCGACGACGCCGACGCCGCCTTCGTCTCGCGCTATGCGCTCGGACGCGACTATCACAAGGTGCTGCGCAACCGCCTGCAGACGCTCGCCGACCGCATCAGCGAAGCAGCCGGCGAGCACCATTACCGCGTCTTCACCGACAGCGCGCCGGTGCTCGAAGTCGAACTGGCGACGAAATCGGGCCTGGGCTGGCGCGGCAAGCACACCCTGCTGCTCAATCGCCAGCACGGCTCGTGGTTCTTTCTCGGCGAGATTTACACCGACCTGCCGCTGCCGGTCGACGCACCCGAGGCGAACCATTGCGGCACCTGCCAGGCCTGCCTCGACGTGTGTCCGACGCAGGCCATCGTCGCGCCCTACCGGCTCGACGCGCGGCGCTGCATTTCCTATCTCACCATCGAACTGAAGGGCAGCATTCCAGTGGAATTGCGCCCGCTGATCGGCAACCGCATCTACGGCTGCGACGACTGCCAGCTCGTGTGCCCGTGGAATCGCTTCGCACAGGCCGCGGCGCTGCCGGATTTCGGCGTGCGCAACGGCCTCGACAGTGCGCGGCTGGTCGAACTCTTCGCGTGGAGCGAAACCGATTTCAACGATCGCCTGGCCGGCTCGCCGATCCGCCGCATCGGGCATGAGCGCTGGCTGCGGAATATCGCGGTGGCGCTGGGCAATGCGCCGCCCTCGCCTGAGAAGCTCGCGGCCTTGCAGGCCCGGCATGATCATCCGTCGGCGCTGGTGCGCGAGCACGTCGCGTGGGCGCTGGCGCGTCAGCGCACCGCCTGATCGCCACGCAACTCCGCGCGTGCGTGCCGGATCACCGACGCGCCCGAACTCAGCGCCAGCCCCGCCAGCAGCAGCGCCACGGCGATGTCCGGCCAGCCGTGCGCAGTCGCCCACACGCCACCCGCCGCGCCCAGCACCGCGAGATTCCCCAGCGCGTCGTTGCGCGAACACAGCCACACCGAGCGCGCCTGCGCGTCGCCGGTCCGGTGCGCGTAGAGCAGCGCGGCGACGCCGACGTTGACCGCCAGTGCAAGCAGACTCACCCAGCCCATGATGACCGGCTCGGGCACGATGCCCGCCGCCCACTGCCAGGCCGATTTCGCCAGCACGAACACGCCGTAGCCGACCATGACCCAGCCCTTCCACAGCGCGGTACGTGAGCGCCACACCGGCGCGAGGCCGAGCACGAAGAGCGCGACGCCGTAGTTGGCGGCGTCGGCGAGGAAATCGACGGCGTCGGCGAGCAGCGACACCGACTGCGCGGCGAAGCTGGCGACGAGCTCGACGCCGAACATCGCCGCGTTCAGCACCAGCGCCACCCACAGCGCGCGCCGGTAGCGCGGGTCGGGCGGCGGCGCGCTGCAGACCGAATCGCAGCCGCAGCCGCTCATGGCCATGCCCTCCGCGCGGGGTCCGACAGGTAGAATGCGCGTGTTTCCATCCCGTCATCCTGCCATTCATGTCCACGAACGCAAGCTCCCCGATCGGCGTATTCGATTCCGGCATCGGCGGGCTGACCGTGGTGCGCGCACTGATGGAGCGCCTGCCCTACGAGAACATCGTGTATTTCGGCGACACCGCGCGCGTCCCCTACGGGGTGAAGTCGGTCGAGACCATTGCCCACTTCACCACCCAGATCGCGCAGTTCCTGCTGGAGAAGGACGTCAAGCTGCTGGTGATCGCGTGCAACACCATGGCGGCGGTCGCCTCGCAGATCGTCAAGGACCTCTCCCCCGTGCCGGTGCTCGACGTCATCGACGCCGGCGCGGTGTCGGCGCGCGGCGGCAAACGCATCGGCGTCATCGGCACCCCCACCACCATCAACAGCAATGCCTATGCGCGCGCCATCCACGACTACGCGCCGGATTCGCGCATCCATTCGCAGGCCTGTCCGCTGTTCGTGCCGCTGGTCGAGGAAGGCTGGCTGGACCACGAAGTCACGCGGCTGACCGCGCAGGAATACATGAAACCGCTCACTGCCGAGCACATCGACACCCTGGTGCTCGGCTGCACCCACTACCCGCTCCTGAAGCCGCTGCTGCGCCAGGTGCTCGGCGACACGGTGAACCTGGTCGATTCCGCCGAGGCGATGGCCGAGCAGGTCGCCGCGGTGCTGGCCGAGAAGCATCTGGCCAACCCCGGCCCGGGCCAGCCGCGCTACGACTTCTACGTCACCGACGTGCCCTTGCGCTTCCAGACCATCGGCGAACGCTTCCTCGGTCGCACCCTCAACAACGTGCACGTGGTGAAGTGGTAGGCGCCTGAGCCCCGCCGGCCTCAATTGCGGCGCCGGGCGGCCGATATCACCGGATATCGACTCTTTTTACGCCCCCGGCCGAGGCCACTTGAAACGTCTTTTCACCCGCATCCCGTCCGCCCTGGCCCGCCTGGCCTTCTGGCGCAAGCCCGCCGCTGATGAAGCCAACGCGGCTTCCGCCGATCCCGCCCCCGCGCAGGACGACGTGGCGCCTGCCGAATCGCCCAGCGCCGGCAACGGCCCCGAGCTGTTCGACGCATCCGAAACCGAGACCGTCGCGCCGTCCCCCGCAAGGCCGGACAGGCCGGTTGACCTTGCGGAAACCGCCGACCTCGCGCCAGAGCCGCCGTCGTTCTTCGCCCGCCTGACCGCAAAGCTGCGCCGGCCGAAGGCCGAATCCCCGGATGCTTCGACCCCGGTCGAGCCAGCCGCCGCGGTCGAAGCCGCCTCTTCCGAAGCGGACCCGTCGCTGGAGCCCGCACCGCCCTCCTTCCTCGCCCGCCTCGCGGCGAAACTGCGGCGACGCTCTGAAGCGGACACGCAGGCTGCGGACGATGCCGAAGTCGCCGTCACCCGGGACGAAGCCACCGATGGGGAAGGTGCATCCGCGCCACGCGGATTCAGGCGCGTGCTTGGCCTCCTGTCGAGAAAAATCGTCTGGATCCCGGCGGCGAGCGTCGTGCTGCTCGCCGTCGTCGGCACCCTGTCGGCCCTGTTGTGGCAGGCCGGTCAAGACCGCACGGCGCTGGAAGCGAAATTGAAGGCCGCTGAACAGCAACTTCAGCGGACGGCGGCCCCCCAGCCCCGGGCTGCGGGATCGACAACGCCACCGTCCGGGTCGGCCGAGCCCTCGCTCGACGCGGTCGCGGCGCCTGCGGCGGGTCCGCGTCCCAGCCTGGCCGGCGGCGATTGCGACATCAACAACGCCGAAAGCGTCTCACTGCGGCTGAAGGATTGCATCGAGGCCTTCAACCTGGAAACGGCACGCCCGGCCCGGGCGACGCAAGCGAAGCCTTGAGCTTCGCCTGCGCGTTCAGTTGGCGCGCAGGCTGTCGAGGAAACCGAACACGCGATCGAACCAGGCGTCCACATTCAGCCATCCGGCAAGCCCATCGAGCTGCGACTCTTCCGGACCGATGCCCAGTTCCTCCAGCTTGCGCTTGGCGAACTGATGGTTCTGCTCGGCGGCACGGCGCAGCCAGAAGATGCCGTGGCGTCTGGCCGCCTCGGCCTCCACGCCCGGCACCCGACCCGTATAAAGCATCCAGCCGAGATCGAACTGTGAATTGAAATGTCCCGCACGCGCGCCCATCAGGTGCCACGCATAGCCCTGCGCCGGATCATTCGGGAAGTCCACGCCGTAACTCGCCGCCTCGAAGTGCATCGCCCCGACGCAATTGGCGGCCACGCTTGAACCTAGCGCCGCGCCGAACCGGCACAGTTCGATCACTTCGTCGAGGGACTTGGCGGGCACGCCGAGCCCGCCGCGGATATGCGCCATGATCAGTTCCTGCAGGGCCAGCTCGTGGCCCATCGCCGCGGCCATGCGGTAATCCTCGCGCGCCGCCTCGATCCGCCCCATCGCCTGCTGGGTACGGGCGCGCTGGTAGTAGGCCTTGTTGTCGTCCGGATACGTTTCAATCAGGCGGTCCGCCACCGGCAGCGCCTCGTGCCAGTTTTCCAGCCGAATGAAATCGTTGAGCAGGCCAGTGAGGCGCGCGCGGGTGGGGTGTTTGGCGATCGCCGCTTCCCAGTATGCGCGCTCCGCCCCAGGCGTGGAGTTCTTCCATGGACGCGCGACGTAGTGGTCTTCCATGTCGAACAGGACCGATTCCTGCACGCCGGCCTGCCGTGCACGCGCCAACGCTGCCTGAATCGCCTCGGCCGAACCGTACCATTGCGGCTGTGCGTAGTTCAGCCGCGTCCAGTGAATGTCCCAATACGCGGGACGGATGCGCTCGGCGCGCTGCAGCAGGTCCTCGGCCGCCTGCGTGCGACCTTCAGCAAAATGATTACGCGCCAGGTCGATCAAGGCTTCGAGCGGCTGCGGATCGAGCTCGAGCGCGCGCACATGCAAGGCGGCCGAACGCTCGAGCCGTTCCCCCATGAGGGTAAAGCGCGCCGCGCCGACCTCGTGGGCGAAGCCGCGCCCACGCGCGGCCCAGGCGCCACTCGCCCAGATCGCCCCGCAGGTCCAGTGCGCGACGTAGGACTCGGGCATCGCCTGCAGCCATTCAGCGCAGCGATCAATACCCGCAAGTTGGTTCTCGCCGATGCGTTCGACCACGCTGACCGCGCGGTTGAACTCGCTGCGCCCGCTGAAAAAATCCTCGCGCGCCGCATGCATCGCCGCGTCGAAGCGCGCAAAGTCTCCGGCGAAGAAGGCGCGCTGCAGGTCGAGTTCGAACGCCACGGTTTCCGGCAGCGGCGGCGTCTCCGGCAAGTGGTCCTGCGGCGCGCTCACGGGCTGCGGAAACGGCATCGGCTCGGCCGCAAGGTCGAGGCGCGCCGGGGCCGTTTTGGCCTGCCCGACCCAGTCCTTGAACCTGGGCGCCAGCGCCAGACCCAGCGCGACCAGCACGACGGCCGCGACGAAAAGATTGCGCAGCCGCTCGCCACGCGCGTTGTCCTGGTCCATGCCTCCCCCTTTATGGTCGCTGCCGGGATTATTTCACTTGTACCTCGGCGCATGCCGCATCGCAGAAGCGCTCGAATTCCACCCGCCCCACCTCTCCGTCCAGCGTGAAGTCGGCGAGCGGTCGCCCGAAGGCCTTGCGGCTGATGAGACGGAACAGCGCGCGCATTTCGCCGAAGAAGAAATACGGGTGGAAATCGCTGGAAATCGCCAAGCGGTCGACCACGGTCGCGCCGCGCGCGCGCAGGCGGTCGGCCAGCGGCGCGAACAGCATTTCCAGCTCGAACACTTCCAGCGGCGGTCCGCAAAAGGTCGCAAACGGCGCGACCCGCTTGCCGTCCAGCCCTTGCACCGTTTTCAGCCAGCGCGCGACCGGATAAGCCAGATACAGCCACTTCGGCGTGCCGAGCAGGACCCGGTCGTAGGCGGAAACGTCGGGGTGGGCAAGCGGCCGGATCGCCTGCTCTGGCTGGAAGTAGACCCGGTGCCACAGGTTGCGGAATCGCGCGCTCGCGAGATAGATCGGCAGGAACGGCAGCAGCGGCAGGAGCGGCAGCGGCAGCAGCCACTTGTTCCACTCGCGCACGGCCCGGATGGTCTCGACGTCGACCGCGCAGCCGCACGCGCGCAGTCTCTCGGCGAGCGCCTGGGACAGCCGGGCAGTGTGGCCGCTGCGCGAATAGCAGGCGATCAGCACCCGGGTCATGCCGCCTGCTCGCCGTGTCCGGAACTCATGCCGCTTCTCTCCACCCTATAGTGCCGAACGGCAGTGTGCCGCGCTCGCCGGGCGCGGGCAATGCCCGAGGAGCGTCCATGCCTGGCGTGTTTCGCCGTTTCGTCGCCTGTCTGTCCGCCTGCGGGGGCTTCGCGCTGGCCATTGCCGCCGGGCCGGCGACGGCCGATGCCGAGCTTCCCGACCGCCTGCTGCAGGGCGGCCACGTGCTGATGCTGCGTCACGCCCATGCACCCGGCATCGGCGACCCCGAGCACTTCCGCCTCGACGACTGCGCAACCCAGCGCAACCTGGACGCCACCGGGCGCGCGCAGGCGGCCGCGATCGGCGCGTGGCTGCGTGCGCGCGGTGTGCGGAGCGCAAGGGTTCATGCCAGCCAGTGGTGCCGGACGCTGGAAACTGCACGCCTGCTGGGGCTGGGCCCGGTCACACCGCTGCCGGCGTTGAATTCCTTCTTCGAACGCCCGCAGGACGGCGCAACGACGACGCGCGCCCTGCTTGATTTTCTCGCCCGCCAGCCGGCCGACGGCCCGCTCGTCGTGCTCGTCACCCACCAGGTCAACATCCAGGCGCTCGCCGGCCTCGGGGTCGGTTCGGGCGAAGCCGTCCTGCTGCAGCTCCGGCCCGGCGAAGCGCCCCAGGTGCTGGGACGTCTCCGGACCGAACGAAGCGCGCCTTGAGCGAGCGCCCGGCATTCTCCCTGCGGCGGGGTAAACTCCCCGGCGACCGACCTTTCCAACACCTCCCTGCTGCGACCATGCCCCGCCCCCTGCTCTACCACATTCCCGTCTGCCCCTTCTGCCAGCGCGTCGACATCCTGCTCACGCTCAAGGGCCGGCGCGGCGACGTCGATTTCCAGGTGATCGACATCACTCGCCCGCGCCCCGACTGGCTGCTCGCCAAGACCCGCGGCACGACCGCGCTGCCGGTGCTGGAAACCGCCGACGGCCATATCGTCAAGGAAAGCCTGGTCATCCTGCAGTACTTCGAGGATCTCTATCCGGAACGTCCGGTCGCGCAGCGCGACCCCTGGCGGCATGCGGTCGAAGGCATGCTCGCTGCGCTGTGCGGCGACTTCGTCGGCGCGGGCTACACCTGGGTGATGAACCAGGATCCGGCGCGCCGCGACGGCTTGCGCGACGCCATGCTCGCCCAGTACGCGCTGCTGGACGACTTCCTGTGCGCCCACGCGCCGGACGGCCCATTTCTGTTCGAGGATTTCGGCTGGGCGGAAGCGGTGTTCACGCCCTTCTTCCAGCGCTTTGGCTTCCTCGAATACTACGAGGGCTTCGTCCTGCCCGGCGACGCGCGCTACGCCCGCGTGCGCCGCTGGGTCGAGGCCTGCCTCGCGCACCCAGCCGCGCAGCAGACGACGCAGGAGGAGATCGTGAAGTGCTACTACGACTATGCCCGCGGGGCCGGCAACGGCAGCCTGCTGCCGGGACGCACGAAATCCTCCTTCGCGCTCGCCCCCGACTGGCGCGTCCGTCCATGGCCGCCGCGCGACAAGTACGGCCCCCAGGCCAGCGACGCCGAACTCGGTCTGCTGTAGGCCTCAGCCAAAAGCGTACTTGACGCCTACTGCCTGCCAGTGCGCGGCCTCTTCCTCGAGCGCGCGCTGGGTCAGCGGGCGCTGTTCCAGCCAGCCTTCGGGCAGAGTCAGACGGAAGCGCTTGCCGTTCGCTTCCGCCGCCAGCTTCGGCAGTTGCGGCTCGGCGCGGTTGCGGCAGAGGATGACGGCCTGGCGCAGAAGCCAGGCCAGGCGGCGGTCGTTTTCCGCCACCGTGCCGCCGGCGAAGGCGGGCAGCTTGGCGAGCGCGCCGCGCTGGGCGCGCGCGAGCAGCGCCAGGCGCGCCTGCTCGGTGCGCGAGAACCCCGGCATGTCGGCGTTTTCCAGAATGTAGCCGGAATGGCGGTGGTAGCCGCCGTGCGAGACCGACAGGCCGATCTCGTGCAGGCGCGCGGCCCAGTCGAGGTAGCGCTGATCGTTCGCGTGGCTGCCGCCGACGGCGGCGTCGAGCTTCAGCGCGACGCGCCTGACCCGCTCGGCCTGCTGGGTGTCAATGTGGTAGCGGCGCATGAATTCGTCCACGGTCGCTTCGCGCATGTCCTGCTTGTGGAAACGGCCGAGCAGGTCGTAGAGGATGCCTTCGCGCATCGCGGTTTCGGCCACCGTCATCTGTTCGATGCCGAGCTCGGCGAAGAGGCCCGCCATGATGGCGAAGCCGCCGGCGATGACAGGCCGCCGGTCGCGCGACAGGCCCGGCAGGTCGGCCAGGGCGTCGACATGGCTGGCCTTGAGCAGATAGCTGCGCAGTTGCGCGAGGCCGTCGGCGGTGATGCCGTGCGCCGACCAGCCGTTCTGCTCGAGGATCTCGCGCAGCGCGCGCGCGGTGCCGGAGGACCCCACCGCCTGCTGCCAGTTGTCCCGCGAGAATTCGCGCGCGATGCGCTCGACCTCAACCCGCGCCGCGGTCTCGGCGGCCTTGAGCGCGGCCTTGTCGAGCACGCCGTCGCCGAAGAAACGCGCGGAAAAGTTCACGCACCCCATATGCAGGCTTTCGCGTTCGTGCGGTTTCAGGCCGTGGCCGATGATGAACTCGGTCGATCCGCCGCCGATGTCGACCACCAGTCGACGATCCGGCGAGGCCGGCAGCGAATGCGCGACGCCGAGGTAGATGAGGCGCGCCTCTTCGCGACCCGCGACGATTTCGATCGGGTGCCCGAGCGCGATCTCGGCCTTGGCGATGAAGGCCTCGGCGTTGCGGGCGACGCGCAGCGCCGAGGTGCCGACGCAGCGGATCGCCTCCGGCGCGAGGCCGCGCAGGCGCTCGCCGAAGCGATGCAGGCAGTCGAGCGCCCGCGCCTGCGTCGCCTCGTCGAGACGCTTGTCCTTGCCGAGCCCGCCGGCCAGCCGCACCGTCTCCTTCAGCGAATCGAGCGGATAGAGCTGGTCGCCCGCGACGCGCGCGACTTCGAGACGGAAGGAGTTGGAGCCGAGGTCGACGGCCGCCAGGGTGTCGTAGGTCTTCATGCCACTGCGCCAAAGAACAGGTAGGCCATGCCGATCGCGGCAAGGATGCCGGCGAGGTCGGCGATGAGTCCGCAGGCGACGGCATGCCGCACGCGCTGGATGCCGACCGCGCCGAAGTACACCGCCAGCACGTAGAACGTGGTCTCGGTGCTGCCCTGCACGATCGACGCCAGCCGGCCGGCGAAGGAATCCGCGCCGTGCGCCTGCATGGTGTCGATCATCATGGCGCGCGCGCCGCTGCCGGAAAACGGCTTCATCAGTGCGGTCGGCAGCGCATCGACCCAGCGCGCGTCGAAGCCCAGCGCCAGCACCGCCCCGCGCACCGCGCCCATCAGCAGGTCGAGCGCGCCGCTGGCGCGGAACACGCCGATCGCCACCAGCATGGCGACAAGATAGGGAATGATCGTGACCGCCGTGTGGAAGCCTTCCTTGGCCCCTTCGATGAAGGCCTCGTAGGCGTTGACGCGCCGCCAGGCTGCCTTCAGCAGGAACAGCACGACGATGCCGAACAGCAGCACGTTGCTGAGAATGGCCGACTGCCGCGTCATCTCGGCGGCTTCCAGGCTGCCGAAATACATCACCAGGCCGGCGACGAGCGCAGTGGCGCCGCCGAGGTAGGCGAGCGTGACGCGGTTCCACAGGTGCAGCTTCTGGAAGAAGCCGGTGACGAAAAGTCCGGTCAGGGTGCCGAGGTAGGTGACGATGAGCAGCGGCACGAACACGTCGGTCGGGTCGGCCGCGCCGAGCTGCGCGCGGAAGGTGAAGATCGTCACCGGCAGCAGCGTGACCGACGCGGTGTTGATGACGAGGAAGAGGATCTGCGCGTCGCTCGCCGTGTCCTTCGAAGGATTGAGCGTCTGCAGCTCCTGCATCGCCTTGATGCCGAGCGGCGTCGCCGCGTTGTCGAGGCCGAGCATGTTGGCGCCCATGTTCATGGTCATCGCGCCGAGCGCGGGGTGGTTCGCCGGCACCTCGGGAAACAGGCGGCGGAACAGCGGTGCCAGCCAACGGGTGAGGAGCTCCAGCATGCCGGCGCGCTCGCCGATCTTCATCACCCCCAGCCACAATGCCATCACGCCGGTGAGGCCGAGGGCGATTTCAAACGCGGTCTTGCTGCTGTCGAACAGCGCCTTCACCAGCGCGGAGAAGACCTCGGCGTCGCCGAGCACCAGCAGCTTGAAGAACGCGATCAGGAAGGCGACGACGATGAAGCCGATCCACAGCGCGTTGAGCATCGAGGACGCGGCGCCTCAGGAGAACCAGCCGGCGACGACGAACAGGAGGCCGACGACGAGCCAGATGATGAGGCCACGCCAGATCATGCTCACGGCGCTGTCGATGCAGTCGTGGTCGGGTGCCTGGCCACTGCCGAGTTCGGGACGCCACTGCGACTCGCCGCCGAGCGTGATCGGCTGCCCGAGCTTGATGCCCATGGCGCCGGCGCCGGCGGCGAGCACCACGCCCTCCTCCAGCTCCGGCCAGGCGCCGGCCTGGGTGCGCCAGGCGTAGACCGCATCCTCGAAGTTGCCGGCGATGGCGTAGGTCATCGCAGTCAGCCGCGCCGGCAGCCAGTTGATCGCATGGAAGGCGCGCTGCGCGAACACGCCGAACTGGCCGCGGGTGCCGGCCCAGTGGCGCCCGAGGATGGACGCGGCACGGAACAGCACGGCACCGACCGGCCCGAACGGCACCAGCAGTACGAACCAGAACAGCACGCCGAACATCTGGCGGTGGCTCGCGGCCAGGGTCTGCTCGATTGTGACGCGCGCGAGGTCGTCGGCGGTGAGCTGACTGGCATCGCAATGGCGCCAGGCGCCGAATTTTTCGCGCGCGGCCTCGAGGTCGCCGGCGCGCAGCAGACGCGCGATCGACTCGGCGTCGTCGCTGTAATACTTGAAGCCCAGGGTGAAGTAGAGCACCGCGACGTTCCACGCCCAGCCGAGCAGCGGGCTCAGGCCGGACAGCAGCGCGAAGACGAGCCCGGCGCCGAGCAGCGGCGGCAGCACCGCGAGCCCCCAGGCGATGCCGCCGTGCACGGTCTCGCCGCCGTTGAAGCGGCGCTCGAGCCAGTGCGTGAAGCGGGTGTAGTGCTGGTAGTAGAACAGCGGCTGGCGCAACGGCCGCAGATGTTCGAGCGCGAGGGCCGCCAGCACCGAAAAGAAGGCCATCAGCGATCCATCTCCAGGGCGAACACGCCCATGCGGCCGGGCGTGCCGGACGGCCGGTACAGTTCGACCGTGGGCATGGCGAGCTTCCGTCCGCGCGCTTCGAGCGCGTCGGACAAGGCCTGGTAGGCCTTGGACGGCGCCAGCAGCACGGCGGCCTTCACCTCGGCACGGTAGACCGGGCGGCGCTCGATGCGGCCTTCCGCGAGGCCGTCCGGGAGCGGCGCCGCCTCGTCGAGCAGATAGCCCAGTTGCGCCTTGACCTTGCCCTGCGCCGCGCGCGGGTCGGTGAGAATCACGCTCACGGTGTCGCCCGCCGCGACGCCGGCGGCTTCGAATTTGCCGAGCGCCGCACGCTGCGTCTTGCGCATGTTGTTGAGGTCGCCTTCATACTCGAGATAGGCGTAGCGGTACGGGCCCGCCTCGGTTTCGCTCACCTCGACCGACGCGAATCCCCCCCACCATGCAAACACCGCCACGAGCGGCACTACGAACGCCAGCACAAACGCCGGCCACTGTTTCTTGAACACGCCAGACACTCCCTGTGACCCCTACGAAGATATCACAGCTGCGCGGGCCGCCGCCCCCCCGGCCCGCGGGAACCCGGCCTTCGACCCTACGTCTATAATTTTGCTTCATCCAAATCAGGGAGACTTCCATGCGGCGATTCCTGCTCGCGCTCTTCAGCCTCGCCCTGTTGCAGCCGGCCTGGGCCGCCCAGGAGGCGGCCACCGTTCCCATGAAGGCGGTCAAGCTGGGCACTCACACCTATTTCGTGCAGGGGGAAGCCGGCGCGGCCTCGAGCGCGAACCAGGGCTTCATGTCGAACGCGGGTTTCGTCGTCACGCGCGACGGCGTGGTGGTGTTCGACGCGCTCGCCTCGCCACCGCTCGCGCAAAAGCTGCTCGGCGAAATTCGCAAGGTGACGACGCAGCCGATCCGGCGCGTGATCGTCAGTCACTACCACGCCGACCACTACTACGGCCTGCAGGTGTTCAAGGACCTGGGGGCCGAGATCTGGGCGCACCGTGCCGCCGAGGGCGCCACGCGTACCGAGGACGCGGCGCTGCGCCTGGCGCAGCGCCGCGAAGCGCTGTTCCCCTGGGTCGACGAACACACCCGCCTGCTGGAAGCCGACCGCTTCGTCGAGGGCGACCTGGATTTCGAACTCGGCGGCGTGAAGTTCGCGCTGCGCCATGTGGGGCCCGCGCACAGCAGCGAGGACCTTGCGCTGATGGTGAAGAACGACGGCGTGCTGTTCGCCGGCGACCTGGTCTTCCTCGGCCGCATTCCCTTCGTCGGCGACGCCGACAGCGCCGGCTGGATCGCCGCGATGGACAAGCTGATCGCGCTCAAGCCGCGCGTGCTGGTTCCCGGTCATGGCGGGCTTACGCGCAAGCCGAACGCCGACCTGGTGTTCACCCGCGACTACCTGAAGTACCTGCGCGCGCAGATGGGCAAGGCGGCGCGCAACATGGTCCCCTTCGAGGAAGCCTACGAACAGACCGACTGGTCGAAATACCGCTTCGTGCCAGCCTTCAACGAAGCCAACCGGCTCAATGCCTACAACCAGTATCTGCGCATGGAAACGGAAAGCATGGCGCCGTAGGGATGCGGCCCCGTCCCCGGCGGCCGACGCCGGGGTTTCGCGGTCGGGTGGGGATAAGCGATAATGGTTGGTTATAACTATTCGCAATAACCCATAAGTACCCACCCGCCCTCATGCTTTGCTCGCCCGAGGAACTTCTGCAGAAGAACCAGGCGCTGTCCAGCGCCTGGCTGCGCTATCGCGAGCTGCCGAGCTTCGACACCTTCGTCGAACTGGCGGTGTCGATCAACAGCTTCACCGAATTTCTCATCGACAAGGGCATCACCGCCCTGCACCACGCGAGCCATCAGCTGGAGCAGGTCACGCTGGCCTTCTTCAGCCGCGACGTGACGCACCCGCTGCCGGCCAGCGCGCTGGACGACCTCGATGCGCGCGTGGCGGCCCTCGGACGCATGGTGCAGACCCAGGTGTCGGCGACCAGCGAACTGACCGAACGGCGCCACGATCCCCGGCACCTCGCCCCCAACGACGCGCGCACCAGCCAGGTCTGGCTGCTTGGCCGGCAGGCGGACGACTGGACCGACCTGCTGTCGCAGCTCGGCTACTTCGGCATGAATCCAGGGTTCGTGCGCTGGGACGAGGCGCTGCCCGACACGACCGGCGTGGCGCCGCTGCTGTTGCTGGACCTCGCCAGCCTGCCCGAGGCGGAGTGGGGGCCGCGCATCCAGTCCCTGCGGCAGCGGTTCGAGATGGGCCAGTTGATCGGGCTGGGCGTGCCTTCGGATTTCGATCCGCTGCAGCAGGCCCTGCGCAGCGGCTGCGATAGCTGCATGCTCCAGGGCATGCCGCCGCACGCCGTCGTCGAGCACATCATGGAACTCGACGAGCGCCACGACCAGGAAGCCTACCGCGTGCTCATTGTCGAGGATTCCAAGACCGCGAGCGCGCTCATCCGCCGCACGCTGGAAGAAAACCAGATCGTCTCCGAGATCGTCAACGATCCACGCCAGGCGCTGACCGCGCTGCGCCAGTTCAACCCCGACCTCATCCTGATGGACATGTACATGCCCAACTGCACCGGAGTCGAGGTCGCGCGCATCATCCGCCAGCACAGCGAATTCCTCAGCACGCCCATCGTGTACCTCTCCGGCGAGACCAACGTCGCGCTGCAGGTCGACGCGATGCGCCTGGGCGGCGACCATTTCCTCACCAAGCCGTTCAACCCGGTGTTCCTCAACGCCATCGTCAAGAGCAAGATCGAGCGCTACCGCTCGCTGCGGCGCACCATGTACCACGACAGCCTGACCGGCCTGCTCAACCACTCGAGCGGCAAGCACACGCTCGAGATGGTGCTGTCGACGGTGGCCCACGATGGCGGCTTTCTGTCGGTGGTGATGATGGACATCGACCACTTCAAGCGCATCAACGACAGCTACGGCCACCCGGTCGGCGACCAGGTCATCCGCAACCTGTCGTGGCTGCTGAAGCAGCGCCTGCGCAAGCAGGACGTGCTGTGCCGCTACGGCGGCGAGGAATTCCTCATCGCGTTGCCGCACACCGATGCCGAACAGGCCTACGGCATCGTCGATCGCATCCGCCAGGATTTCTCGCAGATCCGCCACCCCTTCGGCGACCGCTATTTCCTCGCCACCGCGAGCGGCGGCATCGCCACCTACCCGCTCTACCAGAACGGCGATTCGCTCATCAAGGCCGCCGACGAGGCGCTCTACCAGGCCAAGCGCGACGGCCGCAACCGCATCCACGCCGACGAAATCTGAGCGGCGTCAGCCCGCGATCAGCTTCACGCCGATGAGGATGGTGACGATCTCGAAGGCGCGCTTGATCCACAGGTTGCCTTTCCTGATCGCGAGGTGGCTGCCGAGGTAGCCGCCGAGAACCGAGCCCGCCAGCAGCGCCGGCATCCAGTCCCAAGCCACCGTACCGATCACGCCCAGCACCAGCGCGCCGGTACCGTTCCACACCAGGCCGCACAGGATCAGCGTGTACGCCACCGCGCGCGTGTAATCCAGCCCGAACCAGCGGATCAGCCAAATGGTCAGGAAGAGCCCGGTGCCGCTGGTAATCGAGCCGTTGAGGAAACCGACGACGAACAGTCCGGCCATGCCGCCGGCAAGTCCCAGGCCTTCGCGGTTGGCCGGCGCGTGCGTCATGCCGAGTTTGGGCTTGAACACCGAATACAGGCCGAGGCCGAGCGTGAGCACGCCGAGCGCGAGCGTCGCCGCGCGCTCGGGAATCTGCAGGATGGTCACCGCGCCGAGCACCACGCCGGGCAGGCCCGCGCCGAGGATGATGAGCGAGAAGCGACGTTCCAGATGCGATTCCTTCAGGTGCCGCAGCGTCGCGCCGAGGCCCAACGCCACGCTCGCGACCTTGTGCGTGGCGAGCGCCACGCCGAACGGCAGGCCAAGAAAGATCAGCATGGGAAACTGGATCAGGCCCGCGCCGCCGCCGGACAGCGCGGAAAAAAAGTTCGCCGCCAGCGATGCGACGAAGAGAATCAGTTGCTCGAGCACGTGCTCAGCCAGTGACGCCGAGCTCGGCCGGGAAGCGCGCGTAGACCAGTTGCAGGCCGGCGTCGGAAATGGTCTTCAGCAACTGGTCGGCGAGCGCCGGCTCGGCAAAGAACTCGACCACCACCGGCAGTTCGCCCGCGAGCTCGAAGAAGCCGGCGTCGTGGCGGCCGTGGCGGCCGAAGCCGGCCACCGCGCGGAACGCCGAACCGCCGGCAATGCCGAGCGCCTGCGCGGCGTCGAGCAGCCACAGGTAGGTGAGCTTGCCGTGATGGCGGCTGGATTCGGAAACGAAGACCTGCAGGCAGACGGTGTTCATTTGAGGAGCCTCATCGAATAAAAACCCAGCCCGGTGGCGAGGAAGGAACCCGTCATGTGGGCGGCCGCGATCAGCCCGCCGGTGAGCCACAGGCCGCGCATCAGCGCCGTCACGACTTCGGCGGAGAAAGTGGAAAAGGTCGTGAGCCCGCCCAGGAGGCCGGTGATCAGGAACAGCCGCGCCTCGGGCGGCACGCCGGGGTGCTCGGCGAACCAGGCGATCGCCAGGCCGATCGCGTAGCCGCCGACGAGATTGGCCGCCAGCGTGCCGAGCGGCACCGACGGGAACAGCGGATTGAGCCACAGGCCCAGGCCCCAGCGCAGCCAGGCACCGAGCGCGGCGCCGATACCGACGGCGAGAAAGGCGGTCATGGAGGGGCTGTTCCGCCCGGCTTACATCGCGTCCTTGACGATGCCCTGCAGCAGCGCTTCGAGCTCGCCCAGCGCCTTCTTCAGCGCCGGCTTTTTGCTCGAGGCCGGCTTGCGGTAGGCCAGGTACACGCTCGCGTCGCCCGGCACCTTGTAGACGACGATGCTGTAGGGGCACATCACGATCGAGTGCGGGTCGGCTTCCATCATGTGGCGCGAAATCGTCGCGCTGCAGAATTCGAATTGCTCGGCGCCTTCGTAGACCACCTTCGTTTCGCCGATGTCCTTGCCGGTACGCTCGAGCATGTCACCGATATGGTTGGTGTTGGTGATCTTCAGGCCCTTGTTCTCGATCGCCATCTGCAGGTTGTCGCGAACATCCTGGAAACTCCCCTGGGTCTTGAACACGACGGTGTAGGGCCCGCCGGCCAGTGCTTGCAGGGGCAGCATGGCCAGCAGCGCACACAAGGCAAGGATTCGTTTCACGATGCTCTCCGTTACGGTCAAAGGCGTATTTTCGGCCGCATGCGGACGATCCGCAATGGGCGTTTGCTACACTCGCCGCATCATGAACGCCCCGAAAACCAAGCGCCTCAAGGCCGACGGCCGATTCTGGCTCACGCTCGACGGCCGCAACTTCCTCGGCCGCGGCCGCGTCGAACTGCTGCAGCGCATCCGCGAAACCGGCTCGATCTCCAAGGCGGCCAAGGCGATGAAGATGAGCTACAAGGCGGCGTGGGACGCGGTCGACGCGATGAATTCAGCGTGGCAATCACCGTTGGTGGAAAGCGGCCCCTCGGGCAGCCGGCTGACCGAGGACGCCGAAGCGCTGATCGCCGCCTTTCACCAGGCCGAGGCAAAGCACGCGGCCTTCATGACCCGACTCGCCGACAGCCTTTAGGGCCGCGTGCGATAGAAGGTCAGCGGCGACGCCTGCTTCGCCACCGCCGGTTTCAGTTTCCCCACCACGTGCATCTCGCACGCCTTGCAGTCGAAGCGCAGGGTGAGCTTTTCGCTGCCGTTGATGAGCGTGAGCGGCGCGGCGCGCACGGTGCCCTGTACGCCGACAACGCCCTTGGCCTGCTTGGGGCACAGGCTGAGCGAATAGCGCACGCAGTGCTTGGTGATCATGAGCGAGACTTCACCGGTTTCCTCGTGGCTTTCGTAGGCGGCGGCAATGACCTGCACGCCGTGCTTCGCGTAGAAGTCGCGCGCCTTGTGGTTGTAGACGTTGGCGAGGTAACTCAGCGTGTCCTCGGGATAGACGGCCGGCGGCTCGACCGGCTGCGCGCGCGGCGGACGCACATAGGCGGCAGCGCGTTCGGCTTCGAGCGCAGCGACGGCGTCGCGGCGCAGCGCGTTGACGAAGGACGCCGGGACGAACCAGGGCTGCGACAGATCCAGCGCGATGCCCATCGCCGCAAATGGCGTGGTGCCCAGCTTGCCGAGGTGATCGCGCAGCGTGGCATCCATCTTGGCGGCATCCTTGGCCGCTTCCTTCGCGTACGCCGCTTCCACGGTCGCAGCATTGCCGTCCTCGTCGGTCAGCGTCAGGGCGAAGCCTTCGGCGGTCTCGTCCAGCCGCAGCCACACGCCGATACGGCGTTCGCTCGACGCCTTGTCGAGCATCCGCGTCCAGTTCATGTCTCGGTTGCGGTTCACCTGCGTGCCGGCGCGCAGGTCCCTGAAACTGGCCATCGGATCTTTCGGGAACACCCGCCACCTGCCCTCGCCCACCTGCTCGGCGCGGTTGATCGCCAGGCCCGCGAGGTCCTTCTGCAGGGTGTAGTAGCAGAGGCCGTCGCCGTTGTTCAGCACGGTGCCGGACGCATCGGTCTGCAGTTCGACCCACTTGTCGCCGACCTTGCTGACGTAGCCGACCGGCAGGCCGGGGTTCTTCGGCGTATCGAAGGCGCCGATGTCGTCACGGCGGCCGCCGACGAAATAATCGGTGAATTCGCGATTGAAGTTTTGATTCGGGTCGGGCGTGAAGGCGAAAGTCGTGCGGCCGGAGGATGAGCGCGCGAACTCGGGGCGGCGTTCGATCAGTTCGTCGAGCAGCTTCCGGTAATGGGCGGTGATGTTCTTCACGTAGCCCATGTCCTTGTAGCGCCCCTCGATCTTGAAGCTGCGGATGCCCGCCTCGACCAGCGCTTCGAGGTTGTCGCTCTGGTTGTTGTCCTTCATGGAAAGAACATGTTTGTCGTGCGCGACGATGCGGCCGTCCATGTCGGTGACCTGGTACGGCAGGCGGCAGGCCTGCGAGCAGTCGCCGCGGTTGGCGCTGCGCCCGGTGTGGGCGTGGCTGATGTAGCACTGGCCGCTGTAGGCGACGCACAGCGCGCCGTGGACGAAAAACTCCAGCACGGTTTCGGGCCGCAGTGCGGCCCGGATCGCGGCGATCTGCTTCAGGTCGAGCTCGCGCGCCAGAACGATCTGAGACAAGCCCACGTCCTGCAGGAAGGCCGCCTTCTCGGGCGTGCGGATATCGCACTGGGTACTGGCATGCAGCTGAATCGGGGGCAGGTCGAGCTCCAGGAGGCCCATGTCCTGGATGATGAGCGCGTCGACGCCGGCCTCATACAGCTGCCAGATCTGCTGGCGCGCCGGCTCGAGCTCGTTGTCGGCGAGGATGGTGTTGAGCGTGACGAAGATGCGCGCATTGAAGCGGTGCGCGTGTTCGACCAGCCGCGCGATGTCGGCAATGTCGTTGGCTGCCGCTGCGCGCGCGCCGAACGACGGCCCGCCGATGTACACGGCGTCGGCGCCGTGGTTGACGGCTTCGATGCCGATGTCGGCATCGCGCGCGGGCGCGAGGAGTTCGAGTTGGTGGGGCAGCACAGGCGGGATCCGGACAGCAAAGGCGTATTTTACCGGACCCCGCCTGGACGGGCGCGGCTTACTGCGCCGGCTTGTTGACCGCTTCGATGGCGATGGTCAGCGTGACCTCGTCGCTCACGAAGGGCACGTTCTTGCCCATGTTGAACTCGGAGCGTTTCACCTGGGTGGTCGCGTTGGCGCCGCAGGCCTCGACCTTCAGCATGGGGTGCGGCTGGCACTTGAAGTGGGTGAGCTTCAGCGTCACCGGCTTGGTCACGTCCTTGATGGTGAGGTTGCCCGTCACGCTCGCCGGCTGGTCGCCCTTGAACTTCATCCCGGTCGACTTGAAGGTGATTGTCGGATACACCGTCGTGTCGAAGAAATCGGCCGCCTGGATGTGCTCGTTGAAGAGCGCGTAGCCGGTGTTGACCGAGGTCGCGTCGATGACGACGTCGATCGAGCCGGTCTTCGCCTTGCGGTCAAGGGTGACCGTGCCCGTGGTCTTGTCGAAACGGTGCGTCTGGTTCGAGAAGCCCAGGTGGTTGTAGGTGAAATACGGGTAGGTGTGGCTGTTGTCGATGGTGTAGGTGACCGGCGCGGCCTGGGCGGCGAAGCTGGCGGCGGCGAGCGCGGCAAACAGGGCGATGCGTTTCATGGGTGGCTCTCCTTGGGTGAATGAACAACGATTACTTGCCGGTGGCGGCAATGCGGAACTTGACTGGGACTTCGTTGGCGACGGTGGCGACATCCGCCCACATCCCTTCGCCGATGCCGAAGTCGAGACGACGCAGGACGAAGCTGCCGTCGAAGGTGGAATGCACCCTGCCCGGCGTGTAGGTGACCGGGATAGCCAGGTCGCGCGTCCTGCCCTTGAGCGTCAGCGCGCCGCGCAGCTCGAAGCGGTTGTTGCCGAGCGCGCGCACCTCCTTCGAGACGAAGGTCGCCTTCGGGTAGGCGCTGCGGTTGAACCACAGCTTGCCGGCGGATTCGTCGTCGGCCTCGCGCGAGCCGGCGTCGATGCTGGCGAGGTCGATCTCGATCGTCGCGCGCGCGGCCTCGGGCTTCGCCGGGTCGAAGGCCATCTGCACGGCAAAGCGCTTGAAGCCGCCCTTGATCGGCACGCCCATCTGGCGGAATTCGAAGTCGACGCGGCTCTGCTTGGGCAGCACCGTGGTGTATTCGACGGCGTGCGCCATCGGGGCGGCCAGCACGGCCAATAGGGTAAAAACTGCGAATTTCATGCGTGCTCCTTTCTGCCCAGGCCCATGCGCTGCAGGAAGGGCCGGCGTTCGATGAAATGGTGCTTGAGGGCGGCGGCCACGTGCAGGATGACCAGCGCCGCCAGCGTGTAGTTCAATGACATGTGGACCGTGGCGAGCAGGTCGCCGAGTTCGCGGTTGCGCTCCAGGAGGTCGGGCAGCGGGATCACGCCGAACCACACCGTCTGGAAGCCCTTGGCCGAGCTCATCAACCAGCCCGACAGCGGAATCGCGACCATCAGGACGTACAGCGCGCCGTGCGCCGCCGCGCTGGCATGCCGCTGCCAGGCAGGGATGTCGCCGGGCAGCAGCGGCGGCGTGTGCGTCAGGCGCCACGCGAGGCGAGCCGCCACCAGCAGGAACACCGTCACGCCGATCCACTTGTGGTAGCTGTAGAGCTTCAACTTGTCCGGCGACAGCGGCAGGTCGACCATGTAGAGGCCGAGCGGGAACGCCGGCAGGATCAACAACGCCACCCCCCAGTGCAGCGCGATCGCGGTCGTCGTATAGCGGTTTGCGGTACTCATGCCGTCTCCTTTCTGAACACCTGCTCGAGTTCGCGCAGCGCCTTCTGCCAGCGTGTGTGATCGGTGGCGCCCGCCCCGGCGAAGGCTGCGGCGAGATGCGCCATGTGCTTAGGGAACACCCGGGCGAAGAGTTTCTCGCCCGCCTGCGTCAGGCGCACGATCTGGCAGCGCCGGTCGCTCTCGTGTGCCACGCGCTCGACCCAGCCGCGTTCCGCCAAGCGGTCGACCACGCCGGTGAGCGTGCCTTTTGTGATCAGGGTCTTTTCGCCGAGTTCGGTCGCCGTCATCCCCGGCGTGTTGCCCAGCGTCGCGATCACGTCGAACTGCGGCGGCGTGAGGCCCATCGCGCGGATGTCCGCGGCGGAGAGCGCCTCGAAAGCCTGGTAGCACTGCACCAGGGCTTGCATGGTCGGCAGGAAAGGATGCGTCTGGCTCATCGCTTGCTCGATTGGTTCGTGTTAGAACTAATTTAGTTCGCGTTAGAACCATTGTCAAGCGCACGCATGAAAATATTTCCGGAACCGGCGTCGCGGTATGCGCTCGAACCCCGCATGAACCTTCTCGTGACCCCGCCCCCGCATGCCGACCCTGCCGTGTTGACGCTGTATTACGACGGCGGCTGCCCGGTGTGTACGCGCGAAATCGGCTTCTACCAACGCTGCCGCGGCGCGGAACGCATCCAATGGGTGAACCTCGCCGCCTGCGACGACGGGGAACTGGGCAGCGACCTCAACCGTGAAGCGGCGTACGCCCGCCTGCACGCCCGCCGCCCGGACGGCACGCTGCTGTCCGGCGCGCGCGCCTTCGCGGCCTTGTGGCAGGCGCTGCCCGCCTTCCGCCTTGTCGGACGCGTGGCCGCGCTGCCCGGCGTGGTGCACGGGCTCGAAATCGGCTATCGAGGATTCTTGAGACTGCGCCGGCTGTGGCGCAAGGATGCGGGCAGCTGCCCGCTGCCGGACTGATTCAGGCGTTCCAGCGCGCCGCCGCCGCGTCGTCGCTTTCGCGCGCCTCGACCCAGCGCTCGCCCTCGGGCGTCTCTTCCTTCTTCCAGAACGGCGCCTGGGTCTTGAGGAAATCCATGATGTACTCGCACGCGGCGAAGGCTTCGCCGCGGTGCCGGCTGGCGACCGCGACCAGCACGATGGGGTCGCCCGGCAAGAGCCGCCCGACGCGGTGGATCACCGTCACGTCCTGCAGCGTCCAGCGCGCATTCGCATCATCGACCAGCTTCGCCAGCGCCTTCTCGGTCATGCCGGGGTAGTGCTCGAGCGTCATCGCGGCCACGCCGCTGCCCTCGTTCATGTCGCGCGCCAGGCCGACGAAGCTGGCGATGGCGCCGATGTCGGTGCGCCCGGCGCGCATCGCATCGACTTCGGCGCCAAGATCGAAGGCTTCTGTCTGCACGAGAATCTTCATGCTCAGCCCCCGGTTACCGGCGGGAAGATCGCGACTTCGGCGCCGTCGGCGAGCGGGGCGTCGGGCGGCACGATGCTTTGATCGACGGCGACGCGAAATGTCCGTCCCGCCGCGAGTTCCTCGGCCCACGCGCCGCCGCGCGCCCGCAGCTGCACGAGCAGGTCGGCGACCGTGCCGCCGTCGCACTCCAGGCTTTCCTCGCCGACGCCGAAGCGCTCGCGCAGGCGGGCGAAATAGAGCACGCGCAACTTCATGCCAACAACTCGCTGAACGGAATGAAGCGCACCCAGTCGCCGGGGTGGATGGTCTGGCCGATCGGCAGGTCGACGAGGCCGTCGGCCCACGCGCACGAGGTCAGCACGCCGGAGCTCTGGTTGGGGAACAGGCCCAGCTTGCCGTTCGGCTGCAGGCGCGCGCGCAGGAACTCGCGGCGCGCGCCGGCCTTGGGCCAGGCGAAGTCGGCCTCCACGGCGAAGGCGCGGTAGAGCACGTTCGCGGCGCCCATGCGCTTCAGCAGGAAGGGCCGCACGAAAAGGCCGAAAGTCACGAAGGCCGACACCGGATTGCCGGGCAGGCCGATGAAATCGGCCTCATTGATTCGGCCATACACCAGCGGCTTGCCCGGCTTCATCGCGACTTTCCACATCTCGACGCGGCCGAGTTTTTCGACCGCGGCCTTCACGAAATCCGCCTCGCCGACCGACACGCCGCCGCTGGTGACGACGACGTCGGCGACGCTGGCGGCCCCGGCGAGCGCGGCCTCGGTCGCCTCCAGCGAGTCGGGGACGACGCCAAGGTCGATGAGTTCGCAGCCCAGGCCATTCAAGAGGCCAGTGAGCGTGTAGCGGTTGGAATTGTAGATCTGCCCCGCCTTGAGCGGCTTGCCCGGCGTCACCAGCTCGTCGCCGGTGAAGAAGCACGCGACCTTGAGCTTCCGGAAAACCGGCAGCTCGGCCAGGCCCACCGAGGCGGCAAGCCCCATTTCGGCGGCGCCCAGCCGCGTGCCGGCGGCGAGCACTTCGGCGCCAGCGCGGATGTCCTCGCCGGCGCGGCGGATGTTCTCGCCGGCGTGCGGCTGCGCGTGGATCGCCACGCTGTCGCCCTCGACTGCGCAGTACTCCTGCATCAGCACGGCGTCGGCACCGGCCGGGATGGGCGCGCCGGTAAAGATGCGCGCCGCGGTGCCGGGCGCGAGCGGCTCGCCGACGGCGCCGGCGAGGATGCGCTGCGACACCGGCAGCGTCACGCCGGGCGCGGGCACGTCGGCAACGCGCACGGCGTAGCCGTCCATCGCGCTGTTGTCGAGGGGCGGCACGGTGATCGAAGACGTCTGCGGGGCGGCGAGCACGCGCCCCAGAGCTTGCGCGACGGGGACGGTTTCGACGTCGGTCACGGCGACGGCGCGTTCGAGCAGGGCATCAAGCAGTTGGTCGGCTGAGAGCATGGTCGAGGATGAAGTCGGTGAGGGAATCGATCGCATCGAGGTCGATGCGGGGAAAGTGGTTCGGCGGCGCAACGTCGGACGCTACGGCCAGAATAGCCGGGTCGTCGGGGAACAGCCAGGGCTTGCCGGTTTCGGCGCGGTGCACTTCCAGCTTGGGAATGGCCTCACGCTTGTAGCCTTCGACCAGCACCAGGTCGCAGGCCGGCAACAGGTCGAGCAAGGCGTCGAGCGTCGGCGGCGTGTCGCGATGCTCGGTCAGCACCGCGGTACGGTGGTCGGACGCCAGCAGTACCGCCGCCGCCCCGGCCTCGCGCGCGCGCCAGCTGTCCTTGCCGGGACGGTCGATGTCGAAATCGTGGTGGGTGTGCTTGATCACCGCGACCTTGAGGCCGCGCGCGGTCAGCCGCGGCAGCACGCGCTCGATCAGCGTGGTCTTGCCGCTGCCGCTGTAACCGGCGATGCCGAAGACCTTCATGCGAGCGCGAGCTTGCTGCCGGCGATCGCCAGCACCAGCGCCAGGAGCTTGCGGATCCAGGGCGGCGCGATGCGGCGGCTGCCGAGTTCGGCGCCGAACCAGCCACCCGCCGCCACCGCCAGCGCCCACCACGGCAGCACCGCACTTTGCGGCAGCGTGCCGTGGGTCAGGAAGCCGGCCAGCCCCGCGATCGAATTGAGCAGGATGAAGGCGGCGGCGACGCCCGAGGTCGCGCGCGTGCTCGCCCAGCCGAGCAGCAGCACCAGGGGGCTCAGGAAAATCCCGCCGCCGACGCCGGTGAGTCCTGAAAGAAAACCCATGCCCGCGCCCGCGACGGCGATGCCCGCGAGCGGCGCGCGCTTCACCGCGCTGTCGGCGACCGCCATCGACGGCGACAGCATGCGCCAGGCGGCGAAGATCAGCACGACGCCGACCACCGGCTTGAACCAGGCGTCGGGCAGCACCAGGCCGCCGCCGAGGTAGGCCAGCGGCAGGGAAAACAGTGCGAACCCACCCAGCAGGCGCGCATCGAAGCAGCCTGCGCGCACGTATTTATAGGTGCCGATGCCGGCGACGACGATGTTGAGCATGAGCGCGATCGGCTTCATCTCGGCCGGCGCCATGCCGGCGAGCGCCATGATCGCGAGGTACGCGGATGCGCCGCCGTGGCCGACCGAGGCATACAGCAAGGCGCCGGCGAACAGCGCAGGGATCAGCCAGAGGGCGAGATCGAATCCGGTCATGGGTAAGGCAGCTGGAGAAGTGTGTTATATTTTTTCATATATAACCCTGCCCTGACAACCGCCATGCTCCTGGATCAATACGGACGCCGCATCGACTACGTGCGCCTGTCGGTCACCGACCGCTGCGACCTGCGCTGCAGCTACTGCATGCCGGAAGGCTTCAAGGGCTTCGAGGAGCCCGAGCACTGGCTCGACTTCGACGAGATCGAGCGCCTGATCGGCGCCTTCGCGCGCCTGGGCGTGCGCCGCATCCGCCTCACCGGCGGCGAGCCGCTGCTGCGCCGCAACATCGCCGAACTCGCCGGCCGCATCGCCGCCCTGCCCGGCATCGAAGACCTCTCGCTCTCGACCAACGCCACCCAGCTCGACCGCCACGCGCACGCGCTCAAGGCCGCCGGCGTGACCCGCCTCAACGTCAGCCTGGATTCGCTGCAGCAGGCGCGCGTGGAAAAGATCAACGGCCGCGACGTGCTGGCCAAGGTGATGACAGGGCTGGCCGCCGCGCAGGACGCCGGCTTCGCGCCGATCAAGCTCAACATGGTCGCGCTCGCCGGCACCAACGACGACGAGATCGACGAAATGGTCGCGTTCTGCATGGCGCGCGGCTTCGTGCTGCGCCTGATCGAATCGATGCCCATGGGCGAGACCGGGCGCAACGCCGAATACCTCGACCTGCAGCCGGTGAAGGAGCGCCTGCGCAAACAATTCAAGCTCGTCGAAACCGATCTGCCCGGCGCCGGCCCCGCGCGCTACCTCGGCACGCCGGACGGCCGCTTCAACGTCGGCTTCATCACGCCGATCTCGCAGCACTTCTGCGCAACCTGCAACCGCGTGCGCGTCGCCGTCGACGGCACCGCCTACCTGTGCCTGGGGCAGGAGGAAAAATTCGAGTTCCGTCCGCTCCTGCGCAGCGGCTGCACCGACGCCGAACTCGACGCCGCGATCCGCACCGCCATCGACCTCAAGCCCGAGCGCCACGAATTCCGCGAAGCGCCGCAGAAGATCGTCCGCTTCATGTCGATGACCGGCGGCTGAGCCGCTCGCACCCGCTTTTCAACCTCCTCCTGCCTGCCCGCCCCCAGGCGTGTCGGCTTTCTTTACAGGCGCGATCCTGCGGCAACCGCGTCGCAGCGCGGCCCCCTTCGTTCGTCTCGGGCCGGCTTGTCGGTTTTTCTTACAGTGCCTGCCGGGGTGCCTAGAAAATAGGCATGCCATTCATGCACTTGCGGCAATGGCACGCGCGTTGCTTGCTCCATAAAGAAAGTAGGTGATTGCGTTCGATCACGCTCCAGGCCAGACACCGTCGAGTAAGGAGAGCACCATGTTCAAGAAACTGTGTACCGCCCCGTGGCTGAAGGTGGCTTTCGTGTCCGCCGGTCTGTCCTTCGGCACGACTGCCCTGGCCGACGCGCCCTGGGTTTCGGGCCCCTCCATCACCAAGCTCGGCGACAGCGTCACGCTGAGCGGCGGCAACCTGCCCGCCAACGAGGCGGTCGCCGTGATCGTCACCCCGCCCTCCGGCGACAAATACCGGCACATCCAGGTCGTCGATCCCGGCGGCAAGCTCGATTACGCGCTCATGGTGACCGCGCCCGGCGCCTACACGGTCGAGGTTGCCAACCAGAACGACCAGACCCTCGGCACGGCGACGGTTCGCGTCAGCCCGTGAGCTTCGCCACTGCGCGTCAAGGCATTTGAGCTGAACACACGAGGAGACTGCCGATGAGGATCGCGTCCAAGCACTCGCCAGTGCCGCCGGCCCGAGGGCTTGCCGCTCGCCTGAGCCAAGGGTGGAACTTGCCGGCCAGACGCGCGGCGCTGGCGGCGATGCTGATCGGAGGACTCGCTTCTCCCGCGCTTGCTGCCCCGCAGCAGGCTCCCGAGCACGATCTGGTGTTCACGTCCCTGCGCGACGGCATCATGCAGATCTACGGCGCGCGGGGCGACGGCACGGCGACCCGGCGCCTCACCCACACGTCCAGTCCCGAAATGCAGCCGACCTGGTCGCCGGATGGCACCCGCATCGCATTCGTTTCCTTCCGCAGCGGCGGCGGCGATCTCTATGTCATGAACGCGGACGGCTCGGACCAGCGCCGCCTGACGCAGCTCCCCGGACTGGAACAGCACGCGGCCTGGTCGCCCGACGGCCAGCGCATCGCCTTCGTCTCCGACACGCCGGGCCGCTCCGGCATCCTGGTCGTGCCCGCGGCGGGCGGCGAGCCCGTCGCGGTCAGCCCGCCCGGCGCGGAAGTGGCCAGTCCGGTCTGGTCACCGGACGGCAAGCGCATCGCCTTCGTCGTGGCCCAGGGCGGCACGACCCGCATCATGATCGCCGAACCGGAAAGCGGCGCCACGCGCCTGCTGACGCAGAACGGCAAGGCCGAACGCGGTCCGCTGTGGTCGCCGGACGGCCGGCAGGTCCTGTACCTGCATTCCGGAGGCCGGACCGAAGGCGTCAACCTGCGTCTGGCCGACATCGAATCGGGCAGCGTGACCGCGGTCACCGACAACCGCTATCTCAACAGCCAGCCCGCCTTCTCGCCCGACGGCCAGCGCATTCTCTATCTCAGCAATGCCGACACCCAGGGCGGCGCGATGAATGTGCATGTCGTTCGCCGCGACGGGACGGGCGCCGTCAACCTGACGCGCTCCGAAGTCGCGGATCTCGATCCCGTCTGGTCCGGCGACGGCGCGCACGTCTACTTCATGAGCTTCCGCGACTGGCCGGGACGCATCTACCGCATGCATGCCGACGGCACCGGCCTGACGAAGATCACGCACGGGCCGGGCCAGGACAGCGGCCCGCTGCCGCGTCCACGCATCGCCGGGCACAGCCCGAATCCCGGCAGCACCCGTTGATTTCCATATCGAGAGGGAACTGAAATGAACACGCATCCCGTCCCCACCTTCGCCAGGGCCGCCCTGCGCGTCGCCGCGCTGTCCGCCGCCCTCGCCTGCGTGCTGCCGGCCCAGGCAAGCACCTTCGTCTACACGCTGGATGCCGAATTCGATCTCGGCCTCCTCTCGGGCGTCAACCATGACGCGCCCAACAGCAACCAGCTGCAGCTGGATACCGTCGGCACCACCTTCCCCGTCCTGTGGGTCGCCAACGCCGGCGAGGACACGCTGTCGCGCGTGGACACCACGACCGGTCAGGAAACCGGCCGCTATCGCACCTGGTTCGGCAGCGGCCCCTTCGGCAACCACGGCGCGTTTGCGGGGCCGGCGCCCTCGCGGTCTGCGGTGGACATCCATGGCAACGCCTACATCCTCAACCGGCATTTCGATGGCCGCCCCCCGATGCTGATGAAAGTCCTGTCAGAAGGGTTCATCGACCGCAACAGCAGCGGCGGCGGCGACACCTCCAGCGACGCCGACAACAGTGGAACCATCAGCGCCGCCGAAACCAAGAACGTCGCCGACGCCAACGCCAATGGCCGCTTCGACTGCTCGGCCGCCAGCTGCGAAAGCAGCGACGAACGCGTCGCGTGGACCACCACGTTCCCGGCCACCGAAAACGGCACACTCGGCCGCGCCCTGTGCATCGGCACCGACGGCAACCTCTGGGTGGGCATGTACAACACCCGCCGCTTCTATAAAGTGAGCGCCGCGGACGGCAGCATCCTCAGCGGCCCGCACGCCGTGAGCTGGACGCCCTACGGCTGCCTGGTCGACGGCAACGGCATTCTCTGGAGCGCCTCGCTGGGCGGCACGCTCGGCAAGCTCGACACCAACAATCCCGCGTCGACGGCTGCGTACAACGACATCAGCAGCAACTACGGCATCGCCCTGGGCAACGGCAAGGTCTACCTGGGATCCACCAGCGGCTATGGCTATCGCGAATTCAACCCGGCCACCAACACCTTCACCACGCCTGGCGGTTCCAAGGGATTCAGCTCGACGGGCATTTCCGTCGACGGCTCGGGCAATGTCTGGACCGGCCCCTACACCTCGGCCGGCGTACGCAAGTACGACGCCGCAGGCAACCAGCTCTGCTCGGGCCCCAGCCAGTTCCCCGGCTCCATCGAAACCCGCGGCGTGATCGTCGATGCGGACAACAACATCTGGCAGATCAACCGCTACACCAACAGCATCGCCAAGTATCGCGGCAGCGACTGCGCGCCGCTCGGCAACTACCCAGTCGGCTTCGACCCCTACACCTACAGCGACGCGACCGGCTTCGCCGCCCGCAACATCACGACGCCCACCGGCACCTGGACGCTGATCAAGGACGCAGGCGCCAACGGCCAGGCATGGAGCAAGGTGAGCTGGACCGAGCAACTGCCCCAGGGCGCGTCGATCCAGGTCGGCGTGCGCGCGGACAATAACCAGGCCAACCTGCCCAACCTGCCCTACCAGCCCGTTGCCAACGGCGCCAACCCCGGCGTCAGCGGCCGCTACCTGCAGGTGCAGGTGCGCCTCACCGCGAACAGCAACGGCGACTCGCCCATCCTGTTCGACCTCACCCTGAACACGCCGCAAAACACCTGCGACGTCGACCAGGACGGCGACATCGACAAGTCCGACCTGGCGCTGATCAGCCGTGCGCGCGGCCAGACCGCCCTGCCCGGCGACTCGCGCGACAGCGACGGCGACGGCCGCATCACGCCGAACGACGTCAAGGTCTGCACCCAGCAGTGCACGCGGACCAGCTGCGCGATCCAGTGAGGCCACCCGCCCGGCCCCGCCGGGCGGATCGCGGAAACTTCCATAAAAAGGGAACCGAATCATGAAAAAACTGCTCCTCGCCCTGGCCATCGCGCTGACCGCCCCCGGCGCCCACGCCGTCCCCATGTCCGAGCTGCTCAACGGCGGCTCGATCCGGGTCGGCGACAAGCTCTTCGATTCCTGGGAACTGATGTTCCACGACAGCAGCGACGGCCGCAGCTTCAATGCCGCCAACATCGACGTCACCGGCATCGACGACGGCGGCGACTACGGCCTGCGCTTCAACGTCCTGAACAATGAACTGAGCATCGGCGGCGACGACCTCTTCGCCTACGTCGACCTGATGTTCGGCTTCCGCGCCGCAGTGGTCGACCCGACCATGCGCATCAACGGCGTGTCGCTCGCACTCA
This sequence comes from Pseudomonadota bacterium, assembly GCA_041694715.1. Lineage (GTDB taxonomy): Bacteria > Pseudomonadota > Gammaproteobacteria > Burkholderiales > Thiobacillaceae > Thiobacillus. Next base: position 109,632 of record JBGFSF010000031.1, on the reverse strand, counting down.
CCGGGGGTACCCTCTTCTTCCCCACCGGCACCGACCTGGGGCTCTACGCCCGTGAAACCGTCGGCAGCGCTTCCGGCCTCGACGATCTGGGCGCGATGGACGCCGAATTCAGCGTCCTCGACAGCGTATTGAACTCGGATGAGACAGACTCGGTCGGCTTCGCTCCCGCCGGCGAGATCTGGGTCAGCAAGAACATCCTGGTGTGGGCAGTGGATGCGACCGACACCGCCACGCTCACCGCGTTTGACCAGCGCTTCTCGCAAGTCGCGGTGCCCGAACCCGCCTCGCTCGGCCTGCTCGGCCTCGGCTTCGCCGCACTCGCAGCAACGCGGCGCCGCAAGCAGGCGGCCTGAAATCCACTCACGGCCCGGCAGAGGTATCTGCCGGGCCAGTCTTTCGAGCGCCCGGTCGCATTCACGGGCGTTTCCGGTCACGGTCGACGGCTAAGCGGCCGGCTGTGATATATAGACGGGCTGAACCCCAACGAGCCCGTCCGACATGAACGCGTCCACCTCCGAACAGCCCATCCGCCTGACTCAGTATTCGCATGGCGGCGGTTGCGGCTGCAAGATCGCCCCCGGCGTGCTGCGCGACATCCTCGCCGACACGCCCTTCGCCTCGCACGTCTCCGCCGCCTATCCCGACCTGCTGGTCGGCATCGAGCACGGCGACGACGCCGCGGTGTACAAGCTCAACGACACCCAGGCGATCGTCGCGACGACCGATTTCTTCATGCCCATCGTCGACGACCCCTACGAGTTCGGCCGCATCGCCGCGACCAACGCGCTGTCCGACGTGTACGCCATGGGCGGCCGCCCGCTGTTCGCGCTCGCCATCGTCGGCATGCCCATCGGCAAGCTGCCCAACGAGGTCATCCGCCAGATCCTCGCCGGCGGCGAAGCAGTGTGCAAGGCGGCCGGCATTCCCGTCGCCGGCGGCCACTCGATCGACGCGCCCGAGCCGATCTACGGCCTGGTCGGCATCGGCGTCGTCGACCCGCGGCGCGTCAAGCAGAACGCCGGCGGTCAGGCCGGCGACGTGCTCATCCTCGGCAAGCCACTCGGCGTGGGCATCTACAGCGCCGCGCTGAAGAAAGACGCGCTCTCCGCCGAGCAGTACGCTGCGATGATCGCCGCGACGACGCAGCTCAACACTGCCGGCGCCGAACTCGCCGAACGCGACGGCGTGCACGCGATGACCGACGTCACCGGCTTTGGCCTCCTGGGTCACCTGCTCGAAATCACCCGCGCCTCGAACGTGTCGGCGCAGGTCGACCTCAACCGCTTGCCGCTCCTGCCCGGCGTCGCAGAACTCGCGCAGGCCGGCCACATCACCGGCGCCAGCGGCCGCAACTGGGCGAGCTACGGCCACGAAGCCGTGCTCGACAAGCTCGCCGACTGGCAGCGCGCCCTGCTCACCGACCCGCAGACCAGCGGCGGCCTGCTGGTGAGCTGCAGCGCCGACGCGTGCGACGACGTGCTCGCGATCTTCCATCGTCACGGCTTTGCAGAGGCGACGGTGATCGGCGCGCTCGGCGAAGGCGAGGGGGTGGATGTCGTTGCCTAGTAGGATCTAGGGGCTAGGATCTAGGGGCTAGGGGCTAGGGGGCGACGTCATGGATTCTTCAGTGCGTCCCGCTAAAAAACCGCCCTCGGATCCACGCATCCACCGACGCCCTCCCCGGCCCTGACAGCACCAGCGGGATCAGCATCAGCGCGTACATCAGCGGCAGCTTGTAGCCGTTGTCGCACACGTTGTAGCCGTGGGCGCCGTGCACCGACACCCAGGCGACGATGTCGAGGATCAAGAGGCCCACGGCCCAGAAGCGCGTGCCCAGCCCGATCACCAGCGCCGCGGCGCCTATGAGTTCGGTCCAGGTCGCGAGAAACCAGCTCACGTCCACCGGCACCCCGCTGAAGGGAAACGGGAAATCGCCCTGGATGGCGGCGAACCAGTTTTCATTGTTGAGCTTCTCCAGGCCGGCGACGCCGAATTCGTAGGCCAGCAAGAGACGAATGCCCAGCAGGCCGACCCAGCTTCCGGCCTGATCGAGTGCATTGAGGCCGCGCGCCGCCCAGGATGAAATCACGGTCATGGTCTGCTCCAGTCGATGAGAGATACCCCTGCAGTCGGCCGGATCACGCGATCCTTACATCACACGTTTTCCGATTTCCGCCCGCCAGCGCCGCCGATGAACGATGCCGGCAGCGACCGCCAGCACGCCGAAGCCCAAAAGCGACGCGCGCAGGCCGAAGGCGTGGGTGAGGCTGCCGAGCAGCAGGCTCCCCAGCGGCGCGATGCCGAGGAAGGCGACGGAGAAGATCGCCATCACCCGGCCGCGCACGTCGTCACGCACCCAGCTCTGCAGCAGCGTGTTGCTTCCCGCCGCGACCAGGATGATCGAGAAACCGAGCACCATCAGGATCGGGTAGGCCAGCGCCGTGACGGGGTTGAGCGCGAACGCCACCAGCGCCGCGCCCGCCAGGATCGCCGCACCGCCCACGCGTTTCGCCAGGCCCTCGATCGAACCGCGGCTGGCGAGGAACACGCTCGCCAGCAGGGCACCGGCGCCGGCGCTGCTCACCAGCAGGCCGAAGGTGCGCGCGTCGCCGCCGAGCACGGTCTTGGCGTAGTGCGGCAGCATCACCACGTAGGGCGCGACGAGGAAGCTCATCGCCGCGACCAGCAGCAGGAAGAGACGGATGTCGCGGTGACTCGCCGCATACGCCAGCCCTTCGCGCAGCGCGTGCAGCGCCGGCTTGTCCGTCCCGCGCCCCGGCCGCGTGTGCAGCGCGGCGAGCGCGACGAGCACCGCGAGATACGACAGCGCGTTGAGCAGGAAGCACACCGCCGCCCCCGCCCACGCGACGATCACGCCGGCGAGCGCGGGACCGACGAAACGCGTCGCGTTCATCATGAAGGAGTTGAGCGCGATCGCATTCGGCAGCAGCGTGCGGTCGGCGACCAGATGCACCACCAGAGCCTGCCGCACCGGCACGTCGACGGCATTGATGCAGCCCAGCACGAAGGCGAGCCCGATCAGGAGCGCCGGCGTCGCCCAGCCCTGCCAGGCGAGCACCGCGAGCACCAGCGCCTGCAGCATCGCCAGCGCCTGCGTCGTCATCATCAGGCGGCGGCGGTCGACGCGGTCCGACCACACGCCGCCCAAGGGCGCGAACAGCAGGATGGGAATCTGGCTGGCGAAGCCGAGCAGGCCCAGCACCAGGGCCGAATGCGTGAGCGAATAGGCGAGCCAGGCCATGGCGATCTGCTGCATCCAGGTCCCCGCGACCGAGACCAACTGGCCGGCGAAATAGAGCCGGAAATCGCGTGCGCGCAGGGCGCGCAGCGGGTGCGGCAGGGCGAGCGACGGCGGGATACGGGCGGGATCGGACACGCTGCGATGATGGCACCGAAGCGTGCCTTCTGCCAGCGCCGAAAACCCTGCCGCCCGCCGGGTGGCGGCGCGCTTGCCGCACCGTAGAATTTGGCCATGACCCCCTTCGAATCGCTCACCTTCGACAACGGCTTCGCGCGCCTGCCGGAGTCCTTCTACGCCCGCGTCTGCCCGACGCCGGTGCCCGATCCCTATCTCGTCGCCGCCAGCCCAGAAGCGGCGGCGCTCATCGATCTGGATCCTGCTGAACTCGCGCGCCCGGATACCCTCGCCACGCTCGCCGGCAACCGCCTGCTGCCGGGCATGGACGCGATCGCCGCGCTCTACGCCGGCCACCAGTTCGGCCACTACGTGCCGCAGCTCGGCGACGGCCGCGCGATCCTGCTCGGCGAAGTGAAGAATGCACGCGGCGAAGGCTGGGAGATGCAGCTGAAGGGCGCCGGCCGCACGCCCTTCTCGCGCGGCGGCGACGGCCGCGCCGTGCTGCGCTCGAGCATTCGCGAGTTTCTCTGCTCCGAAGCCATGCACGCGCTCGGCATCCCCACCACGCGCGCGCTCTGCATCGTCGGCAGCGACCACCCGGTCTACCGCGAGGACGAGGAAACCGCCGCGCTGGTCACGCGGCTGGCGCCGAGCTTCGTGCGCTTCGGGTCCTTTGAAGTTTTTTACTACCGCAACCAGGTCGAGCCGATCAAGCATCTCGCCGACTACGTCATCGCGCGCTACTACCCCGAGCTCGCTCCCCTTGCCGACCCCTACCCCGAGTTCCTGCGCCAGGTCTCGCTGCGCACCGCCGAACTCATGGCGCAGTGGCAGGCGGTCGGCTTCTCGCACGGCGTGATGAACACCGACAACATGTCCATCCTCGGTCTCACGCTCGACTACGGCCCCTTCGGCTTCATGGACGCGTTCGACCCCGGCTACGTCTGCAACCACTCCGACACCGGCGGCCGCTACGCCTTCGACCAGCAGCCCGATGTCGCCGCGTGGAACCTCACCAAGCTCGCGCAGGCGCTGGTGCCGCTGATGTCGGTGGAAACCGCCTCGCAGGCGATCGGCGAATATCCGCAGGCCTTTGGCCGCGCGTATCTTTCGCGCATGGCCGCCAAGTTCGGCCTCGTGCCCGATGAAACCCTCGTGCCACTCGTCATGGACGCGCTGCAGCTCATGGCGCAGAACCGCGTCGACTACACGCTCTTCTTCCGCACGCTGGCCGGCTTCGACAGCGCAGAAGGCGCGCTCAACGCCCCGCTGCGCGACCGCTTCCTCGACCGCGCCGCCTTCGACGCCTGGGCCGCGCGCTACGCCGCCGCGCTGCGCAACCAGGGCTCGAACGACGCCGAGCGCGCCGCGGCGATGCGCGCAGTCAACCCGAAATACATCCTGCGCAACCACCTCGCCGAAGTCGCCATCCGCCGTGCCGCCGACCAACGCGACTACAGCGAAGTCGAGCGCCTGCACCGGCTGCTGACGCGCCCCTACGACGAGCAACCCGAGTTCGACGCCTACGCCGCCGAGCCGCCTGACTGGGCGCGGCAGATTGAGGTAAGCTGCTCCTCGTGAGCCGCCTGCCTCTTGCCGCCGCCCTTCTTGCAACCGCCCTGCTCGCCGCCTGCGGCAGTCCGCCCATCGAGCGCCGCGACGGCAGCAGCAGCGCCCGCAGCTTCAGCGTCAAGCAGTTCGCCAAGAGTGACATCGACACGGTGGTCGAAATCCACCAGCAGGAAATCCTCGCCAGCCTCCGGACCCTTGCGCTCAAGCTCTACCGCCGCAACCCGCGCGAATGGCGCAACGCCGGCCACGCGAGCGCCGAGGCCGCCGTCGACGCGCTCTTCGCCCCGCTCGCCCACTGGGAAACTGCGACGCTCAAGACCCTGCCCTGGGAAACCGCCCTGCTCGACCCCTGGCGCGCCGACTTCGCCGGCGACCGCGTCAAGGCGCTGATCGACGGCCTGCTGGTCATGCACATGGCCGCGTTCGAACACAGGACCGAGTTCTACGTGCTGTCCGAACTCGACGCGCAGAAGCTCTACAACGCCGCGCGCAACACCGAAGCCGTCGTGTGGAAGCTCGCCAACGCGCGCAACGAACGCGGCGAGCCCGTGCTCGTGTCCAACAGCATGACGCCGGGCGAAGACGCCAACCTCAGCTTCGAACGCGAATTCGGCAAGCTCATCGGTATCCAGGACACGCTCGCCAAGGTCATCGAGGACAAGAGCAACCGCGCCATCCGCTTCGGCGTGGTCAACGTCGCCACCATGGCCTTCCTGCCGATCTGAACATGGCAGCCGATCCCTACGCCTACTGCGCGGCCCTCACCCGCGACCAGTGGGCCTGGGAATTCCTGCGCCGCAATCCCGACTACCGCCGCGACTACCAGGCCTTCATCACGATCTGGCGCGCGCTCGAAGCCGACTACGGCGCGCCGCCGAATCGCGATTTTTCGAAATGGAAGCAGGATCCGCGCGCCTACGGCCCGCTGCCCGGCGACGCCGGCCTCGCCGCGCCCACCGGCGAACTCTGCATGGCGGAAGACGAACGCGTCCTGCTCGAATGCTGGATGGGCGCGAAATGGGGCTTCTATAAATTCCCGCTCGATCCCGATCGCATCGCGCCCGGTCCGGACGAACTCTCCTGGCGTCCGCCGCCGCCCGCGACTGCGCGTGCCGAAGACGACCCGCTGCGCGTCGACGTCAGCTTCGACCTCTCCCTGCCCCTGCCGCCGCAACTCGAAGCCGCGAAATTCCGCCTCGTCGGCCGCGCCGCCGAACTGCGGCGCCAGGGTCTTGCTATGCCGAAGACGGTGGCGAACCAAAGCGAACGGTGGACTGCGATGCTGCGCCTGCTCGACGGCGCCGGGGTTCCCACTACCGACAACGCCGCGCTGCTCGACGAAGCGCGCGATCAAATGGCAGGCGGCTATCGCGACCTGCTGCGGCTGGCCGACGCCGCGGCCGGAGCGGTGCCGTCGGCGGAGGACTAAGTCAGGCCGCTTCCACGCCGTGTTGCATCCCGCCGGTGCAACCGTCACGCATGTCAGGCATTGCGCCGGTTGATCAGGTTCACCACCACCCGCACCAGCACATCCTTCTCGTCCGGCCGGCTTTCGGCGATCAGCAGCGTCATCGCCACCAGGGCGTTGTCGGCGATGCGCTTGCCGCCGTCTTCCCGATAGAGCGCCCGGTTCTTCTGCAGGAACCACAGGAACAGCGCCGCCGCGATGCGCTTGTTGCCGTCGACGAAATGATGGTTCTTCACCAGAAAGTACAGCAGATGCGCGGCCTTCTCCTCCAGGCTGGGATAGACGTCCTGGCCGCCGAAGGTCTGCATCACCGCCGACAGCGAACCTTCCAGGCCCTCGTCCTTTTCCCGGCCGAACAGGGGCGAGGCGCCGAAGCGCTCGCCCATGCGCACGATCACCTGGCGCGCCTCGTCAAGGTCCAGCACCGCGACCGGACCGGGCGATACCTCGCCCAGGCGCACCCGCTGGTGGTCGTAGTCGTCGAGCACCTCCAGCGCGTAGGCGTAGTCCGCCACCACTTCGAGCAGCGCGGTCGCCTCGTCGCCGCTCAGCGTGCGACGATGCGCCACATCGGCAACCAGACGCACCGCCTGATTGAGCTCCTTCAGCCGCTGCGCGTGCACGGTATAGCCCTGCACCAGATGCTGGCGCAGCACGTTGGTGGCCCAGATGCGGAACTGGGTGCCGCGCAGGGAATTCACCCGGTAGCCGACTGAGATGATCATGTCGAGGTTGTAGTGATCAACAGCGCGCTTAACTCTGCGGCCACCCTCCTGGCGAACTATTTCCATTTTGGAAACGGTTGCCTCTTTCTCCAGTTCACCCGTGAGGTAGATATTCTTGATGTGCTTGAAGATCGCGGGGACATTCACCCCAAAAAGCTCAGCCATCTGTGCTTGGGTGAGCCAGATCGACTCCCGCTCCATCCGCACATCCAGCGCCGGCCCGCCGTCGGCCGCCTGATACAGCACCACCTCGCCCAGTCCCGTGCTCATGGTGAAGTCTCCCTGTCCAACCTGCCGTTCGTCCGATTCCGGGCGCCGTGGCCCGCCGTCCCTACAGGCGCTTGCCGCCGCGGATCACCCCCACCGCGATGCCCTCGATCACCAGTTCCTCGCGCGTGAGGTCGACCTCGATCGGCGAAAAGTCAGGGTTCTCCGGTAGCAGCTGAACGGTATTCCCGCGCTTTTTGAAGCGCTTCACCGTCACTTCGTCGCCAAGGCGCGCCACCACGACCTGGCCGGCGCGGGCTTCGCTGGCGCGATGCACCGCGAGCAGATCGCCGTCGAGGATGCCGGCATCCTTCATGCTCATGCCGCGCACCTTGAGGAAATAGTCGGCGCGCGGGTCGAACAGGCCGCTGTCGACCTGCACGTGACGCTCGATGTTTTGCTCGGCGAGGATCGGGCTGCCCGCGGCGACCTGGCCGACCACGGGCACGCCGCCGCCGCCCTTCAGGCGAATGCCGCGCGAGGTGCCCGGCACCAGGTCGAGCACGCCTTTCTTCGCCAGCCCCTTCAGGTGCTGCTCGGCGGCGTTGGGCGAGCTGAAGCCGAAGCGCTCGGCGATTTCCGCGCGCGTCGGCGGCAAGCCGGTGGTCTCGATCCACTCGCGGATCAGGTTCAGGATTTCTTCCTGGCGGGGCGTCAGGTCGCGCATGGGCTTTCCTCCGGATACTGTATATATTTACAGTTGTATGTGTATCCAGTATAAAGGCCGGAACGGAAAACGCCAATGCGTCAGGAGACCCCCATGACCAAGCTCGGAAAAATCAGCGCCCTCGCCCTCAGCCGCATGAAGCAACGCGGCATTTCCATCGACGCGCTCAACGACCTCATCGCCCACGGCCAGGCCGAGCGGCAGTTCGACGGCGCACAGGTGATCTACCTCGACAGCCCCGCCCCCGGCCCGAACTGGGCCGGCCGCCCGCAGCCGCGGCTCTACGCCGTGCTCGACGCCGCGGGCGAAGTGCTCACCGTGGAAAAGCGGGTGCGCCGCGCGCGCTGCGGCTGAAGCGCCTGCCGCTCAATGCGGCGGCGTCCTCACCGCTAGGCTGGCGACGATGTCCTTCAACTCCGCCTCGCTCAACTGGAAGCGGTGCGCCCGCACCGACCGGCTCGCCAGAAAGGCCGGCAGCTCCGCCAGCGGGGTTTTCAGGCTGGCGCCGCCGTCGGAGTGGCAACGGCTGCAGTGGGTCTCGAACAAGGCCTTGCCACGCGCGATATCCTGTCCTGCAACGGGGAAGGCCAAGCCGGCGCAGAATCCGGCCAGCAGCAGCATCGATGTTTTCATGGTGCCCCCCTTTCCTTGTCTACTCGTCCTGTCTACTTTCAGTCTAGCCTGCCGCGCGCGCCGCGTCGCACGACCCGATCCCCGCGCCTGCGCGTCCGATTCCCGGGCGGTTACTATTAGGCCTTCGCCCCGCAGCGCGCAGCGCTCGCCCGCCCCGTGCCGATGAACCGACCGCTTCCCGAAAGCCGCCCCTGCCCTGCGCCGTCCGCCCACGCCGCCTTGCACGCGTGCCTCGCGCGCCACACCGCCACGATTCCCGGCCTCGCCGACCTCGCCGCGCAGCTTGTCGACGCGTCCGACCCGGACGCGCGCATCGACCTCTACGACCCGTGTGCGCTCGCACTCGAACAAGCCATGTGGTCGGGCACGGGTGACTTCCACGCCCTGCTCGCCGACTACCAGGCGCTGCATCGGGAGCAGGACGCGCTGATCCGGCAACGGGGCCAAAATGGTCAAGGCCACGACGACCGCCACGACTTCCTGATCGCCATTCCCGTCGCCGACCGCCCGCCGCACCTCAAGGCCTGCCTCGAAAGCCTCTACCAGGTGTGCGTGGCGTTCGACTACGGCGGCCACGCCTCCGGCCGCTGGGACAAGCTCACCGTCGTCGTCGCCGAGGACAGCCGCGACGAAGCCAACGTGCGCCGCCATCAATTGCTCGTCGACGAATACCGCCGGCGCGGCCTCAACGTCGTCCACTACGGGCTGGCCGAACAGCACGACCTGCTGCACGCGCTGCCCCCGCAGCAGCGCGAACGCCTGGGGCATCTCCTCACCACGCAGCCCAGGGACCGCTTTTACCTCAAGGGCCAGGCCGCCAACCGCAACCTCGCCTATTTGAAATTCCGCCAGCTCACCCGCAATCCGGCGCGCACGCTGTATTACTTCGTCGACAGCGACGAAAGCCTGTGCGTGAACCGGCAGACCGACGCCGGCGAGCAAATCGTCCACGCGCTGCCCTACTTCCACGCCGTCGACCGCATCTTCCGCAGCACCGACACGCTCATGCTCACCGGCAAGATGGTCGGCGACCCGCCGGTCTCGCCGGCGGTGATGGCGGCCAATTTCCTCGACGACGTCGCCGCCTTCTTCGCGCGGCTGGCCACGCTGGGCGGCCACGACGATTGCACGTTCCACGGCGCGCAAGGGCCCGTGGCGGGCGACGCCGCCTACCACGACCACGCCAAGCTATTCGGCTTCGAGCACGCGGCCGCCACCTACCCCTACGCCTGCCGCCTCGCGGGCGCGCACGACCACGCCGCGTGCCTGACCGACTTCGCGAGCCGGCTCAACGCCTTCTTCTTCGGCGAGCACCTCACGCGCAAGACCTGGTTCGGCTACGGCCAGGGCTTCCGCGATCTCACCCCCGCGCGCACCGTCTACCCCGGCAACTACGTCGTCAATCACGCCGGGCTCAAGTACGTCATCCCCTTCGGCCATCTGCGCCTGCGCATGTCCGGCCCCACCGCCGGCCGGCTCGTCGCCGCCGAAATCGGCGCGCGCTTCGCCTCCGCCAACCTGCCCAACCTGCACCGCCGCACCACCGAGGCCGGGCTTGCCGACGACTTCCGCCCCGGCGTCGAACTGGATGACGCGAGCGTCGACCTCTCCAACGAATTCGAGCGCCAGTTCTTCGGCGACCTGATGCTGTTTGCCACCGAAGCGCTGGTAAAAAAGGCCGACGTGACCCGGCCCTTCGCGCGCGATGCGGTCGAAGCCGTTGTCCACCAGAAGGAAGCCGAATTGCTGGCGCTGTATCAACAGAAGCACGACGCCATCGTCGACAAGCAGCGCCAGTTGAACGCGCGCGTGTTCGAGTCCGGCCATTGGTGGCTGCACGTGCCCGCACTTGCCGACACCCTGCAACAGGTGCGCACCTTCCTCGACAACATCGACCGCAACTTCGGCGAGCACGCGCCGGCATGGCAACAGATCCAGTCGGCCGAACATCGCGCCGAGCGCAAGACACAGATCGTCGAGGCGCTGATGAACTACCGCGCCGAGCGGGATGCCTGGGATCGTTTGTTTTAGCCGACGACCGATTGCGGCATCAGGTCACACAAGGGCGACGCTTGCACCCCGAGCGAAGCCGCCCGTGCAGGTGTTCGTCCTTGCGCAGGGGATGGCCGCTTCGTGATCGTTGTTCCCGCCAGGGTCGAATCTGGGGCGGACAGGGCCGGCTAAAAAAAAAGCCACCCGCGCGGGGTGGCTGCTGATTCTTTTATGCTGCGAATTACTGCTTTGACTTGCGGCGCGTCGCAGCCAAACCCACCAGACCAAGCCCCAGCAAGGCAAGCGAGGCTGGCTCCGGAACGGTGTTGTTCGGATCGGGATTCGGATTGTCCGGCGTGGCTGCTACCGCAATCCTGAACACCAGCCACTCACCGGCGTCGCAGCCCCCGGACGTGGGATTGGCCTGGTTGCAGTTGCCGCCTGCGTACCAGACCCACTGAGCCGCCGCGTCAATGCCGGCCATCAGACCCCAGGGAGCGCTACCGTTGTTGGCGCCGGCGGTGAAACTGGCCCAGCCATTGGACAGGTTGCCCCCCGCGTTAGCATCCTGGATTTCCTGCGTGAGCAACGCCAAATCAGCAGCCGAACCGCTATACGGAGCCGCCGCGCCGAGCCCGGTCGCCATGACCTGCCACTGCGGATCCTGGCTATAGAACTTGAATCCCTGGGTCTGGTTTTCAAATTGCCCAAGGAAACCTTGCGCAACATTCTTGTCGGAGGCCGTGACGACATACAGATAGGCGTCGGACGAGAGATTGAAATTGTAGGTTTCGACGCTAGGCCACGATCCATCCGTCCCGATGAACGTTGTCGCACTGGTCGCATTGCCCGTGAACAGGGCATAGGAATTGTCGACAGTCATCGCAACCTTGATGAGGTCGGCGTGTGCAGAACTGGCACATGAAGCAGCGATCGCGCCGCCGATCAATAATCTCGTTAAAAATTTCATTGTGCTCCCCCGATTGCGTTTGAATTTAGCGCCTACAGACAGCGTCAGTTGAACCGGAGCAATGGGCATGCCATTAATATAATTGATTGATTATGTTCATATTTTCAGAAAGCACCGCTCCTCTCCTGTAAAGTTTCCCGACAACCGACGCCCTGCAACAGGTGAGCCCCTTCCTCGACAACATCGCGCGCAACTTCGGCGAGCACGCGCCGGCATGGCAACAGATCCAGTCGGCCGGGCATCGCGCCGAGCGCAAGCAGCAGATCGTCGAAGCGCTGATGAATGACCGTGCTAAACGCGACGCCTGGGACACGCTCTTCTAGAAACCGGCTCAGCTCAACCCTTACGCCAATTGGCTCAACTGTCTGAGCCGCGCGAGCAAGCCCGGCAAACGCTGCTGGCTCGCCGAGTCTCCCGGCAGATGCCCTGCCAGCGCCTGAAGGAAAGCCGGCGTATTCATCAAGGTGCGGAATTCCGCCGCCACGTACTGGCGTAGCGCGGCTGGCGCATCCTGCATCTCGTCTGCCAGCTCGGGGCGGCCGTCCACGACCGTGAGAATGTCCTCCAGATCATGGCTGAGCAGGAAATCGTTGTTGCCTCGCCCCTTGAACGCTTCGAGCTTGGTGCCGATGAACACCGGGGCCGTCACCAGCCGGATCGACAAGCCATCGTCCAATGCCAGCCGCTGCGCGCTTTCAATGGCCAGGGGATACCAGCGGTTGTGAAACCCCAGCACGTCGCCCGATGGCATCAAATCGACCTCGATCTCGTTGCAGCGCCAGCGACATATCGGCGCATCGGCAGAAAGGTCATGCTTGAAGCCCTTGGCCGCGAGCCGCGCTTCCATCGCGTGATATTCGCTCGCCGTCGTCACCTGCGCCACCAGGTCCACGTCCTCGGTCATGCGCACCGCCTGTGCACGCACCGCCGTCACCAGCAGCCCGGTCGCTCAGCCGCCCACGAACACGAGTTCCTCGCACAACTCGCCCAGGGCGCGGGCGACCAGAACGAGAATCGCGCGATTCGGGTCGGATGCCGCCCCGGGGGTGCTCACTGCAGGCGCTCCGCCAGCAGCGTCGTTGCCAACTCGCGCTCGCGCGCCTGCCCGATGCGCAGGGCATCGAACAGCGCCAGCAGCGCATACAATTCCGCATCGTCGAGCGCCGCCAGGGGCAGTTTTTCGTACAGAGGGAGCAAGGCCATTCCACGCGTCGTGCCTTCCGGATGCGGCCAAACGGGCGGCATCTCCTGCGAGAACAGCACTCTATCCTTCAAGGGCGCCACCGCATACGCCGTGGGAAACCCGATCGTCACTTCGCCACGCACGGCCGGATAGCAGTAAGCCGCGCCATACAGAACGAAACTGCGCAGCGCTGCCATCACCGGGCGCGGCCCCTCGCCCATGTCTACCAGCAGGCGGGCCGCCATCAGGCGCTGCACCGCCGCGTGGGCCTCGAAAGGCGACAGGCGCAGGCGTTTGCCCAGTTCGGCATAGGACAGCCGGTTTTCTTCGAGCGTGACAAGCTTCAATGCCACCGCCAGATCCTGCGGCTTCAACACCCATTGACGGTTGCCGGCCCGGCGCAGCGCCGCCGAGCGGCCCGCGACAGGATTTGCCGAACTGCGCGCAGCCGAGGCGTTGGCTTTCATGAGATGCCCCTTTCATTTGCTATATGCAAACAACATATAAATATGCGGAAACCAAGTCAAGAATGGCCTTAATTGCGATATAGATGGGTTGGGTAAACTCGTCTGCCATTTGCATACACCATATGCCAGAAGAAAACGATGCACACAGCGAGCGAAACACTAGATCGTCATCGCCTCGCGCGCCCGCGCAATCATCGCCTGCCGGCATTCCCGATACGCTTCCCGCGCCGCCGCGAGCACGTCTTCCGGCACCGCGATGTGCGAATAGTCCGATCTGGCCGGATCGATGCGCCCGCTCCCCATGCGCGCAGACGTATCCCCCCGCCGCGCCTTGCCCGTGTGGTTGAACACCTGGTACTGCTCGGTGAGCGGCGAATCCAGCGCCAGCCAGGCCGTCAGCTTTGGCAGCAGGGTTTCCGGCGCACGCTGCAGCAGCTCCGCGTCGAAGTAGAAATACGGCCAATCCGTCGTGCGGCAGAACGCCGCAATCGCCCGCACCCGCTCCACGTAATACTGCGCCGCCTGCACCGGCGAGGCGTACAGGTCCGGGTCCGGCTTCTGCGCGAAGAGATGCACGATGCTCCGGATCGTGTGCGCCGGCTCCGCCAGCGCCACCAGAATCTTGATGTCGGCCCGGCCCAGCCACTCGGGCTTGAGCGCATAGTCGTTGTGCAGCAGCTTGTCGAAGAGGTAGCGGCTGTTCGGCTTGATCGCATCGCCCTGCCGGTACAGCTCGAGCTGCCGATCCAGCGCGGCGGCCTCCTCGTAGCCGAGGTGCATTTCGTAGTAGCCGTTGATCTGCGGATGCGAGCCGAGGATGTGCCCCGCCAGACTGGTGTAGGCGCGCATGTGGCTCAACAGGAAGATTCTGCCGCGACAATCGGGCACGCCACTGATGAGGCCGGGATTCACCGGGTGACCCCGCTCAAGCGCCCTGCTTCCGCGCCAAGGCCAGCGGCTCCGCCACAAAATGGCGGACCTCCGCAACCGTTTCTTCCAGCGTCGGCGCTTCAAGCCGGTTCTTGCCCAGAAAGGCTTTCCATTGGCGGAGCTTCGCGACGTCGCGTGCAAATTCGTCGCTCAGGCCCAGCGGTATCCCGGCGGGCACCCGGGTTCCTCGGCGCTGAAACGTCGCCACGATTGCCTCGGCCACTTGCCCGGCATCCAGCTCACCCTCGCGTGCCAATGCGCGCAGATCGAAGTAATCCTTCATCCGGCTGTTTGCCATACCCAGGTTCACAATCGCCTCCAACTTTTCGGCGACGACCGCTGCGCGTGGATAAACGCGCAGTCGCGGCGGCGGCAGCGAGTCCAGCAGCGTCGGGTAGATCGCCTCCTGCGGCCCCGGCGTTACCGCATCGCCATAGCCCACGTCGAGTTGTACCCCACAGCGCGCATTGCCCAGCTTGCCCACCAGCCGCACGCGCAGGCCGCCATAACGTGCTTCCTCGCGGATTTCCTCGACCGTGACCGAGTCGGGCTCGTACACCATGCCATCGTCAGCGGCCACGCTACAGATTTCACGGATCGTGCTTGCCAGCGCCTCGACATCCATCGGCCCAAAGCCAAGAAAATCCGCATCGCGCGTGGGACGATGCGGCACGTCGAACCACAGGTCGAACAGCATGGCGCCTTTCAGCCAATAGGTCTCGCGCGCCGGGAGCGTAGAAAGACGATACAGAAAGCGCTCCAGCGCATAGCGCGTCAGAATCAGGTTGAAGTCCTCGCCGCGCGCCTTGGCCCGATTCAGCAAGCGGGCATGGATCGACGCGGCAAGGCCAGGTGTCATGCTACCGCCTCAAGATACGGGCGCATCACATTCGTCACGCGGTTGATCCGGGCATAGCGCCACAGCTCATCGGCGCTTGCTTTCTTTGCGCGGCGCGCTTCGCGCAGTGCCTCCAGCGCCACGTCCAGCCCGATCTTGTTGCGGAACTTGAAGCAATCCGCCACCGTTTTCGCCACACTGGTCACGCGCACAGTCGCGCCATCGATGCGGTGGGTTTCCACGCCTGCCGCCAGCGCGGCCGCAGCAAAACGCACCGTGCGCAGCGGCGGATAGTCAAGCCGTGGGGGGTGTTCCTTGTTGCCGATGGCTATCCAGACCTCAAACGGCGCCTGCGTCGTCAGATCGTGAATGCGCAGCGCCGTCAGCAGGCAGAACACCACGCCCGGCGCGCGCTTGGCCACCGCCACCAGCGCACTGTGCTCGCCCCCCTGATAATCCGGCAGCGCATACAGGCCACGCGCCACCCGCACCAGTTGGCCCGCCGCCACCATGCGCGACAGCGCGCTGCGGCTCATGCCGGCCGCGACCAGCTCCCGCGACCGTGCCGTTCCGGCCCGGCGCAGCAGCGCCTTGATGCGTTGCTCAGTCTTAGTCATGTCGGCATTGTTCCATAGTTTCGGTAGTTATAGATAAGTACCGAAATAATGGAACATCGTTCAGCGCCAATGCGTTCAGAGGGCCCGCGTGCCCTTGCAGTCCGGGTAACGGGCGCAGCGCCAGTAGGCCTTGCTTGCATTGACGCCGTGCTTGGCCTTGCGCTTCACCATCCGGAACTGGCATTCCGGGCAATACGGCGCGCCCATCGTCAGAATGCTGAGCGGGTCGCGAAAATACTTCACCGGCGCCTTCACCCCCGCGATCAGCGTATGCAGCGCCTTGCCGTCCATCAGCTCGATCTGCTTGCCGCGGGCAAACGCGATGGCTTCCTGGGTGAACACGCCCGAGGTCACCACGAAACCGCCTGCCGCCCCCTGCGCGGCCATCACCCCGTAAAGCTCGCGCACGATGTTCACGCCCACCTTCACGGCCCGCCACTGCTTGCACTGCACCAGAAAGGTCTGGCCGTCCTTCTTCATCACCAGGTCGACCCCGCCATCCGCCGCGTCGCCCGTCGTGCGCACCGAGTAGCCCTTGCGCCGGAAGGCCTGGCCCACCACCGCCTCGAACTGCTGCCAGCTCATGTCGTTGAGCGGGCCGTGGTCCGGGCTAGCCGCCCCCTGCACTTGCGAGGCGCGGCGCTTGATGCGGCCGTAGGCAGACAGCCCCGCGACCGCCAGGATAACGACCGGCAGCAGATACTGGCCAACCGACGCCAGCGACCTGAACACGCTCTGACCGGCCAGAGCCCCCGTCTCCCCGGCGAAGACAGTGCCCGTCAGGTCGTCGGTGGCCACGCTGTGCAGCCCGACATACGAGGCGATCGCGAGTGCCACACCCGCCCACCAGGGCAGCTGGCTGGCGCGTTGCAGCACATTTTCAATAAGATTTTTCTTACGACGTGCCATGGGTTTTCCGGGGTGACTGCGCCATTATGCCGGTGACCTATTCGTTTTCACCCGCGCTCCCGGTGCCGCCCCACCCACTGCATCGCCGCCGCGATCAGCACGATCGCGACGAACAAGGCATAGGGCGCGTACTGGTTCACCGCCGACGCCCAGGCATTGAGCTCGTTCAGCAGCAGCGCCCACACCCCGATCGCGATATACGTCGACACCAGCACCACCGCCAGATTCAGCCAGGGGCGCAGGCCGATCAGAAACCCGATGATCGCCCCCACCACCGGCCCCGTCATCCAGAACGGCGCGAACACGAACACGAACAGGCCGGCGATGCCGAAATGCCGCACCA
The DNA here is from genome assembly GCA_041694715.1 of Pseudomonadota bacterium. GTDB lineage: Bacteria > Pseudomonadota > Gammaproteobacteria > Burkholderiales > Thiobacillaceae > Thiobacillus. The sequence goes on along the minus strand of JBGFSF010000031.1, from coordinate 92,672 downwards.
CGCCCCCGCGCGACGCCGCCGCGCGCTGAATGCGCGAAAAGAAAGGCTCCAGCGTGCGCAGCCTGATCAGGTGCCGCGTGCTCTGCACAAAGAGCGGGTAGATCACCAGCACCTGGATCGTCTCGTTCAGGATATTGAGCGGCACCACCTGGACATGGCCGAACCCGCTGGCATAGCCGAAGGACATCCCCGCCTCGCGGCCGATGATCAGGTTCAGCCCGGTCATGATCGCGTAGGGAAGAATGCGGTCCGGATACAGATGCCACCCGACCCCGAACGCCAGCAGCATCAGGCCCGTGAGCGCCAGGCCGACGCCCAGCATGCGGCCTTCGGTGCTGGCGAAAAGCGTTTCATGCATGCGGGTGTCTTCGGTTATAGGTATCTGGGGGAAACTTTGCGCCAATCGCGAAGACTTGTCACCGGTTCGTCAGGCAACCCGAAGCTGACCCCGTTAATCCCCGCTACCCTCTTGAACTTCAAGGCCGCCGTCCCCATCCAAACCCTTACTTTTAGAACCTGTCGCACCTCACACAATGCCCAGCCCCACCCCGATCCCCTTTAGCGCTTTTCTGCAGCGCGCAGATTATTCGCTGCTGCGCTCACTGACCGCCGACCCCGAGCAGGCTCGCCACCACCCCAACAAACGGATGCGCGAAGTCAGATCCGGCCATTACGTCGAGGTGGAACCGACTCCCCTGCCCGATCCGCATTACGTCATCCATAGCCAACGTTTCTTCGACGAACTGGATTTGCCCGAGAGCCTCGCCCGTGAAGAAGCCTTCATGCAGTTTTTCACCGGCAACCCCGCGGCTGCAGTGGAAAGCGCCAATGCGGGATTCGAGACGCCGCGCATTCGAACCAGCGGCTGGGCGAGCGGCTACGCGCTGAGCATCTACGGGCGAGAGATGGTCCAGAACTGCCCATTCAAAACCGGCAATGGTTATGGCGACGGCCGCGCCATTTCCGTGCTTGAAGTATTGCTGGCCAACAATCAACGCTGGGAGTTTCAGCTCAAGGGCGGCGGCACCACACCGTATTGTCGCGGGGGCGATGGTCGCGCCATCTTGCGCTCCAGCATCCGTGAATTTCTGGTGTCGGAAGCCATGGCCGCACTGAGTGTGCCCACCACCCGCGCCCTCTGCCTGTATGTCTCGCAGAGCGAAACCATCACCCGCCCCTGGTATTCGCCCAACGCCCAAACCTGGGACCCGGACCGCATGGTGGACGAACCGGCCGCCATCACCACCCGCGTTGCCCCTTCTTTCCTGCGCGTGGGGCAGCTCGAATTATTTGGCCGCCGCGCCAGAGAAAACGCACACCCCAAGGCCCTCGCCGAGCTCGAAGCCATATTCCTGCATGTGCTCGAACGCGAATACCCCGATCTCGCCGCACAACTCAGCCAAACTGCAGCCACACTGAGCGACAAAGTTTTGGCCGTTGCACGCGAGTTTGCCGTGCGCCTCTCGCAACTGGTTGCGCACTGGATACGCGTGGGCTATTGCCAGGGCAACTTCAACAGCGACAACTGCGCCCTGGGCGGGCGCACGCTGGACTACGGCCCCTTCGGCTTTATCGAAGCGTATGACCCGGCATTTCAAATGTGGACAGGCGGCGGCGAACACTTCTCCTTCATGAACCAGCCCATGGCCGCCATGGAAAATTTCAGAATGTTCTGCATCGCCCTCGTGCCGCTGCTGCAGCAAAACGAAAGCGCGATTGAATCCCTGCAAGCAATCTATGGTGAACTGCCGGGCATCATGCAGCGCGAAATGAACCGCATGTGGGCAAGCAAAATGGGCCTTGCCGAATTCAATGCCACACTTTTCACCGAGCTACACACGCTCATGGCAGAAACCCCGGTGGACTACACAATCTTCTGGCGCGAGCTTTCAAACCTGCCCACGCACATTGCCGCACTGAAACCCAGCTTTTATGAAACCCGCGGCGGCTATGCGCAAAACAGCGCGGCAATGGACGCACGCTGGGATGCATGGCTGCAAAAATGGCGCCTCGCCTTGCAACAAGAAGGCCGCAACCCCACGGACATCTCGGCAGCCATGAAGCGAACCAATCCCAAATACATCCCCAGAGAATGGATGCTGGTAGAAGCCTATCGCAGTGCCACAGACAGCGGTGATTTCAGTCTCGTGCACAATTTGCACGACGTATTTGCCGACCCCTACGGTGAACAATCCGAAGCGGTGGCAGCCCTGTATTACAAAAAGAAGGAAGAGAAGTTCTTTAACCTGGGCGGTACGTCTCACTGCAGTTGTTCGTCGTAGGCGGCAAGGTTTCTAGTGTGTTGCACCCACCGGTTGAAACTGGGGGCGATTCACCCAATCAACCGATGGTCACCAAACACCTAAGGTAGGTCTGCAAAAGTGGGGCATCCCCGCCTTAATCCACCCACCCCGAGGATAAACGGGTAGATGGTCCGGATACAAATGCCACCCGATTCCGAACGCCAGCAGCATCAGGCCCGTGAGCGCCAGGCCGATGCCGAGCATGCGGCCTTCGGTGCTGGTGAAAAGGGTTTGGTGCAGGTGGGGGTTGGGATCCGGGTGAATGGGGGGAAGGCTTTGCGCTAGGGCCGGATGCTTGTCACGGGTTCGTCAGGCAACCCGATTCGGACCCCGTTAATTCGATTCAACTTCGATATTCAGAGCTAAGCAACGAGAGTGCCTCAAGAACTGTACCCTCTGAGTAAGCATATCTAGTGCGCGCCAGCTCAGTAACTTCCTGATCTGACGTGCCAAGCCGTAGTGATTCGAACTCATCCTCGAAAGACAGATCGGGTTCGGTTCGCGTTGACGATGTGGATTGATTCACCACAGTCAGCAGCCGCGGCTTGGTAAGGCCTTCCATAGAATCTGCCGGAAGCGTCCCATAAAGCCGTAAGGTGATCAGTGCATCAAGTTCGGCACTATTCAGACTTGTTGCGGGCTGTATTAAGGTGGCACTTTGATGGCCATGCTCGGACCACAGTTCGGAGAAGGCGGCCGGCCCCCTACCGTAAAACGGAAGGATTGGATTCACGACGCCAGATTTGAGCGCTTGTGCTAGCGCACGTTGCTCAACCAATTCTGGCAGTACCTCGAACGCACCCTGCGTCTCCCACTCGCCAAAGCTCCTCAAGTAGAACAAAGAATTAATTATTCTTCTGGCACGCTGCGTTTGCCAACGTCTCAGGTTTGGCAATTCCTCTGGCGGCTCATTAAGTAGCGCCAATAACGCCTCCTCATACATGCCCTTCAGACGTAATCCTCTCTGCAAGAAATCCTCGTTCGTTGAGAAAGCCAAGCCAACAGAATGGATAAGTTTTCGACTTAAGAAATATCTGTATCTGGGATATGAAGAAAGAGCCAGAAGTCTGCCGATCGGGACGCTGAGCCCACCTTCTATCAGCATCTTCCTCAAGGATTCTGCCCGAGCAGGATGTAGCGCCAGATAGATAGTCAGGTCACTTGTAAAGCTTCTGAAGCTGTCATTCCCCGAAACATCCGCACGCAAAATGTTGTGGTGCCAGTCCGTACTGTTGATAACTAAAGTCTTATCCGTGTTCAGTAAGAAGCCATGCTGTTCAATGCAACGCTGAATATCACGCTTTACCCTGCCTGCTTGGTCAGCGTGGCAGACAACGACTATGTCATCAACGTAACGAAAGTATTTATCACCATATTTGCTCGATAGTTCACTATCAACCCCTTGCAGTACTAGGTGTCCAACCACATGTCCCGATGCCGGCCCAACAGGAATTCCATCCCCACCTGATGTAAGCAATTGGGAATAAAACGCAAGAATGGAATCACCCCATGTCCGAAAATCCTTGTCTGATTTATCAAGAATGGATTTAAGTGAAGACTCGACCTGATCTTTTCTGGCTGAGGGATAGAAGCTCTTAATGTCGGTAACTACAGCAACTTGGTTTGGCGCATTATTTAAGGCCGCATCAATTTCTGTATTACGTTGTCTGTAGCCTACCCCGAAGAATTCATAGCTAGCGCCAGACCTGCTCGATGGCGGCCAGCGATAACTATAGACCCTATCGGAAACCGAAAACACAGGGTTAGCTGCGAGTAACGCCAGTAGGAAAGACTCTGCGATCGCAGTTAGCGGGCTCGGCGCCAAGCAGTCGCGATATACATGTTCATTTCCCTGCGGTGACGCTTTTGAGCCCTTATACAGCTTAAATTTCTTGAATCGCCAAGCATCGCCAGTACCCAAGCGTCGATGTATGAGCTGCTGCAGATAACCATTTTCTCCTGGCGGTAGTTGGTTGCCGATTAAACGCAGGCCAACGTAAGTCGGAAAATACACCTGTCGGGTTGAATTAAGTGCTCTGATGAGCAGTGTCTGGTCGATTCCGAACATCGCCTTAATTGCTTTTGAAGGCCATTACAAACACACGGCTCTTCGCCGTTTTCCCGATATGGGGATCATGCCAATCAAAGTTCCTAGTGACAGGGTTCTCCAATGGAGGGATGTCTGTTTGAATGTTGTATGAATCACCTTTCTTGAAAAACTTGAACGGCTTCTTCCTTAGAATCATGCGCAAAGAGTCTGCAAATTTTGCTGGCCAAGACTTGCCAACATGAGGCTCAACCCAGAGCCATGAACTGCTCCGTTTTTTATGGCTCAGTCCTGCTGCTGCGATTTTGAGCGAGTCATGCATTTGCTCCCATCCCTCTTTCCCGGCCCCTGACAGTGCTGATATGACGCAGAGGAAGCGCTTAACGTCCTGCTTCTTCGCATCGTCAAGGAATGATTCGAATACTTCGCTGAAATCGCCGCTTACCGTTAAATCGCAAAGCGCAAGACTCAAAGTTATGCTGATTCCATTTGCTTCAAACCACGGGGAAACTTTTCCCAGTAGATCAGCATAGAAATTCAGGGCTTCCGCCGAATAATCGACCCCGACGATAGTTACGTTGAGCGGTAGTTTCGGAATGGATTTTTTCTCACGCAACTCACACAACAGGGACAGCATCGCAAGAGTCCCCGCACCATTCCCCGCACCCAAGTCCAACAAGTGGATATGACCATCGCCGAGCTGGTCAAGCACCATATCTCGAACCTCTGGCTGGTCATCGCTTGGATCTGCGCAGACGAATTGCATGCGGGCAGCTGAGTTCAAGAACCGATTAATGACATGATCCTGCGCTTCCTGCACAGACTGCCCACCCGTTCCACCCCCTAGGCCTGGGAAATAACAGCTCATCCAGCCCTGTTCGGACAAGAAGTCTTTATGTGCGGTTGCGAGCGGCTCAGGGAGATAGAGCACTCCTGAGTTCCAGACTGAGGTCGGGAGGTCTTTCCCTTTAAAAGATGAAAACTGAAACGTCATCTCCTCTCCTAACCACAGATCTTTTTCCTAGTTCTTGTTGCTTTATGGGGGTTTCAGTGACAGACACACCCCTGAGATGTATGAATGTGATGCAGACAACCGTGCATGCTGGATGCAGCACGCGGAATCTTTCTCTAATTTGCTGTTCCGAAAAAGGTACCAAAGGTGCCCCTGTGTTTGTTGTCTGGGCGATTCTCGCATAGCTCGATGAGTTACCGGCTACTAGATCAACTCCTGACACGGGGTGAAAACGGAACCCTGCCGAGCGTGACTGATACCCCAACAGGATTTGAAGTCCGACAGCAGCTCGGTCACCCCATTGGGGGCGGCAGCTACCACATCCGCGTGAATGCCAGCTTACGGCTAGAACTGATGACGGCTTGCTAACGCTCGCACCGCAGCCTTCGCAGGTTCAGGAATCAAATCTCGACTGGCCCGAATCGCTCATAGAGCCCACCCAAGTCTCTTACCCCGATACGGAACTGGCTTCGCGCCTTGACTGTGGAGTTTGCCTTACTGGCATTCATTACTTTTGATCCGGGATCAAAAACAACCTTCCCGGAATCCAGCGCAGTCAAGTAACGGGTGAAATCCGTGCCCTCCCCCAACAAGATCGGGCTCCTGTAACGATAGGCTGGTGCAGCGATTCTCTCGCTTTCGTAAGGCACATACGCTGCCTGTGCATGTTTCCTGTTCCAGCCCATCATCAGCCCACCGAACGACCATGCTGCCGCACAACGCCCGGAATCGGTCAGCAATTCGACTGCGCCACCAACGTCCTCGATACGTCTCTTCGCAGAATCGAATCCACGTACGCTCATTGTCAAACCGGTTCTTGCGTTCCGGTTATTGACGCGATGATTGCCGGTGAAATACAGGGTGTCGTCCCCCGTTGGGGCACCAAATTCGCGAACAAACGCCTTCACCCCCTGCTCTGCGTACATGCCGCCATCCGGCTCCGGTGTCATGAGGGTAACCCTGCCTGTGCTGTAAGCCTTGATTTCCCACCCCAGGAAATCTGGCTCGGATCGACCATTGGGGATAACGCCAAGCAGGGCCTCTAGTGTGTAGCCTCCCCCGTTACGCGCCAGATACGGTACAACCTCACCCCTCCTGTTCAAACGCATGGAGGGATGCCAGCCTCCAGCCCGGATTTCCGAAAGCTTCTCAAGAAGCAGCGTCTTAGAGTCGCGGCCACGCAGCGGCAGTGCGAAAAAAACACTCTCCCGCGAATACTCCCCACGCGCATTCCTTTCCCCAAATTCACGGGCTAAGGGGCTGTCCGCATTGGCGATGTACGCTAGCGTCTCGCCCGTATCTGTGATTCCAAAGAAAAGTACCCGGCCGTCCGGCCCGTTGTTGAACCGCCGCTGCTCCTTCGGTATCGGTCTGAGTGACTCATTGGGCGCCCACCTGCAACCACGCAGGAAGCCTGACAGACGTACCTCCGGATACTGCGGATACAGGATTAACTGTGCGCCAGACGCACGCTCGGTGTAATCCCTTCCAACCCAGAAGAAATCAAGCTTCGCCTTGTAGGTGCTGTTCTTGCCCTGTTCGGTCGCTTCTATACCCCGCAAGGGAAACATCTGCACGGCATCAAGGCTGCCACCCAGGTAGATTTGTTGCTTGCTGTTGTCGTTCGCTGCAAGCGGTTTGCAGAAAGCACGCACGGCCCCCAATTCCGTGAATCGCCGCATCAGGTCAGCAATATCAGAAAACACAGCTCCCCTTCTTGTTCTCGTTGAGATCATGCAGCCCCTGCTCATCAATGACGGCAGAACGCTTGCAACTCCTTATCCACTGGGCCGCCAAGGCTACAACATCAAGACTGCTGGCTGAACGCTGGGCCGATCGGATCGCGCATTCCCAGACGATCAAACAGCGCCAGCCGCTGCTGATCTGCTTTTGCAGATTCTGATTGTCCCTGAGCTGATTGTCCCTGATCTTCTGCTGCCAGAATTCCCTGTTCGTCGACGGCACCTTGCAGAGACGGCATCCATGCCCGTGCCAGAAACATCCACGGACCTCAATCAGCGCGCAATGTCTGGGAAGGACCAGATCCGGCTTACCCGGTATATCTCGCGCGTGCAGACGGTACCTGAATCCCAGCGCATGAAGTCCCTTCCTGAGAAACAACTCCGGTTGAGTGTTCTTTGCCCGGATGCCGGACATCATCCGGCTCCGGGTGGCCGGATCGACAACGTCAGCCATCAATGGTCAATGTGTCGCTGGTGCGTCAGAGCGCGGCATGACGCAGGGGCAATTCAGGCTCGAGAGTGTCGGCTTCCAGATACGGCTGCATCAACCGTGCAACGTGGATCATGACGTCAACAACCACCGAGTTCCCGAACTGCTTGTAAGCCCGCGTATCTGAAACCGGGATCCTGAAAGTATCGGGGAACCCCATCAGGCGAGCGCATTCACGCGGGGTAAGGCGTCGCGGATTGCGCTGCTTCCCCTGATAAACCAGGATTTCCGAACCGTCCTTGTAATAGCGGGCGGACAGTGTGCGTGCGACGTTCTCCGGCGTCACGAGGCCGAAGCCGAAGCCATTGCCTTTCGCACGGTGCTTTTCCGCGTAGTCCTGCAGGTAACGCCACAGTTTGTCGGTAAGGGTGTATTTTTCATGCACCTTGTTCAGTGCATGGTCAAAGAAACGGCCTTCATCCCACGGCAACTGTGGTTCGGTGCCATCAGTACGATGCAGGATTTCCTTCAGCGTATGATGCCCCTTCTTGGGCAGCGGCAGCGCATCGAAATCGAAGGCAACGGGTTCGCGGAAACCGACAATCAGGATTCGCTCGCGGTGCTGCGGTACGAAGTGCGCACCATCGATGACGCGGGTGTGAATGTGATAACCAAGTTCCTCTGTGAGCGTACGCTTGATCACGTCGAACGTGCGGCCCTTGTCGTGAGACGTGAGGTTCTTGACGTTCTCCAGGAGAAAGGCTCGGGGGCGTTTTTCCGCAATGATGCGGGCGACGTCGAAGAACAGGGTGCCTTGCGTTTCGCAGGCGAATCCATGTGCCCTGCCCAGTGCGTTCTTCTTGGATACCCCGGCAATCGAGAATGGCTGGCATGGGAAGCCGGCAAGCAGGACATCGTGATCCGGGATATCGCTGGCCTGAACCTGCGTGATGTCGCCATTGATGACGTGTCCATCACGAAAATTCTCACCGTAGGTTTTCTGTGCGTAGCTATCCCATTCGCTCGTGAAAACACAGCGCCCACCAATCGTTTCAAACGCACGGCGTATGCCGCCGATGCCGGCAAAGAGATCGATGAACTCAAAAGCTGCGGTGCCTTCGATCGGCAAATCGAGCGGCAACAGTTGTTGAAGAGCGTGGACAACGTAGGCGGGCGGGACTGACTGGCGTGCCTCCCAGCGGCGGATAGTGCGCGGGTCGACCTTCAGATGGCGAGCAATCTGGGCCTGTGAGTGGTTCGCGCGGGCGGCTTTCAGATAGGCCAGAAAGGCATCATTGCCGCCAGTATCGAGAGTGGGTGTGATGGATGCTGAAGTGAGCATGGGCAATCCTCTGGGTATTTTTGCGGACAATACGCCCTGCTTGCGTTCTTTTCAAGAAGAATCCCGCGCCCCGCCCACCAAAGCCGGGAACACCGCCCAACCAAGCGCTGCGCCAAGACGATCCGTAAGCGCGAAGGTGTTTATCCCAACGGCCCCGGCGGCTGCCAGATCCCATCCCACGCCGCCTGCGCTTGCACCCTCACCCGCTCGGGCAGGGTGAGCTTGCGCTGGTAGCTCACGTGCAGCACGCGGCCGCGCGCGCAGGCGGCGCGGATGATGTCGTCGCTGGTGGCGAGTTCGTCGACCAGGCCCAGCTCCAGCGCCTGGCTGCCGAGCCAGGCTTCGCCGGTGCCAACCTTGTCCATGTTCAGCTGGGCGCGGCGTTGCTGGACGAAGTCGCGAAAGCGCGCGTGGATTTCCTCCAGTTCTTCGCGCAGCTTGGCGCGGCCGTCGTCGGTGTTTTCGCCGAAGACAGTGACGGTGCGCTTGTATTGGCCGGCGGTGAACTGTTCCCAGTCGATGTTGCGCGCCTGCAGCCAGCGGTGGAAGTTGGGCAACTGCGCGATGACGCCGATGGAGCCGATGAGCGCGAACGGCGAGGCGACGATCTTGTCGGCGGCGGCGGCCATGAGGTAGCCGCCGCTGGCGGCCACGGTGTCGACCAGGGCGGTGAGCGGCAGCTTGGCGTCGCGCAGGCGCAGCAACTGGGCGGCGCCGAGGCCGTAGCGATTGACCATGCCGCCGGGGCTTTCCAGCCGCAGCAGCACGGCGTCGCCGGGCTGGGCCACTTGCAGGATGGCGGTGATTTCCTCGCGCAGCGCGGCCACGGCCGAGGCGCGGATGTCGCCCTTGAAGTCGATGAGATAGGTGCAGGGCTGGGCCCCGGCGTGCTGGCGCGCCTTGTGCTCGGCCTTGCGCTGCTTCAGCAGCTGTTTGTAGGCCGGCTTGCCCAGCCGCGCCGCCTCGATGCGGTCGCCCGCCGCTTCGAGCTGGCGGTTGACGTCGGTGACGGTGATTTCGCCGAGGTGCCGGGCCTTGCGGCGCGACAGCAGCACCACCGCGGCGACGAGGGCGACGGCGGCCACGACGAGGGTGGCGGCCTGGGCGAGGAAGAGCGCGTAGTGGGAGAGGAAGTCGTTCATGCTGGAGACCGTGTTTGTGTGGGCACCTGACTCAATCTGCTAGGGCTTGATGCCTCAGCTGGCTGGCACATCCTTCCAGTCCACGACCTTGAGCCCGGGCACCTGGGAGAAGGCCCGATCGGCGCTAACCAGCATGCAGTCGTCGGCGAGCGCGTGCGCGGCGATCAGCAAATCCATCGGCGCAAGCGGTTTACCAAGCGAATCGAGTTCGGTGCGCAGCGTACCGTAACGCTCGGCGCACGCGGATGTCCATGGGCGAATGTCGCTGGCCAGAAGCAGGTTCTCGATCAGGCTGCGCAAGTCAGCATGAACCGGACGGCGCGCCAGACCGAACCGTAATTCAGCTTCGGTGATGACGGACAGGCAGAACGGGCGTTGTTCCAAAATCTGGCTGAGGCGTGCAGCCTGCCCCTTGACCAGCGCCGAAACGGCGTTGGTGTCGAGCATGAGCACGGCGCTCATGGCCAGTCTCGCTCGCTGTGCGGGCCGTTGTCGCGCAAATCGTCGAGCGCGGTGAACTCTTCCTTGGGAATGCCGGGTAGCAAGCGGTCGCGCAGCTTCACCCAGTCTTCAAACTTCTTGTTGCGCGGACTCAGGATGACGTCGCCGGTGACGGGGTCACGGCGGATGAGCACTTCTTCGCCCTCGAATCGGAATTCTGCGGGCAGGCGCACGGCCTGGCTGCGCCCATTCTTAAAAAGCTTGGCGGTTTGCATGGCTGGCCTCCTTACTGATCAATGATATATACCGTGTTGTATACCACTGATGCCCGCAATGCTCAAGCTCTGCGTAAGCCCGGCGACGGCCTGCAGTATTCCCTTGCCCCGCTACGGCGCATGGCTCACGCGTCGAGCGCTGCGAGAAACTGCTCTGCCGTCACGATCGGGCAAGCGAATTGAGTGTGCAGGCTGAGCAAATCGTTGTCGCCGGTCACCAGAAAATCCGCCTTGCCTGCCAGCGCCAGCTGCAGGAACGGTTGATCGTAAGGATCGCGGCAGGCCGGGGTGGCGGGCGGTGGATTGGAGATGCGCGCGGTGGCGCACCATGGCAGGTAGTCCGCCAGCAGTTCTTGCTGTTCTTCATCACTGAGCTTGAACTTGGGATACGCCAGCACACGAATGAGCTCGGCCGTGGTGGCCTTTGAAACGAGCGGCAGGCAACGGCCGCCCTGCCAGGCATGGCGCAAGGGTGCGAGCCGGCCGTTTGCGAACACCAGGGCAGACAGCACCAGATTGGTATCGAGGACCACCCGCGGCGGGCGACTCATTTCTTGCGTTTGCCTGCCGGTTGGCGTGCCCAGTCGACGGCGTCGGCGATGTCCTGCTCGGTAAGCTCTAGCGCCGCCAGCTTGGCGCGTACGGCATCGGCGCGCTGGATGCGCACGGGGGTAAGGATCACTTGCCCATCCTTGGTCTGCACGTCGAAATACTCCACCTCGCCCAGCGCATTGGTCACGCTCTTGGGCAGAGTGAGCTGGTTCTTGGAAGTCATCTTGGCGAGCATGATAGGTCTATCCGTAAAGTAAGGTTTCCTTACAATAGCGCTAACGCGCGATAGGCTCAAGCCCATTTTTTCCTGCCCTCACAGCACCTGATTCACCTCGAACACCGCCTCGATGCCCTCCCCGTTCCACTGGTATTCCAGGTAGGCGGCGTGCAGGCAGTTTTTGACGAGCGCGGTGCGGAAGGCGGCGAGGCACTGGCCGCCGGGGTGGCGCACGGACGGGTAGACGATGCCGAGCGCGCCTTCGGCCCGCAGGGTGCGGCCGATGGATTGGGTGGTGGCGTAGTCGTCCGGGTCGACGATGCGCGGCTCGGTTTTGCTGGCTGCGCGCAGGTCGGCGACGCGGCCTTGCGCGTCGACGCTGTAGAGGCGCATTTGCAGGCGCATCGGCGGCTCGCGCGTCGCAGCCATGAAGCGCGCGGCGTGGTAGCGGGTTTCGGCAATCGCCGTGTCGCGGTGGCGCGCGCAGTAGAAGACGCCGTAACGGCCGTCGCTGAAGCGGCTGCCGTGCGGGTTCAGGTGGGTGAAGGCGGCCATGATGCAGGTGCTGCCGGGGCCGAACAGGCGTTCTTCCGGCGGCACCAGGCTGATGTCGCCGACTTCGTCGCGCAGGCGGTCGTTGGTCAGGGCTTCGAGCGCGTAGAGGGCGTCGAAGTCTTCGGGCCGGGCGACGCGCTCGAATAGCCCCACGGCGGGAAAGCGGCTGGGGATGACCCGGTACGCCGGGCGCCACTTGATCGAGACCTTGGGGTAGCTCAAGCCCAGCCGCCTCGCTGGGCGTCGAGGTACTGGCGCACGGCGACGAGGTCGGCAACGTTGCCGCCGAGCATGCGCGCCAGCGCGCTCTGGCCGCCGAAGCCGGGCGCGGTGTTGGGCTTTTTCACCCAGGCGTCGGCGGCGGCGGTGTCGGGCAGCAGGATCTGCAGCGCCTTGTAGATGCCGAGCAGATACGACAGGCGTTCGAGCGTGTCGCGCTTCAAGTCGGCGGATTCGGGCGCGGCCTTCCACTTGAAGAAGGTCGAACGGCCGGGCGAACCGAGCAGCACCATTTGTTCGTCGGTGTTGAGGCCCCAGTCGCGCGCGATGTTGAAGAAGGCGCGCAGGCCGGCGGCCGACATTTCGCGGGCGCTGGGCTTGGGCGGCGTGTGGGGGGCGGCGGCGGGTCTGGGCATGGCGGTTCCGGTTTGAAACTTTATATGCAAATTAGTCCATTTATGGACTTGCGGCAAGACCGCCCTGCCCCGGCGCCCTGCTGCGCCACACGTCTGCCGCACGCAATGAAAAAGGGCCGCAGCGCGGCCCTTTTGCACGACAGCCCCGGTGGCCGGGGCGCAGGCATGGCTTAAGCGAAATTCGCTTCCGCGAAACCTGGCTTAAGCGAAATTCGCTTCCGCGAAACCTGGCTTAAGCGAAATTTGCTTCCGCGAATTTCCAGTTCACCAGCTTGTCGAGGAAGGTCTCGACGAACTTGGGACGCAGGTTGCGATAGTCGATGTAGTAGGCGTGCTCCCACACGTCGATGCACAAGAGCGCCTTGTCGCCGGTGGTCAGCGGGGTGCCGGCGGCGCCCATGTTGACGATGTCGACGGAGCCGTCGGCCTTTTTCACCAGCCAGGTCCAGCCGGAACCGAAGTTGCCCACGGCGCTGGTCTGGAAGGCTTTCTTGAAGTCGTCGTAGCTGCCCCACTTCTTGTTGATGGCGTCGGCCAGGGCGCCGGACGGCGCGCCGCCGCCGTTGGGGCTGAGGCAGTTCCAGAAGAAGCTGTGGTTCCACACTTGCGCCGCGTTGTTGTACACGCCGCCGGCGGGCGCGGTCTTGACGATGTCCTCGAGCGACTTGTTCTCGAAGTCGGTGCCCTTGATCAGGTTGTTGAGGTTGGTGACGTAGGCCTGGTGGTGCTTGGCGTAGTGGTATTCGAAGGTTTCCTTGGACATGTGCGGCGCGAGCGCGTCCATGGCAAAAGGCAGTGCGGGCAGGGTGTGTTCCATGACTTAACTCCAGAGACTGAACAAACAGGACATGCTGGCGTCTCGCCGCTACGCGCCGATGACACAACGACGGTAGGGTTTCGAACGCTCCAAAGAAAAAGGGCCGGCAAGGCCGACCCTGTTTCCCTGATTTTGATGGTCGGGGCGAGAAGATTCGAACTTCCGACCCCCTGCACCCCATGCAGGTGCGCTACCAGGCTGCGCTACGCCCCGACGAAGCCCGAGATTCTAGCAGAGGAGCGGCGTCCGGCGGAAGACTGTCAGTTGAGAATTTTGAGAATCGCAGCGAGTTCCGTGCGCAGCGCGGCGCTGTCGAGCTTGGCCGGCGCGGCCTTGGCGGGTGCGGCTTCGGCCGGTGCTTCGGCGTCGTGCTCGAGGCGCTGGCGCGCACCGCTGATGGTGAAGCCCTCTTCGTACAAAAGCTCGCGGATGCGGCGGATCAGCAGGACTTCGTGGTGCTGGTAGTAGCGGCGGTTGCCGCGCCGCTTGACCGGGCGCAGCTGGGTGAATTCCTGTTCCCAGTAGCGCAGCACGTGCGGCTTGACGGCGCACAGCTCGGAGACTTCACCGATGGTGAAGTAGCGCTTCGCCGGAATCGGCGGCAGTTCACTCCGCGCTGGGCGTTCCAATTTGGGCGCCTTCGACTTGCGACTTGAGCTTCTGGCTGGCGTGGAAGGTGACCACGCGGCGTGCGGAGATCGGCATTTCCTCGCCGGTCTTGGGGTTGCGGCCCGGACGCTGGGGCTTTTCGCGGCACTGGAAGTTGCCGAAGCCGGACAGCTTGACGATGTCGCCCTTCTCGAGGGCACCACGGATTTCGTCGAAGAAGGATTCGACGACGTCCTTGGCCTCGCGCTTGTTCAAACCCACTTTTTCGAACAGCAGTTCGGCCAGGTCAGCTTTGGTGAGGGTGCTCATGCTTGTCTGTCTTGTTGGGGATGGTTGTGGAATCTCCGCGTTGCCCACGCGCCCGTTTCTTCTTCGTCACGCGACCCGGCGGGCTTATACCCGCAGGCTGGCGTTGCACTGACGAAGCGCGGTGTCGATCAACTGCCGCACCGCTTCCTCCACGTCCTCATCCGTCAATGTGCGTTGAGTATCTTGCATAACTACCCGTATTGCAAGGCTTTTTTGGTTTTCTGCCACGCCCTTGCCGCGGTACTCGTCGAACACCTCGATGGCGCGCACGGCCGGCGTGGCGGCACCGCGCAGCGCGGCCAGCAGCGTGCCGGCCGGGGTCTGCACGTCGAGCACGAAGGCAAGGTCGCGCCGCACCTGCGGGAAGCGCGACAGGCCGGCGTGGCGCGGCAGCGAACGCCGGGCGATGGCGTCGGCGTCGAGCTCGAACAGCACCGGCGCGGCCGCCAGGTCGAAGGCCTGCACCAGGCGCGGATGCAGCGCGCCGATCCAGCCGATGGCCTGGCCGTCCATCCACACTTCGGCGCACTGGCCGGGATGCAGCGCGGGGTGCGCGCCGGGGCGCGCGTCGAGCGCGTGGCCGGCCAGGCGTTCGAGGTCGCCCTTGACGTCGAAGAAGTCGACGCGGCGGGCCTTGGCGCCCCACTGTTCGGGCACGGCGTCGCCGTAGGCGAGGCCGCCGAGCTTCATCGGCTGCGCGTCGAGCGAGGCGTACACGCGGCCGAGCTCGAAAATGCGCACGCGGTCCTGCTGGCGGTTGAGGTTGTGGCGCAGCGTCTCGATGAGCCCGCCCCACAGCGTGGTGCGCATGGCCGAGAGCTGGCTGGCGAGCGGGTTGGCGAGCGGCAGCGGGCGCGCGGCGGGGTCGAGCGCGGTTTCCCACGCCGGGTCGACGAAGCTGTAGGTGATGACTTCCTGGTAGTCGAGCCCGACCAGGGTGTGGCGCAGCGCGTCGTCGCCGACCACAGTCTCGTCCTGCGGCAGCATGCGCGAGGGCGCCGCCGGCGGCTGCGCGGGCACGTTGTCGTAGCCGTAGAGGCGCACCGCCTCTTCGATCAGGTCTTCCTCGATCGCGAGGTCGAAGCGGAAGCTCGGCGGGGTGACGACGAGCGCGTCGTCGCGGCGCTCGACTTCTGCACCCAAGGCACGCAGGCCGCGCGCGACCGTGTCGGCGTCGAGCGCGACGCCGGCGACGCGCGCGAGACGCGCGAGCCTGAGCGTGATCGGCACGCGCACCGGCAGGCGGTCGGCGGCTTCGCTGATCGGGCCGGGCTGGCCGCCGCAGATGTCGACGAGCAACTGGGTGGCGCGCTCCATCGCCTGGCGCGTGGCGCCGAAGTCGACGCCGCGCTCGAAGCGGTGCGAGGAATCGGTCGACAGGCCGAGACGGCGGGCACGCCCGGCAATCGCAGTGGGCGCGAAGAAGGCGGCTTCGAGCAGCACGTCGGTGGTGTCGGCCTGCACGCTGGTGGGCTGTCCGCCCATGATGCCGGCGAGCGCGACCGGGCCGTCGGCGTCGGCGATCACCAGCATGTCGTCGGCGAGCTCGGCGGTCTGGCCGTTCAGCAGTTCCAGCTTTTCGCCGGCGCGGGCGCGGCGCACTTCGACGCCGTAGCCGAGCTTGCCAAGGTCGAAGGCGTGCATGGGCTGGCCGAGTTCGAGCAGCACGTAGTTGGTGATGTCGACCGGCGCGGTGAGCGGACGGATGCCGCAGCGCTCCAGGCGCTCGGCCATCCAGCGCGGCGTGGGTGCCTGGGCGTCGATGCCGCGCACCACGCGGGCGAGATAGCGCGGACAGGCGTCGGGCGCGCTCACCTTCACCGCCACCGTGTCGGCGGTGCGCGCCGGCACCTCGACGATCTGCGGCAGCCGCACCTCGGCGCCGGTGATGGCGCCGACCTCGCGCGCCAGGCCCGCCACCGACAGGCAGTCGGCGCGGTTGGGCGTGAGCTTCAGGGTGATGAGCGTGTCGTCGAGGTTGAGCCAGGCGCGGAAATCCTCGCCCACCGGCGCGTCGGCCGGCAGCACCATGAGGCCGTCGGCCGCGCCTTCGAGGCCGAGTTCCTTGGTCGAGCACAGCATGCCGAAGGATTCGACGCCGCGCACCTTGGCGACCTTGATCTCGATGCCGGGCAGCCTGGCGCCGGGACGCGCGCACGGCACCTTGAGGCCGGCGGCGGCGTTGGGCGCGCCGCACACGATGGTGACCGGCGCGGCTTCGCCGACGTCGACCTGGCACACCCGCAGGCGGTCGGCGTCCGGATGCTTCTCGGCGGAGAGGATCTCGGCGACGACGACATTGTTGAACGGCGGCGCGGCCGGCGCGAGCGCCTCGACCTCGAGCCCCGCCATGGTCAGGGCGTGGGCGAGCGCGGGCGTGTCGAGCCCGGGGTTGACGAGGTTGCGCAGCCAGGATTCCGGAAATTGCATGATATATGCGTCCTAATTAATTGAATTGACGCAAAAAACGCAAATCGTTTTCGAAGAACAATCGCAGGTCGTCGACGCCGTAGCGCAGCATCGCCAGGCGTTCGACGCCGAGGCCGAAGGCGAAGCCGACGTAGCGTTCGGGGTCGATCTTCACGTGGCGGAACACGTTCGGGTGCACCATGCCGCAGCCCAGCACTTCGAGCCAGCCGGTATGCGAGCAGACGCGGCAGCCCTCGCCGCCGCACATCACGCAGCCGATGTCCATTTCGGCCGACGGCTCGGTGAAGGGGAAGAACGACGGGCGGAAGCGCACCGGCAGGTCGTCGCGCTCGAAGAAGTTGCGCATGAAGTCGGCGAGCACGCCTTTCAGGTCGGCGAAGGACACGTTCTCGTCGACCCACAGGCCTTCGATCTGGTGGAACATCGGCGTGTGCGTCACGTCGGAGTCGCAGCGGTACACCCGCCCCGGCGCGATGATCCTGAGCGGCGGCTGGTGCGCCTCCATGTAGCGGATCTGCACCGGCGAGGTGTGGGTGCGCAGCAGTTCGCCCCCCTGCAGGTAGAAGGTGTCGTGCATCGCCCGCGCCGGATGGTCCTCGGGGATGTTGAGCGCGGTGAAGTTGTAGAAATCGGTCTCGACTTCGGGGCCGGTCGCCACGTCGAAGCCGATCGAGCGGAACAGCGCCTGGATGCGCGCCAGCGTCTTCGACACCGGATGCAGGCCGCCGCGCGCGAGCCCCCTGCCCGGCAGCGTCACGTCGAGCGTTTCGGCGGCGAGCTGGCGGTCGAGTTCGGCCTGCTGCAGCGCGTCGCGGCGGGCCTTGAGCGCCGCCTCGACCGCCTGCTTGGCCTCGTTGATGCGCGCGCCGGCGGTCTTGCGCTCTTCCGCCGGCATGGCGCCCAGGCTTTTCAGCAGGTCGGTGAGCTGGCCGCTCTTGCCCAGGTAGACGGCCTTGACCTGCTCCAGCGCCGGCAGGTCGGGCGCGCCCTGGAGGGCGGCGAGGGCTTCGGCGACGATTTCGTTCGGGTTGCGCATGGTCGTGTTCAGCAATTCAAATTTTTCCGCGAAGAGCGCGAAGCGTGGAAGGCAAAGCTGCGCAAAACGTCACCCCCGGCGGACGCCGGGGTCCAGCCTGATTTCACTGGGTTCCGGCTGTAGCCGGAATGACGAATGTGGACTTGCACAGAATTCCTTCGCGCTTTTCGCGGACAAACTTTCTTTCAAACCCACCAACAAAAAAAGGCCTTGCGGCCTTTTCTTGTTGCTCCGGTGCCGCTTACGCAGCGAGCTTGGCCTTGACCTGATCGACGATCTTGGCAAAGGCATCCTTGTCGAAGATCGCGATGTCGGACAGCACCTTGCGGTCGATGCCGATCTCGGCACGCGACAGACCGTTCATGAACACGCTGTAGGTCAGGCCGTGCTGGCGGGCGGCCGCGTTGATGCGGGCGATCCACAGGGCACGGAACTGGCGCTTGCGCTGACGGCGGTCGCGGTACTGGTACTGACCCGCCTTCATCACCGCTTCGTTGGCGATGCGGAAGACGTTCTTGCGACGGCCGCGATAGCCTTTGGCGGCGTCGAGGATTTTCTTGTGGCTGGCGCGGGCGGTTACGCCCCGTTTGACGCGTGGCATGTGTTCTCTCCTTTATGCGTAGGGCAACATGCGCGCAACCGCTTTGTGGTTGCTGGCGTTGACGGTTTCCATCCCGCGCAGCTGACGCTTACGCTTGGTGCTCTTCTTGGTGAGAATGTGGCGCATGAACGCGTGCGAGCGCTTGAAACCGCCGCCGCCCAGCGCGCGGAACCGCTTGGCGGCGCCGCTCTTGCTCTTCATCTTAGGCATGATGCTTCCTTCTTTATCTCATGCGGCCAGGTGACCCCGCGACGCGGAATGCTTCAACGACCCGACTGCACGTATTGTGGCGTTGTTCGACCGCTGGCTTGATCAGCCGGGCCCGAGAAACGCCGGTCTCGTTAACCTTACTTCTTCTTCGGCGCCAGCATCATCACGAGCTGACGGCCCTCCATCTTCGGGAACTGCTCGACCACGGCCAGTTCGGCGAGGTCGGCCGACACGCGGCGCAGCTGTTCCATGCCGATTTCCTGGTGGGCCATCTCGCGACCGCGAAAACGCAGCGTCACCTTGGTCTTGTCGCCGTCCTGCAGGAAGCGCATCAGGTTGCGAAGCTTGATCTGGTAGTCGCCCTCGTCCGTGCCCGGACGGAACTTCACTTCCTTGATCTGCACCTGCTTCTGCTTCAGTTTGGCCTCGTGCTGCTTCTTGCTTTCCTGGTACTTGAACTTGCCGTAGTCCATGATCTTGCACACGGGCGGCTGTGCCGTCGGTGCAATTTCCACCAGGTCCAGATCGGCGTCTTCCGCCTGGCGCAGGGCATCGTAGAGCTTCACGATGCCGAGCTGTTCGCCTTCCGTACCGACCAAACGCACCTCCGGGGCAGTAATTTCACCGTTGATGCGCGTCTGCTTTTTCTCTGTCGCGATGAGCCGTTCTCCAAATTCAAAACCGGGCGATGTCGCCGCGGCAAACCAGGCCAAACAAACTAAAGAAGGCGCGGGGCCGACTCCCGTGCGGGAAGCCCCAACGCCTTTGTTTGACCGCTCTTACTGGCGCGCCTCGACTTCCGTCTTCAGGCGCGCGATCAAGTCATCCAAACCGAGCTGCCCCAGGTCCTGGTTGCCGCGGGCACGGACGGCGACCGCACGGGCCTCCATTTCCTTGTCGCCGACGACCGCCAGATAAGGCAGCTTCTGCAAGCTATGTTCGCGAATTTTATAGGTAATTTTGTTATTGCTCAAGTCCGACGCAGCCCGGATGCCGGCGGCGCGCAGGGCCTGGACCACTTCCTGGGCATAAGCGGCCTGGCGCTCGCTGATGTTCATGACCATGACCTGCACCGGCGCCAGCCACAGCGGGAAGTTGCCGGCATGGTGCTCGATCAGGATGCCGATGAAGCGCTCCATCGAGCCGAGGATGGCGCGGTGCAGCATCACCGGGGTCTTGCGGCTGTTGTCCTCGGCGACGAATTCGGCGCCCAGGCGCACCGGCAGGTTGAAATCGAGCTGAATAGTGCCGCACTGCCACAGGCGGCCGAGCGTGTCTTTCAGGGTGAATTCGATCTTGGGGCCGTAGAAGGCGCCCTCGCCCGGCTGCAGGTCGAAGGCGAGCCCGTTCTTTTCCAGCGCCGCGGCGAGCGCGGATTCGGCCTTGTCCCAGCTCTCGTCCGAGCCGACGCGCTTTTCCGGGCGGGTGGACAGCTTGACCAGCACGTCGTGGAAGCCGAAATCAGCGTAGACCTTCTGCAGCATGACGATGAAGTCGGCCACCTCCTGCTCGACCTGCTCTTCCATGCAGAAGATGTGCGCGTCGTCCTGGGTGAAGCCGCGCACGCGCATGATGCCGTGCAGCGCGCCCGAGGGCTCGTTGCGATGACACGAGCCGAATTCGGCGAGCCTGAGCGGCAGCTCGCGGTAGGAATGCAGGCCGCTGTTGAAGATCTGCACGTGGCCGGGGCAGTTCATCGGCTTCACCGCGTAGTCGCGGTTCTCCGACGCGGTGGTGAACATGTTGTCGCGGTAGTTGTCCCAGTGGCCGGATTTTTCCCACAGCGTGCGGTCCATCACCGCCGGGGTGCGCACCTCCTGGTAGCCGTACTCGACGAACTTGGCCCGCATGTACTGCTCGATCTGCTGCCACACGATCCAGCCCTTGGGGTGCCAGAAGACCATGCCCGGCGCCTCGTCCTGCATGTGCAGCAGGTCGAGCTGCTTCGCCAGCCGGCGGTGGTCGCGCTTCTCGGCTTCTTCCAGGCGGTGCAGGTAGGCGTCGAGGTCTTCCTTCTTCGTCCACGCCGTGCCGTAGATGCGCTGCAGCATGGCGTTCTTCGAGTCGCCGCGCCAATAGGCGCCGGCCAGCTTCATCAGCTTGAAGGCCTTGGGCAGCTTGCCGGTGGACGGCAGGTGCGGGCCACGGCAGACGTCGAACCACTCGCCCTGGCGGTAGATCGAGAGCTCCTCGCCCTTGGGGATCACCTCGTCGATGATCTGCACCTTGTAGGTCTCACCGAGTTCGGCGAAGGTGCGCATCGCCTCCTCGCGCGACCATACCTCGCGCTTGATCGGCAGATCGCGCTTGACGATCTCCTCCATGCGCTTTTCGATCTTTTCCAGGTCTTCCGGCGTGAAGGGCGTCTCGCGCGCGAAGTCGTAGTAGAAACCGTCCTCGATCGCCGGGCCGATGGTCACCTGCGTGCCCGGATACAGTTCCTGCACCGCCTGCGCCATCACGTGCGCGGCGTCGTGGCGAATCAGTTCGAGCGCCTCGGCGTCCTTGGCAGTGACGATGGCGAGCTGCGCGTCGGCGTCGATCACATGGCTGGTATCGACCAGCTTGCCATTCACCTTGCCGGCGAGCGCCGCCTTGGCCAGCCCCGCGCCGATGCTGGAAGCGACCTCGGCGACCGTGACCGGGCCTTCGAAGGGGCGGACCGAACCATCGGGAAGCGTGACGTTGACCATGTTTACAGACTCCGGAAATAAAAAAGCGCGGACCGGCCGCGCTTTCGGATACTACTCGAAGATACAGAAATGAAACGGAACTGCGATGCGCCGGGGGTTAACCAGTGACATCCAGGCAAGTTCGCGGTGACATTTCGCAACCTCCGTGGGCTGTTCAGCCCCTCTTGAAACCAGGCCATCCCGGCCCTCTGAATATTGGTAGGCGCGATTGGACTCGAACCAACGACCCCCACCATGTCAAGGTGGTGCTCTAACCAGCTGAGCTACGCGCCTAATGCGGGGCGCATCATAACCGAAAGGCTGCGCCGGTGTCGAGTCGGCGCGGGAATATTTCATGGAAATCGCGGCAGTGACAGCGGCGCACACACGAGGGCAAACCTTCGCTGAATTGCACGCCTACGTTCAAAACAGGCGCCCTACTCGCCACGACCGCGCCCAAGTAGAATGCGCCCATGTTCTATCTTGACCTGTTTGCCGCGCTCAACCGCCGCGTCAACTACGTGTTGATCGGTGGATTGGCCATCGCGCTCCATGGCATCGAGCGGGCAACGATGGACATCGACGTTACAGTCGCCATGACGCCAGACAATCTCAACTCGCTGGTAGACATGGCGCGCGAACTCGGCATGACGCCCGTACTGCCGGTACCACTGGAGGCCTTGTCCGATCTCGACCAACTGGCGCAATGGCACCGCGAGCGCAATCTCGAAGCCTTCGCGCTGCGCGCGCCTGACCGACCCGGCGTCACCCTCGATGTGCTGCTCTACCCGCCACTGGATTACACAGACCTGCGCCGCCGCGCCGTCACCTTCCAGGCGGGCAGCGTGCCCGTCGTCGTCGCGTGCATCGACGACCTCATCGCATTGAAGCAGGCAGTAGGCCGCCCGATCGACCTGGCGGATATCGAACACCTCAAACGCCTGAAGACATCCTGACATGGCTTTCGATCGCGGTGACCGCACCTACTACGTCAGCGACGAACGCCTGCGCGCATTCCGTGCGTTGCCGGCGGAGGACAAGCTGCGTTGGCTGGAAGAACTTGCCACCTTCCTGCGGATGGCGCAACCAGCCAGGGAAGTGAACGTTCCGCCGGAAAAACCGCGTAAGGCTTAAGCGCCGCCAACTTCCTTCCGCGGCCGCCCCACCCCCCTAGAAACCGTGCGCCGCTGCGTCAGCCGCTCGATCTCCGCCTTGAAGCGATCGCTCCCCAGCGCCCAGCCCTTGTGCGTGCAGTCGCGGATTGCCCGCAGATCGTCGTTCGACACCGCCGCGCGGAACAGCAGCCGGTAAACCGCCTGCCGGTCGGTCGCATTGCGGGCCAGGCGCAGGTATTCCCGGTGCGGCGTCAGCCAGTCCGTATTCGGGCCGGATTCGCCTTGCGCGTTGAAGCCGTGGCTCGACCAGGGGTAGTCACGCGGATGCGCCACCATGTCGGCGCGCACCGGATTGAGTTCGATATAGCGCATCAAGGTCAGCAGATAGCGCTCGCTGTCCACCACCGTCGCGCGGTAGCGCCCTTCCCACAGCGTGCCGCTGCGCTGTAGGTGTAGTTGAAGTACTGCACGTATTTCCGCCCCACCGACTGGAAGACCTTGCTGATGCTGTCGTCGAATTCAGGCGTGGCCAGCAGGTGGATAGGGTTGGTCACCACACATAGGCGTGGATCGCGAGGCCGTGCTTGAGCGAAGCCTCGACCAGGGCGTCGCGAAAGAACTGATAGTCCGCCTCGGCGGCAAAGATGGTTTGGCGGTTATTGCCGCGCTGGATGATGTGCTGCGGCTGGCCGGGGATGACGTAGCGGGGGAGTCGGGCCATGGGCGGTCACGGGCGTGGCGGTAGGCCTTGGTTCATTGCCATGCCCCGCCAGCCTTCTATTCCAGGCGAATGATCTGATTCAGCCGCGCGCACACTTCAGCGAACAGGGCATCCGTCAATGCACGCAAGGGATGGGGCTTGGCGCCGCGCACGCGCCAGTCGAACGATTTGGGCTGATGGCACAGCACATAACTCGTCTTGCCCGTCTTGCCACGCCCCGTGGCCTGGCCCACCGCAACTGCAAAAGGATTGTCAGCGTTGTATTCCGCCGTGGTCATCGGCAAGCCGATCACCAGCGACGTTCTTGCATTGAATTCGCGCGGCGACAGCACCAGGAACGGGTGGATGTCACGCATCTCCTGCCCTGCCTGCGGATTGCAGTCGATCCAGATGATGTCCTGGCGGGCCGGCACCCAAGGTTGCCGTTTGAGCGACTTGCTGGCTGTTACCACCGCTCGGCGCCGACCGGCTTCGTTGCCATCGCTTCGCCCCCGTGCCGTTCCGGGTCGAACTGCGCCAGCCTCTGCTCCAGCGTTAATGGCGCTTCGGCTTCCGGCCGAATGACAATCAGCCCATCCTCAACGGAAACCCGCACCCGCTGGTCCACATGCAGGTGCGCCGCACGTGCCACGGCGGCAGGCAGCCGAACGCCCAGGTTATTGCCCCAGCGCTTGATATCCAGGAAAACCTCAGCCATGACACGCTCCAAAACGGTAAATGTTTATACGCAGTTTAAACATCCACACTCGGCCGGTCAACCTGGCCGAGCCCGTCATGGCTGAGCAGCCAATAATCGTGTCCGAGCCTATTTATATAATTATGACTCCATTAAAAAATTCCCGAGATACCCGGGTCAGTTCAACTTCACTTTGAGTAATTCACTGGCCGAAAGCGATACCAGCTCGTCTCGTAGTCGAACCAGGGAACCACGACTGTCAGCTCGTTCCTTCTCAGGACCAACCAGCCGTCGCTGCCGCGATACAGGATATTGTCTTTGTTCGCAGCGGCGTGGGTGATGACAAATCCGCTGTGCCAAGCCTCAGCCCCCGGATTGACCATGACCAAGCCGTTTTGCAGGCAACCAAGGCTTTTCAACCGCCTCGTCTCCGCCGGTCTGCCATCTTTCCAGGCAACGACTATCAGTTCTCCCGCCACGGGACCTTCGAGGCTAACGCGATCCGGGGTGGTCGCAGCTGAGAACTGCGTTCCCGGAAACAACAAGTTGAATAGCGAGATCGGTACGCTATTTTTTTGGTTCGGCGCAGGCTCGCCCATATCTGCGTAAGTCCCCGTCAAATCGCATTTATCCCCAGGCTTTATAGACACATCGGGAAACCCTTTCCCCCACTGTTCCGGATACTGCTGGCTTGATACGCAGCCGCCCAAAGATAGTGAAAAAAGCACGGGAATAAATGGCGAAATAAGCGGGGGCCAAAACACTTTCCAAGCAAGTCTCGCCATCACGCTCTCGCTCCCAAAATCCTCTCGGACCACTCCATCCTCATTCGTTGGCACCTCCCTCATCTAACTCGCCCCCCTACCCCATACCCCCTCACACGCCCCCCCACCGCCGCATCACTTCATAGCGCGCCCCATCGGCTTCGGTGACCGACTTCACCAGCACGAACTCGCCGATCGGCCAGTTCACCGCGCGGCAGTCCGGAATCTCGCCGCCCATCGACTTGCGTAGCAGCGTGACGTGCGGCACGTGCGGACGGTCGTCGACGGGAAAGCCTGCCGTGCGCAGCTGCGCATTCAGGGCCTCGACGAGTTCGACATGCTGGGGCGGCGTTTCGCGCGCCCCCAGCCAGCCGATGCGGTTGTGGCGCCAGTAGCCAGCCTGGTCGAGCAGCAGGTCGTAGGGTTCGGCCTGTACGGCGTCGGCGCAGGCGAGGACGGCGTCGAGCTTCTCGACCGGCGTGGCGCCAAGGAAGGCGAGCGTGATGTGCAGTGTGTCGGCGCGCATGCGGCGGCCGCCCCAGTGCTGGTGCAGCCATTTGCCGGTGCGGTTGAGGGCGTCGCGGGTGGCGTCGTCGGGCCACAGGGCGAAGAAAAGGCGCAGTGTGCCCGGGCCGGCTTCATCCAGATCCGACTGGACCGGGCGGGGTTCGGTCTGAACCGGTTCAGCCACGCACGATCAGGCACACCGCCTCGGCGGCGATGCCTTCGCCGCGGCCGGTGAAGCCGAGCTTTTCGGTGGTGGTGGCCTTGACGTTGACGCGGTCGATCGCGATGCCGAGGTCGTCGGCGATGTGGGCGGCCATGCGCGCGATGTGCGGCGCCATTTTCGGCGCCTGCGCGATGATCGTGACGTCGACGTTGCCGACCGTCCAGGCGCGCGTCTTCAACTGTTCGGCAACGCGGCGCAGCAGGATGCGGCTGTCGATGCCCTTGAATTCCGCGCTGGTGTCGGGGAAGTGGCGGCCGATGTCGCCCAGCCCTGCCGCACCCAATAGCGCGTCGCAGATGGCGTGCAGCAGCACGTCGGCGTCGGAGTGGCCGGCGAGGCCCCGCTCGTAGGGAATGTCGACGCCGCCGATGATGCACTTGCGGCCTTCGACCAGCGCGTGGACGTCGAAGCCGTGGCCGATGCGGATGTCACTCATGCATTTTCCTCAGGATCAGGCTCGCGAGCTCGAGGTCCTGCGGGTAAGTGACCTTGAGGTTGCGGCTGTCCGATTCGACCAGCCGCGGCTGCAGGCCCAGTTGTTCGATGGCCGAGGCTTCGTCGGTCATGTCGCTGCCGGCGGCACGCAGGGCTTCGACGAGCGTGCCGTGGCGGAACATCTGCGGGGTCTGCGCCTGCCACAGGCCAGCGCGCGGCACGGTGGCCTCGACGCGCGTGCCGGAAGTCGTGTCGGCCGCGGCGCGCTTGAGCGTGTCGGCGACCGGCACGGCGAGCAGCCCGCCGACCGGGTCGTCGGCGACTTCGTCGAGCAGCTTGGCGAGCATCTCGTCCGGCAGGCAGGGACGCGCGGCGTCGTGCACCAGCACCCAGTCGTCCGGGTCGCAGGCCTTTGAAATCGCGTCGAGCCCGTTCAGCACGGTTTCGGCGCGCGTCTTGCCGCCGCAGCGCAGCACCTCGATGCGCTCTTCCCAACCCTGCCACTCGAAATTGTTCCAGCGCTTGTCGGTGGGCGACAGCACGACGTAAATCCGCTCGATGCGCGGCGCGCGCGCCAGCACCATCATCGCGTGCGCGATCATCGGCACGGCGTTGAGATCCAGGTACTGCTTTTCGACGGCGCCGCCCATGCGCGAGCCTGAGCCGGCGGCGGGAATCAGGGCAAAGAAGCGGCTCATGATTCGCTATGCGGCGCGAGCACGTCGCGGTTGCCGTTCGACTGCATCGGCGACACGAGTCCGGCGCGCTCCATGTCCTCGATCATGCGCGCGGCGCGGTTGTAGCCGATGCGCAGCTGGCGCTGCACCGACGAGATCGACGCGCGGCGCGACTTCAGCACATAGGCGACCGCCTGGTCGTAGAGCGGGTCGGCTTCGGCGCCGGCTTCGCCGTATTCGCCGCCGCCCTCGCCGCCTTCCTCGGGCGATTCGAGCACGCCTTCGATGTAGTCCGGCTCGCCGAGCGCCTTGAGGTAGTCGACGACGCGATGCACTTCGGCGTCCGACACGAAAGCGCCGTGCACGCGCTGCGGCAGGCCGGTGCCGGGCGGCAGGTAAAGCATGTCGCCCTGCCCCAGCAGCGCCTCAGCGCCCATCTGGTCCAGGATCGTGCGCGAGTCGATCTTGGACGACACCTGGAAGGCGATGCGCGTGGGAATGTTCGCCTTGATGAGGCCGGTGATGACGTCGACCGATGGGCGCTGGGTGGCGAGGATGAGGTGGATGCCGGCGGCGCGCGCCTTCTGCGCGAGCCGCGCGATGAGCTCCTCGACCTTCTTGCCGACGACCATCATCAAGTCGGCCAGCTCGTCGATCATCACCACGATCATCGGCATGGTTTCCAGCGGCTCGGGGTTGTCCGGCGTCAGACTGAAGGGATGCGTCAAGGGCGTGCCCGCCTTCTTGGCGTCGCGCACCTTCTGGTTGTAGCCGGCGAGGTTGCGCACGCCGACCGCCGACATCAGCTTGTAGCGCCGCTCCATTTCGGCCACGCACCAGTTGAGCGCGCTGGCGGCCTGCTTCATGTCGGTGACGACCGGCGCGAGCAGGTGCGGGATGCCCTCGTAGATGGAAAGCTCCAGCATCTTGGGGTCGACCATGATCATGCGCACGGCCGAGGGGTCGGACTTGTAGACCAGCGACAGGATCATGGCGTTGACGCCGACCGACTTGCCCGAGCCGGTGGTGCCGGCGACCAGCAGGTGCGGCATCTTGCCGAGGTCCGCGACCACCGGGTTGCCGGCGATGTCCTTGCCGAGCGTGACGGTGAGCGGGCTTGCGCTGTCGGCGTAGGCCTGCGAGCCGAGGATTTCGGAGAGCCGCACGATCTGCCGCTTGGCGTTGGGGATTTCCAGCCCCATGGTGTGCTTGCCGGGGATGGCTTCCACCACGCGGATGCTGGTGACCGACAGGGTGCGCGCGAGATCCTTGGAAAGATTGACGATCTGGCTGCCCTTCACGCCCGTCGCCGGCTCGATCTCGTAGCGCGTAATCACCGGACCGGGCGAGGCCGAGACCACCTTCACCTCGACGCCGAACTCGGCGAGCTTGCGCTCGATCATCAGCGACGTGAATTCCAGCGCCTCCGGAGTCGCAGTCTCCACCGCCTCGTCGGCGGGGTCGAGCAGATGCAGCGGCGGCAGCGGCGAATCCGGCAGGTCGGAGAACAGCGGCGCCTGCTTTTCGACGACGGCGCGCTCGGACTGCGGCACTTCCTTCACCACCGGCTCGATGCGGATCGGCGGGGCTTCCTCGATCTTCTTCTTTTCCACCGAGATCTTGGCTTCGCGCTTCTGCTGCGCGACTTCGCCGAGCTTGCGGTCGCGGTGCGCCTGGATGGCCTCGATCGTCTTCCACCAGGCGCGCTCGATCCATTCGCCGGTGCGCTCGGCCATCGACAGCCAGGACACGCCGGTGAACAGGCTGAAGCCGACCGCCATCAGCAGCAGCAACAGCAGCGAACCGCCGGTGAAGCCGAGAAGCGCCGTGGCCGCGTTGCCGACCAGACCGCCGAACACGCCGCCGGCGACGTCGGGCAGGGCCACCGACCAGTGCCAGCCGCGCAGCCATTCGACGCCGGTGCTGGCGAAGAGCAGCAGCGCAAAGCCGCCGAGGCGGAACCAGCGCTGGCGCCCGCCGGCCAGCGGCGTCTCGTCGAGGGTGCGGAAGGTGCGGGCGACGTAAGCCACCGCCAGCACCACCCACCACCAGGCCGACACGCCGAACAGCATCAGCATCAGGTCCGACAGCCAGGCGCCGACGCGGCCGCCGAGATTGTGCAGGTCGCCGCCGTCGCCGGTGGTCGAGAAACCGGGGTCGGCGACGTTGTGGGTGAGCAGGATCGCCGCGAGGAAAATCGCGGCGGCCCCGACCAGCAGCGCGCGCGCCTCGCGCAGCAGGCGCTGCATGCGCGGCGGCAGGGGCTGGGTGGGACGGGGAGCGGGTCGCGCCATGAACGATTGTCTGCGGGGAATGTCGAGGATTATCGCGGATTACGTCCGAGGACGCGAGTTGGAAGCGGCGCGTCCGGCGGAATCCCGGCCGGCCATCATGGAAATGGCGTCGGCGAGTTTGGTTAGAATAGCCCGCTTCCCACACGAACCTTGGAAACGATCCATGAGCGCACAACACCACAAACTCATCATTCTCGGTTCCGGCCCCGCCGGCTATTCGGCTGCTGTGTACGCCGCGCGCGCCAACCTCTCCCCCGTCGTCATCACCGGCCTGCAGCAGGGCGGCCAGCTCATGACCACGACCGAGGTCGACAACTGGCCGGCCGACGTCGACGGCGTGCAGGGCCCCGAGCTGATGGACCGTTTCCAGCGCCACGCCGAACGCTTCAAGACCGAAATCATTTTCGACCAGATCCACACCGCGAAGCTGACCGAAAAGCCCTTCACCCTGATCGGCGATTCCGGCACCTACACCTGCGATGCGCTCATCATCGCCACCGGCGCGTCGGCCATGTACCTCGGCCTGCCGTCCGAGCAGGCCTTCATGGGCAAGGGCGTATCGGGCTGCGCGACCTGCGACGGCTTCTTCTACAAGAACCAGGATGTGGCCGTCATCGGCGGCGGCAACACCGCGGTCGAGGAAGCGCTGTATCTGGCCAACATCGCGAAGCACGTCACCGTCGTGCACCGCCGCGACACCTTCAAGGCCGAGAAGATCCTGGTCGATCACCTGATGGAGAAGGTCAAGGAAGGCAAGATCAGCCTCGAGCTCGACCACACCCTGGACGAAGTGCTGGGCGACAAGACCGGCGTCACCGGCATGCGCATCAAGAGCACCAAGGACGGCGCGACCAAGGACATCGCGCTGACCGGCATCTTCATCGCCATCGGCCACAAGCCCAACACCGCCATCTTCGAAGGCCAGCTCACGCTCGAAGGCGGCTACATCGTGACGAAGGGCGGCAACAAGGGCAACGCCACCGCGACCAACATCGAAGGCGTGTTCGCCGCCGGCGACGTGCAGGACCACATCTACCGCCAGGCCGTCACCAGCGCCGGCACCGGCTGCATGGCCGCGCTCGACGCCGAGCGCTACCTGGACGCGCTGGGCAAGACCAAGTGAGCTGAACCCATCATGAAGCGCAGCCGCAGCGCGCTCGCGCCCGCCTCGTTCGAGGCGCTGGCGCGCGTGCGCCGCGTGCTGCGCGAACAGGCCGCCAGACCGGCCTCGCTTCACCAGGCTCCGCATAAACCCAAACCCGCGGCCGACGGCCCGCTGCTGTTCCGTCGCGCCGTTGCCGACGCGACGCCCCTGCCCCCGTCCGACCGCGCCGACCTCAAGCAGCCGCGTCCCAAACCCGTCGCGCGCCAGCGCCGCGCCGACGAGCAGCAGGTACTGGTCGACGCGCTCGCCGACCCGTGGGACTGGGAAGCCGCGGTCTCCACCGGCGAGGAACTCTTCTTCGCCCGCCCCGGCGTGCCCACCGCCGCGATCCGCAAATTGCGGCGCGGCGGCTGGGTCATCAAGGGCGAACTCGACCTGCACGGCCACACCGGCGACGAGGCGCGCGTCGCGCTGGCGGATTTCCTCAACCGCTGCGCGAAGCAGGACTGGCGCTGCGTGCGCATCATCCACGGCAAGGGCCATGGTTCGAAGCACCGCCTGCCGGTGCTGAAGAACAAGGTGCGCCACTGGCTGATGCAGCGCGAGGACGTCCTCGCCTTCTGCCAGGCCCGCACCGTCGACGGCGGCGCCGGCGCCGTCATCGTTTTGTTGAAATCATCTTCCTGTTAGAGAGAGCCCGCCATGAGCGAACCCGTCATCAAGGATTTCGAACTGCCCTCCACCGGCAGCAGCCCGTTCAAGCTGTCCGGCCATCGCGGCAAGAACGTCGTCGTGTACTTCTACCCCAAGGACAACACCTCCGGCTGCACCCTCGAAGGCCAGGAATTCCGCGATCTGTACAAGGATTTCGGCAAGGCCAATACGATCGTCGTCGGCGTCTCGCGCGACAGTCTCAAGTCGCACGAAGGCTTTAAGGCCGCGCATGGCTTTCCGTTCGAATTGCTCGCCGACACGGATGAAAAGGTCTGCGAACTGTTCGGCGTGATGAAACTGAAGAACATGTACGGCAAGCAGGTGCGCGGCATCGAGCGCAGCACCTTCGTGTTCGACGCGAACGGCAAGCTGGTGAAGAGCTGGCGCGGACTGAAGGCGCCGGGGCACGCGGCGGAGGTGCTGGCCTTCGTGCAGACGCTGTAGTCCGCCAGGGCGGTTGGCCCGCCCGGCTCAGGCCGGACTGCTGCGCAGGGCGGCGCCCTGATTCCGCACCAGCCCCGGATGGGCACGCTGCGGCTTGTCGAGGTGATAACCCTGCGCCATATCGACGCCGAATTCGCGCAGCATGTCCAGCGTGCGGGCGTCCTCGACGAATTCCGCGATGGTGCGCTTGCCCAGGCCGCGCGCGACGTCGGCGATCGCTTTCACGAACACCTGGCTGTCGTGGTCGGTCGGCAGGTTGCGCACGAACAGGCCGTCGATCTTCACCGTCTCGACCTGCAGGTGCTTCAGATAGGCGAAGGATGAGAAGCCGCTGCCGAAATCGTCCAGACAGACGGCGCAGCCGGCAGTGCGCAGCGCCTCGATGAAGCGCTGCGCGTCGGCCAGGTCGCCGACGGCGCTGGTCTCGGTGAGCTCGACCTGCAGCCGCTGCGGCGCCACGCCATGATCGCGCAGACAATCCTCGATGTACTGGGGCAGACGCGGATCGTCGAACGAGCGCCCGGAAATGTTCACCGCCAGATCGGGCATGCCGGGGCGTTCGCCGAGCAGCCGGATCGCCTCAGCCAGTACCCAGCGGTCGATGTCGAGGATCTTGCCGCTCTTCTCGGCCATCGGAATGAAGCGCCCGGGCATGATGAGCTGCTCGGGATGCTGCTCGTCGACCATGCGCACCAGGGCTTCCAGATGGACGAGCGCACCGCTGCGGACGTCGTAGACGCCCTGGAAGTGCAGTTGCAGCAGGTTGTTTTCCAGGGCGTGGGTGATGCGGTCGTTCCACGTCAGGTGCTCGACCATGAAGCGCGTCTTGTCGAGCTCCGGGCGGTAGACCCGCCAGGTGTTCTTGCCCGCCTGCTTGGCCTGGTACATGGCGGTGTCGGCGTGGACGACCAGTTCGTCGGCATCGACCGCCTGGCTGGGATAGAGGGCGATGCCGAGGCTGGAGGTCAGGCGCAGGTTCTGGCCTTCGAAGCGGAACGGAATCGCCGCCACCGCGCGCACCACCCGCTCCGCCAGCCTGACCGCCTCGTCCTCGCTGGCGTTCGGCACCAGCAGCGCGAACTCGTCCCCGCCCAGGCGCGTGAGCACCTCGTTGCGGCGCACCAGGGTGCTGACTTCGCTGGCCACCCGGATCAGCAGCGCGTCACCAGCGCGATGGCCGAAAGTGTCGTTGATCACCTTGAACTCGTCGAGGTCGAAGAACATCAGCGCCCCCTGCGTGCCGCTGCGTTCGCAGTCGGCCAGCATGCGCTGGATCTCCTGCTGGAAACGGTGCCGGTTGTAGAGGCCGGTGAGCGCGTCGCGCTCGGCCAGATAGGCGAGCTGCGCCGCGGTCTGACGCTCGTTGGTGACGTCCTCGTAGATCCACAGATGGCCGATGAAATGGCCATCCGGGTTGCGCACCGGATAGTTCAGTTGCGTCACCATCCGTCCGTCGGACATGGCGATCTCGAAGCTATCCGACACCTCGCGGGTCTCCAGCACCGACAGCAGATGGCGCGAGTAATGGTCCGGCCGCGACAGCATGCTGCTGGAGTGCGCCAGCACGTCGGTCGCGGGCATGCCCACCAGACGCGCCCCCTCGTCGATCATCCAGATGCGCAGGAACGCAGGATTGTGATAGATCACCGTGCCGTCGGCGCCGACGAAGAGAATGCCGAGATTCATCGCCGACAGCAGGGACACCAGACGGGCCCGCTCGAGTTGCGCCTCTTCCGCGTAGCGTCGTTGGGTGGCTTCGGAGGCGCGCAGCTCGCCGAGCGCCGTGCGCAGGCCCTGCTCGGCCTGCTTCAGGGCCGAGACATCGCGCAGGCTGGCGCGCAGGCCCAGGTAGACGTGCTGGCGGTCGTATATCGGGTGCCAGTTGGCCGACAACTGCAGCAGGCTGCCGTCGCGCCGCAGCAGATTGAACTCGAAGCCCGATCCCGCCTCCCCCTGGAGCGCCTCCTGCAGGCGCTGGCGGCTGCCTGCCCGCTCCGCTTCCGGCACGAGGCAGAGCGGGAAGTCTGTCATGGCCAGGCATTCCTCCGGCGTGTAGCCGAGCATGCGCCGCACCGCCGGGTTGACCCAGCGCAGTCGCCCGTCGGGTGCCAGCCACACTTCGAGGTCGTAGGTGTAGTCGGCGATCGCGTGGAAGCGTTCCTCGCTGTCCTCCAGCAAGCGGATGCGCTCGCGCACCGCCAGGGTCATGCTGTTGAAGGCCGTCGCCAGCCGCGCGACCTCGTCCTCGCCGGCCACCGCCACGGTGGTGTCGTAGTGGCCCGCCGCCACCGCCTCGCTGGCGCGGGTGAGGCGGCTCATGTGGCGCGTGAGCCAGATGCCGAGCGCCATCAACAGCAGGATGGACAGTCCCACCGCGGCCGAGGCGATGATCAGGCTCTGCCGCAGCAGGTGGGCCCGCGCATCGCGCAGGAATCCTGTCGAAAGGCCGAAAGCGAGCCGGCCGTAGGCCTGTCCCGCCAGTTCGATGGGCAGGGCCAGGTGAAAATGCGCGTGATCGATCTCGTCAAGGTTGAGCGTGGAACCTGCAGCGGGAAGCGGCGCGTCCACGGCGCGTCCCACCGACGCAATCACCCGGCCACTCCTGTCCTGCAGGGCCAGATAGGTGATGCCCTGCTCGCTGCGCATGTCGTGCAGGATGTCGCGCAGGGTGCCGTAGTCGCGCTGCGCCATGGGCGCGGCCAGGGCGGCGTTGAACAGGGTGTTCAGTTCGGCCACGCGCATCTGCGCCTGGCCGAGCAGGCTGTCGTTGATCAGGCGCTGGCTGTTGACGACCAGCAGGCCGAGCATGACGACTTCGACGAGTACGCTCGCCAGCAGCAGCTTGGCGCGCAGGGAGCGAAACCGCAACGCGCTCAAGGCCGTCCCTGCAGCAGGCGCTTGACCTCGCGGGCGGAGCGGTCGAGTGCGCGCATCTCCTCCGGCGTCACCGGGCGCATGCCCTTGTAGGCGTTGCCGGCATAAAAGCGCTCGCCTTCCGGCGTGTCGGCGAAGCGCAGCAGGGCCGCCTGGATGCGATCGGACGCGCCGGCGCGAGGATGCGCAATCCAGATCAGCGCCGGCGCCTGCGGCAGTTCCTTGAACGTCTGGACCTGGGCGGCGATTTCCGGCGCCAGCTGACGCAGACCGGCCGGCGAGATCACCCCGAGCGGGCTATCGCCCTGCTGCACCGACTGCCCGACACTGTTGTGACTGGGGAACACCTGCGAACGATAGTCCCGGCCGGACACCAGTCCCTGGTCTTCCAGCCATTGCTGGGCGTCGAGCACGATGAAGGCCAGCGGATCGAAAATCGCGAGGCTGCTGCCGCGCAATTCATTGACGTGCTTCACCGGCTTGCTGCGCGACGTGATCAGGATCGCGCGATTGGCCGAGAGGTAGGTGGCGATGGGCTGGAAGCCGGCTTCGGTCTGGGCGAGCCGCGCCAGATGGGGCGCCGTCACCAGCACGTCGAAATCGCCGGCGAGGGTGTCCTGGTGAAAGCGCTTGAAGTCGGGGGCGGTCAGCAGCTCGACCGGCCGCTGCAGCTCGCGCTCGAGATAGGTCCGCATGGGCTGGTAGTTGGTCAGCAGAACCTTGGCGCTGAGGGTGGGCAGCACGCCGACGCGCAGGGGCGTGGGGGTTGCCGCATGGGCCGACGCGGCCAGGCACGATGCCAGCAGGATCGCGACGATTCTTTTCATTGTTGCTCCTCCTTGTCCGCACCGGCCGGCTCGGCAACTGGTACTGCGGCCGGCGCGCGGCGCCCACGCGGATCATGCCCGGATTCTAGCAGCGCAACCCGTGCCTGGCGCCTCACGCTCATGCCGTCGTCTGCGCCGCAAAGAACCGCTCCACCACCTCCAGCTTCCGCGTTCGCGTCATCGCCGGCAGCGCGTTCAGCAGCAAGCGCCCGTAGGGCTTGTCCGCCAGCCGCGTGTCGCAAATCATCAGCACGCCGCGATCGGTCTCGGTGCGGATCAGCCGCCCCGCGCCCTGCTTCAGGCTGATCGCGGCGTGCGGCAACTGGTAATCCATGAACGGCTTGCCGCCATTCTTCTCGGCCTGGGCGATGCGCGCGGCGACGACGGGATCGTCGGGCGGCTGGAACGGCAGCTTGTCGATGATCACGACGGAGAGCACGTCGCCGGGCATGTCGACGCCTTCCCAGAAACTCTGACTCCCCAGCAGCACGGCGTTGCCGGCCTGCTGGAAGCGCGCGAGGAGTTCGTTCTTCGGCGCGTCGCCCTGTACCAATAGCGGAAATTCCCAGCCGCGGAACTTGAACGCCGCGGCGAGCAGTTCGCGCGCTTTCTCCAGCGCGCGCAGGCTGGTGAACAGGATGAAGGCGCGGCCGCCGCTGATTTCCAGCACCGGCAGCGCGGCCTCGACGACGGCTTCGGTGAAGCTCGGCGTGTTCGGCGCCGGCAGGCCCTGCGGCACGTAGAGCACGCCCTGGCGCGGATAGTCGAAGGGGCTGTCGACGCACAGGGTCTCGGCGTCTTCGATGCCGAGACGCGTCTTCAGGTGGGTGAAGTCGCCGCCGACCGCGAGCGTCGCCGAGGTGAGGATCCACGCCTGCGCGCGTTCGGTGAGCTTGGCGCCGAACATCGCGCCGACCGACAAGGGCGTCGCGTGCAGCAGGAGCGAGCTCATCGTGGTTTCGAGCCAGCGCACGCGCGGGGCGTCGGGGTCGTCGTCGCGCCGCCAGCTCGCCAGCGTCGCCTGCACGCCCAAGGCGCGCTCGTGGCAGTTCTTCAGGTCGGCGTCGCGCTCGGCCTGCGATTCCAGCAACTTCGTCGTATCGTCGAGCGCGGCGGACAGGGCGTCGAGCGCGTCCGGCCACTTCTCGAAACGGCCGAGTTCCGCCGCGGTCGCCTTCAGCGGATTCTGCGGAAACGCCAGGCGCAGGTCGCGCGTGGCCTTGGCCAGGTCCTCGGCGGCGCGGCGCAGCGCCGGAAAGTCGCCCGCCTTCACCGCGGCGAGACGCTTGGTGTCGCCCGCCAGATCGAGCAGCTGCGCGGTCGAGAGCGTCGCGCCGAAGAATTGCGCGGCGGTCTCGGCGAGCTGGTGCGCCTCATCGAGGATGACGGTGTTGCACGCCGGCAGCAGTTCGGCGACGCCTTCGTCCTTGAGCCACAGGTCGGCAAAGAACAAATGGTGGTTGACCACGACCACCTCGGCGTCGAGCGCGTTCTTGCGCGCCGCCATGACGAAGCAGTCCTTGAAGTGGCTGCATTCGCTGCCGAGGCAGGTGTCGCGGCTCGACACCGCGTAATGCCAGGCGTTGGCGTCCTCGGGGATGCCCTCGGCCTCGGCGCGGTCGCCGCTCAAACTGGTTTCGGCGAAGCGCGCGATTTTTTGCAGCCAGGCCGCGTCGTCGCGCTGGGTGAAACGCCCGTCGGCGAGGTTGCGCTGCAGGTGGTGATGGCAGACGTAGTTGGCGCGGCCCTTCAGCAAGGCGACCTTCACCGGCGACTTCAGCGCGCGCCGCGCCGCCGGCAGGTCGCGGTGGAAGAGCTGGTCCTGCAGCGCCTTGGTGCCGGTGGAGATCACCACCTTGCCGCCCGACAACAGTGCGGGGATCAGGTACGCGAGCGTCTTGCCGGTGCCGGTGCCGGCCTCGGCGAGCAGCACGCCCTGGGCGGCGATCGCCCGTTCGACCGCCTCGGCCATGGCGAGCTGCTGGGGCCGCGCGCGCCAGCCCGGCAGCACCGCGGCGCAGGCGCCCTCGGGCGAAAAGAGATGTTTCAAATCAGGCATTTGGAAATTGCTTGTCCGGCAGTTTACCATCGGCGGTTTTGGCCGCCCGAACGGTTCTACAGTTGCAGCAAGCGGCTGCCGTTACACGTTTCAGGCTTCGTCCATTCGACTCGACCATGCGCGCATTCCTGTTCGGCCTGTTGATCTTCGCCCTGTCCGCCGCCCCCCGGGCGGAAATCGTCCAGCAGACCCTGCGTCCGGGCATTCCCCTCAGCGCCGAGTACCTGACGGGCAATCGCGCCAAGCCTGCGGTGCTGCTGCTGCACGGCTTCCTGCAGACGCGCGAGTTCGCCACCGTCGCCAACCTGGCGCGCGGGCTGAACGACGCCGGCTACCCGGTGCTGGTGCCGACGCTCAGCCTCGGCATTCCCAACCGCAAGCAGAGCCTCGCGTGCGAAGCGGTGCACAAGCATGCGATGGCGGACGACGTGGCCGAGATCGCCCGCTGGGTCGCCTGGCTCAAGGCGCGCGGGCACGGCCAGATCCTGGTGTTCGGCCACAGCTTCGGCAGCCTGCAGGGCCTCGCCTACCTGAGCGGCAAACCCGACCCGGCGGTGAAGGGCTACATCGGCATTTCGCTGATCGAGGCCCAGATCGGCGGCGCCGACCGCGCACAATTGATCAGCCAGCTGGAAGCCCGCGTCGCCGCCGGACGGCGCGAGCTGATTCCCCATGCGCTGTCGTTCTGCCGGAAATACCTGGCGACGCCCGACAGCCTGCTGTCCTACGTGCGCTGGGACCAGCCGCGCGTGCTGGCGGCGCTGAAGCAGGCGAAGATTCCGGTTCGCCTCATCATGGGCGATCTCGATGAGCTGGCCGGACACAACTGGTTTGCGGCACTGCAGCACATGCAGATCCCCATGGTGGTGATCAAGGGCGCGAACCACTTCATGGATGGGGAACACGAATTCGATCTGCTGGAACACGCGCTGCACCAGCTTGAGCGCTTCGGCACCGTGGCGGCCCGATGAACTTGCGGCAACCGCTTTCGATCCGGCAGGCCGCGCTGATTTTCTTTTCCGCGCTGCTGCTGTTCACCGGCCTGATCGCCGGTTTCTCGGCCTACCAGACGCGCAGCGTCGCGCACAACATGGCCCAGCACAACGAAAGCGCCGCGCGTTCGGAACTAATGGTCGCAGCCCAGCGCCTGCTCGACCAGACGCAGGGCCAGTCCCTGGCGCTGGCACAGTGGGACGAAACCCGGCAGCAACTGGTGCTGCCCGAGTACTACACCTATTGGCGCGAACACCGGGTCTACGAAAGCGGCCTGCTGAACAACCGCCAGATCCGCGCAGGGCTCTATGGGCTGGAGGGCGCGCTGCTGGCGCCGGACAGCGACGGCCACGCGCTGCCCGCGACCCTGCCGCTGGGCGCCTCGCCGCACGACGCGATCAGCTGGCTGACCGAGGAAGCCGGCCAGGTCGTGCTGTACGCCGGCCATCCCGTGTACGAAGACGAGAACCAGCGCACCCTGCTCGGCCACGCGCTGATCCGCGTCGATTTCATCGCCACGCTGCTGCTGCAGAACCCGCTCCTGCAGGCGCGCATCGCCGACGTGCGGGTGTCGGTGAAGCCGGGCGAACGGCTGACCACGACCGCGCTGTCGGACCGCCTGGCGTTCACTGCGCTGCCCAATCCCGACCAGCTGCGCTTCCAGTCCATCCTCTCCAACACCCTGCTCGCGGTGTTCGCGCTGCTACTGGGGGCCGCGCTGCTCGGCTTCGTGATCTACAACCGCCTGCTGGTGCGCCCGCTCGGCCGCCTGTCGCAGGACATCGACGCCATGCAGCAGGGTCGGTTCAATCCCCGCCTGTCGAGCGCCCAGCCCATGCGCATCCACGAACTGGAACAGATCCGGCGCTCGCTGTGCGATTACCAGCTGCAGCTGCAGAAGCTGCACGGCTCGCTCGAGGAC
This sequence comes from Pseudomonadota bacterium, assembly GCA_041694715.1. Lineage (GTDB taxonomy): Bacteria > Pseudomonadota > Gammaproteobacteria > Burkholderiales > Thiobacillaceae > Thiobacillus. The sequence goes on along the minus strand of JBGFSF010000031.1, from coordinate 53,945 downwards.
CAGAACCGCGAGTTCCATTCGCAGGCGCGCCAGGACGTGCTGACCGGCTGCCACAACCGGCGCGCCTACGACGAGGACTGGGAGGGCTTCCGGGCACAGGTGAAGCAATCGCCGCAGGGCGTGGCCTACCTGTTGTTCGACTGCGACCGCTTCAAGGCGATCAACGACACCTACGGCCATGCCAAGGGCGACCGCGTGCTGACGATCATCGCCGACGCGCTGGTGATGGCGCTGCGCGCGAACGACCGGCTGTACCGCCTGGGCGGCGACGAATTCGCCACCTTCCTCGCCGGCACCACCCCCGCGCAGGCGCGACAGATCGCGCAGCGCTGCGAGAACCTGATCGAGGCGGCGAGCTTCGGCGAGCTCGGCATCAAGGAGCCGGTCGGCCTCAGCATCGGCATCGCCTTCTGCGAGGCCGGCGCGATCGAGCACGTCGACGACCTGCCGAAGCAGGCCGACATCGCGATGTACACGGCCAAGCAGCCCGGGCGCCATCGCATCGCGCTCTACGGCGAGGACACGCGCGGCACCGCGCAGACGCTGGTGGCGAGCCGCGAAACCCACGCGCTGTTCCAGGCGCTGTCCGAATCCGGCATGATCGAGCTGCACTACCAGCCGATCCACAGCCTGCCCGGCTTCTCGCTCGACTACTACGAGGCCCTGGCGCGCATCCGCGACCACGGCGAGCTGATCCTGCCCGAGGCCTTCCTGCCGCTGGTCAGCAGCCGCCGCCTCGAAACCGCCTTCGACCTGGCGGTGCTGGCGCAGCTGGAGGCCGACCTGTCGCGCGGCCTGCTGCCCACAGGCTGCGGCATCTCGATCAACCTGTCGGCGCAGAGCATCCCCAACGCCGAAGTCGTCTCGCAGCTGATGCAGCTGTCGCGCCACGGCGCGGACCATCCGCTGATGCTGGAAATCACCGAGACCTCGCTGATCACGCAGATGAACGAGGTGCGCACCTATCTCGAGCTGCTGCGCACCGTCAATTACCGCATCGCGATGGACGACTTCGGCACCGGCTACTCGCCGCTGCGCTACCTGGTCGACCTGCCGGTCGACGTGGTCAAGCTCGACATTTCGCTGGTGAGCAAGCTCGACGAGGGCAACCGCGCGGCTCAGGTCGTGGCCGACTTCGCACGCATGATGACCGATGCCGGCTACGCGCTGGTAGCCGAAGGCGTGGAAACCGAAGAGGTGCTGCGCAAGGTCGAGGCGCTCGGCATCGCGCACGTGCAGGGTTACCTGCTCGGCCGTCCGGTGCCGCTCGACGAACTGCCGCGGCCGAGCGCCAACGACTCAGTGCTTGCCCGAGCGCCAGATCGAGAAAATGATCCAGACGCTGTTGAAGAAGGCGATCAGGAAACCGAGCAGCCCAAACAACGGCAGGCCAAATAACTCCGGTCCGCCCTCCACCGTCATGATGATGCTGGAGCCGATCACCAGCGAGGCGGTCAGGATGCCCATGGTCAGGCGGTTGCTGGCGCTGTCGAGCTGATGACCGAAGTGGTCGAGCCGCTTGAGGTCAAGGTCCACCTTCACCCGTCCCCGCCGCGCGTCGCGCAGTAGATGCCGCAGGTCGCGCGGCAGGTCGGCGACCACCTCGAGCGCCTCGCGCAGGCTCTTGCGGCCCCTCGCGAACAGCGCGCCCGGCGTGTAGCGCTGCTGGATGACGCGCTCCACGAAGGGCGTCACGTGGTCGATCATGTGGAATTCGGGATCGAGCTGCTGGCCGAGGCCTTCGAGCGTGATCAGCGTCTTGAACAGCAGGATCAGGTCGGCCGGCAGCAGCAGGTCGTTCTCCCGCATCAGGGCGGTCACGTCGTTCAGCAGCGCGCCGACCTTCACGTCCTTCAGCTGCAGGTTGTCGTAGCTCTGCAGCAGTTCGGCCACGTCGTAGGCCAGCCGCTCCTCGTCGACCGACGAATCGCCGCTCCAGTCGAGCAGCACCTGCAGCACCCCCTGCTCGTCCTTGCGCGTGAGCGCGTGCAACAGGTCGACGATCTGGTTGCGGCGATTGTCGGTCAGCATGCCGACCATGCCGAAGTCGATCATGCCGATGCGGTTGTCGGGCAGGAAGATCACATTGCCCGGATGCGGATCGGCGTGGAAATAGCCGTGCACCAGCACCATGCGCAACACCGTGTCGGCGCCGCGCGCGGCCAGCAGGCGGGGATCGAGACCGGCGGCGCGCAGGCGCTCCGCCGACACACCGGCGTGACCGCTGATCTCCTCCTGCACGTTGACCCGCTCATGGGTGAACGCCCAGTACACCCGCGGGATCTTCACCAGCGGATCATCGGCGAAGTGGCGCGCGAACTGGTCGAGGTTGCGCGCCTCCTTCGCGAGGTCGAGTTCGCGTCCGAGCGAGCGCCGGAACTGCGACACGATATGCACGGGATCGTAGCGGCGGGCATCCGGCACCTCGCTCTCGAGCAGCTTCGCCGCGTGTTCGAGGATGCGCAGATCGGCCTGGATCACGCCCTCGATGCCCGGCCGGCGCACCTTGACGACGACCGGCGTGCCGTCGTGGAGCGTGGCGCGGTAGACCTGCGCGATCGACGCCGCCGCCACCGGCACCGGGTCGAAGGTCGCGAACAGCGTCTCCGGCTCGCCGCCGAGCGCGGCGAGCAGTTCGGCGCGCATGCGCTCGTAGGGCACGGCCGGCACCTGGCTGTGCAGCTTTTCGAACTCGGCGATCCAGTGCGGCGGAAACAGGTCCACGCGGGTGGACAGCACCTGGCCCAGCTTGACGAAGGTCGGTCCCAGCTCTTCCAGCGCGCGGCGGATGCGCACCGGCGCTTCCAGCTGGCCGACTTCGGAGGTGCTTTGCCAGTGCAGCACCCGCCCGGCGCGCTCGAGCACGCCGCTGATGCCGAGCAGGCGGACGAGGTCGCCCCAGCCGTAGCGGATCAGCACCGAGGCGATTTCGTGCAGCCGTGGCAGGTCGCGCACGACGGAGAGGGTTTCCCAGAGCATGGTGGTCGTTTGTTATGGATTGGATTTGTTATGGATGGAGGGCATGCCGGGAGTCTAGCCCGGATGGCGTCCGCTGCGCTGCCCCCCCGGGCGGCGGCGCAGTGCGTGGCGGCGCGTCGCCGCCGTCACGCTTTCAGGAACGCAGGCGTTCGCTCTGCCGCTTGAGCGAATCCGACAGCGCCTCGAGCACGCCGCTCGCCACCTGCGACAGCCGGTCGACCGCGGTGGCGGCCGATTCGCTGAGTCCCGCGCGCCCGGCCTGTCCGCTGGCCTTCACCCCCTGCGCCAGCTGCTGCAGCGCCGCGCGCGCCTGTTCGCCGGTGCGCGTGCCGCTGTGCTTGAGGTGCGCGCTCAGGCTTTCGAGCTCTTCCTTCAGCTTGCCGCGCGACTGCTCGGCGGTCTGCTTCAGCGTGTCGACGAACTGCGCTTCGAGGTCGCGCAACTGTTCGAGGCTGGCCTTGAGCTCGTTGTCCTTGAAGGCCTTGCCCTGCGAGGCCGCTTCCTGCAGCGCGTAGGACGCCGCCTGCGCGGCGCTGCCGACGGCCTCGTCGACGCCGGCGATCGCCTGCTTCAGCCCGTCCTTGATCTCGCCGCCGCGGGCCGACAGCCCTTCGCCCACGCCGGCGGTGACGGCCGTCACGATGGCGCGGACGTCCTCGATCGCGAGGCGGCGGTGGTGCAGGGTGCGCGCGGTCAGGTCGCGCACGCGCTCGCGCAGGTCGGGCTCATTCGCCGCCGCCGCGGCATCGGCCTGCAATTGCGCGAGCTGCGCGGAATCGTTCATACTGGTTTGCGTCGCGGACGGTTCGCTCATGACTGGGATCCTCGGATTCAAGTTGCGGGACGGCGTAGCCGTTTCATGTATTCACTATAGATGTTGATGTCCGATCGATGAAGCTCGTGCCCCTGCTTGCCCTGCTGCTGACGCTGATGCTGGCGCTGCCCGCGGCGCAAGCCACGTCCCGCGACGACGTGTCGATGTATGCCGTCAGCCTGGTCGGCAGTCCCTACCGCCTCGGCGGCACCTCGCCGCAAACCGGCCTCGATTGCAGCGGCTTCGTCGGCCACGTCTTCCGCCAGGTTGCCGGGCTGACCCTGCCGCGCGACAGCCGCAGCCTCAGCGAATCCGCCCAGCCGCTGGCGCGCGAAGAACTTCAGCCGGGCGATCTGGTCTTCTTCAACACCCTCAACCGAGCGTATTCCCATGTGGGCATCTATCTGGGCGACGACCGCTTCGTGCACGCATCGAGCAGCCGCACCGGCGGCGTCATGGTGTCGAGCCTCAACGACGCCTACTGGCGCCAGCGCTACGACGGCGCCCGCCGCGTCCTGTCGCCTCTGCCGGTGCTGACGGCAGATGCCTGGCTCGAATAGCCCCCGCTGCGCGCGCCTTGGTCTGGCCGCGCTCCTCGCCGCACTGCTCGGTGGCCCCGCCAACGCCCAGCCCCCCGCCGACCTCAGCCTGGAAAGCGCCTACCACGTCAACGAGGGCGAGCTCCGTTTCCTCGACAAGCCGCCCGCCAAGGCGGTGCACCATCACCAGAACCATTTCCGCATCGACGCCGACAGCCTGGCGACCGGCTGGGTCAGGCTGGTCCAGTGCCACGACCATCTCGACGCCGTACCGCGCAGCCAGATCACCTTCCGCGAAGGCTTCGTGCGCGACCTCAAGGTGTTGAGCGCCCACGCGGTCGGGAATGCCTGGATCGAGGGCGCCTCGGTACAGCTCGTCGACGTGCAGCGCGGCGCCCGCCTGTGCCTGGCCGCCGACACCCGGGCGCTGCGCAACACCGGCAACGGCTATTTCAATCTCTACAGCGGGCCCTACATGCGCAGGTTTCTCGACGGCTACTACCCGATGCGGCTGACGCTGGAGATCGAATACCCGCCGGACCTGCTCAGCCTGCTCGACGTCTCTCCCGGCGTGCAGCCGGGCTTCAGCATCGAGGACAGCCCCGGCCATCTGCGCATGGACGCCTTGTTCGAAGGTGCGCTGCAGACTCTGGTCCAGTTCGAGAAAATCTGATGGGTACGCCCGCCGCCCATCAAAAAAATAATTATTGATAACCGTTATCATTTCCAATATGATTTCCGGCATCGAATGCTTCCCACGGAGATCCCTGCCATGAAATCGACCCTGACCCGCCTGCTTGCCGCTGCCACGCTCGTCACCGCCACCCTCCCTGCCCTGGCGCAGGAAGTGGTGGTGTATTCCGCCCGCAACGAGCAACTCATCAAGCCGCTGTTCGACGCCTACACCCGCGAAACCGGCGTAGCCGTGAAATTCATCACCGACAAGGAAGGCCCGCTGATGGCCCGCCTCAAGGCCGAAGGCCGGAACACCCCGGCCGACGTACTGCTGACGGTCGACGCCGGCAACCTGTGGCAGGCGTCGGAAGAAGGCCTGCTGCGCCCGATCAAGTCGAAGACGCTCGAGACCAACGTGCCCGCCCACCTGCGCGATCCCGAGAACGAATGGTTCGGCCTGTCGGTGCGCGCCCGCACCGTCGTCTACAACCCGACCAAGGTGAAGCCGGCCGACCTGTCCACCTACGAAGACCTCGCTAATCCGAAGTGGAAGGGCCGCCTGTGCCTGCGCACCTCGAAGAAGGTCTACAACCAGAGCCTGGTCGCGATGATGATCCACGAGCACGGCGAGGGCAAAACCGAGGACATCGTGCGTGGCTGGGTCGCCAACCTCGCCACCGCGCCCTTCCCCGACGACACCAAGACGATGGAAGCGGTCGCCGCCGGCCAGTGCGACGTGGCGCTGGTCAATACCTACTACTTTGGCCGCCTGATGGAGAAGAACCCGAAGCTGCCGCTGGCGCTCTTCTGGCCCAACCAGGGTCTGAAGAACGCGTCGGCCGGCGTGCACGTCAACGTCTCCGGCGCCGGCGTCACCCGCCACGCGAAGAATCCGGCCGGCGCGCAGAAGCTGATCGAATGGCTGTCGTCGGAAGCGGCGCAGAACCAGTTCGCCGACGTCAACATGGAGTATCCGGTCAACCCGAAAGTGAAGCCGGACGCCAAGGTCGCCGCCTGGGGCAGCTTCAAGCAGAACCTCATCAACGTGAAGCAGGCTGGCAGCCTGCAGGCGCAGGCCGTAAAATTGATGGACCGTGCCGGTTACAAATAAAAGTGAATCGCCTTGCCTGAGCTCGTAGCGCATCCCGCAAAAACGCCCACCCCGGGCGTTTTTGTTTGGCCGCCCGCCCGCCCGGGCGGCTGGCTGCTGCTCGCACTGGCGGTCGCCGCGCTGGTGCTGGTGCCGGTCGCGGTCACCTTCTCGTCCTACGCCGACATCGAGCGCGACATCCTCGCGCACCTGATCGAGTTCGCCCTGCCCGAGCTCGTCGCCAACACGCTGTGGCTGGTGGCGGGGGTGGGCCTGGGCGTCTCGCTGCTCGGCGTCTCGCTCGCCTGGCTCACGGCGATGTGCGAATTTCCCGGCCGGCGGTTATTCGACTGGGCGCTGCTGCTGCCGCTCGCGCTGCCCGCCTACGTCACCGCCTTCGTCGCCATCGGCCTCCTCGACTTCACCGGCCCGCTGCAGACCTGGCTGCGCGAAGGCTGGAACCTCACCGGCCTGCCCGAGATCCGCTCGCGCGGCGGTGTCATTCTGGTGATGTCGCTCGCGCTCTACCCCTACGTGTATCTCATCGCCAAGAACGCCTTCGCGACGCAGGGCGCGATTGCGCTCGAAGCGGCGCAGTCGCTTGGCCTCTCGCGCACGCAGGGCTTCTTCCGCGTGGCGCTGCCGATGGCGCGGCCGTGGATCGCCGCCGGCCTCATGCTGGCGCTGATGGAAACGCTGGCCGACTTCGGCACCATGGCGATCTTCAACTACGACACCTTCACCACCGCCATCTACAAGGCGTGGTACAGCCTGTTCTCGCTGCAGGCCGCGGCGCAGCTCGCTTCGATCCTGATCCTGTTCGTGCTGGTGGTGGTGGTGCTGGAGCAGCGCTCGCGCGCCAAGATGCGCTTCGGCACGGTCGGGCGCAGCGCCGGTTCGCGCCGCATCAAGCTTTCGCCCGGCCTCGCGTGGCTGGCCTTTCTCTACGCCGGCAGCGTGCTCGCGGTCGCCTTCCTGATCCCGGTCGCGCAGCTCGCGCTGTGGACGCGCGAGGTGGTCGCGGTCGACCTCGACGCGCGCTACTGGGGCTTCGCCCTGCACTCGCTGCTGCTTGCCAGCCTGGGCGCGCTGCTGGTCGTCGTCGTGGCGCTGCTGCTCGCCTACGCCGGCCGCCAGCGCCCCGGCGCGCTGATGACCTGGACCCAGCGCATCGCGACCCTCGGCTACGCCTTCCCCGGTGCGGTGCTTGCGGTGGGCCTGTTCATCCCGGTGGCGGCGCTCGACAACTGGCTGATCGACGTCGGCGCCGCCTGGTTCGGCTTCGACGGCACCGAAATCCTCAAGGGCACGCTGCTGGTGATGCTGACGGCCTACCTGGTGCGCTTCCTCGCGGTCGGCTTCGGCCCCATCGACAGCGGGCTGCACCGCATCACCCGCAACATCGACGAAGCGGCGCGCAACCTCGGCACCTCGACCGCCGCGCTCCTGGGCCGGGTGCATCTGCCGATGCTGCGCGCCAGCCTCTTCACCGCCGCGGCGCTGGCCTTCGTCGACATCATGAAGGAAATGCCGATCACGCTGATGACCCGCCCCTTCGGCTGGGACACACTGGCGGTGCGGGTGTTCGAGATGACCTCGGAAGGCGAATGGGAGCGCGCCGCGCTGCCTGCGCTCGCCATCGTCGTTGCCGGTATCATTCCCATCATTCTCCTGACCTGGCGCGGTTCGCGCCTGCACGACTGACCCATGGCTGAACTGGTGCTCGATTCGGTTTCGCAGTCCTACGGCGCACGGCAGATCATCGCCGACCTCAGTTTCACCCTGCCCGAAGGCGCGATCGGCTGCCTGCTCGGCCCCTCGGGCTGCGGCAAGACCACGGCGTTGCGCTGCATTTCGGGCTTCGAACCGATCCAGACGGGCGCAATCCGCATTGGCGGCGAAGTCGTCAGTCGCCCGGACTGGATGCTCGCCGCCGAGAAGCGCCGCGTCGGCATGGTGTTCCAGGACTACGCGCTATTCCCGCACCTCACCGTGGCCGACAACGTCGGCTTCGGCCTGCGCGGCGAAGACAAATCAACCAAACAGGCGCGCATCGCCGAGCTGCTCGAGCTCGTGGGCCTGGCCGGCCATGCGAATCAGTATCCGCACCAGCTCTCGGGCGGCCAGCAGCAGCGCGTCGCGCTCGCCCGCGCGCTCGCTCCGCGCCCGCGCCTGATCCTGATGGACGAGCCCTTCTCCAACCTCGACGTCGAGCTGCGCGAACGCCTGTCGCTCGAGGTGCGCGACATCCTCAAGCGCGAGGCCACCACCGCGCTCATCGTCACCCACGACCAGCACGAAGCCTTCTCGCTGGCCGACTGGGTCGGGGTGATGCACGAGGGCCGCATCCAGCAGTGGGACACGCCCTACAACCTGTATCACGAGCCGGCCAACCGCTTCGTCGCCGACTTCGTCGGGCAGGGTGCGCTGCTCACCGGCGAGGTCATCAACGACCACCAGGTCGAGATCGAACTCGGCGTGTTGAACGGCCACATCCCGGTCGAGTGCGGCGCCCACGGCTGCGAGGCCTGCGTGCGCAGCTGCCACGTCGACGTGCTGCTGCGGCCCGACGACATCGTCCACGACGACGACAGCCTGATGCTCGCTGAAGTCGAGAACAAGGCCTTCCGCGGCGCCGAGTTCCTCTACACGCTCAAGCTGCCCAGCGGCCAGCGCGCGCTGTCGCTGGTGCCCTCGCACCACAACCACGCCATCGGCGAGAAGATCGGCATCAAGCTCGCGGTCGATCACGTCGTCGCCTTCCGCCGCGAATAGCCGATGACGCAGCCGAACGCCTCGCCGCTGCGCGGCCTGCTGTTCAACGTCGGCTTCGGCTTCGCCGCCGCCCTGCTGCTGATGCTCGCGGTGATCGGCCTCGGCGTCACCCAGATGGAACGGTTGAACGCCGAGCTGGAACACGTGGTGAAGGTGAACAACGTGAAGACGCGGCTGGCCTCACAGATGCGCGACGCCCTGCGCGACCGCGCCATGCTCATGCACGCCATCGTCGTCTCGATCGACCCCTGGGAAAAGGACGACCTCTTCCTCAAGTTCCAGGAGCACGGCGAGCGCTACGCCAAGTACCGCGCCACGCTGGTCGCCATGCTCACCACCCAGGAGGAGCTGCAGTTGATGCGCGACCTCGACGGCATCATCATGACCAACCAGCCGGTCATGTTCAGCGTGGTCGAGGCGGCGCTCGACGAGAACAACTACGGCGCACTGACCCTGCTGCAGGAACAGGCGATCCCCCTGCAGGAAAAGCTGGTCGCCGCGCTCGACAACATGACGCATCTGCAGCGCGAGGCCAACGAAGCCGGGCTGTCCAAGACCTTCGCCGCCTACCAGGCAACCCGCAACCTGATGCTGGTGCTGGGCATTTTCGCCACGGTGGTGGCCACGCTGGTGGCGGTGCTGGTCAGCCGCCGCATGCTGGGCCAGACCCGCCAGCTGGAAACCGAACGCAAGAAATACCAGACCCTGTTCGAGACCAACCCCGACGGCGTGGTCATTCTCGACGACAACGGTTTCAGCGACTGCAATCCGGCCACGCTGGACATGTTCCACATGGACTCGGTCGGCACTTTCCTGCAGACCCCGATTTCCCAGCTCGGCACTTCGGTCCAGCCCAACGGCCTGCTGGCCTACGACCATGCCCGCCGCACCATCGAGCGCGCCAAGCGCACCGGCCACGCGGTGATGGACTGGCAGGGCCTGCGCCAGGACGGCAGCACCTTCGCCGCCGAAATCACGCTGCACACCATGCAGCTGGAGGGCAAGCCGGTGATCCAGGCGATCATGCGCGACGTGTCCGAGCAGCGCGCCGCCGAGGCGGCCAAGGAAGCCGCGCGCGAAGCCGCGCTGCAGATGGCGCACGCCAAGTCGCAGTTCGTCGCCAACGTCAGCCACGAGATCCGTACGCCGATGCACGGCATCCTCGGCATGAGCAGCCTGCTGCTCAAGACCCCGCTCGACGCCCGCCAGCGCGAATACGCGGCCACCGTGAAAAGCTCGGCAGAGAGCCTGCTCACCATCATCAACGACATTCTCGATTTCTCGAAGATCGAGGCCGGCAAGCTGTCCATCGAGGCGGTCGCGTTCTCGCCCGCCGCGCTGATGCAGGGCGTGGTCGCGCTGTTCCAGGCGCGCGCGCTGGAAAAGAACCTCGACCTCACGCTCGGCTTCGGCGGCGACGTACCGCCCACCCTGCTCGGCGACCCCACCCGCATCCGCCAGATCCTCCTCAACCTGGTCGACAACGCCATCAAGTTCACCCACCAGGGCAAGGTCGAGCTGCACGCCGCGTTCGAGCCCGCGGGCGAGGCGATCCGCTGCGTCTTCAGCGTGCGGGACAGCGGCATCGGCATCGGCGAAGCCGCGCGGGCGCGCCTGTTCCAGGCCTTCTCGCAGGCGGACGCCTCCACCACGCGCCGCTATGGCGGCACCGGCCTCGGTCTCGCGGTGAGCAGCCAGCTCGCCGGACTGATGGGCGGCACGCTCACGGTGGACAGCGAACCGGAACGCGGCAGCCGCTTCACCCTCGTGCTCGATCTGCCCGCCACCACGCTGCCGCTCGCCGAGCTGCCCGCCCAGCCCGTCGTGCAGCTGCGCGGCCGCGTGCTGGTGGCGGAGGACCACCCGGTCAACCAGAAAGTGCTGGCGCACCAGCTGCGCGAGATGGGCCTGCAGCACGCGATCGCCGCCAACGGCACGCAGGCGCTGGAGATGCTGGCGGCGGACGACTTCGACCTCGTGCTGATGGACTGGCAGATGCCGGAAATGGACGGCCTCACCGCCACGCGCCGCATCCGCGAACTGCCGGGCGAGATCCGCGGCATTCCCATCATCGCGCTTACCGCCAACGCCAGCCCCGATTTCCGTGACGTCTGCCTCGGCGCCGGCGCCAACGATTACCTGAGCAAGCCCTACACCGACGCCGCGCTCGCCGCCATGCTGATGCAGTGGCTGCCGCCCACCGAGCCCGCGGCCGCGCCGCCGGCCCTGCTCGACCGCGCGGCGCTGCAGGCGCGCTACCCCAACAATCCCAAGCTCGTGGCCGAACTGGAAGCGGTCTTCCTCAGCACCACCGAAGCGAGTCTGGCCGCGCTCGGCCGGGCCATCGAACAGCGCGATGCCGCCGCCTGCCGCAAGGAAGCGCACGCGCTGAAGGGCGCGGCGGCGAGCGTGCTGGCGAAATCGGTGCAGGACGCGGCCGGCCGCATCGAGGCCTGCGTGCAGCGCGGCGACTTCGACGCCGCCGCGGCCGAGCTGGCCGCCCTGGAAATGCATTTCCGCGGCGGCGCCTGACGTTGACCGCCTCCCGGCGCATGCCTAGCATAGGGACGTCCCCCCCGCACTCGCCCGCCATGATGCGCCTGCCCGTCCTCGTCCTCGCCTGCTGCCTCGGCCTCGCCGCCCAGGCTGCCGACGCCCCGCGCGCGCCGGCGGCGCCGATCGAGGGCTGGCTCGACTTCGAACTCACCCCCTACGGCCCCATGATCATCCAGCAGGGTCCGCCGCCGCCCTACCGCGACTACCAGATGAGCCGCGTGCTCAAGCCCGAGGAACGCAAGCGCTGGCGCGCCGCCGCGATGCCGATGCTGGAGCGCCTGGCGCAGATGGACGCGCGCGAGGTCATCAACCATTTCGCGCTGAAGATGAAGGCCCGACCCGGCCTTTCCTTCGACGAGGTGGTGCAGTCGATGCTGTTGCGCGCCAACCGGCTCAACCTCAAGCAGGTCGCCCACCACCCGCTGTCGCAGGATTTCCGCGCCGCGCTCGGCGACGCCGACGCCCCGCGCGTGGAGATCTTCAGCTTCTGCGACGTCGCGCTCGCCCGCGACCTCATCCGGCTGATCCCGGAAACGGTGGTGTTCATGCCCTGCCGCATCGCCGTCATGGAAGACGCCGACCAGACCATCTGGGTGCTCACGCTAGACTGGGACATCACCTGGCTCGAGCACACCGGCAAATACGCCGGCATGACGCCCGAGCTGCGCCGCAGCGTGCTCGGCATCCGCGAGAAAATGGAAAGCGTGATGCGCGCCGGCGCCGACGGCGCGCTATAAACCCGGTCCACCCCCCGCAAAAAAACCTGAATGCCCCCGGCGGCGGGCCGATGGCACCATACGGGCTTTGCCCCCGCGCCCGCCCGCATGTCCCCGGACCCGTCCCCGTTCGATTCGCCCGCCGGCCTGGAACGCCGCTTCGTCGACGGGCTGGCCGACCTGCTCGCCACCCAGCGCGGCCTCGGCGCCTACATCCTCGTGCTCGCCAACGCCGCCTACGACCCCGCGTTGTGGGCGCAGTTGAAGCCCGCCCTCGCCGCGCGCCACGCCGAGCTCGCCACCGCCGTCGCCGACACCCTGCGGCGCGGCGAGATCCTCACCGAGCCCGACGACGACCTGCACGTCTTCCTCAAGCTTGCGATGATCGGCTTCGACCGCCTCGGCACCCTCGAAAGCCGCCGCGACGGCCCCTGGCAGGTGCGCTTCAACCCGCTGCGCGCCTTGCGTCCGCCGCGCGCCAGCGGCCAGGCCTTCGAGGGCCTGCTGCGTCCCTTCAGCCGCACCGGCTTCCACTTCAACAAGCCCTTCCTCGCGCGCGAGGTGCTGTGGGAAGGCACGCTCGCCGGCAAGCCCGCGCGCGTCCTCTACAACAAGTTTCCCTTCGCCCGCCTGCACGGCCTCGTCGTCCCCGAGCCGCAGCGCGAACTGCCGCAACAGCTCACGCCGGCCATGCACAGCTGGGCCTGGGACGTGTGCGCGCAATCCGGCGTGGCGGGCCTCTGCCTCGGCTACAACAGCCAGGGCGCCGGGGCCTCGGTCAATCATCTGCACTTCCAGAGCTTCGTGCAGGACGCCCCCCTGCCCGTGCAGGATCCGCGCTTCGCCCACAACGGCGGCCCGCTCGCCTACCCCCTGCCGTGCAAGGCTTTCGACGACCCCATCGACGCCTGGCTGGAAATCGACTGCCTGCACCAGCGGAACCAGCCCTACAACCTCGTCTACGCCCGCGGCCGCCTGCACTGCCTCGCCCGCGTGCCGCAGGACAGCGAGGCCCTGCACGTGCAGAGCCGCGGCTACGGCTGGAGCGAAATGGCCGGCGCCGTCACCCTGTTCAGCCGCGAAAGCTACGACGTGCTGGAAGCCTCGGCGTTCGAGGCCGTGCTCGCCCGCTTCGCGCCCTGACCGGGCGGGAAGCACCGCCAGGAAGCGGCCGCCCGAGGCGTCCGCCATCAAACCCCGTCCGCCGGAGCGCGCCACGATCACGGGCGGTGCGACCAGCCCGCGCCCTTACGCACAAAAATTCATTATGTCCATGACAAATTATTATTAAAAATATTTTTTTGGAAAACTATTAAGTTTTGTCCTAGACAGACGATCACACAATCACCCCATACGCTGTAGGACAAAAACATGACTCCTTCCTTCACCCTGGGTATTGCCACCCGCCTTTACTGGGTCTCCTGCCTCCTGATCGCCGCGCTCGCCGTCGTCGGCCTGTACGGCTGGACCGCCCTCAAAGAAGACGCGGCGCTCGCCGAACGGGCGGGCACCGTGCGCGTCCCGCAATTGATGCGAATCGCCACGGTGGAACTCAACGTCACCCGCGCCTCACTGCAGTTGCGGCACGCGATGCTGCTCGGTCCGGGCGACGACCAGCGCGCAACCTTCGCCGACATCGCCGAGAAACGCCGGCTGATCGACGCGACGCTGAAGGAATTCGAGGCTGCCATCCTCGACGACGCCGAGCGCGCCCTGTACGCGCAGATCGTCCCGCGCATCGACGCCTTCTGGACCGTCGCCGGGGAAAACGTCCGGGTCATCGAATCCGGCGACACCGCGGCAGCCTTCGCGATGCTCGTGGAGCGGACGATCCCCGTCCGCAACCAGCTGCTCGACACGCTCGCGACCGAGAAGGTCTACCAGCGCGAGCACCTCGAGAAGGAAGTCGCGATCATCCAGCGCGGCACGGACAACACCCGCGTGCTCGTGGTCTCCGCCGTGTTCGCCGTCGCGGCCGCCTTGCTGGCATTCGCCTGGCATCTGGGCCGCGTGCTCAAGCGGCGCATCGCCGCCTCGCAGGAGGTCGCCCGGCGCGTGCGCGACGGCGACCTCACCGTGGCGGTGCGCGACGACGCGCGCGACGAATTCACCCCGCTGCTCGCCTCGCTCGACGAGATGCAGCAGGCCCTGACGCGCGTCGTCGGGCGGGTGCGCCAGGGCGCCGAATCGGTTGCCACCGCCAGCGCCGAAATCGCCCAAGGCAACCAGGACCTCTCATCGCGCAGCGAAAGCCAGGCCAGCGCACTGGAAGAAACCGCCGCCTCGATGGAGGAGCTGGGCTCGACCGTGCGGCAGAACGCCGACAACGCCCAGCAGGCCAACCAGCTGGCCAAGCACGCCGCGGGCGTCGCCGAAGCCGGCGGCGAGGTGGTCGCGCAGGTGGTCGACACCATGCGCGGCATCAGCGAATCGAGCCGCAAGATCGGCGACATCATCAACGTCATCGACGGCATCGCCTTCCAGACCAACATTCTCGCGCTCAACGCCGCCGTCGAAGCGGCGCGCGCGGGGGAACAGGGCCGCGGCTTTGCCGTCGTCGCGGGCGAGGTGCGCACCCTGGCGCAGCGCAGCGCCGAGGCCGCCAAGGAGATCAAGCACCTGATCGAGGAAAGCGTCGCGCGCGTCGATCAGGGCTCGACGCTGGTCGACCGCGCCGGCACCACCATGCACGACGTCGTCGCCAGCATCCGCCGCGTCACCGACCTGATGAGCGAGATCAGCGCCGCGAGCGTCGAACAGAGTGCCGGCGTCGCCCAGGTCGGCGAAGCCGTCATCCAGATGGACGACACCACCCAGCAGAATGCCGCGCTGGTTGAAGAGATCGCCGCCGCGGCCACCGGCCTCAGCTCGCAGGCACGCGAGCTCGTCGAAGCCGTCGCGGTGTTCCGCATCGATGCCGGCGTTGCGGCGCAGGGTCAGCACCGGACGCACCTCACCGCCGCGCCCCGCCCTGCGCGCACCCCGGTCCGGCCGGCGCACGCCCTGCCCCGCGCCGAAGCGCCGGTCCTGATGAAAGCCGCCTGACCGGCTCGTCACCGAGACGCCATCCGGCCCGCCCCCCCCCGACGCCGGATGAACTACAGTGAACAGGCGCCCGCACAAGCTTGCGGCACACCATTCACAACGTACTCAGGGAGACAGGATATGGGCTGGATCATCACGCTGGTCATAGGCGGCATCGTCGGCTGGCTGGCGAGCAGCCTCATGAAAACCAACGCCCAGATGGGCCTGATCGTCAACGTGCTGGGGGGCGTGGGCGGGTCGGTGCTGGGCTACTGGCTGGCCGGCCTCGTCGGCATCGCACCCGCGGCGGCGTGCAGCGATTCGTCGTCGCGGTGGCCGGCGCGGCGCTGCTGACTTTCATCCTGCGCAAGCTGGGCGTGTTCGGAAAAGGCTGAACTGACTACATGTGGCAACAAAAGCCGACGGCATGCCGTCGGCTTTCAAAACCGCCCCCCCTTCACCGCCGCCGATTCTCATGCGCCTTCACCGCCCGGCTCACAGTCGAATAATGCACCCCGAAGTGCGCAGCAATTGCCAGCATCGTGGCTGACCTGACAAATACGCACGCGCCATCGCCTCGTCGCGCGGATAGCGCTGCTCGAAATCGGCGAGCGGCTGTGCAAGCGTGCGCCGCTGGACGCGCGGGATTTCATCCAGCGCGGGCTTTTTCTCGATCTGCGCCTGCATTTTTTTGACGAAGCTTTCCGAGCCCAGATAGATCTGCCCCTGCAACTGCGTCCACACGCTCGGCAGGCGGGCGCCTTCGTGCACGAACGCCACGTACTTGCGGATCGCGGCGGCGCGCTGCCGGCCGAACTGCGCCAGGATCCAGTCCGTCTGCAGCCATTCCGCCGCCGGCGCCTGGCCGCAGGTGGCCAGATAACTGCTCCAGGGCCAGTTTTCCAGCCGCCTGACCATGCGGGCGCGCAGCGGGTTGAGCACCACGTAGCGCGCCAGCTCCAGCAGATAGCTGTCGCGCTCGACGAGAATGGCCTTGTAACGCCCCTGAAATACATGCCCCACCCTCGAATGGGCGCGATTGAAGCGCTGCGTGTAGACGCCGTTCAACTGCCGCATGCCCTGCGCGAGGTTCGCCTCGGGCGTCTCGATCAGGATGTGGTAATGGTTCGTCATCTGGCACCACGCGTGACACACCCAGTTAAAGCGCTTGCAGACCTGGCCAAACACCTCCAGCCAAACCAGCCTGTCGGCGTCCGACAGGTAGATGTCCTCCTGCCCGTCGCCGCGCGACGTGACGTGGTATAGACCACCGGCGAGTTCGAGTCTTAGGGGACGTGACATGGCATCAGCTTAGACGAGCGATGTGGTTTTGCAAGACCTGACCCCATCGCTTGTGAACGTTGGCTGATGAAATCAGCTTAGACGAGGGATGTTGTTTTGCAAGACCTGACCCCGTTGGCGAGAACTGACCCCGTTGGCGAGACCTGACCCCGTTGGCGCTTGGGTCTTTCCATCTGACACCTCCTTGGCTATTGTCGCCATTTAAAAGTGTCCGGAAAACCCGGGTTAGCTCAGTCTGACCCCATTTATTATCGCTGCTGCGTGACCCCGTTGTCACTGCGTTAAATCAACTATGCCTTATGCATGCTTCCTGATAATCGATCTGCCCCGCCTCGACCAACCCATTAAGAAACTGAATAACGGGCTCAATCTCGATCTCAGGTGGCACATCGACCGCAATCATCGTTCCTATTTCCGCGCCCTCCCACTTACAGCCCAACTTTTCCAGAACGTTTGTCACTTCGCTCATTGGGAAATTATCATTCATGAGCACTAAACGCAGCGTTGAATGTCCACTACTTTCTATCACGCTATCGAACACAGGTATACCGTCATCCATTGGCGCCAATACCTTGTCACCTAACGAAACCTCCAAGACATAAAACGGAATGCTGTCGAGGAGATACTGGTCATTACCAACGGGAGTGGCCCAAACTCTCTCCACCGAGAAAGGTGGATAACCATCCTCATCTTGCTCAAGGTGAAAATGGATTTTTTCTTGGCGCATGGCAGGTATCATTTGTTACTTTTATCTAGATTACACGTCCTGCAGAGGACTTGACCATTCTCCGGCGATCCAGCGCCACCCTTTGATTTTGGATCAATATGATCCACGTGCGCCTCGTTGCTCGGTGGAGTAACGCCCTTTTGATGTTGTTTTGGCGGAACCACGTCTTGCCCACAATTTTCGCATTTCATTTGTCCATCATTCTTTGAAGCATTGTCGTTGCGAACCTTATCCTTGCCAGATTTTGTGAAGTCTTTGCCAGAACGGTCGCCACCTTTTATATCAGACTTCGGTCCACCTTTTTTCCCACCCCAATTCAACGGATTCAAGCACTCCTGCAGGCAGTCGCCAGCAGAATCTCCCAAATCTACACATTCACCTGTCAGTGCATCATTTAACGCATCACTCGCTGTGCAGCGTGCCACGCACTGGGCATACAGTCTGCCCCCAGTGACAAGAATGGGGACGATGGGCAACTGACCATCCGAATCGACGTAACTGACCGGGTCGCCTCCCACATACTGGTAGAGATTCAAGCCGCCGGCGATGCCGATCGGGTCTTCGGATATAAAACGCTTAAGGATCGGGTCGTAGTACCGGGCACGATAAAAATAGAGCCCGGTTTTGTCGTTCTCCCGCCCGGTGTAACCCGTGCTGTTCTGCTGTTCATCCCCGGTTATCGCAGCTTCGCCATACGGGCTGTAGGCAGCCGTGCTTTGCGTTGATCCCGCTTCGTTGATCTGCCTGACAACGCTACCCAAATGGTCGCCCAGCTGGGTGAGCCGCCCGGTTGGCGCATATCGCGCAATGGCTTCATCAACAGCAAGCCCGGTCAGTAGCGTCGTGATCTGCCCGCCTCTCACTTCGCCGATGGCCTGAACGCCGTCGTACACGTAGGCGGTGGTTTCGCCATTGACGGTGCGCTCGACGCGCCGCCCCATGGGGTCGTACTGGAACGAGGCCGCGAGACCAGGCGCCGCAATCCCGGTGAGCCGGTTGCGCGCGTCCCACGTATAGACAGTGCTGTCGTTGGCGTCCGCTGTGTTGGTCTTGCCGATGAGGTTGCCGTTGGCGTCGTAGGCGAGCGCGTAGGTCTTGCCGCCGACGGTGATGCCGGTCATGCGGTTGGCGGCATCGAAGCTGGCGGTCAGCGCACTGTCCTGCGCCAGGCTGCCGTTGGCGAGTTTCTTGCTGACGATGTTGCCGTCGGCGTCGTAGGCCAGGTCGAGCTGCTCGATGAGGGTGGCGCCGTTCCGGTACTGCGTCTGAGTGAGGCGGCTGGCGGCGTCGTACAGGTAGTGCTGAGTGATACCGTCGGGCAGGACTTTCTGGGTCAGGCGCCCAACCGCATCATATTGATAGGTCGTGGTCTCGCCCCGGTATTGAATCTGGGTGAGCTGCCCGGCCTTGTTGTAGCTGTAGCGGGTTTCATCGCCACCATTGACCTTGCGGCTGGTGCGGCGGTCGAGCGCGTCGTACTGGTATTCGACGCTGTTGTATCCATTTGGGGTGTCCTGAATCTCGCGCACCAGGCGGTCGGCGGTGTCGTAGTCGAATTGCAGGCGGGCGCTGCCTTCCTGGACTTGGATCAATCGTCCGGCCGCGTCGTAGCTGTAAGTCGTGCTGCTATCGGGCCGGGAAATCTGGATGAGGCGATCCTGGCCGTCATAGGCGTAGCTGATGAGTTCGCCCTTGCGGGTGGTGGTCGCAATCAGGCGGTTGGCGCTGTCGTACTGGTAGGTCTCGCTCTGGTTGTTGGCGTCGGTTCTGGTAACCAGGTTGCCACGGCCGTCATAGGTGTAGCGCTCGACCGGATTGCCATTCTCGTCCCAGATGCTGACCAGGCGCCCTGCGTCATCGTAGACCTGTTCGACCTTGCCGTTCAGGGGGTCCGTTTCGATCAGAGGCTGGGATTTCCCGTTCCAGCTTTGCAGCCAGTCGAAACCCTTGGGTGTGGTGATCTTGACGGTGCGGCCGGCGCCGTCGGTGACGAAGCGTCTAAGGTTGCCCAGCGGGTCTTCTGATTCAGTGAGGTCGCCGGCTAGGTTATAGCTGAGCAGGGTCTGCTGGTTGAGGGAGTCGGTCAGGCTGGCGAGCTGGCCACGCGGGGTGTAGGCGAGCGTGGTGGCGCGGTTTTCCGGGTCGGTCAGCTTGGTGGGCTGGCCATGGGTGGCGTGATACTGGATCTGGGTGGTGATTGGACTGCCGTCGTCCAGGTAGCGGGTAAGCAGCGTGGGCTGATTCCACTTGGGATCGTACTGGGTGTCGGTGATGCGGCCCAGGGGATCCTGCTGGCTGATGACGTTGCCGGCGGCGTCGTAGGCGTACTGCGTGACGCGGCCGAGGATGTCGGTTTCGCGGACGACGCGGTTCTGTGCATCCAGAACCTTCCTGATCTGCACGCCGTCGGTATCTTCGAATTCCAGCACGGCGCCGCGGGCGCTGAAGCGCCGCAGCGTTTCGCGGCCGGAAGGTTCGATCATGCGGGTGGCGACCACTTTGCCACCGAAGAAGCGCCAACCGTCCTGGAAGGCTTCCCAGCTGTCCTCATGCGGGCAGTTGGCGGTGCAGACCTTGTTGGGGTCCGACACATGAGTGATGCAGGCGCCGGTGACCTGGTAGGCGAAGCGGGTCTCTCCCAGGCGCGAAATCTGCCGCAGCACGCGCCGGCTGGTGCCATGGAAGTTCTCGGTGATAGTGGCGACGCCGGGATACTCAATGGTCTTGATGCGCAGGCCGTCGGTGCCCTGGGTGCAGACCGGGCTTGCAGGGTATTCGTTGTCGCCGACGTAGGTGTAGCGGGTGATGCCGCCGTCAGCGTTTGTCACCGTCTCGATGCGTTTCTGCGCGTTGTAGGTAAAGCGCATTTCGCGGCCGGCGGGGTCGGTGATTCGCTCGACCAAGTTGTTCGGGCCGTAGGTATAGGTGTGGGCGCGCTCATTGGTGCCGATACGGGTGATCTTGTAGTCGGCACGGCGGGAGATCTGCTGCGCGTTGCCGCGTGCGTCGATGATCTCCGTTAGGAACGCAGCAGTGACGCCGATCTCATCGACCATGCCGAAGCGCCACAGCGTGCCATTCCTGTGCCTGAGTTCCCAGGCGCTACCAACTTTCTTGAGCACGGCACCTTCAAAGCGCTTGTTGCCCGGAGCAATGAAGCTGCCGTCAGGCTGCACGGCAAAGTTGACCCGGCTGCCTCCGGGCAGGAAAAGGCGCTTGCTCCCCGGCAATTGGTTGCTCGTGGCGAGCGTAATTTCGTAATCGGAGAACCAGCCCTGGCCAAAGCTGGCCTCCAAGCCCGAACGACCCTGGTAGATATCCACGGGGCTATAGGAGAGCCCGAATTCGATCGGCACCAGGCCTGAGCAGGACAAGCCACCCAGATTGGGTTTTTCGTAGCCGGTATAAAGCTCGACAGGGTTGCCGCCCTTGTCAGGGCAATCGTCGTCAGGCGGCGGGTCGCCTTGCGGCAGATCCGGGCATCTCGCGGCTGCCAGGCCGCACACCCCGCAGAAACGGGGAATCCCCTGGCCGGGATCGGTGACGACCTGCTGGCCATCGGCGGAAATTGTCGCCGTGCCTGCAACCTTCCACTCGCCGACACCGTTCATGGGGCTGCCGTCGAAGTACCAGATTTCGGTCTTCTCGCCAGGGCCAAGGCCAGTGACGTTGGGGACCGAGATAGGGATGGGCTGGTCCGGCACGCCGCCCATGGGGGTGCCGAAGTAAAGCTGGTAATGCTCTTTGGTGGGTACCGGCGGCGGCACGGTCGGCAGTTTGCTGGCTTCGATGCGCTCGATGGCAATGCGCGTTTTCTTGACCCCGTCCCAGCCGGTGATCGACACCCCCGCGGGCAAGGTCACCTCGACCCCCGGGTAGCGCGGATCGGTAATCGCCTGATCCTGGACCGCATTGCTGATCGCAGAGAACTTGTCGTCAGCCGGCGGCGGGTTGATCGGCCAGTCCGGCAGCACAGTGAGCTTACCGGTTTCGAGTTCGACGATGGTCGGCCAGATCGGATACAGCGGATGCGCAGGCGTCGCGTCCATGCGCAGCGTGACCTTGCCGCCCGGCAGGCCCGTCAGCATGAAGTTGCCGGCGGCGTCGGAGACGGTCTGGTTAGCGTCGACGTTGACGCGCACGCCGGCGATGCCCTGCCCTTCGGGGGTGACGAAACGGCCTTTGACGCCGGTGACGCCCACCGCCGACTGAACGTTGACGGTGATTTGTGCGGTGCGCGTTTGCGGCACGCCGGCAACGAGTGCGGTGGCTTCGACGGTGACGGCGACGCTGCCGGCGGTGGCGCCCGATCCGGCGTTGAGGATGAGGCTGCCGGCCTGGCCCAATGCGAGGTTGGCCGGGCTAAATTTGGCGGTGACGCCTGCGGGCAGGCCGCTGAGCTTGAGGCTGGCGAGCCCGGTGAAATTCTGCACGCCGAGGCTGGACAGGCTGAGGCTGAAGACGGCCTGGCCGCCGGTGAGCAGCACCTGGCTGGACGGGCCGGCGGTAAGCGCGAAATCCTGCTGGCGGATGACGGTGAAGACGGGGCTCTGGGCCGTGCCCTTGGGGGTGGTCAGCGTGATGGCGCCGGTTTGCGCGAGCGGCGGCACCTTGACGCTGAGCACGGTGGCGCTTGCGCTGACGACGGTGGCCGGGGCGTTGCCGAAGAACGTGACGGCGTTCTTGGCGGGGTCGGGGTCGAAGCCGCTGCCCTGGATTTCAACCAGGCTGCCGGCCTCGCCGCTGGCGGGGCTGAGCCCGGTGATCTCGAGGCTGGACAGGATGGTGAAGTCGAGGCTGGCGCTCGAACGGCGCGGCGCGCTGACGATGAGCTGATACTGGCCGACGCTTTGCGCGGTGACGCTGAACGTGGCGCTGGTCTGGCCGGCGGGGATGTTTACGCTGAGCGGCAGTTGCAGGCCGCCGGTGCCGCCGCCGGAGAAGCTGATTTCCAGACCCAAGTCATCCGCTGCTTCGGCGGAGGTGACGGTGACGGTCGCGCTCTCGCCTTCCTTCAGGGTGGTCCTGCTGGCGGTGAGGCTCAGCGCAGGCGGCGTCAACACGGTGAGGCTGGTTTGCTGGCTCGCGCCGTCCTTGGCTGCGCCGATCTGCGCGCTGCCCGCGGCATGGGTGTCGGCCATGCCGGTGGCACCAATGCTGGCGACGCTTTCATTGCTGGACAACCATTGCGCTTCGCCGGTGATGTCGCGCTGGCTGGCGTCGGTGTAGGTGCCTTGCGCGGTATACGGCACGCGGTCGCCAATGTAGGCGGTGTGATCGACGGGCGAGAGCGCGATGGCGACCACTTCGGCCGGGGTGACGGTGACGCTGGCTTGCGCGCTGCCGCCGTTGAGGCTGGCGGTAATCTGGGCCTGGCCTTCCTGCACGGCCGTGACCGGGAAGACCGCTTCGTTCGAACCGGCAGGCACCGTGACGCTGGCCGCAACGGCTGCGACGTGCGGCGCGCTGCTGGCCAGCGCGACGCTTTGCGGCTGGCTCGGCACGCGGTCGAGCCTGGCGGTTAGGCTGACCGGGCGCCCCTTGGGCGTGCTGGCGTCCACCGGGGCGAGCGCCGTCACCACGGGGGGCGGCGGACTGACCGATACCAGGGCGGAAACCGATCCGCCGTTGTAGGCAGCCGACACGGTGGCCTGGCCTTCGACCTGGCCGGCGATCGGGATGCTCACGCTGGTCTGCCCGGCCGGCAGGCTGACACTGGCGGGAATCTGTACGATCCCGGCCGGCGATGCGACGAGTGGAATGCTCACCGTTTGCGGCTGGGCGGCGTTGACCGTCAGCGTCAAGCTGCCCGCCGCGCCCGTCTGCACGTCAAGCGAAGCCGGCAACAGGGAAACCAGGGCAAGCGGCTGGGGAATGACATTCACCAGGGCCTGCTTGCTCTTGCCATTGAGCGTGGCGGTGATCTGCGCCTGCCCAACCGCCAGGGCCTGCGCCTGGAAGGTGGCTTGCAGCGAGCCGGCCGGAATGGTGACTGCCGCCGGCACGGAGACGATGCTGCCGGGGCTCGCTGTCAGCGCCACTTCGACCGCTTCGGGCTGCGCGGCATTGAGCCGCAGGGTGAAATCGGACCGCGCACCGTTATACAAATCCAGGCTCGGCGGTTCGAGTGCGGCGATTTCCACAGGCGGCGACACCACCTGCACGGCCGCTTCGGCCGAGGTGCCGTTCAGCTCGGCCCGCACGGTGGCGGTGCCCGGTGCTTGCCCCAGAACGGCAATCTGGGCCTCGCTCGCACCGGCCGGCACGGTGACGCTGGCCGGAATCGAGACGATGCCGGCCGGGTCGGCAGAGAGGCTGACGACGGTGGGCGTATCAACTGCGCCGGTCAAAGAGAGCGTAAGGGACTCCGACGCTTCGACGGCGATCTGGCTCACCGCCGGCAACAGGGAGGCCACGCCCGGCGCCGCGGGCAATACGCTGAACTGGCTGGTGGCCTGGCTGCCATTGACCGATGCGGTGAGTTGACCGGTACCGGCCGCCAGCCCCTGGATCGTGAACGTGGTCTGCAAGGCGCCGGCCGGCACAGTCACCGTGGCCGGATGCGATACCAACGCGCCGGGTGAACTGGCAATCGCCACGTTCACCGCGCTCGCTTGCGCGGCCTGCAGCGCAAGCGTGACCGTTGCCTGGCCACCGACGCCCAGCGTGGCCAGCGGCGGGGAGAGGCTCGCGACTTTGGCGCCTGCCGGCACGACATTGACGGGGATGGTCAGGGTTTTGAGATTGAGCAGAACGGTGATCCTGGCCTGCCCTGTCGACAGCCCCCTCACCGGCACCGGCACCTGCGTCTGGCCCGCGGCAAACGGGATCAGAAGCGGTACCGAAACCCGCAGCGGATTGAGCGATGCCGCCTTGAGGTAACCGGAAGCCGTCGGCGCAGGACTCAGGGTGACGGTTGTCGTGGCGGTTGCGCTCCTGGCAACCTCCAGAGGCGAAGGCGAAGCGCTCACGGGTACGGAGAGCAACTTGCGGCCGAGCAGCGTCAATCGAATCCCGCTCCCCGGCTTGCCCTGCAGGACGACACGAAGCGTGTGCGCCCCCGGGCCCGCGTCGACGGTGCGGTTGAACCCGGTCAGGCCTTTGCGGAAATCGTTGGGACCGGCCACCTGCACGTCGTCCAGCCAGATCGTGCCGGCGGTGGCCGGGGGCACGGCGAGGCCCGGGCCATTCTGAACGCTGAGTGTGTACGGGGCCAGGACGCCGGCCGGCGGGTTGACGGCGTAGGACTGCTCGAACCGCCCCGAATCCGGGATAGTGAGGACGAGCGGGCCCACCAGCGCAACAGGGACGCTGGGCTGGCGGAAATCGGCACGCGCAGCAGTCGGCAACAGCCAGGCGAACACCGACAGGGCAATCGACAACAGCACACACCAAGAGCGCCTCCAGTCCGCCGCCTGTCCCGTCATTCGATTGTTCGCCTGTGCAACCATCATGTGTCCAGCCTTGCCAGATTCCGTCTCACCGGGGCTGCGTGGCAACCCCCACGTTCAAGATTCAAATGCCCCGATCACCCGCCGATCATGGCCAGCACGGCATGCGGCACTTCGTATTCCTTGCCGGATTGCGTGATCAGCGTTGCCAGCGTGGGGCCATTCATGGTGGTCGTCAGACGCACCTTCTCCACCGTTTCGCCCTGGGCGTAAATCGACAGCGCCTCGCCCATGGCGGTGACGATGGTGTAGGTGGTGGAAGCGGAGAGTACGCTGGGGCCAGTGGGCAGCGTGACACTGACGCTGGCTGTGCCGGCAACGTCCGTTCCCGTGATTGCGGGGCTGACGACCGTGGTGGGTGTGCCGTAGGCCGGTGTCACACGCAGCGACACCGTATTGCCCACCGGCACGCCTGTGGTGGCGAATTGCACCATTACCGGATTGGGCGTATTGGATGGCAGCGTGATGTCGGCATTGCCCGTGGGGTTGGCCGGCGCGGAGACGCCCGCAACACTGGTGATCCGCAGCGTAGGAAGGCCCGCGACGAAGACGCTGGAGGGGCTGCCGAAGGAGTGTGCCGGTGCACTTGCCGCAGTGCGGGTGAAGGTTTCGGCTTCGAGACGGATGCGGCCAGAACCACCGTTACCACCTTCTGTATAAGAGTTACCGCTTCCGCCAACGCTTGTTGAATAGTCTGGACCATCTCCACCTGTCGCAGAGATCGTGCCATTCCCTGAGATCGTTGTTGCAACGATGCGGATTGCGCCGCCGCTACCTCCGCCGCCGTTTGCACCGAATCCCTGTCCCGATGCCAAGCCACCGTTCCCGCCCCTCGCGAGGATAGAACCAGTGACAGATACCGTTCCCGATGAAGCGATCAAAAGTGCACCGCCGCCGCCGCCACCTCCAGCTCCTCTGAACGCAGAGCCCCCAGCACCGCCGCCCCCTCCTGAGCCGCCGATTAGAGGCAATAGTTGGCTTGAGCCATAGGTAGCAGTGGGCTGCGGGAACGCAGCATTTGTATACCAACCGCCGTTAATCCCGAGGCTGCCGAAGCTACCTCCGGCCCCACCCATGGGATTGTTACTGGAATAAAAACCACCTGACGCGCCGCCGGGCCCCAATCCAAACCCGCCACGGGTGTTCACACCGACTTCCGCGCCTCGTCCACCGTCGTAACCGCCAGGGCCTCCAGTGCCAGGCATGCCATCGTCACCAATATTTCCATCACCCGCTGCCCCCGTGTTTGTCGCATTGCCCCCATTTACACTGATCGCCCCGGCAACTGTGACATTCCCCGTCGCCAACATAACCACCGGCGTGTTTGTCGTGTTTTTCTTGAACGTCACTGTGACGCCGTTGGGGATATTGACCGTCGTGAAGTTAAATACGCCCGATTCCGGAATCTGCAGTTCAGTGTTGACGGTCGGACTGAACGCACCATCGGCCCCGGTGCTACCGCTGTCATAAGCAAGCACAGGCGCGCTAAAGCCCGCCAGGCTCAATGTGGTGACGAGTACGCCAAGCTTGAGTTGGCTGTGCTTGATCTGGATCATGGTATGTTTCCTTTCCTTCGCTGAGTCTGTTTTAGCGCTATTCGGCAATCCATATTGTTCGTCCGGGCAGTGGCTTTAGGGCGGCGGCCAACGCCGCCCAGGACCGGCCCGCGTTATAAGCGTTCTCGATTTCATGGCGGGAACACCGTGAATGTGTTGGCCGGCTCGGGCTGATCGGTCGTGAGGCCACCCGGCGTGCGCACGCGGATGACACGTCCGCCCAGCGCGGCATCCGTAGGCACATAGACACCCAGGGTGAGTTGCGTACCATCAGCGCTGATGACGGGCTCTGCACCCAGCACCACGCCGGCGGCGGGTTCAATCAACACGCTGGCGTGCTGCAGGTGTGCGCCGCGAATCGTGAGCGTGAGAGTGTCTCCCTGGCGGGCCAGGATGGGCGTAATGGAGTCGATGCGCGGTTCGCCCGTACCGATGAGGAAGCGTGCTGCAGCGGCAGCGGTGAACAGCACGGGCAAAGTTCCATCGCTGAGCACCAACGTCTTCGTGCCTGCCGGCACATCTGCTGCCAGCGTAATGGGCACGCTCAAAGACATGCCATCTGGCTGGATTGTCGGCGACCCCAGGGTGATGCCCGTTGCAGGGCTGGCACTTGCCGCTGTGACGACATCGAGCCCAACACCGCTCACAGTGAGGGTGCCGTCGATACCCGGGCGCAAGTACGACGCCTGCAAGGCCGTGGCGACCGGGCCAATTGCGACGCCCAGCCGTGCGCCGCCAAGGAAGATGTCCTGGGTAACCGGCGGCGGTGCGTCGGTCTGTAGTACCACACCGACATGCGGCGACGCCAGCAGGCTTTCGATGACAGGCGGCGGGGTGTCATCAAGCTTGACCACGCCGAGTACAGGCGCGGTGATCGGGGTCAGGGTGTCGCCCAGCGTGTTGACGATGTTGAGCGTGTTGCCGGGCGTTGCCGCAGCGTCCGTCACGCCGGCAGGGGTGGTGACCGTCACGACGCGCGGGCCGGTGGATGCGGCGGAATCGATCGTGACGCTGACGGTGATTTCCGTGGCATCCGCATTGACCACCGGCGGCTGGCTGACGATGATGCCGGCCGCGGGCGATACTGACACCAGCGATGCATCCTTGAAGTTGATGCCGCGTACAGTCAGCATGACGGGGCCTGTGCCAACAGCCAGATTCACCGGCGATACCGAGTCGATGCGCGGCAACGGCGCAGTGACCTGGAATTGGGATTGGCGAATATCGCTGAACGGGATGACCGTTGCCCCCGCCAATACCTTGACGGCCCGCATCGTCCGCGGCGCGTCTGCGGCGATAGTCAGGCTGGCGCTAAGCGATTTGCCGTCCAGAGCAGGCGTAAGCGAGTCCACGGTGACGCCCTCCGCCGGCGTGAAGCTCAGTGACGTTACACCCGCCAGTTCCTGCCCCTGCAGACTGAGCGCAACGGTTTCGCCAATGATGCCTGCGCGCGGAGAGAGGCCCGTGACGACCGGCCCGAACGCGATGCCCACCTGGGACGCCTGCAGCCCGAAATCCTGAGTGGAAGGCTGCGTCTCGGTTTGCAGCACGACGCCGACCTGCGGCGCAGCGATGGGCGTGACGATCTCGTCGATCGCCGTTACTACGGTGAAGGTGTTTTCAGGGCCTTTGACAGCCGCGCTCGCGCCACCCGGCGTGGTCACGGTCACCCGATGCTCTCCCAGCGCAGTGAACGAGCCGACGCCGAGATTGAAGGTCATGACGGTGCCGTCGGCACTGACCACCGGCGAGCCATCGACCTGGATACCCGTACCCGGGCTGAGCTGCACCTTGCCCTGCTGAAGATTGCGGCCGCGCAAGGTCACGGCCACCGGCGCCCCCACTGTCCCGAATACCGGCGTAATCGATTCCACCACCGGCGCCGGATAAGCGATCAACAGGCGGTCCGAGTCGGCCTGGGCTGCCGGGAAGCGATTGCCTGCACCGTCGGTCAGCACAATTTGCCGCAGTGTGGCCGGGGCGTTTTCTGCCACGCTGATGGAAAGGGTTGCTGACAGCCCGTCTGGCGCAGCATTAAGGCTTCCCAGCGTCACGCCGTCAACAGGACTCAGGATCGCTGCCGTGGCCGTTTCAAGGCCCTTGCCGAACAAAGTCAGCGTCGCACTTGTGCCACGCGATACAGCCTTAGGCGAAATATCCCGGATGTGGCCGCCGATCACCACGCCAACATCAGCACGCCCCCCCAACTGGATGGTTTGCGAGGGCGGCGGCGCAGGCGGTTGTTCCACCACCACCCCAACCAGCGGCGCGTGGCTGGTGTTGATGCCAACAAAATCGGCCGTCACGAACACCGGCACCAGCACGGTCTGCAAGGTCGGCGAGGCCAGCGACAGCGTAGTTGAACCGCCGGAGATGCCGGTGACGCTGGCCAGCACGCTCGTCTGGCCCGGGACGACGTTCAGCGTGGCTGGACTGACGGCGGCGATGGCCGGGTTGACCGTTGCGAGATTGACCGTATGCGCGACGGTGTCGGCATTGGAGAGCGTGATCGTGAAGCTCCGCGGCACGTTGTCCGGCGCAACCGCCAAGGGCAAAGGCGCAACCGACAACACAGGCAGCTTGGGATTAACGGTAAGAACGAAATTCGCGCTGCCGGCCGAGTTGGATACGGTGAATGTTTGGTCCCCGAGTGGCGCGTCATTGGCAAGTGCAAGATTGAAGCGGATGGACTCTGGCTGGGCGCTAACCGCGCTGATGATGAACGCCGCGGAAGGGGCGGTGACGCTCGCGTAGGCCAGCCCCGTACCTGACAGCGTGATTTGCGCGATCTGGCCGCGGCGCAAGGCATTCGGGGTCGCCATCGAAACGACAGGGGCTGCGACGGGCTGATTTCCAGTGACTTCAAGCAGATTGCCCGCCGCGTCGTAGCGATACTCGACTGTATTGCCGTCCGTCGTGGAGCGCACCAGGCGACCCAGCGGATCATAGTCGTAGCTTTGCTCAGCTGCGAGGAGTGCACTCGCAGCAACGGCCAGCAGCAGAGTTGAGACGGCACGGAAAATCCGCGCCCATAGCGGAACAGCGGCCAACTTTCCTCCCAGATGGGTTGGCGTTTATTCATGGCTCTGGTGAGCCGCTTGTTTTTCTCCGCTAGTGTTCGCAGCGGAAATACTGTGCGAACTTTTTATATTTACCGTGCTTCCCTCCGGCACGGCTGTCGCATCATAGCCAGATTCAAATTAAGCTTGCAACCCCGACATGATGTTTTTTGTGCCGATATTTTTATGCCAGCCGGCTTGGATTCGATAATGTCCACCTCTCTTTTTCATCGCCTTTTATGGACGTTTCTGCTTCTTTTCCAAGCAGCACAGGGCTTTGCTGCAGGTCACTACTGGTTGCCGGATGCCCGACAAATCGCCCCCGAGCAAACGAGCCCAACCAACGTGCGGCTGATTGCATTCACTCAGCCCCCTGCATCATCCACGTGGATATCGCGATGGACAGGAGGACACCCGACGGAGCGGTGGAGCGAAGAAGCATCCCGTCTGATCGTGAAATATCAAGTCAACCCGTTGCGAAGCATCAGAATGTTGACGCTAGTGCATGTTGCGATGCACGACGCCGGCTTTCGCGCCGAACACCTCGGACTCGATCAGACAGCACTTGCCGCGGCAACGCACGTTGCAGCCTCGAATATGCTCGCGCATTTTTTTCCACTGGAGCCGACCGGCCGCCTCGAGGCTATGGGCATGGCCGCGCTTGCGGCGTTGACTGCAGACAATCCTGTGCAAGCAAGCGAAATCTCAGAGGGGGCAGCAATCGGACGAGGTGTGGCGAGGTTGGCGATCCTTCGCGCATTGCATGACGGCGCCGACGAAGTATGGGATCTACGCACCCGCCCCATAGCAAAACCCGGCATGTGGCATGGCGTGCCACCGCTCGATTCTGCGCACCCGCAGGAACCGCTTGCAGGCACATGGAAAACCTGGGTACTCAAGAATGGCGCGGAATTCCACCCCCCCGCTCCTCCATCACCCGATTCGGAAATTTTTCTGCGTGCAAGCCAGGAAGTATTACAGGTTGCCCGCAATCTGACAGCGGACGAAAAACGGATTGCTGCCTATTGGCATCTGGACCAGGGAACGGTCACACCCCCCGGTTTGTGGAATCGCAAAGCACGTGCCTTGGCGGGCCACCGTAACCTCACGGAGAAGGAACGTCTGCGACTCTTGTCCACGCTCAACGTCGCCATGTTCGACGCTTCCATCGCCTGTTGGAACGCAAAATACACGTGGTGGGTACAACGCCCGGCCACAGCGATCCGGGAGAGGATGGATCCGGCGTTCATGCCTTATTTGGTCACGCCTCCGCACCCCAGCTACGTCTCGGGCCATGCGACTGTTTCGGGTGCGGCTGCCGAAATATTGAAGCGATTCTTCCCGGATGACGCAGTCCAGATCGACGCCTGGGCAGAAGAAGCTGCACTTTCCAGGCTGTATGGCGGCATTCACTATCGGTTCGATAACGAGGCCGGACTCCTGCTTGGGCGACAGATAGGGAAAACGGTGCTCGAGCGCGCTTTGTAACGTCAGGCAGGCTTGTGGCTGCCCTCCCTTAGGAGACCCTGAACAAGTCGTCATTGCGAGTCGCGCAGCGACGCGGCAATCTAGATAGCGCTTGCTTGTCGGTCAAGAACTGGATTGCTTCGCTTTGCTCGCAATGACCCATATGGGGACTTGTTCAGGGCTTCCCTTACAAATCGCAAGCTGTAGCAGCGCGCACGCCGTTCCGGCATGCATCGGCTTTCATACCAACAGACTGGCCAGGCGTTCGTGCCCTTTGGCTACGTCCAGGGTGATGACTTATTCAGGCACGCTATCGACAGTGATCCAGCTTGTAACGCCCTTCAACCCTCTGCAGACGGGCTGTACCGCGAGCAGCCATGCCCCCGGCCTCAGCGAACCCACACTTGCCTGGCTTCCAGCGCTATCCCTCACGAAAATCGGCTTGCCATCTTCGGTGGCGTGGAGCCGGACTTCATAACGCTGCGCGAACGGCAGTGCTTCCCATCGCACGTTCCACCGCCCTTTGTCGCGCTCTGCAACAGGCTCGGCCTTGAGCCTGCACGCACCATCCTCGGCAATCCTGAGCCTGGCAGACAACTCTGCCCGGTTACCGTCCTTGCACACTGCGGTGACGCGTAACCTGACGGTAGCCCTGCCGTTTGTCAGTGGACGCGGAGGGATCAAGTACGTTGCACGGGTTTGGAGTTCCTGCGACAGCAAAACGCGCCCTTCCGGCAGCCGGCTTTCCAGCCACACAAGATAGTGACTTGCGTCGGATACCGGCGCCCACTCGAAGCGTGGCGATGCCTCACTGATTTCCGTGTGCGCAGGCGCAAGCAGAACCGGTGCAGTACACGCAGCCTGTGCCTGATTAAGCGCACCCCATGCCGCAAGGCAAAGTATCGGCAGCGCATATTTGCACTTCATAGCCAGCCCCTCACCCGAACGTCAGCCCCATCGCCTCGCGCACGTCGCGCATCGTATCCCGCGCCAGTTCCTGCGCCTTTTCGCAGCCGTCGGCGAGGATGTTGCGCACCTGGTCGGGGTTGTCTTCGTAGTACTGCGCGCGTTCGCGGATCGGCGCGAGCTCCTTGAGCACGGCGTCGATCACCGGCTGTTTGCATTCGAGGCAGCCGATGCCGGCGCTGGTGCAGCCGGCGGTGACCCACTGCCGCACGGCATCGTCGGAATACACCTGGTGGAACTGCCACACCGGGCAGTTGGCCGGGTTGCCGGGGTCGGTGCGGCGCACGCGCGCGGGGTCGGTCGGCATGGTGCGGATCTTTTTCGTCACCGCGTCGGGGTCTTCGCGCAGCGCAATGGTGTTGTTGTACGACTTCGACATCTTCTGGCCGTCGAGGCCGGGCATTTTCGAGGCCTCGGTGAGCAGCGCCTCGGGTTCGGCGAGGATCATCTTGCCCGAACCTTCGAGGTAGCCGAACAGGCGTTCGCGGTCGTTCATCGACAGGTTCTGCGCGTCGTTCAAGAGCGCCTTGGCGGATTCGAGCGCTTCCTCGTCGCCCTTCTCCTGATACGCGGTGCGGCATTCTTCATACACGCGCGCCTTCTTCGAGCCGAGCTTCTTCACCGCAGCGCGCGCCTTGTCCTCGAAGCCGGGCTCGCGGCCGTAGAGGTGGTTGAAGCGACGGCAGATTTCGCGGGTGAATTCGATGTGCGGCACCTGGTCCTCGCCCACCGGCACGAGGTTGGCGCGGTAGATGAGGATGTCGGCGCTCTGCAGCAGCGGGTAGCCGAGGAAGCCGTAGGTCGAGAGATCCTTCTCGCTCAATTTTTCCTGCTGGTCCTTGTAGGTCGGCACGCGTTCCAGCCAGCCGAGCGGGGTCATCATCGACAGCAGCAGATGCAGCTCGGCGTGTTCGATCACGCGCGACTGCACGAAGAGCGTGGCCTGCGCGGGGTCGACGCCGGCGGCGAGCCAGTCGATGACCATGTCGCGCACGTTGGCCTCGATCACTTCGGGCGTGTCGTAGTGGGTGGTGAGCGCGTGCCAGTCGGCGACGAAGAACAGGCACTGGTATTCGTTCTGCAGGCGCAGCCAGTTTTTCAGCACGCCGTGGTAGTGGCCGAGGTGGAGGCGCCCGGTGGGACGCATGCCGGAGAGAACGCGGTCGGAGTACATGTCAGGGGCTAGGGGCTGGGAACTAGGGGCTGGGAACTAGGGGCTGGGAACTAGGGGCTAGGGATTGGGGCGGCGGTCAGCGCAGCACGACATTGATCAGCTCGGCGAGCTCGACGGGCGCGAGGCCGGTGAGCAGCGCGACGAGGCCGATGAAGATCGAAATGATCGGCCACAGGATGATGCCAAGAATGCCGGTGAACAAGAGGCCGAGCAGGATGAAGAGGCCGTAGGGTTCGATGCGCGAGAACTGGATCGCCTGGCGCAGGGGCAGCAGGCTCACGGCGATGCGGCCGCCGTCGAGCGGGGGCAGCGGAATGAGGTTCAGCGCCATCAGGATGACGTTGATGAATACGCCGGCCGCGCCCATCAGCATCATCGGCGCGGTGGCGAAGCCGCTGCCGAGCGCGTGGCCGAGCTGGATGACGAGCGCCCAGAACACGGCCATGACGAGGTTCATGCCGGGGCCGGCGGCGGCGACCCAAAGCATGTCCTGCTTGGGACGGCGCAGGTTGGCGAAATTGACCGGCACGGGCTTGGCCCAGCCGAACAGGATGGCGCCGCCGCCCATGAGCTTGCTCGTCACCAGGATCAGCAGCGGCACGAGAATGGTGCCGATCGGGTCGATGTGCTTGATCGGATTGGCGGTGATGCGGCCCTGCGCCGCCGCGGTCATGTCGCCGAAATAGCGCGCGACGTAGCCATGCGCCGCTTCGTGCAGGGTGATGGCGAAGATCACGGGCAGCGCAAACACCGCGATCTTCTGGATCAGGGTGAGTTCCATCAGGACTCGAAGCCCGAGGCCTCACCCTTGCCGTAACGCAGCACGACGGGTTCGTCGCCGGTGAGATCGACCACGGTGGTCGGCGTGAGCCCGCAGGCGCCGCCGTCGATGACGAGGTCGACCAGGTGTTCCAGCCGCTCGCGGATTTCCCACGGCTCGGTCAACGGCACGTCCTCGCCGAACAGCAACAGCGTCGACGACAGGATGGGCTCGCCAAGCTCCTCCAGCAGCGCCTGCACGATGGGGTGCGCAGGCACTCTCAACCCGATCGTGTCGTGCTTCTTGTGCAGGAGCCGCTTGGGCACCTCGCGCGTGCCGCGCAGGATGAAGGTGTAGGCGCCCGGCGTATGGGCCTTCAGCAGGCGGAACTGGGCGTTGTCGACCTGGGCGTAGCGGCCGAGCTCGGACAGGTCGCGGCACACCAAGGTAAGGTCGTGGCCGGTGTCGAGCCCGCGCACCGACAGGAGCCGCATCGCCGCCTCCTTGTCGCCGACGTGGCAGCCGAGCGCGTAGCACGAGTCGGTGGGATAGACGATGACGCCGCCGCGCTTGAGGATGTCGACCGCCTGCTGGATCAGGCGCGGCTGCGGGTTGTCTGCATGGATGTTGAAGAATTGCGCCATAGGGTCTCAGGCCACGGAAAGGAAGGCGGCGGACGCGAGCTCGGGCCAGCCCTGCCACACCGGTTGGCAGTAATGCGGCAGCGCCGGCAGGCGGCCGATGTCGATGCCTTCGCCCGGCGCGTGAAAATCGGCGCCGCGCGAAGCCTTGAGGCCGAACGCGCGCGCAAGGTCGGCCCACTTGCCATATTCGGACGGGTGGTGGCTGCCGGTGATGACTTCGATGCCTTCGCCGCCGAGCCCGCGGAAGGCGTCGAGCAACAGGTGCATCTCGCGCGCGTTGAAGGCGTAGCGGCCGGGGTGTGCAATCACCGCCATGCCGCCGGCCGCACGGATCCAGCCGACGGCGTCTTCGAGCGCCGCCCACTGGTGTTCGACGTAGCCGGGATTGCCGCGGGTAAGGAAACGGCGGAACGCGTTGCGCATGTCCGGGGCGTGGCCCTGCGCCACCAGCCAGCGCGCGAAATGGGTGCGGCCGACCATTTCCTTGTTGGCGGCGTAGGCGTAGGCCCCCTCATAAGCGCCTGCGATGCCGGACCGGGCGAGGTCCTCGCCCATGCGGCGCGCGCGCTCGATGCGGCCGCGGCGGATGGCAGCAAGGCCGGCCGCCAGTTCGGGGTGGTCGGGGTTGATGCGCAGGCCGACGACGTGCACCGTCTGCCCGCCCCAGGTCACCGAGATTTCGACCCCGGACACGAAGCCGATGCCGGCCGCCTCGGCCGCCGCCTGCGCGTCGGCCAGGCCGGCCGTCGCGTCGTGGTCGGTCAGCGCCAGCACGTGCACGCCGTTGGCCGCGGCGCGCGCGACCACCTCGCCGGGAGGCAGCAGGCCGTCGGACACGTTGGAATGGCAATGCAGGTCGATATTGAACATCGAAGTCGGAAGCGGCGACCGCGCGCCGAAAGCGCTTGGTCAGGAGGGGGAATCATAGCAAAATACGCCGTCGCCCCGATGACAGGGTGTTGAACCCCGCACGAACAATAAAAGCCGATGAAAAAACTGCTGTTCGACCTCTTTCCCGTCATCGTCTTTTTCGTCGCCTACAAGATCGGCGATGCCAACGCCGAAGCCACGCGCGCCTTCATGGCCGACATCGGCCTGCCGCAGCCCGGTGCCGCCGGCGACAAGCCCGGCATCTACTTTGCCACGCTGGTCGCCATCGTCGCCAGCTTCGGCCAGATCGCCTGGGTCAAGCTGCGCGGACAGACCGTCGAGACCATGCTATGGGTGAGCGTCGTGCTCATCGCGGTGTTCGGCGGCGCCACGCTGTGGCTGCACGACGA
Source organism: Pseudomonadota bacterium (assembly GCA_041694715.1). GTDB lineage: Bacteria > Pseudomonadota > Gammaproteobacteria > Burkholderiales > Thiobacillaceae > Thiobacillus. The sequence goes on along the minus strand of JBGFSF010000031.1, from coordinate 18,391 downwards.
AGCCTTCATCAAGTGGAAACCGACGGTGCTGTACTGGCTGTTCGCCGTGATCCTGTTCGGCGCCGCCGCCTTCGGCCGCAACCTCATTCGCAGCCTGATGGGCGGTCAGATGGAACTTCCCGACATCGCCTGGAGTCGGTTGAACGCGAGCTGGGGCGCTTTTTTTGCGTTCATGGGGCTTGCAAATCTGATAGTCGCCTTCAACTTCTCGACCGACGCCTGGGTGAATTTCAAGCTGTTCGGCAGCCTCGGGCTGATGCTGGTGTTCGTGATCGGCCAGAGCATGATGCTGACGCGTTACCTCGACAAGGCCGATCTGGAAAAGGAAAACAAGGAATAATGCTTTACGCCATCGTCGGACAGGATGTGCCCGGCAGCCTCGACAAGCGCCTCGCCGCGCGCCCCGCCCACCTCGAACGCCTGCAGGCGCTGCAGGCCGCCGGCCGCCTGCTGCTCGCCGGCCCCTTCCCTGCGATCGACGGCAACGACCCCGGCGCCGCGGGGTTCACCGGCAGCCTCATCGTCGCCGAATTCGACGCGCTCGCCGCCGCGCAGGCCTGGGCCGACGCCGACCCCTACGTGGCGGCTGGCGTATACGCCAGCGTCGCCGTGAAACCCTTCAAGAAAGTGCTGCCCGCATGAGCACCGCCGACCTGATCCGCGAACGCCTCGCCGCGCTCGAACCCGAAACCCTAACGCTCGAGGACGAAAGCGCGCAGCACCGCGGCCACGCCGGCGCGGCCGGCGGCGGCGGGCACTTCAGCCTCGTCATCGTGTCGCCGAAATTCCGCGGCCTCGGCACGCTGGCCCGCCACCGCCTGGTCTATGAAACCCTGGGCGAACTGATGCAGCGCCAGATCCACGCGCTGTCGATCTCCGCCCTCACCCCTGAAGAACTCTGAAAGGAACCCGCATGCGTCTCGCCCCCCTTCCCGCCCTGCTCCTCGTTGCGCTCGCCCCGCTGGCGCAGGCACAGGCTCCCGCCGCGACGCCCGCCGCCGAGGCCGCCAAGCCGCTCGCCGTGGTCAACGGCCGCGAGATTCCCGCGCTGTACGGCGAACTGGTCAAGCGTGAAATGGCCCAGGGCCAGCCCGACAACGGCCAGCTCGACACGCGCGTGCGCGAATCGCTGATCAACCTGGAGCTGCTGTCGCGCGCCGCGATCGACAAGGGCATCGACCGTGATCCGCGCATCGCCGCCACGCTCGACATCCGTCGCAAGGATCAACTCGCCAAGGCCTATCTGGAAGACTACGTGAAGAGCCACCCGGTCAGCGACGCCGAGGTCCAGGCGCTGTACGACAAGGCCAAGGGCGAGAAGGTCGAGCCGGAATACCGCGCGCGCCACATCCTGGTGGCGACCGAGGCCGAAGCGAAAAAGATCCTCGCCGACCTCGGCAAGAAGGCGAAATTCGACGACCTGGCGAAGAAGCATTCCAAGGACCCGGGCTCGGCGAAGAACGGCGGCCAGCTCGACTGGGCCGACCGTCGCGTGTTCGTGCCGGAATTCTCCGAAGCGCTCGCCGCGCTGAAGAAGGGCGAGACGACCAAGACGCCGGTGAAGACGCAGTTCGGCTACCACGTGATCCGCCTCGACGACATGCGCCAGCCGCAGCTGCCGCCGCTCGACGCGGTACGCGGCGAAATCGTCCAGCAGATTCAGCAGCAGCGCGTGCGCGACGCCATCATGGCGGTCCGCGCCGGTGCAAAAATCGAGTAATCGGCTAATTATTAAAGAAGGGGCTGCGCCCCGATTCCAACGACAGGGAGCCTGACATGGCCAAAGAACACAACCAACTGCAGGATCTGTTTCTCAACACGCTGCGCAAGGAACGCATTCCGGTGTCGGTGTTCCTGGTGAACGGCATCAAGCTGATGGGCCGCATCGAGTCCTTCGACCAGTTCGTCGTCCTGCTCAAGGGCCAGGATCAGGCGGCGCAGATGATCTTCAAGCACGCCATCTCGACCATTTCGCCGTCGCGCGAAGTGGTGCTGCCGCCGCGCGACGCCGCCGAGGCCTGATCCCTTCTATTCGACGTGGGCGGCCAGCAGGCTGGTCGCCGTCGACGCGTCGACCAGCACCACCGCGCCGCCCCGGTAGACTTGGGCGTGGCGGGCGGGCACGCCTTGCGCCTCGTCCGGGTGCCGCAGGTAGACCACCACCCACGCGTCGGGATGCGCCGCCAGCCACGGCGCGAGCGCATTGCCCGTCAGCTCCACCAGCGGATGCTCGAGCCGGCCAAGGAACTGGTATTGCGCGTGGTATTTCGCGGCGTTCGCCACGGTCTTGCCTTCGTCCTGCACCTGCTTGATCGCCGCTGCCATCGGCTTGATGTCGTAGCGGGGCCCCAGGGCATGCATCACCGCCCCCAGCAGCGTCGCCACCAGCGCGGTGCCGAGCAGCGCGAGGCCGAGCGTTGCCGGCGCGCCGCGCCGCACGGCCCACCCCGCGCCGAGCGCCACGCCCAGCAGGGCCAGCCCCGGCCACAGCGGCGGCAGTGCGACCAGATCCTCGTGCAGGTCGCCGAAGACGCCCGCCGCGACCCCCACCAGGGCAAGGCCCAGCGCAGCGGCGAGTGCAGCCGGCAGCGCGATGCCGGTCGCCGGCCGATCGCGCAGCACCCGCACCGCCAGCAGCGCGAACGCGGGAAACAGCGGCACCAGATAGTGCGGCTGCTTGCCGCTGATGAAGGAAAACGCGACGAATACCGGCAGCATCCAGGCAAGGCAGACCCGCGTGCCACGGTCGAGACCGTTGCGCACATGCCGCGCCAGCGCCCGCCACAGCGAGGGCCAGACGAACCACGGGAACAGCAGCAGCGGCAGCAGCGGCACATACCACCAGAACGGCCGCCGGTGCGCGAAGGATTCGACCATGCGGTCGGCGGTCTGCCCCCAGAAAATCGCGTTGCGATAGGCCTCGCCGCCCGCCTCGCCGGCAGGAATCGCCCACGCCAGCGCGATCGCGGCGCCGCCGAGCACGGCCAGCGCCACGCCGCCGAACCAGCGCGCCCATTTCAGCCCGGGATTCCACCAGGGCGCCAGCACCGCGAGCGGCAGCAGGTTCAGCAGGATGACCGGCCCCTTGGTCAGCACGCCGAGGCCGATCGCGACGGCCAGCAGCGCAAAGCCGCGCCGCCGGCCCTCGGCCGCGGACAGAATGCCGTGCACGCCGACCAGTACCCAGAACGCCAGCATCACGTCGAACATCACCGCGGTGGAGAACAGGATCCACAGCAGCGTGCCCATCAGCACCAGCGCCGCTTCGCCGCCGAGGCCCGGCTGCTGCGGCCACAGGCGGCGGCCGAGCGCGACCGTCAGCAGCAGTCCGCCCGCGGAAAACAGCGGCAGCACCAGACGCGGCCACCAATCGTTGACGCCGAACAGCGCCCAGCCGGCGTGGAACATCCAGAACATGAACGGCGGCTTGTGGTCGTAAGGCGCGCCGTTCTTGTAGGGCACGAGGAAATCGCCGCGCAGCCACATTTCCCACGCCGCGCTGACGTAGCGCGTCTCGTCGACGGGGGTGAGCGGACGCGCGACCAGTGCCGCCGCAGCAAGCGCTGCGAGCAGCAGCAGGCCGAGTAGCAGGCGACCGCGCCCGACAGAATCAGTGTCGCCCGGCCATGCCATGGGACTTCTCCTCCGCGTCGTCGATTTCCGCGTCGATTTTCGCATCCAGGCTCTCGCCGTGGCGGAAGCGGCGGTACAGCCACACGCCAAGCACGCCCGACACGACAAAGAGAGCGGCGGCGACCGAGAGCTTCAGCGCCGGCGCGAGATGCACGCCGCTGCCGACCAGCGCGAACACCAGCGTCTGCGGCAGGTAGCCGACGAAGGTGCCGGCGAAGAAATGCCGCGCGCGAATGCTCGAAATACCGGCGGCGAGATTCGTGGCCAGGTTGCTGCCCACCGGCAGCAGCCGGATCAGCACCGTCATCGCGAAGGGGTGATCGTGGACGAAGCGGTCGAAGCGCGCGACGCGCTCGCCGAGCCGCGCGCGCAGCAGGCCCTTGCCGAAGAAACGCGCGTAGGCGAAGGTGAGCATGCAGCCGACCAGGGCCGCGAGCGCGCCGAGCAGCGTGCCGAGCGCGATGCTGAACGCGTAGCCGCCGAGGAAGGCGATGATCTGGCGCGGCAGGCCGAGCGCAGTGAAGAGCCCGCCCATCAGCAGGAACAGCAGCGCGCCGCTGACGCCGTGGCCGCGCACCCTGGCGTCGATCCAGGCCTCGTTGACGCTGCTGCCGAGGTCGCTGGCGTTGAACAGGTAGCCCAGCAGCGCCAGGCTTGCAATCAGCGCCAGGCCCTTGAGAATGACGCGGGCCTTCATTGGAATGCCGCCACGTCCTACAGATCGGAACCCGGTTCGACCACCGGCAGCCGCACGCGGCGCTGCAGCCAGGCGACGCCGAAGAGGTCGACGATGCCGACCCACAGCCGGTTGTGGATGCCGTATTTCGAACTGCCGCGCTCGCGTGCACGGTGATGCACCGGCACCGACACCACGGCGCCGCCGTTGCGCAGCACCAGCGCCGGCAGGAAGCGGTGCATGTGGTCGAAGTTGGGCAGCGCGAGGAAGGTCTCGCGCGCAAAGAGCTTGAGGCCGCAGCCGGTATCGGGGGTGTTGTCCTTCAGCATGCGCGAACGCACGCCATTGGCGATTTTCGACGACAGGCGGCGGACGAAGGTGTCGTTGCGCTTGGAACGCCAGCCGGCGAGGAGTTCCAGGTTGGCCGGCTGCGCCGGATCGGCGAGCGTGTCGAGCAGTGCCGGGATGTCGGCGGGGTCGTTCTGGCCGTCGCCGTCGAGCGTGGCGATCCATTCAAAGCGGGCCGCCGTCACGCCGGTGGTGACCGCTCGGCTCTGGCCGCAGGATGCACGGTGGCGGATCACCCGCAGCATGGGGAATTCGGCCTTCAGCGCGTCGAGCCGCGCCTGGGTCGCATCGGTGCTGCCGTCGTTGACATAGACGATCTCGAACGTGGCGGCGCCGGCCAGCGCGGCCGCGATTTCGCGCACCAGCGGCTCGACGTTGTCCTGCTCGTTCTTGACGGGTACGACCACGGAAAGCCTGCCGTGGTAGGCGTGTTTCGGCATGTTCGGGCGCGGTCGACGTGTGTGGCGGAGAGGGCGGGATTCGAACCCGCGTTAGGGTATTACCCTAAACACGCTTTCCAGGCGTGCGACTTAAACCACTCATCCACCTCTCCGGGAAGCCGCGCATCATACCGGAAGCCCTTGCACCGGGCAAACCGCCACAGGGCTTGGCGCGGGGCTGAAATAATTGACCTTCGCCTCTTGAAAGCCCGTTTTTTGTCCCCAAGTCCCCGCGTGAACCAATCGGGAGACCCCATGCAGGACGAACTCAAGACCGACGCGCCGGCCGCCGAATCCGTGGCCGAAAAGGAAACCATGCCCAGCCTGGAGGAGTTGTTGAAAGCAGCCGAACTCCAGGCCGCCGAGCACCACGACGCCTGGCTGCGTGCCAAGGCCGAAACCGAAAACATGCGCCGCCGCGCGGCGGAGGAAGCCGACAAGGCACGCAAGTTCGCGGTGGAAAACTTCGCCGGCGAGCTGCTGGCGGTGAAGGACAGTCTGGAAGCCGCGCTCGCCGACGCCTCGCCCAGCGTCGAGACGCTGAAGAGCGGCGTCGAACTCACGCTCAAGCAGCTGACCGCCGCCTTCGGCAAGTTCAGTCTGGTCGACATCGACCCGCTGGGCGAAAAGTTCGACCCCCACCTGCACCAGGCGATCCAGATGGTCGACTCCGAGCAGCCGGCCAATACCGTGGTGACGGTGCTGCAGAAGGGCTACCGCCTGCACGAGCGCACGCTGCGCCCGGCGCTGGTCATGGTGTCCAAGGGCCCCGGCGGCTGAGCCGCGAATACCCCTGCAGCCGAACTTGAAATAGGCGGCCTCCGCCCCATATTCGAAACAATTCAAACATTTCTGGAAGGACACACATCATGGGACGCATCATTGGCATCGACCTCGGCACCACCAACTCCTGCGTGGCGGTGATGGAAAGCGGCACCCCTAAGGTCATCGAAAACGCCGAAGGCGCGCGCACCACGCCGTCGATCGTCGCCTACGCCGAGGACGGCGAGATCCTGGTCGGCGCGCCGGCCAAGCGCCAGGCGGTCACCAACCCGAAGAACACCCTGTTCGCGGTGAAGCGCCTGATCGGCCGCCGCTTCGAAGAGAAGGAAGTGCAGAAAGACATCGGGCTCATGCCCTACAAGATCGTCAAAGCCGACAACGGCGATGCCTGGGTAGAGGTGCGCGACAAGAAGATGGCGCCGCCGCAGGTTTCCGCCGAAGTGCTGCGCAAGATGAAAAAGGCCGCCGAGGACTACCTGGGTGAAGAGGTCACCGAGGCCGTCATCACCGTGCCCGCCTACTTCAACGACAGCCAGCGCCAGGCGACCAAGGACGCCGGCCGCGTCGCCGGCCTGGAAGTGAAGCGCATCATCAACGAGCCGACCGCGGCCGCGCTCGCCTTCGGCATGGACAAGAAGGAAGGCGACCGCAAGATCGCCGTGTACGACCTCGGCGGCGGCACCTTCGATATTTCCATCATTGAAATTGCCGAACTCGACGGCGAGCACCAGTTCGAAGTGCTGTCGACCAACGGCGACACCTTCCTCGGCGGCGAGGACTTCGACCAGCGCCTGATCGACTACATCGCCGAAGAATTCAAGAAGGAACAGGGCGTCGACCTGAAGAAGGACGTGCTCGCGCTGCAGCGCCTGAAGGAAGCGGCGGAAAAGGCCAAGATCGAGTTGTCCTCCGGCCAGCAGACCGAGGTCAACCTGCCCTACATCACGGCGGACGCCTCCGGTCCCAAGCACCTGGCGGTGAAGATCACCCGCGCCAAGTTCGAGGCGCTGGTCGAAGACCTGATCAAGCGCACCATCGAGCCGTGCAAGATCGCCATCAAGGACGCCGGCCTCACCACCAGCCAGATCGACGACGTCATCCTGGTCGGCGGCCAGACCCGCATGCCCAAGGTGATGGACGCGGTGAAAGACTTCTTCGGCAAGGAACCGCGCCGTGACGTCAACCCGGACGAAGCCGTCGCCGTCGGCGCCGCGATCCAGGGCGGCGTGCTGCAAGGCGAGGTGAAGGACGTGCTGCTGCTCGACGTCACCCCGCTCTCCCTGGGCATCGAGACCCTGGGCGGCGTGATGACCAAGCTGATCCCGAAGAACACCACGATCCCGACCAAGGCGTCGCAAGTGTTCTCGACCGCCGACGACAACCAGAGCGCGGTGACCGTGCACGTGCTGCAGGGCGAACGCGAAATGGCGTCGGGCAACAAGAGCCTCGGCCAGTTCAACCTGTCCGACATCCCGCCCGCGCCGCGCGGCATGCCGCAGATCGAAGTCACGTTCGACATCGACGCCAACGGCATCCTGCATGTGTCGGCCAAGGACAAGGCCACCGGCAAGGAGAACACCATCCGCATCCAGGCGAGTTCCGGCCTGTCGGAAGAAGAAATCCAACGCATGGTGAAGGACGCCGAGGCCAACGCCGCCGAAGACCACAAGGCTTTCGAACTGGCGACCGCACGTAACGCCGCCGACGCGATGATCCACTCGGTGAAGAAGTCGCTGGCGGATTACGGTGACAAGGTCTCCGCCGACGAGAAGGCAGCGATCGAGGCCGCGCTGAAGGAGTGCGAAGACGCCGTGCGCGAAGGCGACAAGGACACCATCGAGGCGAAGACCAACGCGCTTGCCACCGCCAGCCACAAGCTCGCCGAGCAGATGTACCAGGCCGAGCAGGCCAAGGGTGGAGCCCAGGCGGCCGGTGCTGGTGCAGCGGGCGCAGGTGCCGGCAGTGCCGCGGCCGACGACAATGTGGTCGACGCCGAGTTCGAAGAGGTGAAGGATAAGTAGGGATTAGGCGTTAGGGGCTAGGATCTAGGGGAGGTCGCGCTGCGCGCGGCCTTTCCTTTTTCCCCCGGCCCCTCCTCCCCTAGCCCCTAGATCCTAAATCCTACCCCTAGACACATGAGCAAACGCGATTACTACGAAGTCCTCGGCGTCGCCAAGAACGCCTCGGACGACGAAATCAAGAAGGCCTACCGCAAGCTGGCCATGAAATTCCATCCCGACCGCAACCCGGACGACAAGGGCGCGGAGGAGAAATTCAAGGAAGCCAAGCTCGCCTACGAGGTGCTGTCCGACGCCGACAAGCGAGCGGCCTACGATCAGTTCGGCCACGCTGGCGTCGACGGCCAGGCCGGCATGGGCGGCGGCTACGGGGGCTTCGGCGGCGGCGGTTTCTCCGACGCTTTCTCCGACATCTTCGGCGACATCTTCGGCGGCGGGGGCGGTGGCCGACGCGACCGGGTCTACCGCGGCGCCGACCTGCGCTACAACCTGGAAATCGGTCTGGAGGAAGCCGCGCGCGGCACCGAGACCAAGATCCGCATCCCCACGCTGGAAGAATGCACCACCTGCCACGGCAGCGGCGCCAAGCCCGGTACCCAGCCGACCACGTGCGCCACCTGCGGCGGCCACGGCCAGGTGCGCATCCAGCAGGGCTTCTTCTCCGTGCAGCAGACCTGCCCGCGCTGCGGCGGCACCGGCAAGACGATTGCCGACCCCTGCCCTAGTTGCCACGGCGAAGGCCGGGTTAAGAAGCACAAGACGCTGTCGGTGAAGATCCCCGCCGGCGTCGACAGCGGCGACCGCATCCGCCTCGGCGGCGAGGGCGAAGCCGGCGTCAACGGCGGCCCGGCGGGCGACCTCTACGTGGTGATCCACCTCAAGGAACATCCCGTCTTCAAGCGCAATGGCGACGACCTGCACTGCGAAATGCCGATCAGCTTCGCCACCGCCGCGCTCGGCGGCGAGGTCGAGATCCCCACGCTGGAGGGCCACGCCAAGATCAAGATCCCACCGGAGACGCAGACCGGCAAGGTGTTCCGCCTGCGCGGCAAGGGCATCAAGGGCGTGCGCAGCCATGCCCCCGGCGACCTCCTGTGCCACATGCAGATCGAGACGCCGGTGAACCTCTCCGAGCGGCAGAAGGAACTCCTGCGCGAGTTCGAATCGCTGAGCCCGGGCCGGAACAATCATCCGCGTGCGCAGTCTTTCATGGACAAGGTTAAGGCGTTTTTCGGGCAATAAGCCGGACCTTGGGGACAGGCTGCCGCGCCGGTCCCGATCGCAGTACCATGAACCGGCCCCGGCATCCGGGCCGGCACAATTCAAACCCATCCATGGAGGACTTCATGCGCACATCGACCCTGATCGCGGCAGGACTCGCCGCCAGCTTCGCCGTTCCCGCCCTCGCCGACACGCCAGTGATCGTCAAGATTCCCCGGCTGACCGTCGAGGCCTCGGAGAAAATCGCCCGCGCCACGCTGGACGCCTGCCGCAAGGAAGGCATCCAGATCGGCGTGACCGTGGTCGACCGCGGCGGCGACACCATGGTGGTGATGCGCGACACGCTGGCGCCGCCCGTGACGCTGGAAGTCAGCCGGCAGAAGGCCTACACCGCGGTGAACTTCAACGCCGCGACCTCGAGCATGGAAAACCGCTTCACCCAGCCCTTCTCGGTCGGCAAGGTGCAGGGCCTGGTGTTCTCCGCGGGCGGCCTGCCGATCGAGGCCGCCGGCAACATCATCGGCGCGGTCGGCGTCTCCGGTGCGGCCACCGGCGCGCAGGACGAGGCCTGCGCCAAGGCCGGCATCCAGTCCATCCAGTTCGAACTGGAAACCGCCGCCCTGTAAGCGCTTCCGGCCGGGCGTCGTCCCGGCCGATTCTGTCCGGCGAATCCGATTCCGGGTTCGCCGCTTTCATTCCGGGTTTCCCTGCTGCTCACGGTATGATGCGGCCCATGTCCACCCTGCCGCGTCCCGCCCGTATCGTTCCATGACCGGGCTTTTCCACGACGAACACGACATCGATTTCGAACGGCGCTTCGGCGGTGTGCGCCGCCTCTATGGCAGCGCAGCCTTCGAACGCTTCCGCCAGGCCCACGTCTGCGTCGTCGGCATTGGCGGCGTAGGCGCCTGGACCGCCGAAGCGCTCGCGCGTTCGGCCATCGGCCGGCTCACCCTGATCGACCCCGACCATCTGGCCGAATCCAACATCAACCGCCAGGTGCACGCGCTGACGCACGAACTCGGCAAGTCGAAAATCCAGGCGATGACCGAGCGCGTCGCCGCGATCAACCCCCTGTGCAAGGTAAGCGGAATCGAGGAATTCGTCACCCCGGAAAACGTCGCCGACCTGCTGGTGAATGATTTCGACTGCGTCGTCGACGCCATCGACAACGCCCGCGCCAAGGTCGCGCTCATTGTCCACTGCCGCCGCCGCAAGCTGAAACTGGTCTGCCTCGGCGCCGCCGGAGGGCAGACCGATCCGGGGCGCATCCAGGTGGCCGATCTGGCCCGCACCACCGACGACCCCCTGCTCGCCAAGGTGCGCACGCGCCTGCGGCGCGAGCATAGCTTCCCCGCCGGCGGCAGGAAAATGGGCGTCGACTGCGTGTATTCCACCGAGCCGCTGAAGTACCCCGACGCCGAAGGCGCGGTGTGTGATGAACGCCCGGACGACGCGGCCGTCCACGGCCTCAACTGCGCCGGTTTCGGCTCCTCGGTGTGTGTGACCGCAAGTTTCGGCCTGCGCGCGGCCGCCCTTGTGCTCGCCCGCCTGGCTGCCCGCGCCTGAATCCGCGGCGGGATTAAAGGACGCCGGGCTTAGCGCCGTAATCTCCTTATATTTCAAGCTCGGCTCCTCGCCACTGGCAGGACCGATCTGCCGGGGGAGACGCACCCATGACACGTTGGACCCGCACACTCGCACTGGCGCTGGCTTTCGCGCTCGCCCCCATCGCAGCGCGCGCCGCAGACAAGCCGGCGCTCGTCCTCGGCGTGTTCCCCTACGTGACGCCGGTACAGCTCGCCCAGTTCCACACGCCGCTGAAGGAGCATCTGGCGAAGCAGCTTGGCCGTCCGGTGACCCTGGTGACGGCACCCGACTACATGAGCTTCGTCGAGCGCACGCGCGAAGGCCAGTACGACCTCATCATCACCGCCCCGCATATGGGCCGGCTGGCGGAGACGCGCGACGGCTACCAGCGCCTGGCGCAGACCGGCCACACGGTGCAAGGCATTTTCCTGGCTCCGCGCGACTCGGACATCCAGCGCCTCGAGGATCTCAAGGGCAAGCGCGTGATGATCGCGCAGAAGGTGTCGATCATCTACCAGATGGCCGAGCAGTTGATGCGCCAGAAGGGGCTGGTCCCTGGGCAGACGGTGACGATCGTCGAGACGCGCACCCACAACAACGCCATGCACGCCCCGCTGCGCGGCGAGGCTGACGCCTCGGTCACCGGCATCCTGCTGTTCCGCGTGTTAGAGGATGAACAGAAGAAGCGCCTGCGCGTGATCGGCGCCACCGAGGAAGCGCCCGGCTTCCTTGTCATGGCGCACCGGCGCATGTCGGCGCCGGACGTGGCGAGAATCCGCGGCCTGCTGATGGACTACCATCTGGCGCCCGACAGCAAGGCCTATTTTGCCGCCACGGGCTACGAGCGCTTCCGCCTCGTCGACGACAAGGTGATGCGCCGGCTCGACGCCTACACCGCGGTGCTGATCCCGCCGGCATCGCCGTGAGCGAACCCCGCACCCCCTTCTTCCAGTCGATCCGCACCCGGCTGGTCGTCGTCAGCATCGTCATCGAGGTGACGATGCTGGGCCTGTTGATCGCCAACAGCCTGCGCCTCGTCACCGAGGTGATGGAGGACCGCACCGAGGCGCGCCTGCAGACCGTGAGCCCGCTGCTCAACGCCTCGCTCGGCGCGCGCCTGTTCGAACGCGACCACGCCTCGGTGCAGGAAATCCTGACCCAGCTGGTGCACAGCCCGGCGGCCGAACTCGACTACATCGTCGTGCTTGACGACAAGCGCCAGGTCTACGCGCAGGCCGGCAAAGTCGACATTGCGCAGTTGCCGGCGATCGACGCCAACCTCGCGCAAAGCCTCGGCGACCTGGTCTACGACACCGCCGTTCCACTGACCCTCGGCGGAGCGACTGTCGGCTACGCGCAATACGGGCTCTCGCTGGCGTCCTTCGTCGCCACGCGCGAGAACATCCTGAAGCAGAGCCTGATGATCGCCGGCGCCGAAATCCTCTTCACCCTGCTCGCGCTCGGCGTCGCCGGCTGGCTGCTGACGCGCCACGTCAAGTCGCTCCTGGCGGCGACCCAGCGCGTCAGTGCCGGCGACTACGACCTGCGCATCCCGGACACCGGGCGCGACGAAATCGGCCTGCTGGCGCGCAACTTCAACGCCATGGCCGAGGCGGTTCGCACGCGCGTCGACGCCCTGCGCGAATCGGAGCGGGCGCTGCACGAGGAGAAGGAACGCGCCGAGGTGACGCTGCACTCGATCGGCGACGGCGTCATCACCACCGACACCCGGGGCATGGTGCGCTATTTGAATCCGGTGGCGGAAGCGCTCACCGGCTGCGCGCTGGCCGACGCCGTCGACAAATCCATCGAGACGCTCTACCGGGTGCAGGACCAGGCCACCGGCAGCCCGCTCGCCAACCCCGTGCGCCTGTGCCTGGCCGAAGACACCGCGGTCAGCGGGGTGAGCAACGCCCAGCTCGTCAGCGCCGACGGCCACGCCTACGCCGTCGAGGAGACCGCTTCGCCGATCCGCGACAAGGACGGCGCGACCATCGGCGCCGTGCTGGTCTTCCACGACGTCACCGAGGCGCGCGAGGCCTCGCGCAAGCTCGCCTACCAGGCGACCCACGACACGCTCACCGGCCTCATCAACCGGCGCGAATTCGAGCGCCAAATCGGCGACGCGCTACAGGGCGCCCACCGCGAAGGCGTCGAACACGCCTTCTGCTACATGGATCTCGACCAGTTCAAGGTCGTCAACGACACCTGCGGCCACACTGCGGGCGATGCCCTGCTGATCGAGCTGTCGACCCTGATGCGCCACCGCGTGCGCGACCTCGACACCCTCGCCCGCCTGGGCGGCGACGAATTCGGCATCCTGCTGCGCAATGTGCCGATCGCCGAGGCGCGCGCGCTCGCCGAGGACATCCGCAACCGCGTGCGCGACTACCGCTTTCTGTGGGAAGGCCAGTCCTTCGAGGTCGGCATCAGCATCGGCGTCGTGCCGATCCGCGCCGACACTGCGACGGTGGCCGAAATCTTCAGCAACGCCGACGTCGCCTGCTTCGTCGCCAAGGACAAGGGGCGCAACCAGATCCACGTGTCCAACCTCGACGACGTCGAACAGGCGCGGCGCCATCTCGAAATGCAGTGGTCGGTGCGCATCCCCTACGCGCTGGAGCGCGACCGCTTCGTGCTGCATTTCCAGAAGGTGCTGCCGCTCGACCCGGCCAGCGGCCAGCCGCCGCGCTGCGAACTGCTGGTGCGCATGCTCGACGAGGACGGTTCGCTGATCCTGCCCGGGCGTCTGATTCCCGCCGCAGAGCGCTTCCGCCACATGCCCGAGATCGACCGCTGGGTGATCCGCCACGCCCTCCAGCTGATCGCCCGCGACAGTGCCGGACATGGCATGGCGGCCTACGCGATCAATCTTTCGGGGCAGTCGATGGGGCAAGAGGATCTGCTCGATTTCGTGCGGCGCGAACTCCTGCGCAGCGGCGTGCGCCCTGCGCTGGTCACCTTCGAGATCACCGAAACCGCGGCGATCCGAAACATTTCGCACGCCGCGCGCTTCATGAGCGAACTGAAGAAGATGGGCTGCCAGTTCGCGCTCGACGACTTCGGCAGCGGCCTGAGCTCGTTCGGCTACCTGAAGATGCTGCCGGTGGATTACCTGAAAATCGACGGCAGCTTCGTGCGCAACATGGTGCACGACGAGCACGACCATTCCATCGTCGTCGCCATCAGCCAGATCGCTCGCACGTTGAAGATCGCCTGTGTGGCCGAGTTCGTCGAGGACGCACCGACGCTCCGCGCGCTGCAGGCGATCGGCGTCGACTACGGCCAGGGCTATTTCCTGCACCGCCCCGAAGACTTCGCCACGCACGTCGCGGCGCGCCAGCCAAGCGGCGGACTCGCCGGCTAGGCGCGTGCGGCGGCAAACAGCCTGAAGAAGTTTTGCGTGGTGGCCTCGCCCACTGCTTCCACCGTCATGCCCCGCACCCGCGCGATTTCCTCGGCCACGTGCTTCACGAACGCCGGCTCGTTGGTGCGACCGCGATGCGGCACCGGTGCAAGGTAAGGCGAATCGGTCTCGATCAGCATGCGTTCGAGCGGAATCGCCGCCGCCACCTCGCGCAGCGAGGCGGCGTTCTTGAAGGTGACGATGCCGGAAAAGGAAATGTAGAAGCCGAGGTCAATGGCGGCCTCGGCGACCTCGAGGCTTTCGGTGAAGCAGTGCATCACCCCGCCCGCCTCGCCGGCGTGCTCCTCGCGCATGATGCGCAGGGTGTCGTCGGCCGCGGCGCGGGTGTGGATCACCAGCGGCTTGCCGCATTCACGCGCAGCGCGGATATGGGTGCGGAAGCGCTCGCGCTGCCATTCGAGGTCGCCGGTGAGGCGGAAGTAGTCGAGCCCGGTCTCGCCGATCGCCACCACTTTCGGGTGGCCGGCCAGTTTCACCAGTTCGTCGACGCCCGGTTCGGTGCAGTGCTCGTGGTCGGGGTGCACGCCGACCGAGGCATAGACGTTGGGATGCGCCTCGGCAAGCGCGCGTATCTCGGGGAACTTCTCCAGCTCGACGCCGATGCACAAGGCATGGCTGACCTGGTTCTCGGCCATGTGCCCGAGGATTTCGGGGAGCTTCTCGGCAAGCTCGGGGAAGTTGATGTGGCAGTGGGAGTCGACGAACATTTCAGATACAAGATTCAAGGGACAGGGTGCAAGATCCTTGAAGGCGCCCTGTTTAATTCAAGGCCCGGCGCCGCTCTTGCAACTTGAATCTTGAACCTGTCACATGGTGTGGGTGGGACGCACCGATTTTAGCGAACCGCCCAGCAAACCTTCAATCTTGTTCTGCGCGGCCTTGCCGCTTTCGTTGTTGAGGAACTGCACGCCGACGCCCTGGGTGCGGCCGCCGTGGGCGCCCGCGGGGGTCTGCCACACGACCTTGCCGGACACCGGCAGCTTGGCGGGGTCGTCCATCAGCGTGAGCAGCATGAAGACTTCCTCGCCCATCTTGTACTGCTTGTTGGTGGGAATGAACAGGCCGCCGCCGCGCACGAAAGGCATGTAGGCCGCGAACAATGCGGACTTTTCCTTGATCGACAGGGACAGCACGCCGGGGCGGACCTGGCCGGCGGCATCGTTGGCTGCAGCGTTCATGATCGATTCTCTTCCTCAAATACGTTCCGGTAACGCACCAACCACGCCTGCAGCTGCAGCGCCCGGTTGAGCGGGTGCGTCAGCGTGCGGCCTTCGTTCGCCTGCGCGCGCGCCAGCGCGAGCAATCGCGGCAGGTTCGCCTGCGGGCCCAGCTTCGTCAGCGCCGCGGCAAAGTCGCGGTTGAACTGCGCCGAGCCCTGGAGCCGCACCGCCAGCAGGTCGCCCAGCCACTTGCTTGCCACGTTGTGCCAGGTGACCGGACTGACCGTCTTCCAGCGTTCGCCTTGGGTCACCGGGTCGAGCCGTCCGGGTTGCGCCAGGCCTTCCAGCACCCCCTGGCGCACCTCGAGGTCTTCGCCTTCGGCCCATTGCAGCGCGTCGAGCGGCGCGCCGCCGGACAGGGCCAGCGGCGTGTCGACCTCGCCGACACCCTGCTCCGCGAGCCAGGCCGCCGCATCGGCTGCCGGCGGCAGGCCGACGTCGATCCGCGTGCAGCGGCTGCGGATCGTCGGCAGCAGGCGCCGCGGCTGGTCCGACACCAGCACGAACACCGTATTTAACGGCGGTTCCTCGAGCACCTTTAACAAGGCATTGGCGGCGGCGAGGTTGAGGCTGTCGGCCGGGTCGACCAGCACCACCCGATGGCCCGCGCGGTAGGTCGAGAGCTGGACGAAATCGACCGCCGCGCGCGCCTGTTCGACCTCGATCGCCGTCGCCATGCGGGTTTCGCCTTCCTTGGTGGTCTTCTCCTGCAGCGTCAGATGCAAAAAATCGGGGTGCGCGCCGGTCTCGAACCAGTGGCAGGCGGGACACACGCCGCAGGCGGCGCCGTCGGCGGCGGGCGCTTCGCACAGGAGGGCCTGCGCCCAGACCCGTGCCAGCGCGCCCTTGCCGACGCCGCGCGGCCCGGCAAGCAGCAGCGCCTGGGCCGGGCGGGCGCGCGTCGCGAGCAGGCGCCGCCATGCAGCATCGAGCCAGGGATACGGCGCGCTCATCCCAGGCCTTCGAGCAGCGCACCAATCTCGGCCTGCAGCTCGGCGATGCTCTGGCGCGCATCGAGCACGCGCACGCGCGCCGGTTCGGCACGCGCGCGGTCGAGGTAGGCGTTGCGCACGCGCGCAAAGAAGCTGTCGGCCTCGCGCTCAAAGCGGTCGGCGGCGCGCACCGCCGAGCGGCGCGCCTCAGCCACCTCGGGCGGCACGTCGAACAGCAGGGTGAGAGCGGGCGCGAAGCCGCGCTGCACCCAGGCCTCAAGCGCGGCGACGCGCTCGACCGGAATGCCGCGGCCACCGCACTGGTAGGCATAGCTGGCGTCGGTAAAGCGGTCGGACACGACCCAGGCGCCGCGCGCCAGCGCCGGCCGGATCAGTTCGGCCAGGTGCTGCTGACGCGCGGCGAACATCAACAGCAGTTCGGTATCGGCGTCCATGTCGCGGTGCAGCAGCAGCTCGCGCAGCGTCTCGCCCAGCGGCGTGCCGCCCGGCTCGCGGGTGACGATCACCTCCCTGCCCTGCGCGCGCAGCCAGTCGGCGACGAAGGCCAGGTGGGTGCTCTTGCCGGCGCCGTCGACGCCTTCGAGGGTGATGAATTTGCCTGGGTTCATCGTCTGCGCTGGTGTTCGTTGACGGCGCGGTTGTGCGCCTCGAGGGTGCTGGAAAACACGTGGGTGCCGTCGTTGCGCGACACGAAATACAGGGCCTGCGTTTTCGCCGGATTCAGCGCCGCCCGGATCGCCGCCTCGCTCGGCATGGCGATCGGCGTCGGCGGCAGGCCGCCGCGCGTGTAGGTGTTGTAAGGCGTGTCGGTCTGCAGGTCGACCTTGCGCAGATTGCCGTCGAAGCGCTCGCCGAGGCCGTAGATCACCGTGGGGTCGGTCTGCAGGCGCATGCCCTTCCTCAGCCGGTTGACGAAGACGCCGGCAATTTCCGGCCGCTCGAACGCGGCGCCGGTTTCCTTCTCGACGATCGACGCCATGACGAGCGCCTCGTACGGTGTCTGGTAGGGCAGGTTCGGCGCGCGTGTTTCCCACGCCGCGGCAAGCTTCTCCTGCTGCAGACGGTAGGCGCGGCGCAGCACCTGCAGGTCGGAAGCATGCGGCGCAAACAGATAGGTGTCGGGGAACAGCAGGCCTTCCGGATGGCGTTCTGCAGCGCCGATGGCCTGCAATACCTCGGCGTCGCTCATGCCCGCGCTGTCCTGCCGCAGCAGCGGCTGCGCGGCGAGTGCGGCGCGCACCTCGCGCCAGTTCCAGCCCTCGATGAACTGCACCGCAGCGAGCGTGACTTCGCCGCGCTCGAACTTGTCGAGCAGCGCGAGCGGCGTGATCGGCGCGTCGAGCGTGTAGGTGCCGGCACGCAACCGGTGGCCCTTGCCGAGCACGCGGCCGAGCAGCCAGAACGCCTGTGCGTTGCCCACCACGCCTTCGCGCTCGAGCATCGTCGCCAGGCTCTTCAGATGCATGCCCGGGGCCACGCGGACGGTCTTGGGCAGGGGTTCGATGGCGAGCGGCCGCTGCGCATACCACGCGAAGCTGCCGGCGGCGATCAGCACACCCAGCAAGGCCAGCAGGAAGAGTCGTTTAATCCAGGTCATTGAGCAGGCCGTTCAGTCGGGGGGTCCAGCCGGCGGGCGCCCAGCTGCGCTCGCCGAGGGCGGCGACGCGGCGCACGCCGATCAGGCTGTTGCACAGCATCAGTTCGTCGGCGTCGAGTATAGCGTCAGGCGTCAGGCGGCACACCTGCAGCGTCAGGCCCGTGGCGGCGGCGGCGCGCAGCAGGCGCGCGCGCGCCACGCCGGCCACGCCGCACCCGGCCAGGTCGGGCGTGCGGAGCGTGCCGTCCTTCGCCAGCACGAGATTGCTCATCACGCCGCTGATCACCGCGCCGGTGTCGTCGCACAGCAGGCCCTCGAAAATGGCGGGGTCGTCCCACTCGGCGCGCGCCAGCACCTGCTCCAGGCGGTTGAGGTGCTTGATCCCGGCGAGCCGCGGCTGGCGCGCGAGGCGCAGGTCGCACCAGCGTGCCCGGACGTCGACGGGCGCGTCGGCCGCGGCATGGGCCGGCAGCGGCGCCCCGAGC
>JBGFSF010000051.1:0-179774 GCA_041694715.1 Pseudomonadota bacterium | reverse complement strand
GGTTAGGGGTTAGGGGTTAGGGGTTAGGGGTTAGGGGTTAGGGGTTAGGGGTTAGGGGTTAGGGGTTAGGGGTTAGGGGTTAGGGGTTAGGGGTTAGGGGTTAGGGGTTAGGGGTTAGGGGCGCGATTATCCCGGATTGAGCGCGGCGTGGACGGCGCGGGCAATGTTTATTGCGCCGGGGGTGTCGCCGTGTACGCAGATCGTGTCGGCTTCGATGCGCACCGCGCCGGCCGGCAACGCCGGCAGCGGCCGGCGTTGCGCCAGCCGGCCGGCCTGCTCGGCGGCGGCGGCGGGATCGGTCAGCACTGCGCCGGGTGTTTCACGTGAAACCAGCCGCCCGGCCGGGTCATACCGGCGGTCGGCGAAGCCCTCGTTCAACACCGCGAGCCCTGCCGCCCGCCCGGCCTCGATCAGGGTCGAGCCGGCGAGGCCGACCAGGACCAGGCGGGCGTCGAACATGGCGACGGCGGCAGCGACCGCCCCGGCCACCTCGGCGTCGACTGCCGCAATGTTGTAGAGCGCGCCGTGTGGCTTGACGTGGGCGAGGCGCATGCCCAGCCGCGCCGCCTGCTCGGCGAGCGCTTCGGTCTGTTGCGTCACCCAGGCGACGATCTGCTCCGGGCGCGCAGCCACGATGTGGCGCCCGAAGCCGGCGCGATCCGGATAACTCGGGTGCGCGCCCACGGCCACGCCGAATTCGGCCGCCAGCTGCAGCGCGGCCCGCATGCTGGCGGCGTCGCCGGCGTGGCCACCGCTGGCGATCGACACCCGCGCAAGATACGGCATCAACGCAACGTCATCGTAGCCTTCGCCGATGTCGGCATTCAGTTCGATCATCCCAGTTCCTCGAGCGTCCATGCCTCTGCCGCGGCCAGCGCCCGCGCGGTGTCCAGGTCGACGGTGGCGAAGCGCACCGTCTCGCCCGGGCGCAGCTGGGCGAGGCGCGGCCAGTCGGCCTCGATCACCGTTGCGACGACGGGGTAGCCGCCGGTCACCGGCCCGTCCCAGCCAAGTACGATGGGCTGGCCGTCGGGCGGCGCCTGGACCGCCCCCGGCCGCACGCCCTGCGACGGCCACTCGCCGCCCGCGTACGCAATCCGCGGACCGGCCAGCCGCACGCCGCGGCGATCCGATGTCGGCGCCACCCGGTAGGATGCGCCGAAGAACGCGGCCAGCCCGGCATCCTCGAAGGCTGCGGCCTGCGGCCCCGCCACGACCCGCAGCGGCGCGTCGGCGTCGTGAGCCGGCGGTTGCGCGCGCTGCAGGCGCACGTCGTCCGCCGCTGCACCGAGCCGCAGGACATCGCCCGCCTGCAGGGCGCGCCCGTCCAGCCCGCCGAAACCGGCCGGCAGCAAGGTGCTGCGACTGCCGAGCACCGGCGGCACGGCCACGCCGCCCCGCACGGCCAGCCAGGCGCGGCAGCCGTCGCCGGCGCGGCCGAGCGTCAGGGTCTCCCCGGCCGCCAGCACCAGCGTCTCGTTCCAGGCTACCGGCCGGCCGCTGCTGCGGGTCGCGGCAAAGCGCGCACCGGTCAGGGCGATCACGCCACCCGCCGGAAACAGCAGGCGCGGCCCGGCCAGCACGATTTCCAGCCCGGCCGCGTCGGGCACGTTGCCGACCAGCCGGTTGGCCGCCGCCAGCGCGGCCGGATCGGCCGCGCCGCCCACGGGCACCCCCTGCGCGCCGAAGCCGGGGCGCCCGAGGTCCATGACCAGGTCGCACAGGCCGGCGTCGATCACCTCGATCATGCCGGGATCCAGCGCACCCGGTCGCCCGGCTGCAACAGGGCCGGCGGCGTGCGCGCCGGATCGAACAGGCGCGCCGTCGTGCGGCCGATCAGCTGCCAACCGCCGGGGCCCGCCACCGGGTAGATGCCGGCGTAAGCGCCGCCGACCGCCACGCTGCCGGCCGCCACCCTCGCCCGCGGCGTCGCTCGCCGGGACGCCTGCAGGTCTGGCGGCAGGCCGCGCAGATAGGGAAAGCCGGGCTGGAAACCGACGAAGGCGACGACGAACTCCAGCGCCGCGATTTGTCGCACGTAGTCGTCGGGATGCAGGCCGGCCCGCGCTGCGAGCGCGGCCAGGTCGGGCCCGGCTTCGCCGCCGAAGGTGACCGGGAGGGCGTGGACCGCGCCGTCGCGCGCACCCTCTTCTCCGGGTGGTGCCGCGAGCGCGCCGCGGAGCGCGTCCGAAACGGCCATTCCGCGACGAAAGATCAGCAAAAGGCTGCCATCCGCCGGGATCATGTCTTCAATTTCAGCGAAACCACCCTTTTGCAGCGCGGCGTAACGCGCCAGGGTCGCCGCGCCCGTCGCCAGCCGCAGCCCGCGCTCGCCCACCCAACGCCAGGACAGCGCGTCGGCTTGACCGCCCAGGGGCTTTTCCCTAGGCTGGGGGCTCTTTTCGGAGTCTTGCATGATGCGGCGAATATTCGGGGCTGTGCTGTTGGCGGCGAGTCTGGTGACCAGCCCGGCGTGGGCCGCCCAGAGCGCCGTGCATCCCGCATTGTCGCAAAATCCGGACGTCCGGCCCAAGAAAGTCGTGCTCCTGCCACCGCAGGTCTTCGTCTTCGAGCTCTCGGCCGGCGGCGTACCCACCCGCATGGCCGACTGGGAAACCGCCGCCCGCGACAACGTCAGCGCGGCAGCCACCCGGCTGGCACGCGAGTCCGGCCTGTTCGAGGTGGTACCGCCCCCCGCGCTTTCCCCCGTCGACCGCGACCAGCTCGAAGCCCACATGGGCCTGTACGAACGGGTCGCGCTGTCGGTCTTCAGCTTCGGCCGCGGCACGCAGGACGCCTGGGCGCACAAGAAGCAGGAATTCGATTACACCCTGGGGCCGGGCCTCGCCTTCCTGCGCGAGCAGACCGGCACCGACGCGGCGCTGATCGTGCTGGGCTCCGATTTCATCTCGTCGGCCGGGCGCAAGGCCGCCTTCATCGCCGGCCTCGCCCTGGGCGTCGTCATGCCGCTGGGGCAATCCTTCATGACCGCCGGCGTGGTCGACCTCAACACCGGCGACGTGCGCTGGATGAGCTTCGACGCCAGCAGCAGCATGGACTCGCGCAGTCCGGCCGACGTCGACGGCCTGATGCGCGCGCTCTACCAGACCTGGCCGGGGCCGCGTTGAGGCGCGCGCTCGTCGTCGCGCTGAGCCTCGCGCTCGCCCTGCCCGCGCAGGCCCAGTCGGTGCCGCCGTGGGCCAGCACCGACGAAATCCGCGACCTGGAGACGGGCGAGCGCAACCTCTGGCAGGAGGCCGACGACTTCGACCAGGCGCTGATGCGCGCCGGCAAGGTCAATCCCGACCCGGTGCTCACCGCCTACCTGCAGGGCATCATGGACCGGCTCTATCCCGAGTTCGGCGGCCGCCTCAAGGTGCGCCTGCTCAACGCCCAGCACCTCAACGCCTTCGCCCTGCCCAACGGCAGCATCTACGTCAACGCCGGGCTCATCGCCCGCTTCGAGAACGAGGCGCAGCTTGCCACCGTGCTGGCGCACGAAGGCGCCCACTTCACCCACCGCCATTCGCTGCAGCAGGCCGAGCGGGTGCGCAACGCCGCCGCCTTCGCGCTGGTCGTCGCCATGCTGGGCGTGCCGCTGGTCGGCGACCTGGTCGCGCTGTCGTCGATGTTCGGCTATTCCCGCGAGCACGAGCGCGAGGCCGACAGCGTCGGTTTCCGCCGCCTGGTCGCCGCCGGCTACTCCGTTCACGAATCGATCCGCACCTTCGAGCACCTGCAGGAGGAGATCAAGGCCGCCGACATCAAGGAGCCCTTCTTCTTCGCCAGCCACCCCAGGCTGCAGGAACGCATCGACAGCTTCCGCGAACTGGTCAAGGACGGCGGCAACGGCGAGGTCGGGCGCGAGCGGTTCATCGAGGCGACGGCGCCGCTGAGGCTCGCCTCGATCGCCGCCGACCTCGCCGCCTACCGCTACAAGCAGGTCATCCTGGTGCTGGGCAATCCCGAGCGGCGGCGCGAGTTCCCCCCCGAAGCCTCATACTACCTGGGCGAGGCCTACCGGCTGCGCAACGAGGCCGGCGACGACGTGGCGGCCGAGCGCGAATTCAACATCGCCCGCGAAACCGCCCCGCAGTTCGCGCCGACCTATCGCGCCCTCGGCCTGCTGCATTACAAGCGCGGCGAAACCGAGGCGGCGGCGCGCCTGCTGCGGCGCTACCTGGCGCTGGCGCCCGACGCGGGCGACCGCGGCTTCGTCGAGTACTACATTCGTCTCATGGACGCCCCGCCGGCGGCGGACAATAATCCCTCGAAAGCCGACCCGCCATGAGCGTCTCCTTCGACATTTCCAAGCTCCCCCCGCACACCGCGCCGGCGTCCGACAGCCTGTACCGCCGCATTTTCGAATTCACCCCCGACGCCCTGCTGGTCGTCGACCCGGCCGGCCGCATCTGCCTGGCAAATGCGCAGGCCGAAGCCCTGTTCGGCTACGCCCGCGACGAACTGATCGGCCAGCCGGTCGAGATCCTGGTGCCAGGCCGCTATGCCGCCGGGCACGCCCGCTACCGCGCCGGCTTCGCGGGCGAGGCGCACAGCCGTCAGATGGGACGTGCCGTCGAGCTGTTTGCCCTGTGCAAGGACGGCCGCGAACTGCCGGTCGACATCATGCTGAGCCCGATGACCCTCGGCGACGAGCGCCTCACCCTCTGCGTGGTGCGCGACATCACCGAGCGCAAGGCCGCCGCCGACCAGCTGCGCCGGCAGACCGAGGAATTGCAGACACTGCACGCCGCCGTCAAGGAACTCGCCGACCGCGACAGCCTGACCGGCCTGTTGAACCGGCGCGCCTTCCACGAACTCGCCTCGCAGATGCTGCGCACCGCACACCGCCGGCGCGAGCCCGCCGCCGTGCTGATGATCGACCTCGACCATTTCAAGGCGATCAACGACTGCCACGGCCACGCCGAGGGCGATCTCGTTCTGAGACGGGTCGGCGAAACCCTGCTCGCCACGGCGCGCGAGAACGACATCGTCTGCCGCTTCGGCGGCGAGGAATTCGTCATCGCCATGGACGGCGTCGACGTCGCGGAAAGCCTCATCGCCGCCGAACGGGTGCGCAGCGCCATCGCGGCCATCGGCGACACGAAGGTGCCTGTGCGCGCCAGCATCGGCATCGCCGCCTTTCCGCCCCGGGTGGAAAAAAGCGACGTCGCCCTGGTGCTCGAAACCCTGCTGGCGCAGGCGGATCAGGCGCTGTACGCCGCCAAGCACGCGGGGCGTAATCGCGTGTACCATTTCGACAGCCCGTTGCCGAAAGCCCCCTGACCGAACCCATGTTGCCCGCCGCGCGCGCGCTCGTCCTCGCCCTGCTGGTCGCCAGCCTCGGCGCCTGCGCCCCCTGGACCCGCGTCGACCCCGCCACCCGCCACGAAGCCCGGGCCAACGACTACACCGTCGAGTTGCCGCTCGGCTGGGTCCGGCAGACCGCCGGCGTCAACGACATCTTTCTTACCCGCGACGGTCCCGCGCTCAATTACATCGCCGTCTCCCGCCAGCCGCACACGCGCAAGCTGACCTACACCAAGCGCGAGACGCGCCCCGACCTGCTGCCGCACGAACTGGCCGAACTCATCGTCGCCGAATGGAAAAGCGCGGAAGCCACCGCCAATCTGGAACTGATCGCCAGCACGCCGCTAATGCTCGACGGCCGTCCCGCGGTGCGGGTCCACGCGCGCTACAAGAACGAGCGCGGCCTGCCGATCGAACGGCTGATCGTCGTGCGGGTGGACGAACGCGGCCGGCTGTCCTTTCTCTACGAAGCCCCGGCGATCGTCTATTTCCAGCGCGGATTGGCCGATTTCGAGGCCATGCTCGCGAGCGTCCGCTTCGTCCCCGCCGCGCGCCCATGAAAAAAAGGGGGTTTCACGTGAAACCCCCCTTTCTGCTGCCGGACGCCTGAAACTCAGTCCTTGAAGCGTCCACGCACGCCAGCGCCGGCGCGGTTGCCGCCGGGCCGGCTGTCGGCGCCGTAGCTGCGCGGCTGGCCGGGGCGCGCCCGGTTGCCGTTGGCGTTGCGCGCCGCCGCGGCCTTGGCCTTGGCTTCGCGCTCGCGCTTCTCCCAGTACTCCACGCTGTTGCCGTTGACTTCAGCGCCGGACGCGGCGAATTCGCCGGTCATGCGCGGCACGTCGGACGGGGTGCGCGCGGCCTGTTCGAAGCGGTTGGCGCGCGGCGCGGCACTGCGCGCCGGACGGGCGTCGCTGCGGTAGCCGCGGTCGCGGTTGTCCCGGCTGTCGCCGCGCGGCGGGCGGTCGCCGTAGCTGCGCGGCTCGCTGCGATCGCCGAAGCTGCGCTTCTGGCCGTCGGGACGCTTGTCGCCGTAGCCGCCGCGGGGGCCGGCGTTGCCGCGCGGACGGTTGCCCGCCGGGCGGCCGGCCGCCGGCTTCTGCGTCGGCTCCAGCCCCGGCAGGGTGTGCACGTCGATGCGGTTGCCGGTGTAGCGCTCGATATTGCGCACCAGGCCGACCTCGCGCATGCCGGCGAAGCTCACGGCGATGCCGGTGCGGCCGGCGCGGCCGGTGCGGCCGATGCGGTGGACGTAGTCTTCGGCCTGGCGCGGCAGGTCGAAGTTGATCACGTGGCTGATCGTCGCCACGTCGATGCCGCGCGCGGCGACGTCGGTCGCCACCAGCACGCGGGTACGGCCGTCGCGCAGGCGCTGCAGCGCGCGGTTGCGCTGGCCCTGCTGCATGTCACCGTGCAGCGAGTCGGCGGCAAAGCCGCTGTCGGACAGGAGGTCGGAAATCTCCTCCGCGCTCTTCTTGGTCGCGGCGAACACGATCGCCTGCGTCAGGTCGACGTCGCGCAGGAGCGCGTCGAGCAGGCGCGTCTTGTGGTCCATGTTGTCGGCGTAGAGCAGGCGCTGCTCGATCTTCGCTTCCTGCTTGGGCGCGGCTTCGATCTCGATGCGCTGCGCGTCGCGGGTCAGTTCGCGCGCCAGGTTGCCCACCACGCCGTCGAGGGTGGCCGAGAACAGCAGCGTCTGGCGCTCGGCCGGGCAGCGCGCGGCGATCGCCTGGATGTCGTCGACGAAGCCCATGTCGAGCATGCGGTCAGCTTCGTCGAGCACCAGCACCTCGAGGCGCGAGAAGTCGATCTTGCCGCGTTCGAGATGGTCGATCAGGCGGCCGGGGGTCGCCACGACCACGTCGACCGGGGTCGACAGGCGCTTCAGCTGCAGGCCGTAGGGCGCGCCGCCGACGAGACAAGCGGTGCGGAAGCGGCGCAGTTCCTTGCCGTATTTCATCGCGGATTTTTCCACCTGCAGCGCGAGCTCGCGGGTGGGGGTCAGCACCAGCACACGCGGGCCGATGCTCTTGACGGAGGGCTCGGCCAGCAGGCGCTGGATCGACGGCAGCAGGAAGGCCGCCGTCTTGCCGCTGCCGGTGTGCGAGGACACCAGGAGGTCGCGGCCGGTCAGCGCGGCGGGGATCGCCTGCATCTGCACGGGCGTGGCGTTCTCGTAGCCGGAATCCAGCACGGATTTGAGGATGAGGGGATCAAGCCCCAGTTCGGAAAAGCTCATTGGCAATACCTTTTTCAGGGCGCATGTCAGCGCCGTCGACCTGGCCTCGTTGGCGTCGGTCATGGAAAAAACGATCGGATCGATCCGGCCGCGTCGAAAACATCGGCGCCAACCGCAGGACTTGTCGCCGCATGCACAACCGCGGCACAAAGAGAGGTCAGGGACGATGGGGCTGTGGAACAGTCCCGAGGCTGAAAGCACCCTGGCGGATGCATGGCCCAGTGAAAAGGGCCTGGCCTGCTGCTGCAAACACAACGCCGGCGACTATATCAGAAAATTCTGTTATTCCGGGATTTATTTTCGGCGCGCCTCACGCGTGGTGATAAAGCTTGTGGTACAGCCCGCCGCGCTCGATCAGCCCGGCGTGATCGCCCTCCTCGACCACGCGCCCGTTCTCGAACACCAGGATGCGGTCGGCCTGGCGCACGGCCGAGAGACGGTGCGCGATGATGAGCGTGGTGCGGCCGGCGAGGAATTCGTGCATGGCCTGGTGCAGATGCCGCTCGGTATCGGTGTCGAGCGCCGAGGTCGCCTCGTCGAGGATGACGACGCGCGGGTCGGCGACGATCATGCGCGCGATCGCCAGGCGCTGGCGCTGCCCGCCCGACAGCCGCACCCCCTGCCGCCCGACCACGGTGTCGAGTCCGTGCGGCAGCGCGGCGACGATGTCCTTCAGCTGCGCAATCTCCAGCGCCTGCCACAGCGTCGCGTCGTCGACGTCGCGGCCGAGGGTGAGGTTGGCGCGCACGCTGTCGTTGAACAGCACCGGGTGCTGCAGCACCACGCCGACATGCTCGCGCACCGTCTCCCAACCGATCTCGGTCACCGGCACGTCGCCGTAGAGAATGCGCCCGGCCTTCACCGGATACAGGCCCAGGAGCGCCTGCACCAGCGTCGACTTGCCGCCGCCCGAGGCGCCGACCAGCGCGACCTTCTCGCCCGGACGGGTCGCCAGGCTGACGTCGTCGAGCACGGTCTCGCCCTCGTCGTAGGCGAAGCTGACGTGCTCCAGCGTGATGCCGACCGTCGTGCGGCCGGCGAAGGGATCGGTGCGTGCCGCATGCTGCGGCTCGTCCTGCATGCCCAGCAGCGCGTTGATGCGTCCGAGCGCGCCCTGCGCGGCGAACCACGCGTACTGGATGTTCACCAGCTCCTGCACCGGCGTCATCATGAACCAGAGGTAACCGAACACCGCGAGCATCTGGCCGATCGTCAGGTCGGAAAACACCACCATCAGCATCGCGCCGGCGCGGAAGGCGTCGAAGCCGGCGAGGAACACGAAGAACGACACCCGGCTCAGCGCGTCGGACTTCCACGCGAAGGCCGCGGCGTGGCTGCGGATCGCGTCGGCCTTGTCGGTGAGCCGCGCAAGGTAATGCTTCTCGCGGTTCATCGCGCGGATCTGCGTCAGCGCGTCGAGGGTCTCGCCGAGCGCATCCTGGAACACCTCGAAGGCGCGGTTCTCGTGCTTCTTCAGGTCCTTCACCCTTTTCCCGAGCCTGGTCGAGAACAGGATGACGATGGGATTCAGGAGCAGGATGAAGAGCGCGAGCTGCCAGTGCATCCAGAACAGCACCGCGGCGACGCCGATGAGCGTCAGCACCGACACGACGAAGCCGGAGATCGACGCGCCGAGGAAGCCGTCGATGGCGTTGAGGTCGGTGACGAAATGCGAGGTCACGCGCCCGGCGCCCACGGTCTCGAACTGCGACAGCGCGATCTTCGACAGGCGGTTGAGCATGCGCACCCGGATGCGGTACACGACCTCCTTCGCCAGGAGCGAGAACGCGCGCGCCTGCCACACGTTGAGCGCGATCGCCGCCAGGCGCAGCACCAGCGTGATCGCCAGCGTCGCGCCGATGAAGAGCACCGGCCCGTGCCAGCCGGCGGGGAACCCCGCGCCGATCGCCGCGACCATGGGGCCGGGATGACCGAGCAGCACCTCGTCGACCATCAGCGGCAACAGGAGCGGCACCGGCACCGCGGCGACCACCGCCAGCAAGGCAGCGACGTTGGCCGCGAGCAGACGGCGGCGATGGCCGCGCAATTCAGCAAGTATGCCGCGCCAACTGAGCATCACTTGCCGATGCAGAAGGAACCGAAGATCTCGCCCAGCAGATCGTCGGCGGTGAATTCGCCGGTGATCTCGGACAGCGCAGCCTGCGCCAGCCGCAGCTCTTCCGCAAACAATTCCAGTTGCGCCGCGGCCGCGCGCGCGGCGGCGATGTGGCCCGCGGCACGGCCGAGCGCGTCGAGATGGCGCGCGCGCGCCATGAACGCGCCCTCGCCCGCCGCCTGCCAGCCGGCGGCTTCGAGCAGCGTCCTGCGCAACAGGTCGACCCCGGCGCCGGTCTTCGCCGACAGCCAGAGTTCGTCGCCCGCCGCACGCGGCGCCTCGCCCGTGGCGTCGATCTTGTTGTGCACCGTCAGCCGCGCGACCTGCGGCAGCCGCGCGAGGATGGCCTCTTCCGCGTCGCCCATGCCGTGCGCGGCATCGACCAGCAAGAGCGCGACGTCGGCCTTCTCGACCGCCGCCCAGGTGCGTTCGATGCCGAGCCGCTCGACCGTGTCCTCGGTCTCGCGCAGGCCGGCGGTGTCGATCACGTGCAGCGGCACGCCCTCGATCTGGATCGCCTCGCGCACAGTGTCGCGCGTGGTGCCGGCGATCTCGGTGACGATCGCCGCCTCGAAGCCGGCAAGCTGATTCAAGAGGCTCGACTTGCCGACGTTGGGCTGGCCGATCAGCACCACCGTCAGCCCCTCGCGCAGAAGCGCCCCCTGCCTGGCCTGCGCACGCACTGCGGCAAGGCTCGCGTCGAGCACGTCGAGACGGCCGAAGGCGTCGGCCTGCTTGAGAAAATCGATCTCCTCCTCGGGAAAGTCGAGCGTCGCCTCGACCAGCATGCGCAGGCGCGTCAGGCCGTCGACCAGTTCATGCACGCGCGCGGAAAACGCCCCGGCGAGCGAACGCACCGCCGAGCGCGCGGCTTCCGCCGAGGCGGCGTCGATGAGGTCGGCGACCGCTTCGGCCTGGGCGAGGTCGAGCTTGCCGTTGAGGAACGCGCGCCGGGAGAACTCGCCGGGCTGCGCCAGCCGCGCACCGAGCTCCAGACAACGCGCGAGCAGGAGATTCATCACCACCGGCCCGCCGTGGCCCTGCAGCTCGAGCACGGCCTCGCCGGTGAACGAATGCGGCGCGGCGAAATACAGCGCAATGCCCTCGTCGATCACGCTGCCGTCGGCCGCGCGGAAGCGCGCATAGCTTGCCTGGCGCGGCGCCGGCACGCGGCCGAGCACGCCTTCGGCGAAGACCGTGATGTCGGGCGCGGAGACGCGCACCACGCCCACGCCGCCACGGCCGGGCGCAGTGGCGATGGCGGCAATGGGCGGGGAGACGGACGGCGCGCGGCGCATGAAAATTCTGAGAACACCTGGACGCGGGCATTGTAGCGCGGGCCTTTCGGCTGAACCCCGGGCGGCGCATAATTCCACCGAACAACGGATACGCCTCGTGACCGACCCGACTTCCCACGCGCCGCGCTCGATCCAGTTGCCCGCCGTCCTCCAGGTCGCCGGACAGGCCCCCTGCTTCGGCACCATCGCGGCGATCGCCGAACAGGGGCTGTCCTTCGATTTCCAGACCTGCACGCCGCCGCCGCACATCGTCGGCAGCAAGGCCATCCTGGACTTCAATTTTCTGGGCCAGCACCACGCCTTCAACACCCTGTTCGTCCACGTCCAGGGGCGGCGCGCGCTGCTGTCGCTGCGCGAGGCCTCGCCGAGCGTGTTGGGTGCGCTGCACGCGGTCAATCGCCACGACCTGCCGCCGCTCGCGGTGAGCCTGTCCATCCTGCAGCGCCAGCACGCCTGCCACCTCCGCTTCATGGAGGGCCTGCGCGCGGTCGTCGACGACTTCTACCGCCTGCTGCCGGAAGCGATCGAGGCGGCCCGAACGCAGGCCGATGCGCTCCACGCGCAGGCGGTGATCGACGCCCTGCAGGACAATCTGACGGCGCTGCGCCCGCAGATGACGCAGCAGCTCGGCCAGGCCTTCCCGATGTACCCGGAGCAGCGCGCCAGCTACGCCGGCGCCCGCACGACCGAGGCCTCGCTCGACCTCGTCGACATGGACCGGGTCGACGACTGGATCCGCCGCACCACGGTCGCGCAGCGCATCGAGGACACCCTTGCGCCGCTGCCGCACGAATTCAACCGCCACTACAACGCCCTGCTGAAGAACGACTACACCCAGCACGCCCACCCCTACCGGCTGGAATCGGTGCTGAACGTGCTGGCCGACCTGATCGCGCCGCTCGGGCTCGAGCCGGACCTGCGGATTTTCTGCTACACCCTCATGGGGCGCGCCTTCGAGCAACAGGCGCGCGCGCTCTACCCGGCCCTCATCCAGACGCTCGACGTCGAGCCGGACGATACGCGTGCGCCGCGGGCGACCGGCATGGCGCTCGGTACCTGGCTCAAGGCGGCCGCCACCCAGCCCGCCGAAACCAGCGGCGGCGCCGACGCGCTGCCCGCCGCCAGCGCTGCCCAGGTCGAGACCCTGAACCGGCTGCTCGCGCAGCTCACCCAGGCGCTCGAGACCGGCGGCGCCCCGGCGCCCGCCGAAGACATTCCTGCCCTGCACGCGCACGACCGCATCCTGGCGCGCTTCCTGCCGCCCGCCGCCGAGGCCGGCGGCGTGGAAACGCCCGCGGCGGCCGACGCCTTCGGCCGTGCGCTGGGGCGCCTGTCCGGCCTCGACGACACCGCGCTCGACGGCCTGCGCGCCCAACTGCTGCAGCCGCCGCCGATCGACCCCGGCCCCGAGCAGCTGCCGGAGGACTCGCAGGTCCGCACGCTCCTGCTGCAAGCCCAAGGCCTGGTGCTGCAATACACGCTCAACGGCCTCACCTACCAGAGCCAGCCCGACCATCCGGCGTGGACCCTGCTCAACGAACTCGACGCGCTGCACCACGGTGCCGACGATCAAGGCCGCTTCCTCGATGCCGCGCAGCACAAGACCGCCGCAATGGCGATGCAATGGCTGCTCGACCAGGATCCCCCGGAGTCGGCGCTGCCGCAGTTCAACGCCCTGCTCGCCGCGCTCAACGCCGAACTCCTCGAGGCCCGCCAGGCCCGCCGCGACGCGCATCTGCAGGCCCTCGGCGCGGCGCCGGGCCATGCCGCGATCGGCTGGTGCGTCGTCAAGCACGGACGCGAAGCGATCCCGCATGAAATCCTCGGCCTGTTCGGCGAGCGCTACGCCCTGCTCAACCGCTCCGCCACCCGCCTGCTCGAACTGCCGCACGCGCAATTCGCGGAAGACGTCGACAGCGGGCGCATAGAAGAAGCCCCCAGCTACGACCAACCCTTCCTCGCCCGCACCGCGAGCGCGGCACTCACCGCCAGCCTCGACGCCGTCCACGCCTTCACCTGGAAAGACCCCGCCAGCGGCTGCCTCAAGCGCAGCGCGCTGATGGACGCGCTGGAACGGCGCCTCGAGCATCCCGTCATGCAGCCGCCCACCTTCTGCGCGCTGATCGAGATCCCTTCGATGCGGCCGAGCCTGTCGGAACTGCCCGGCGACGAACTCAGCGTCCTGCAGACGCAAAGCGGCGAACTGCTGCTGGCCATGCTCGAGCCCGGCGAACAATGCGGGCGCCTGAGCGACGTGTCCTTCATGGTCGTGTTCGCCCCGCAGGACCCGCAGCGCGTGTCCGACCGCCTGGCCCGACTGAAGGGCGAACTGGAAGGCCTGCATCCGAGCTGGAAGATGATCGGCGCAGTGGTGCCGCTGGTCGCTCCGGACGAAGCCGAAGGCTCGCCGTCGAGCGTGCTGCGGCGCGCCAACGCCGCCTGCGCCGGCATACGCCAGCAGGCCGGTCTCGACCTCAGCGGGCTGGACGCGGCACCGGCGTCAGCCGAACCGCCCGACACGCTGCCGCTGTCCTCGCTCTACCTGCGCTGCCAGAAGATCCTGCCCTGCGACGGCACCGCGCCGGCCCACTACGAAATCCTGCTGGGCCTGGACGATGCGCTGACCGCGCTGCACTCGACGCAGAGCTTCGTGGTCATGGCCGAACAGACCGGGCGCATCCGCGAACTCGACACCTGGGTCATGCGCGCGGTGTTCGACTGGATGGAGCGCAACACCGCCCTGCTCGAGCGCCTGAGCGGCCTGTCGATCAACCTGTCCGGCGCGTGCATCTCCGACCCCTTGCACGTCGACGCCATGGCCGAGCTGTTCGCGGCGCACCCCGATTTCACGCGCAAGCTCATCCTGGAAGTGACCGAGACTTCGGCCATCGACAACCTCGATCTGGCCGCGCGCGCGCTGCGCACGCTGAAGAAGCTGGGCTGCCGCATCGCGCTCGACGACTTCGGCAGCGGCTACAGTTCCTATGGCTACGTCCGCCGGCTGCCGCTCGACTATCTGAAGATCGACGGCACCTATATCCGCAACATCCTCACCGACCGCACCGACCAGGCGCTCACCGCGTCCATGGTCGACGTGGCGCACGCGCTCGGCATCAAGGTCATCGCGGAATACGTCGACAGCGAAGCCACCTATGCGTGGCTGCGGGATCTGGGCGTCGACTACGTGCAGGGCTACTGGGTGCACGAGCCGCAGCGGCTCGACACCCTCGCCCCCCGCTAGGCTTCGCTACTTCTTCTTCGCCGGCGCGCCTTTTGCCGGTGCGCCCTCGACCTGGCGGTTGATCGCCCACTGCTGCGCGATCGACAGAACGTTGTTCGCCACCCAGTAGAGCACCAGGCCGGACGGGAAGAACACGAACATCACGGTGAACGCGATCGGCATGATCATCATGATCTTCGCCTGCAGCGGATCCATCGGCTGCGGGTTCAGCTTCACCTGCAGCACCGAGGTGATGCCCATCAGGATCGGCAGGATGAACCACGGGTCGGGCGCGGTGAGGTCGGTGATCCAGCCGAGCCAGGGTGCGCCGCGCATCTCCACTGCCGCCAGCAGCACCCAGTACAGCGCGATGAACACCGGGATCTGGATCAGGATCGGCAGGCAGCCGCCGAGCGGGTTGATCTTCTCGGTCTTGTACATCTCGGCCATCGCCTGGTGCAGCTTGGCGCGGTCGTCGCCGTAGGTTTCCTTCAGCTGCTGCAGGCGCGGCGTCAGCTTCTTCATCTTCGCCATCGACTTGTAGCCCGCGGCCGACAGCGGATACAGCGCCAGCTTGATGAGGATGGTGAGGATGATGATCGCCCAGCCCCAGTTGCCGACCACGCGCTCGATCTTTTCCAGCGCCCAGAAGATCGGGTAGGCCAGCGGCGTCAGCCAGCCGTAGTCGCGCGACAGATCGAGGCCCGGCGCGAGCTTTTCGAGCACGGTCTGGATCTGCGGGCCGGCGTACAGCGGCACCGTGAACGTCTTGGTCTCGCCCGGCGCGAGCGTGCCCTGGGCGAGGATCACGCCCGCCGAATACAGGCCGTCGCCCAGCGCCCGCGTGTAGTACTCGCGCTTGGCCCCGCGCTCCGGCAGCCAGGCGGCGACGAAATGATGCTGCACCAGGCCGACCCAGCCGTTGTCGGCGGTCTTGTCGTGGTCGGCCTTGCCGTCCTGGATGTCGGTGAACGCGACCTTCTGGAACTTGCGCGCATCCGTGTAGAAGGCCGGACCGGTGTAGGTGTAGAGGAAGAACGACTCGCCGCGCGGCGGCTGGCCGTGGCGGGTGAACTGGTAGTAGGGCGTGAGCTCGACCGGTGCCGTGCCGCCGTTGGTCACGCGGGTCTTCAACTCGACCTGGTAGCTGCCGCGCTTGAACACGTAGATCTTCTCGACCTTCACCCCGCTCGCCGGGTCGGTCCACACCAGCGGCACTTCGAGCTGCGCCGCGCCGCCCGCGAGGCGGTAGGTGCCCGGGTTCAGCTGGAACACGCTGCGGTGCGTCGGCAGGCCTGCGCCGACCAGGCCGCTCTGCGCCAGGTAGGGCCGCGTCTTGCTGTCCTCGAACAGGGTGAAGATCTCGTCCTTGTTCTCGGTCTCGCGGTAGTCCAGCAGCTGCAGGCCGCGCAGGTCGCCGCCGTGGGCGTCGAGCGTCGCGCGCAGCACGTCGGTTTCCACCACCGCGCGGGCGCCCTGGGCGAAGCCGGTCTGCGCCGGCGCGGCGGCCGGGGCGTTCAACGCCTGGGTCGGCGTCGGCACGCCCGCGGCGGGTGTCGCAGGTGCTGCGGATTCGTTCGTCGCTACAGGCGCGGTCGGCGCCGGCGCATCCTTGGCCTGCCAGGCTTCCCACAGCAGAAGCAGCGAGAAGGAAAACACGATGAAGAGAATCAGCCGCTGGTTATCCATGAAAAGGATGCCGTCTAATTATTTGGAGGAAGAAGGGGCCGGCGCTGCGCCGTCCGCCGCGGGGGGCCATTGTGCCACGGCCCGCTGCCCCGCCCGTTTAAAGGTGCGTGACAGGTCACGCGCTTCCTGGCCAGGCAGCGGCCGCGCGATCAGGCGCACCACGAAATCGCAGGCCGGCAGGTCCGCGCGCACCTGGCGAAAACTCTCGCGCACACAGCGCTTGACGCGGTTGCGGTCGACCGCCCGCGCCAGCAGGCGCTTGGCGATGATCATGCCGAGGCGCGCATGGCCGACGGTGTTGGGACGGGCCATCACCAGCAGACTGTCGGTGCGGGCCCGCTGGTTGTCGGCGAAGACCCGGTCGAAATCGGCCTTGTCGGTCAGCCGGGCGTCGCGGTAGCGCACGCCCGCCGCCCGCGGGGAAGACGACGGACTCAGACGGCGAGACGGGCGCGGCCCTTGGCGCGGCGCGCGTTGATCACGGCACGACCGGCCTTGGTCTTCATACGGGCACGGAAACCGTGGGTGCGCTTGCGGCGAACGGTGGAGGGCTGATAGGTACGCTTCATGGCTGATCCTTTCCTGGGGCGGGTCGCGGCCGTTGCCCGCCGGGGCGGAACGGCCGATCACAAAAAAACGCTTGAAAAACCGCGTATTAGACCCGCGCTGCCGGGGCGCTGTCAAGCACGCGCCAGCGGCCCCGGCCGGCGCGGCGGCGGCGCGCCTGTGGATAACCCGGTCGAAGCGGAGTAAGATGCCCGCTTAATCCCATGCTGCTTTCCGCCCCCCCGCCCCCCACCATGGATTCCTTCTGGGACCTCTGCCAAGCGCGCTTCCGCGCCAGCCTGACCCAGCAGCAATTCAGCACCTGGATCAAACCCCTGGAGTTTGACGACCGGGGGGAAGACGTGCGCATCCTGGCGCCGAACCACTTCGTCATGGACTGGGTGCGCGAGAAATTCGCCGAGCACATCGACGCCTGGGCGCAGGAGTTCTACGGCCGGCCGATGAGCATCGCCTACGCGCTGGGCAAGAAGCCGGGCGCGCCGCGCAAGCCCGCGACCGCCACCGCCCCCGGCCTGCCGGCGCCTGCCCAGGCGGCCGCCCCTGCGCAGCCGGGCCTGCGCATCAACCCCGGCTTCAACTTCGACAATTTCGTGTCTGGCCGCGCCAACCAGCTGGCCCGCGCCGCCGCGCTGCAGATCGCCGACAACCCCGGCACCGCCTACAACCCGCTGTTCATCTACGGCGGCGTCGGCCTCGGCAAGACCCACCTGCTGCAGGCCATCGGCAACGCCGTGCGCCAGGCCAACCCTGAGGCGCGCATCAGCTACATTCACGCCAACGACTACGTCGACGACGTGGTCAAGGCCTATTTGAACAAGCAGTTCGACGACCTCAAGCGCCGCTACATGTCGCTCGACCTCCTCCTGATCGACGACATCCAGTTCCTCGCCAAGAAGGACCGCACCCAGGAAGAGTTCTTCTACGTCTTCAACTCGCTGATCGAGAACAAGAAGCAGATCGTCATCACCTGCGACACCTTCCCCAAGGAAATCAGCGGACTCGACGACCGCCTGAAGTCGCGCTTCGCCTGGGGCCTCACCGTCGCCGTCGAGCCGCCCGAGCTGGAAATGCGCGTCGCCATCCTGCTCGCCAAGGCACAGGCCGAGAACGTCAAGCTCGACGAAGCCGTCGCCTTCTTCATCGCCAAGCAGGTGCGCTCCAACGTGCGCGAACTCGAAGGCGCGCTGAAGCGCGTCATCGCCTTCTCGCGCTTCCACGAAAAGCCGATCACGCTCGAGCTCGTCAAGGAAGCGCTGCGCGACCTGATCGCCTCGACCTCGCGCATCGTCTCGATCGAAAACATCCAGAAGACCGTCGCCGACTACTACAAGATCAAGGTCGCCGACATGTTCTCCAAGAAGCGTACCCGCAACCTGGCGCGTCCCCGCCAGATCGCGATGGCGCTGGCCAAGGAACTGACCAACCAGAGCCTGCCGGAAATCGGCGAATCCTTCGGCGGGCGCGACCACACCACGGTGATCCACGCCTGCCGCAAGGTGGCCGAGCTGCGCGAAACTGAAGCGGATATCGGGCGCGACTATCTGGTGTTGCTGCAAAGCCTGACTGGCTGAGGATGGAATGTGGATAAGACGGCCTGGTCCGGACGCGCGCCCCAAAGCATCCCCAGCCGTCCCGCGTAGCCCCGCACTTACCCACAGGGCAAAATAGATGGCAAGTGATTGTTGAACATAAGAAAAATGGCTTACCCCCAGAAACGAGCTGCCTTTATTACGAATTTCAGGAAGAGATAAATGCTATTGGTACAAAGCGAACGCAACGCCCTGCTGGCGTCCCTGTCTTCGGTGGTCGGGGTCGTCGAACGCCGCCACACCCTGCCCATCCTCTCCAACCTGCTGCTGGAAAAGAAGGGCGACAAGCTCACGCTGCTCGCCACCGACCTCGAACTTCAGGTCAGCACCCAGCTCGACGCCAAGGCGGGCGATGACTTCGCCATCACGCTGGCGGCGCGCAAGCTGTTCGACATCGTGCGCGCCCTGCCCGAAGACGCCAAGGTCAAGCTCGACTCCAAGGACAGCCAGGTCGTGGTCAGCGCCGGCAAGTCACGCTTCACCCTGCAGACCCTGCCGGCGGCCGACTTTCCCCGCGTCGAGACCGGCGCCGGCCTCGGCGAGGCGATCCGCCTGCCGCAGAAGACGCTGAAGCGCCTGCTGCAGCTGGTGCAGTTCGCCATGGCGAGCCAGGACATCCGCTACTACCTCAACGGCATGCTGCTGGTGCTCGACGGCAAGCAACTCAAGGTCGTCGCTACCGACGGTCACCGCCTGAGCTACGCTGAGACCACGCTGGAGACCGCCGCCGAGGCACGTGAAGTCATCATCCCACGCAAGACCGTGATGGAACTCTCCAAGCTCTTGGCCGACGTCGACGATCCGGTCGAACTACGCATCGGCAGCAACCAGGTCACGATCAGCCTGCCCGGCACCGAGCTCGTCACCAAGGTCGTCGACGGCAAGTTTCCCGACTACCAGCGCGTGATCCCGAGCAGCCAGCCGCGCACGCTCAAGGCGAAGCGGCAGAACGTCATCCAGGCGCTGCAGCGCGCGGCGATCCTGTCGAACGAGAAATTCCGCGGCGTGCGCCTGGTGATGAGCGAAAACACGCTCGGCATCGTGTGCAACAACAACGAGCAGGAAGAAGCGGCCGACGAGATCGAAGTGCAATACACCGGCGATCCGCTCGACGTCGGCTTCAACGTCACCTACCTGCTCGACGGCCTCAACGCGCTCAACAGTGACGAAGCCACCTTCTCGCTGGGCGACGCCAACAGCAGCATGCTGCTCACCAGCGAGGGCGAGCCCGGCTACAAGTACGTCGTGATGCCGATGCGGATCTAGCGTTTGACACCCGGCGTCATTGCGAGCGAAGCAATCCAGAATGCGAGCGGAATCAGTGAACGCGGGATCGCCACGGCCCTATGGGCCTCGCGATAACGGCTTGTACCCGATTTAACTCAGCAACAACCGACAGGAACGCCCGTCCGCGGGCACCGAGACCATGAGCAAGAAACCCGGCAACACGAATCCCGACACCGGCAACGGCGGCTACGACGAAGACAGCATCCAGCAGCTGGAAGGCCTGGAGGCGGTGCGCAAGCGTCCCGGCATGTACATCGGCGACACGTCCGACGGTACCGGCCTGCACCACATGGTGTTCGAGGTGCTCGACAACGCCATCGACGAGGCGCTCGCCGGCTACTGCGACGACATCAAGGTCATCATCCATCCGGACAATTCCATCTCGATCAGCGACAACGGCCGCGGCATCCCGGTCGGCATCAAGTTCGACGACAAGCACGAACCCAAGCGCAGCGCGGCGGAAATCGTGATGACCGTGCTGCACGCCGGCGGCAAGTTCAACCAGAACAGCTACAAGGTCTCCGGCGGCCTGCACGGCGTCGGCGTGTCCTGCGTGAATGGCCTGTCGAAATGGCTCAAGCTCATCGTGCGCCGCGACGGCAAGAAGTACGCGATGACCTTTCACCAGGGCAAGGTGCACGACCGCGTCACCGAAATCCAGAACGGCGTCGAGGTCTCGCCGATGCAGGTCGTCGGCGAAACGCAGAACCGCGGCACCGAGGTGCATTTCCTCGCCGACGAGGAAATCTTCGGCAAGGTCGAATACCACTTCGACATCCTCGCCAAGCGCATCCGCGAGCTCTCCTTCCTCAACAACGGCGTGAAGATCGAGCTCATCGACCACCGCGACGGCAAGACCGAGAACTTCGCGCACTCCGGCGGCGTGAAAGGCTTCGTCGAATACATGAGCCGGC
Source organism: Pseudomonadota bacterium (assembly GCA_041694715.1). Classification (GTDB taxonomy): domain Bacteria; phylum Pseudomonadota; class Gammaproteobacteria; order Burkholderiales; family Thiobacillaceae; genus Thiobacillus. Next base: position 159,548 of record JBGFSF010000051.1, on the reverse strand, counting down.
TCAAGAATCCGCTGCACCCCAAGATCTTCCACGCCAGCGGCGAGAAGGACGGCATGACCGTCGAAGTCGCCATGCAGTGGAACGACAGCTATTCCGAAACCGTGCAGTGCTTCACCAACAACATCCCGCAGCGCGACGGCGGCACCCACCTCACCGGCCTGCGCATGGCGATGACGCGCGTGCTCAACAAGTACATCGAGGAAAACGAGCTGGCGAAGAAGGCCAAGGTCGAGACCACCGGCGACGACATGCGCGAAGGCCTGACCTGCGTGCTGTCGGTGAAAGTGCCTGAGCCCAAGTTTTCCAGCCAGACCAAGGACAAGCTCGTCTCCAGCGAAGTGCAGCCGGTGGTGCAGGAAATCGTCGGCCAGAAGCTCGCCGACTTCCTCCTGGAAAACCCCAACGACGCCAAGCTGCTGTGCGGCAAGATCATCGAGGCCGCGCGCGCCCGCGAGGCCGCGCGCAAGGCGCGCGAGATCACCCGCCGCAAGGGCGTGATGGACGGCCTCGGCCTGCCCGGCAAGCTCGCCGATTGCCAGGAAAAGGACCCCGCGCTGTCCGAGCTCTATCTGGTCGAGGGCGACTCCGCCGGCGGCTCGGCCAAGCAGGGCCGCGACCGCAAGTTCCAGGCGATCCTGCCGCTCAAGGGCAAGATCCTCAACGTCGAACGCGCGCGTTTCGACAAAGTCATCGGCAGCCAGGAAATCGCCACGCTCATCACCGCGCTCGGCACCAGCATCGGCAAGGACGACTACAACCCCGACAAGCTGCGCTACCACCGCATCATCATCATGACCGACGCCGACGTTGACGGCGCGCACATCCGCACCTTGCTGCTCACCTTCTTCTACCGGCAGATGCCCGAGCTCGTCGAGCGCGGCCACATCTACATCGCGCAGCCGCCGCTGTACAAGGTCAAGCACGGCCGCTCCGAGCGCTACATCAAGGACGAGCACGCGCTCAAGGAGCACCTGATGGCCGAAGCGATGAAGGACGCCGAGCTCACGCCCATGGACGGCGCCGTGCCCATCGCCGGCGAAGCGCTCGAATCGCTGGCGCGCGAATACTTCCTCGCCGAAGCCGTGTGCGACCGTCTCGCGCGTCTGTTGCCCGACGACGTGTTGCAGGCGCTGATGAAGATCCCGCGCCTGTCGCTGGCCGACAGCGGCGCGGCGATGATGGCCGAGGCCAGCCTCGGTGCCGCGCTCGACGCCAACAAGTTCGAAGTCGCCGCCGAATACATCGGCGAAACCGACAGCCACCGCCTGAGCATCACCCGCCATTCGCACGGCAACGCCTACGTCAACTACCTCGAAGCCGACCTGCTCGAATCCGGCGACTACGAGCAACTGGTGAAAGTCGGCGACCTCCTGCGCGACCTCATCGGCCTCGGCGCCAAGGCCCGCCGCGGTGAAAAGGAAAGCCCGGTGCAAAGTTTCCGCGAGGCGATGGACTGGTTCCTCGCCGAAGTGAAGCGCGGCATGAGCATCCAGCGCTACAAGGGCCTGGGCGAAATGAACCCCGAGCAGCTGTGGGAAACCACCATGGATCCGAAAGTCCGCCGCCTGATGAAAGTGCAGATCGAAGACCTCATCGCGTCCGACCAGATCTTCACCACGCTGATGGGCGACGAAGTGGAACCGCGGCGCGCGTTCATCGAGACGAACGCGCTGGGCGTGCGGAACCTCGATGTGTAAGCTAGGACACTATTAACCCGGCGCTCAACCGCGCTCCCTTCGGTCGCTGTACGGCGCTAAAGCGCCGCCGGTTAGCTCTACGTTAGGCCTATGAGCAGAACCCTCATCAAGAGATTGAGATGGTTGTTTTTCTATGGCTCGATAAAGTTACTAGCCCTGGCGGGCGTCGTTGCTTCTTTATCTTTGATTGGTCTTGCACTTTATGGGCTATTTATTTCAGTGCAGGAAAATCTGAAAGTTGGAATTGTTCTGCTTATACCATCTGCCTTCATGCTCGCGTATAGCATCAAGCTGTTAAAGCTATCGAAGGTAACACCTACAGAAGTAGACAAATGGTTCTCGGGGGCACGCCAAAAGTGAGAGTCGGAAATCTTGGTTTGTACTTGCGGCCAGAGCGATAAGGGGTCAGCTTCGCAATAAGAGCGAGCGTAACTTTTCCCACGCCAAGTGGGACATAAAAGCAATCGAGCCCATCGCCACTAAACATCGTCCACGCAGTATTCTCGCCGCTCACTCCGCCGCCGCCCCGATCTTTTTCATCCGCGCGAGCCACTTCCCGCTCGCCTTCTCCTCCAGATTCCCCACCCCGCCGATCAGCGTCTCGTGCACCGGCGCAAAACCGACGAAGCCGAGGATGTTGCGTTCGAGCGAGCGCACGCTGTGGGCGCGGAATACCCAGCGGTAGATCGCGGCGGGCATGCCCATCGTTACGACGACTCGGGCGGAGCGGCCGGCGAGGCGCTTCTTGAACATGGAATGGCTGTCGCTGCGCTCGATGGCGAAGCCGGGGCGCAGCACCTGTTCGAAGAAGCCTTTCAGCAAGGCCGGCATGTCGCCGAGCCACAGCGGGAAGAACACGACCAGGTGCTCGGCCCACAGGATGTCGGCCTGCGCCGGGGCGAGGCTGGGCGGCAGCGCGCCTTCTTCCCAGTGGGCGGCGCTGCGCAGCAGGGGGAAGTCGAGCGTGGCGACGTCGAGGCGACGGACTTCGTGGCCGGCTGCGGTGGCACCTTCGGCGTAGGCGTCGGCGAGGGCGTGGCAGAAGTGGGTCTGGAGGGCATCGGGGTGCCCCTGGAGCAAAAGGATGCGCGTGCTCATGGTGGCCTCCGGGCGGTTGGGCGGGCGGAATCGGCCTGCGCTTTCACTGTAGCGGATGGCGCGGCTTGGCGCAGGACGAAAAAAAAGCCCGGCTGCGCCGGGCTGGATTCTCGAGAGGAGAGAGGATCTAGTTCTTCTTGGATTGGGTGGACAGGCCGGCTTCACGCCATTCGGGGAAGCCGCCGCGGAACCAGTACACGTTCTTGTAGCCGGCTTTCACCGCCATGGTGGCGGCCTTGTAGCCGCGCCAGCAGATGGTGCCGTCGCAGTACACGATGAAGGCGGCGTTCTTGTCCTTGGGCAGGCGGTTCACCGACCACTGGTCGTCGCCCGGGTCGAAGCCGACTTCCTTGGCGCTGGCTTCCTTGTAGGTGAGCGAGACGGCGCCGGGAATGTGGGCCTTTTCGTATTCCTCTTCCACGCGCACGTCGTAGACGGGGGTGCCCTTGGCGATGAGGTCGCGCACTTCCGCGGCGGTGACGAGCTTGGCGCCCGGCAGCACGGTCGGCGTGGTGTTCAGCATCGAGGCCACGCCCTTGAAGTCGGCCTTGCTGGAGGCGTTCATCGCGAGCTTGAGGCTGTTGCCCTGCTGCAACGAGGCGGCGAGCTTCTGCTGGGCGGCGGGCGAGACTTTTTCGGTCTGCACCGACAGCGCGCGCAGCGGCACCGGTGCGCTGGTGAAGACGATGCGGCCGCCGTTGGCTGCGGCCCAGGTCTTGGCCTCCTCGGCGGACGCGACGGCGAGGTCGTAGCGGCCGATTTTCAGGCCGAACAGCGGGGCGTCGGCCATGCGGTGGAACTTGATCTCGGCGAAATCGGCCTTGGAGAGGCCGCGGCTGTTGATCTCGCTGCGCGCCATGCCGCCCATCAGCGACTCGTAGTCGGGCACGCCGAGCTTGGCGTTTGACTTGGCGGCGAGGTTGCCGTTGTAGCCGGGCGCGGCGACGAAGGCGGCGGACGTCGTCTGTTCGGTCTTCAGAATGGGCTCGAACTTGAAGCGGCCGACGTTGGCGATGACCTGGGCGGGGGCGTAGATGATGTCCAGGTTGCCGTCGCGCGCGCCCTTGATGGCGGCAAAACCGCGGGTGTAGAACTGCACGCGCACCGGCTCGCCGACGGATTTTTCGACATCCCTGGCGAAAGCGCGATAGCGCTGGGTGGTGGAAAGGTCCGAAATCGCCTCGTTCTGGTCGAGCACGATGCCCAGGGTCAAGGGCTCGGCATGCGCCGCGGCGGAAAAAAACAACAATGAAATCAGGGCGGTACGTAACATGGCCATCTCCTGTCGGGTCGGTTCTGTTCAACGGTCCTGCCCGATACGGCCGGCAGGGCGAGTACAAAACGACCAGCAATGATCAGGCCAGCCAGCCCTCCAGGGTGGCGCGCAGCGCCGCTTCGTCGACCGGCAGCGTCATCGCGGCGTCGATGCGCAGGCGGGCGCGCACCTTGTCGAGGGCGGCCTGGTGGGCCGGTTCGTAGAACACCAGGATGCGGGTGGCGGGCGAGGCCTGCGCCGTGGCGAGCAGCGACTCGAGGTTGGAGAGGCGGTCGCGGAAATCGGTCTGGTGGAAGAAGTCGGCGACGATGACCGCCGGCGGCGTTTTCCTCACCAGCGCGATCGCCTTGCGCTCCGACCACTCGGTGACGACGGCGTAGCCGAGCGCCTGGTAGAGCTTCTTGAAATGGGCCGTGCCGATGAAGGCGTTGACCATGAGCAGGCTGGGCGGCGTGCTCATGCGGCGGGTTTTTTCGTCGTCGCCTTCTTGGTGGACGCGGATTGGGTGGTGGCTTTCTTGGTCGTGGCCTTCTTCGCGGCGGGCTTCTTCGTTTCAGCCTTGTCTGCGGCGGCCTTCGGTTTCTTCTCGGCCGCGGGCTTGGCGGCGGCCTTGCGGGTCGGCTTCTTTGCCGGGCCCTTGGCCACGCGCGCGGCGATGAGGTCGAGCGCTTCCGCGAGCGTGATCTCCTCCGGCGAGATGTCCTTGGGCAGGGTGGCGTTGGTCGTGCCGTGCTTCACATACGGCCCGTAGCGGCCGGCGCGCACGGTGATGTCCTTGCCGTCGTCGGGATGCGGGCCGAGCGTCTTTAACACCGACGCAGCGGAATCGGCGCCGCGCGGCGCGCGCTCCATCGCCAGCACTTCGAGCGCGCGCGGCAGGTCGATCTCGTACACGCTGTCGGTCTTGGGAATCGACTTGAACTTGCCGTCGTGCAGGAGGTAGGGCCCGAAGCGTCCGTTGTTGGCGACGATCGGCAGACCGGTGGTCGGGTGGTGACCGACTTCGCGCGGCAGCGAGAGGAACTTCAGCGCCAGTTCGAGCGTGGCGTTCTCCAGCGGGATGTCCTTGGGCCACGAGGCGCGGCGCGGCTTCGGCGCCTTCTTGTCCTCGGGCATCTCGCCGAGCTGCACGTAGGGGCCGAAGCGGCCCGACAGCAGCTTCACCTCGAGGCCGGTGGCCGGATCCTTGCCGAGGATGTTGTCGCCTTCCACCGCGCCGGCGTGCAGCGGGCGCGTGTAGTCGCACGCGGGGTAACCCGAGCAGCCGATGAAGAGCCCGCGCTTGCTCGCCTGCATGAAGAGCGGCTTGCCGCACTTGGGGCAGGCTTCCAGAATCGGGCAGCCGCGCTCGACGTCCTGCTTAGTCTTCAGCTCGCCGTCGAATTCCTTCCAGAATTCGCCCAGGAGCCGCGTCCACTGGCGCTTGCCGTTGGACACGTCGTCGAGCTTGTCTTCCAGCTTGGCGGTGAAGTCGTAGTCGACGTAATGCGTGAAGTGCCGGGTGAGGAAGCAGTTGACCAGCCGGCCGATGTCGGTCGGCTGGAAGCGCTTCTTCTCCAGCACCACGTATTCGCGGTCCTGCAGCGTCGAGATGATGCTGGCGTAGGTCGAGGGGCGGCCGATGCCGTATTCCTCCAGTGCCTTCACCAGACTCGCCTCGGTGTAGCGCGGCGGCGGCTGGGTGAAGTGCTGCTCGCCGTAGAGGCGGTCGACCGGCAGCGTCTCGTTCTCGGTGAGCGCCGGCAGCTTGGATTCTTCTTCTTCCTCGTCGTCCTGGTACACCGCGAGGAAGCCCGGGAAGGCGAGCGTCTGGCCGGTGGCGCGGAAGGTGCCCTCGCCCACGGTGATGTCGGCGGCGACGGTGTCGAACTGTGCCGCGGTCATCTGGCAGGCGACGGTGCGCTTCCAGATCAGCTCGTAGAGGCGCGCCTGGTCGTGGGTGAGGAATTGTTTCACTGCGTCGGGCGTGCGCGCGATCGCGGTCGGGCGCACCGCCTCGTGCGCTTCCTGCGCGTTCTTGGTCTTGGCCTTGTAGGCGATCGCCGACGGCGGCAGGTAGTCCTTGTCGAAGTGGGCGCCGACGTATTTGCGGATGTCGGTGATCGCCTCCTGCGCCAGCGCGACCGAGTCGGTCCGCATGTAGGTGATGAGGCCGACCGGGCCTTCGCCGAGGTCGATGCCTTCGTACAGCTGCTGCGCGGTGCGCATCACGCGGTCGGTCGTCATGCCGAGCTGGCGCACGCCGGCCTGCTGCAGCGTCGAGGTGGTGAAGGGCGCGGCGGGGTTGCGCGCGCGGCGCTTCTTCTCGATGCGCATGACCGTTGCGGTCTTGCCTTCGAGCGTCGCCAGCCACTCCTTGCTGCGCGCCTCGTGCTCGACCGAGAACTGCTCGAGCTTCTCGCCGCGGAAATGGGTGAGCTTGGCGGTGAAGGGCTGGCTGCCTTTGTGGGTATCGAGGTGCAGCGTCCAGTATTCACGCGGGACGAAGGCTTCGATTTCCTCCTCGCGCTCGACGATCATCCTGAGCGCCGGCGACTGCACGCGGCCGGCCGAGAGCCCCGGGCTGATTTTCTTCCACAACAGCGGCGACAGGTTGAAGCCGACCAGGTAGTCGAGCGCGCGCCGCGCCTGCTGGGCGTCGACGAGGTCGGACGCGATTTCGCGCGGATGACGCACCGCGTCCTGGATTGCCGATTCGGTGATCTCGTAGAAGGCCACCCGCTTCATCGGCGTCTTGACCTTCTTCTCCTTGAGGATTTCGCTGATGTGCCAGGAAATCGCCTCGCCCTCGCGATCCGGGTCGGTCGCGAGCAGGACTTCGTCGGCCTTCTTCGCGGCCTTGACGATGGCGTCGACGTGCTTGGCGTTGCGCTCGATGATCTGGTACTTCATCGAGAAGTTTTCGGTGTCGACCGCGCCGGTCTTCGGCTCGAGGTCGCGCACGTGGCCGTAGCTGGCGAGGATGTCGTAGTCGGCGCCGAGATATTTCTTGAGCGATTTGGACTTCGACGGCGATTCGACGATGACGAGCTTGGACATGATGGCTTAGTGCAGGCGACCCGCCTCGTGGTTCAGCAACATGTCTTCCAGATGGGTGAAGTGTTCGATCACGCCGCGGCTCCACAGCACGATCAGCGTCATCCAGCGCACGTGGTCAGGCTCGATGTCCTCGCCGCCCAGCGCCATCAGGCCGGAAATCACCCACTCGCGCGACTCGGGGTCGAGGATCTGGGCGCCGACGAGGAAAGCGATCTCGGCGCGGCAGGCGTCGTTCAGGCGCTCGATCTCCTCCGGGGCGTAGTGGCGGTCGTGCGCCAGCGCCAGGCGCGGATGCGTCTCGCCGGCGGTGAGGTGGGCATACCAGTCGAGCGCGGCGTTGATGTCGGCCTCTTCGAAGCCGGCGGCGAACAGCCGCTTTTCGAGGGCGTCGCGGTCGGGCGCCAGCTCCGCCATGCGAAAGCTTTCGTACAGGTAGACCAGGATGTCGAGCATGATTTCAGGAGAGTTTTTGGTAGCGCCCGCCGGGGAGTGCCGCAATGCGGCCTTCGAGCTCGAGCGTCAACAGCTTCGCCGAAAGCGCATCGAGCGTCAACCCGGTGCGCAGCGCCAGCGCGTCGAGGCTGGCGGGTGCGCCGTCGAAGGCGTCGAGCACCGGGTCGGCGCCGGTTTCGGCAAACGCGGGCGGCGCGAGCCGGCGGTGCCAGGCGAGTTCGTCGAGAATGTCGGCGGCCGATTCGACCAGCTTGGCGCCCTGCTTGATGAGCGCATGGCAGCCGCGCGACAGCGGCGAATGGATCGAGCCGGGGATGGCGAACACCTCGCGCCCCTGCTCGGTGGCGACCCGCGCGGTGATCAGCGAGCCGCTGTCGGGCGCGGCCTCGACCACCAGTACGCCGCGTGCAAGCCCGCTGATGATGCGGTTGCGGCGCGGAAAATGGTTCGGCAGCGGCGGCGTGCCGAGCGGGAATTCCGAAACGATCAGGCCGCGTTCCGCCAGCTGGTGCGCCAGCGCCTGGTTCTTCGCCGGGTAGACGCGGTCGAGGCCGGTGCCGACCACCGCGATGCTGGAGGCGGCGCCGGCGAGCCCGCCGCGGTGCGCGGCCGCGTCGATGCCGAGCGCGAGTCCGCTGACGATGGTGAGCCCGGCGTCGGACAGGGCCTGCGCGAAGGCCTCGGCGTCGCGCAGGCCCTGCGGCGTGGCGTTGCGGCTGCCGACGATGCCGAGCGCGGGTTGATTCAATAGCGTGCGCTGGCCCTTGCAGTAGAGCACCGCCGGCGGGTCCGGGGTTTCCAGCAGGCTTTGCGGATAGTCGCTGTCGGCCAGCGTTAGCAGGCTGTTGCCGGGCTGGGCGAGCCAGGCCTCGGCGGCCTCGAACTGCGCGGCCTCCGGCCCGGCGAGCAGGCTGTCGATCTGTGACGCCGTCAGGTGCGCCGCGAGCGCCGCGCGTCCGCACGACAAAACGGCCTCCGGGGAACCGAAGGCCGTCAACAGGCGCAGCAGGCTGGCGTTGCCGAGCCCCGGGGCCAGCGCGAGGCGCAGCCAGGGGTCGGCGGATTGCATGCTCAGGGGTTCTTCACCGTGTCGAGCAGGTAGACCGCGCCGTCGGACTGCATGATGAGCGCGTAGGACACGCGGTCGTACACGCGGTAGACCATGACGAGGCCGCTGCGCGCGTCGGGCAGCTTGACCTTGCGGCTGTCGCCCGCGTTGCCGAGGCAGGTGGCGCGGAACACGCTGCGCACGTCGGCGGCCTGGTCGTAGGTGACCTTGCCGTCCTCCTTCAGGCAGCGCACGTCGTTGTACAGCCAGGCGGCGCCTTCGGGAATGTTCTTGGCCTTCTCGTTCACCCAGGTCATGCGGTCGGCCTCGTCGCGCGTCAGCTGCACTGCCTGGCCTTCGCGGTAGACCGCGAGCACGTGGCCGGGCTCGAGGCCGTCGCGGGCGCCGCGGTTGATCACGACGGTCTGGTAGCGGCCGCTGTCGGACAGCCCGCCGTAGGCGGAGATGATGCGGCCGTTGACTTTCGCTTCGGGCGCGCGCGGCACGTACTCGAAGGTGGCCACGTCGGCCGCCTCCACCAGCTTGTCCTTCGGCAGGATTTCCTGCGCCGAGCGGGTGATGCGGATCTTCTGCGGCGCGCCTTCGACCACGGTGCGCGCATCGCCCAGGTATTCGACCTCGTAGCCGAGCACTTCGCCGGTCTCGGGATCCTTGAGCGGCTTGCCGGGACGCAGCACGTTCCAGTTGGTCACGCCGGCCTTGCCGCCGGTCGCGAAGGCCTCGTCGCCGGCGCCGATGATCACGCGTTCGGCGTTGGTGCCGAGCACGAAGGGGGCGTCGTCGAGCGCGCCCTGCGGGACCACGCGCGGCTGCGACAGGAAGGGATGGATGACGCTGATGGGAATGGCGGGAATCGCATCGCGTGGAATGTCGGTGGTGCGCACGCCGGGCGAGACCTTCACCGTCGGCAGTGCGCCCTGGTCGCCGCGCACCAGCTTGAGGCGCGGCTCGGCGCCGCTCTTGTCGAGCACGATCAGGTCGCCGGGGTAGATCCAGTGCGGGTTCTTGATCTGCTCGCGGTTCATGTTCCAGATCTGCGGCCAGCGCCAGGGATCCTTCAGGAACTTGCCGGAGATGTCCCACAGCGTGTCGCCCTTGACGACGACGTAGGTGTCGGGCGCGTTGTCCTGCAGTTTGAGCGTATCGGCCAGTGCGGGCGTGGCCAGCAGCAGGGCAAGGGAAACGACGAGTTGACGCACGGGGGAACCCTCCATTTAGACTGTGTCTAATTCCGTGTTGAAATATACTGTGCGCTTAACTTACGGCGATCCGCCGGCTTATATTTAGTGCAAGGCGCGCCGCTGCGCAGAATTGGCATCAAAGTGTGCGCCCATCCCGTTCTTTCGTAAAGTTTATTATGGCCAAGCTCGACATCCTGCATTACCCCGATCCGCGGCTGCACACCGTCGCCAAGCCGGTGAAGGCGGTCGACGATCGCATCCGCAAGCTGGTCGACGACATGGCGGAGACCATGTACGCCGCGCCGGGCATCGGGCTGGCCGCGACCCAGGTCAACGTGCACGAGCGCGTCGTCGTCATCGACATCTCCGAAACCCACGACCAGCTGCGCGTGTTCATCAATCCGGAGATCGTCGCGCAGTCAGGTACCGAGGAAAGCGAGGAAGGCTGCCTGTCGGTGCCCGGCATCTTCGACAAGGTAAGGCGCGCCGAGCGCGTCACCGTGCGCGCGCTCGACCGCGACGGCAAGCCCTTCGAACTCGCGGCCGACGGCCTGCTTGCCGTATGCATCCAGCACGAACTTGATCACCTGCAGGGCAAGGTCTTCGTCGACTACCTGTCCGGCCTCAAACGCAATCGCATCAAGACCAAACTCCTGAAACAGGCGCGCGAACACCGCCCCGACGCCGCGCCGGTGCGCGCCTCGCTCTGAGGCGCCGCATGCGTCTCATATTCGCAGGCACCCCGCCGTTCGCGGCGGCCGCGCTCGACGCGCTGGCCGACGCCGGCCACGACATCGCGCTCGTCCTGACCCAGCCCGACCGCCCGGCCGGGCGCGGCATGAAGCTCACGCCGAGCGCGGTGAAGACCGCTGCGCTGGCGCGCGGCCTGCCGGTGGCGCAGCCGGTGACGCTGAAGACGCCCGAGGCGCAGGCGGAACTCGCCGCCGTTGCCGCCGACGTCATGGTGGTCGCCGCGTATGGCCTGATTTTGCCGCAGGCGGTGCTCGACCTGCCGCGGCGCGGCTGCCTCAACATCCACGCTTCTCTGCTGCCGCGCTGGCGCGGCGCCGCGCCGATCCAGCGCGCGATCCTCGCCGGCGACCACGAAACCGGCATCACCATCATGCAGATGGACGCCGGCCTCGACACCGGGGCGATGCTGCTGAAAAGCGTCGTGCCGATCCACGAGTCCGACACCGCGGCGAGCCTGCACGACAAACTCGCCACCGTTGGCGCGCTCGCCATCGTCGACGCGCTCGCCCGGCTCGACGCGCTCACCCCTGAAAAGCAGGACGACGCGCAGGCGACCTACGCGGCCAAGCTCACCAAGGAAGAAGCGCAAATCGACTGGTCGCGCCCGGCCGCCGAGCTTGCGCGCGCAGTGCGCGCCTACAATCCGGCGCCCGGCGCGTGGACGCTGTTCGACGGCGCGCCGCTCAAGCTCTGGGCCGCACAGCCGTGCGCGGCACGCGGCACGCCGGGCGAAGTGCTCGAAGCCGGCGAGCGCCTGGTGGTAGCCTGCGGCGACGGGGCTCTGGCGCTGACCGAACTGCAGCCCGCCGGCAGCAAGCGCATGGCCGCCCCGGCCTTCCTGGCCGGCCGTGCGCTCGCGCCCGGCGCGCGGCTGGGGACCTGATGCGCGGGGCCTTCCTCCATGCGTAAGCTGCAGCAGCTCGCCGCTGGCGCCCTCGAAGACGTGCTGGCGGGCGCCGCCCTGCACCAGGTGCTGCCGCAGCGGCTGAACCAGCTCGCCAGCGCAGGCGAGCGCGGCGCGCTGCAGGACATCGTCTACGGCAGCCTGCGCCGGCTGGGCCGGCTCAACGCCTGGCTGGCCGCGCTGCTGGAGCGGCCGCTCACTGACCCCCGGCTCGGCTGGCTCTTGCGCGTCGCGCTCTACCAGCTCGCCTACACCCGTGCGCCGGCGCATGCCGTGGTGCACAACGCGGTGGCCGCCGCCGGCGAAGGCTGGCGGCGCGGACTCACCAACGCGGTGCTGCGCAACTTCCAGCGCCGCCGTGCAGAACTCGAGAAGCTCGCCGACGCCCAGCCTGCCGGCCGCTGGTCGCACCCCGACTGGTGGATCGACAAGCTGAAAAACCAATACCCGCAGCAGTGGGAAGGCATGCTCGACGCAAGCCTGCTGCACCCGCCCTTCACCCTGCGCGTGAACCTGCGCCACGGCGACGCCGAAGCGTATCTGGCGCGGCTGGCCGACGCGGGCATCGCCGCGCGCCGGACCGGGCCCGACGCGGTGACGCTGGACAAGGCGCTGCCGGTGCACGCCCTGCCCGGCTTTGATGAAGGCCACGTGTCGGTGCAGGACGCCGGCGCGCAATGGGCGGCGCGCCTGCTCGACGCGCAGCCGGGCGAGCGCGTGCTCGACGCCTGCGCCGCGCCCGGCGGCAAGACCGGCCATATCCTGGAGCGCGCGGACGCCAACCTCGTCGCGCTCGACGTCGACGCGGTGCGGCTGGCGCGCGTGCAGGAAAACCTCGACCGCCTGCGCCTCGTCGCGACGCTCGTCGAAGGCGACGCGGCGCAGCCCGACGCGTGGTGGGACGGCCGCCCCTTCGACCGCATCCTCGCCGACGTGCCGTGCAGCGCCTCGGGCGTGGTGCGGCGCAACCCCGACATCAAGTGGCTGCGGCGGCCGGAGGACATCGCTCAATTTGCCGCGCAGCAGGCCGTTATCCTGGAGGCGCTCTGGCGGGTGCTCGCCCCGGGTGGTACATTGCTCTACGCCACCTGCTCGATATTCGATGAAGAAAACGACGCGCAGGTGCGCGCGTTCCTGGCGAAGCACCCCGACGCCGAACGCCGTGCGCTGCCCGAGCCGATACCCGACGGAGCCCTGCTGCCGACCGCCGACCATGACGGTTTTTTCTACGCCCTGCTGCGCAAGACCTGACGCCTGGCTCCGCCGGTTCGCCGTCGCCTGCCTGGCGGGCCTGCTCGTCTTCGCCGGCGCCGCCTCCGCCAACGACCGGAGCGCGATCCGCCAGGCCGCGGTGCTCGCCGTGCCGCAGGGCTACGCCGTCGACGCCGAGATCGACGTCGTGCTCAACCGCACCCTGGAAGACGCGCTGGCCAAGGGCATCAACCTCTACTTCCTCCTCGAACTGGAAATCGTGCGCCCGCGCGACTGGTGGTTCGACGAGGACATCGTCGAGTCGACGCGCAGAATGCGCCTCTACTACCACCTGCTGCTGCGCCGCTATGTGGTCGAATCCGGCTACACCACGCATACCGCGGCCACGCTGCCCGAGGCGCTCGCCCTGCTGGGCCATGTAGAAGGGTGGCAAGTGCTCGAGCGCGGCACGCTCAAGACCGGCCAGCGCTACGACGCGCGGCTGCGACTGCGGCTCGACACGTCGCAACTGCCCAAGCCGCTGTCGATCGGCGCCGTCTCCGGCGATCGCTGGGAGCTCGCCACGCCCTGGCACGCCTGGTCGTTCGACGCGCCCGCCGCCGCACCCGCCGTGCCGCCTGCCGCCCCCTCCCAGCCCTGATGCGCCGACTGATCGCCGCCGCCCTCGTCCTGGGCATCGCGCTGCTGTCCCTGCTCTTCCTCGCCAGCAGCGAAAGCAGCCCCTTCTCCGATACCCTCCCTACGCTGTTCGCGGTCGGCAGCGTGCTCGGCGTCGCCCTGCTGGTCCTGCTGGGCTGGCGGCTGTGGTGGCTGCAGAAGCGCATCCGCCGCGGTGTGTTCGGCGCCAAGCTGACGCTCAAGCTGATGGCGATGTTCGGCATCGTCGCGCTGCTGCCGGGGCTGGTGGTGTACGGCGCGTCGGTGTTCTTCCTCAACCGCTCGATCGAGACCTGGTTCGACGTGCGCGTCGACAACGCGCTCACCGCCGGCGTCAACCTCAGCCAGGCCGCGCTCGACGACCTCCTGCGCGAGCTCGACAAGAAGGCGCAGCGCATGGCGCTGTCGCTGTCCGACGAGGGCCTGGGTTCGCTGATCACCAGCCTGTCCACGCTGAGGGAGCAGAGCGCGGTGCAGGAACTGACCCTGTTCGACGAGCGCGGCGGCGTGATCGCCCACGTCGGCGGCGAGCGCGGCACGCTGCTGCCCGTGCTGCCCGAGCGCGGCGTGCTGTGGCAGGTGCTGCAGCAGCAGCCCTACAGCCGCATCGAGGAGGTGGCGGAGCGCGGCCTCATCATGCGCGTGATCGTGCCGGTGTACACCAGCGCGCTGACCAGCGAAACGCGCGTGCTGCAGCTGGTGCAGCCGGTGCCGTCGAGCCTCGCGCGCGACGCCGAGGCGGTGCAGCTCGCCTACCAGGACTACCAGCAGATCGCGGTGTCGCGGCTGGGGCTGAAGCGCATCTACGGCGTGGCGCTGACGCTCACCCTGCTGCTCGCGCTCCTGATGACGCTCGCCATCGCCTACCTGCTGTCGGAGCGCCTCGGCGCGCCGCTGCGCACGCTGGCGCGCGGCACCCGCGCGGTGGCCAAGGGCGACTTCTCGCAGATGCCTTCGCTGAAGAGCCGCGACGAGCTCGGCGTGCTGATCCAGTCGTTCAACCGCATGACGCGCCAGCTGTCCGAGGCGCGCGAGCAGGCGGCGCAGAACCACCAGGAAACCGAGCAGGCCAAGGCCTTCCTCGAGCGCGTGCTGGCCAACCTGTCGTCCGGCGTGATGGTGCTCGACGAGGCCCTGCGCGTGCGCACCGCGAACGCGGCGGCGGCGCAGATCCTCGGTGCGGCGCCGGGCTCGCTCGACGGCGAACCGCTGGAAGCGCTGGGCGCCCCCGACGCCGCCCTGCACGCCTTCGGCGCCAAGGCGGCGGCGCAGTTTGCCGCGCACCCCGGCGAATGGCAGGAACAGATCGACTATGCGGGCCCGGGCGGCGGGCAGTCGCTGCTGTTGCGAGGCACCCGTCTGCCCGCCGGCGTCGAGCGCGGCTACGTGCTGGTGTTCGACGACGTCACCATGCTTATCAACGCCGAGCGCAACGCCGCCTGGAGCGAGGTGGCGCGGCGCCTGGCGCACGAGATCAAGAACCCGCTGACGCCGATTCAACTGTCCGCCGAGCGGCTGGCGCGCAAGCTCAGCAAGCGCCTGGAGCCGGCCGACGCCGATTTCCTCGCGCGCGCCACCGAAACCATCGTCAACCAGGTGGCGGCGATGAAGGCCATGGTCGACGCCTTTGCCAACTATGCGCGCATGCCGCGCGCCAAGCTCGAGGCGCTCGACCTCAACGCCCTCGTCGGCGAGGTGCTGACCCTGTACGATGCGGGCGCGATCGGCCTCGCGCTCGAACTCGAGCCGGCGCTGCCGAAGATCGCGGGGGACTCCACATTATTGCGCCAGGTGATACATAATCTGTTGCAAAATGCGCAGGATGCGCTGGCGGGACACCCGGCACCCAGAGTCGAGGTGAGTACGCGCATCAAGAACCACGCAGTGTGTTTGACCGTACGGGACAATGGAGCCGGATTTCCGGAGCACCTGATGACGCGGCTGTTCGAGCCCTATGCAACGACCAAGGCCAAGGGAACCGGTCTTGGCCTCGCCATCGTCAAGAAAATCGTGGAAGAACATCACGGCCGCATCGAGGTGGAAAACCTCAAGGCGGGCGGCGCGGAAATCCGCATCGGACTGCCGATCCACGCCGACGCCGGAGGGCAGGCGTGAGCGGACACATCCTCGTCGTCGACGACGAAGTCGGCATCCGCGAACTGCTGTCGGAGATCCTCACCGACGAGGGCTACGACGTCCACCTCGCGGAAAACGCCGAGGCAGCGCGCCTGTTCCGCACCCACCGCCGCCCCGACCTGGTGCTGCTCGACATCTGGATGCCCGACACCGACGGCGTCACCCTGCTGAAGGAATGGGCCGGCGGCGGCCAGCTCACCATGCCGGTGGTGATGATGTCCGGCCACGGCACCATCGACACCGCGGTCGAGGCAACCAAGCTCGGCGCCGCCGACTTCCTCGAAAAACCCGTTTCGCTCGCCAAGCTCATCGACACCGTCAACAAGGCGATCAAGCGCGGCGTCACCCAGCCGCGCCGCGCGCCGAGCATGGACCTGTCGGCGCTCGGGCGCAGCCCGCAGATCCTGGAACTGAAGAAGCGCCTCACCCAGATCGCCGCCAACACCGCGCCGGTCATGCTGCTCGGCGAACCCGGCAGCGGATTTGACGTCTGCGCCCGCTTCCTGCATCAGCCCGGCACCACCTGGGTCGAGATCAAGGACCGTGCGCGCCTGGTGTCCGAGCCGCATGCCTACCTGGAAAACCTCGGCAACGGCACGCTGTTCCTGCCCGACGCCTGCGAACTCGCCCGCCTCGAGCAGAAGGGCCTGGGCCTCCTGCTCGACCGCCTCGAGGGCAGCGGCGCACGCCTGGTCTGCGCGTCCAGCCGCAGCCTCGACGCCATGGTCGCGGCCGGCGAATTCGACAACCGGCTCTACTACCGGCTGTCCAGCCTGGCGATCCAGGTGCCGCCGTTGCGCGAGCACCGCGAGGACGTGCCCGAGATCGCCAACTTCATGCTGCAGCAGCTGATCGAGGAAGGCGTCTGCCCGGTGCGCCGGCTCACCACGCCGGCCTTGAACCAGCTGCGCAACTTCGACTGGCCGGGCAACCTGCCGCAGCTCAACAACGTCGTGCGCACGCTCGCCGTCACCGCGCTCGCCAGCGAGATCGACGCCGTCGACGTCAACCGTGTGCTGGCGCCGATGAAGCAGGCGGCCCCCGCAGTGGCGCACGGCATCCCGCTCGACATCCCGCTGCGCGAGGCGCGCGACGCCTTCGAGCGCATGTATTTCGAGCACCTGATCCAGAAGGAAGGCGGCAGCATGACGCGCGTCGCCGACAAGTCGGGGCTTGAGCGCACCCATCTCTACCGCAAGCTCAAGCAGCTCAACATTCGCCACGGGCGCCGGCTGGACGAGGATCTGTAGCCACAGACGACCCGCGTGAAGATCATCATCCTCGGCGCCGGCCAGGTCGGCAGCAATCTCGCGGCGAGCCTGGTCGCCGAAAACAACGACATCACCGTGGTCGACCTCGACACCGCGCGGCTCTCCATGCTGCAGGACCGCTTCGACCTGCGCACCGTGCGCGGCCACGCGGCGCATCCGTCGACGCTGAAGAAGGCGGGCGCCGACGACGCCGACATGCTGGTCGCGGTGACCCAGAGCGACGAAACGAATCTGGTCGCGTGCCGACTGGCGGCGACGCTGTTCAACATTCCCACCCGCATCGCGCGCATCCGTTCCAACGACTTCCTCGAATCGGAAGGAGAATTCCTCGCCGAGCACTTTGGCGTCGACCACGTCATCAGCCCCGAGCAGGAAGTGACCGAAACCCTGCGCCGCCTGATCGAGCATCCCGAAGCGCTGCAGGTGCTCGAATTCGCCGAGGGCCGGCTGCGGCTGGTCGCGGTGCGCGCCTACCATGGCGGCCCGCTGGTCGGCCACGAGCTGCAGGATCTGCGCCGCCACATGCCCGACATCGATGCGCGGGTGGCGGCGATCTACCGCCGCGACCGCGGCATCGTGCCCAAGGGCATCACCGTCATCGAGCCGGGCGACGAAGTCTTCTTCCTTGCCCGCAAGCAGGACATTCCCGTCGTCATGCGCGAGCTGCGGCGCATGGAGCGCCCGGTGAAGCGCGTGATGATCGCCGGCGGCGGCAACATCGGCAAACGCCTCGCCGCACGCCTCGAGCGCGACTACGAGGTGAAGCTGATCGACCACAACAAGACCACCTGCACCTACCTCGCCGAGCAGTTGCACCGCACCCTGGTGCTGCAGGGCGACGCCACCGACGAGGAACTGCTGGAGCAGGAGAACATCGAGGCCATCGACGTGTTCTGCGCGCTGACCAACGACGACGAGGACAACATCATGTCCGCGTTGCTCGCCAAGCGTATGGGCGCGCAGCGCGTGATCGCCCTGATCAACCGCTCGGCCTACGTTAACCTGGTGCAGGGCGGCGAGATCGACATCGCGATTTCCCCGGCGCAGGCCACCGTCAGCCCGCTTCTGTCCAAGATCCGCCGCGGCGACATGGCGGCGGTGCACAGCCTGCGGCGCGGCGCCGCGGAGGTGCTGGAAATCGTCGTCCACGGCGACCTCAAGACGTCCAAGGTCGTCGGTCGCCGTATCGGCGACGTCGCCCTGCCTGAAGGCGCGGCGATCGCCGCCGTCATCCGCGGCGACGAGGTGCTGATCGCCCACCACGACACGCTGATCGAGGCCGAGGACCACCTCATCGTGTTCGCGCTCAACAAGCGCATCATCCCCAAGGTCGAAAAGCTGTTCCAGGTCGGTTTCGGCTTTTTCTGATCCGCCGGCCCCGCGTTCACGCAGCAAGCTACCGCATGCCTCCCAGACCGAGCTTGCCGCTGCGTCGCGTCGCCCCCGTGGTGCACGTGCTGGGCCTGGTGATCCTGATTTTTTCCTTCACCATGCTGGCGCCGTTGCTGACGGCGTTGGTCGCGCACGACGCCGCCCAGCACGCGTTCGACGAGTCCTTCGTGATTACGCTCGCTGCCGGCTTCGCGCTCTGGGTGGTCGGCCGTCGCTGGCGGCGCGAGCTCAAGGTGCGCGACGGCTTCCTGCTGGTGCTCCTGGTGTGGACCGGCCTGCCGGCCTTCGCCACCCTGCCCTTTTTGTTTTACGCGCCGGACCTGAGTTTCACCGACGCCTACTTCGAGGCGATTTCCGGGCTCACCACCACCGGCGCCACCGTGATGAGCGGGCTCGACACCTTGCCGCCTTCGCTCAACCTGTGGCGGCACCTGCTCAACTGGCTGGGCGGCATGGGCATCATCGTGCTGGCGGTGGCGATCCTGCCGCTCCTCGGCGTCGGCGGGCGCCAGCTGCTCAAGGCCGAGCTGCCGGGACCGATCAAGGACACCAAGCTCACCCCGCGCATCGCCGACACCGCGAAGCTGCTGTGGGCAGTCTACGCGGCGCTCACCGCCCTGTGCGCGGTGGCGCTCAAGCTCGCCGGCATGAGCTGGTTCGACGCCATCTGCCATGCTTTCGCCGCGTTGAGCCTGGGCGGTTTTTCCACCCACGACGCCAGCGTCGGGTATTTCGATTCGCCGCTGATCGAGGGCGTGCTCATCGTCTTCATGCTCGTCGCGGCGCTCAATTTCGTCACGCATTTCCTGGCGTTCCGCCAGCGCAGCCTGAGGGCGTATCGCGCCGATCCCGAGGTCCGCGGCGTGCTGGGCCTCATCGTCCTGAGCTGCGTCGGCGTCAGCGCCTACGTCTGGCAGGCGGGCGTCTATCCGGACTATCTCACGGCGCTGCGCCACGTCAGCTTCAACCTCGTCTCGCTGGCGACGGATTGCGGCTTCGCCAGCACCGACTTCAACACCTGGCCGATGTTCTCGACGATGTGGATGCTGTTCCTGTCGTGCGTCGCGGCGAGCTCGGGCTCGACCGGCGGCGGCCTGAAGATGATCCGCGCCATGATCCTGATGCGCCAGGGCTGGCGCGAGCTCGAACACCAGCTGCACCCCGCGGCGCGCCTGCCGGTGAAGATCGGCGGCCACGCGGTGGCGAACGAGATCGTGTTCGCGATCCAGGCCTTCGTCGTGATGTACGTGGCGACCGTCGTCGCGGCGACGCTGCTGCTGCTGGCGAGCGGGCTCGATTTCGTCAGCGCGTTCTCCGGCGTCATCGCCTGCATTAACAACGCCGGTCCCGGGCTCAATCAGGTCGGGCCGGCGAGCAATTTTTCGGTGCTGGACGATTTTCAGACCTGGGTGCTCGCCGCCACCATGCTGCTCGGCCGGCTCGAGCTCTTCACCGTCTTCGTGCTGTTCACCCGCGCGTTCTGGCGCGGCTGAGCGTAGGCGCTGGTAACATCGCGCACATCGAAGCCGCGCTGGCGCCCAACCGATGTCGCAAATCCTGCCGGTCCTCCACATCCTGTCGAAAGTGCTGATGCTGTATGCGTTCGCCTTTCTGGTGCCGCTGGCGGTCTCGCTGGCGCTCGGGGACGGTGCGCATCTCGCCTACGACGAGGCGATGCTCGTCACCTTCCTGTCGGGCGCCGCGCTGTGGCTGTTCACGCGCCGCGGCCGCCGCGAGTTGCAGACGCGCGACGGCTTTCTGCTGGTGGTGCTGATCTGGGCGATCCTGCCGCTGTACTCGACGCTTCCGCTGATGCAGATCCTGCCCGAGCTGAGTTTTACCGACGCCTACTTCGAGGCGGTGTCCGGGCTCACCGCCACCGGCGCCACGGTGCTGTCCGGCCTCGACCACCTGCCGCCCTCGATCAACGTATGGCGCACCGAAATGCACTGGATCGGCGGCATGGGGGTGATCGTGCTGGTGGTCGCGGTGCTGCCCATGCTGGGCGTCGGCGGCCGCCAGCTGTTCAAGGCCGAGACGCCGACGCCGATGAAGGACAGCAAGCTCACGCCACGCATGGCCGAGACCGCCAAGGGTCTGTGGCTGGTGTACGCGATCGTCACCGGCTTCTGCATCCTCGCGCTGAAGCTGGGCGGCATGAGCTGGGTCGACGCGCTGGTCCACGCGTTCAGCGTGATGAGTCTGGGCGGCATGTCTTCGCACGACGCGAGCATGGCCTATTTCGACTCCCTCCTGCTCGAGCTCATCGTCATGGCTTTCGCGCTGATCGCGGCGATCAGCTTTTCGACGCACTTCCTCGCCTTCCGCATGAAGAGCCTCGTGGCCTACCGCTTCGACGCGGAAATCCCCTGGATGCTCGGCGTGCTCGGCGCGAGCATCCTCGGACTCGCGGGCTATCTGCTGTATCAGGACGTCTACGCCGATTTCTTCGAAGCCCTGCGCTTCACCGCGTTCAACACGATTTCGGTCGCGACCACGCTCGGCTTCTCGACCACCGACTTCAACGCCTGGCCCTACTTCGCGCCGCTGTGGATGCTGTTCCTGTCGAGCTTCATCGCCGGCTCAGGCTCCACCGGCGGCGGCATCAAGATGCTGCGTGCCGTGCTGCTGTACAAGCAGGTCTACCGCGAGCTCATCAAGCTGGTGCACCCCAACGCCGCGGTGCACACCAAGGTCGGCCAGCAGGCGGTGCCGAACAAGATCATCTACGCCATCCTCGCCTTCCTGTTCATCTACGTCGCATCCATCGTCGTGCTGTCTTTCATCCTCGCGGCGTCAGGGCTGGACGTGTTCACCGCCTTCACCGCGGTGGTCGCGATGGTCAACAACACCGGTCCCGGCCTGGGCCTGGTCGGCCCGGCCAGCACCTACGCGGTGTTGTCGGATTTCCAGTTGTGGGTGCTCTCTTTCGCGATGCTGCTGGGGCGGCTCGAGTTCTTCACCCTGCTGGTGGTGCTGACTCCCGTGTTCTGGCGCAAATAGGAATAGCCATGCCGTCGATTGCCGATTTCGAAGCCATGCTCGCCGCCGGTCGCGACAACGCGCTGTTGCGCTTTTCGCTCGGCAACGAATACCTGAAAGGGGGCGACGCCACCAAGGCGGCCGAGCACCTGCGCCGCGCGGTCGAGCACGATCCGAAGTATTCCGCCGCGTGGAAGCTGCTCGGCCGTGCGCTCGCCGACGCCGAGGCGTGGCAGGAGGCGCTCGACGCCTACCGGCAGGGCATCGCCGTGGCCGAGGCGCGCGGCGACAAGCAGGCCGCAAAGGAAATGGGGGTATTCGCCCGCCGACTTGAAAAGCAGCTTGGGTTAAAATCGCCCGATTGAGTGTTGAAGGAGCAGCAAATGACGCGCATGGTGCAGTGTGTGAAGCTTGGTCGCGAAGCCGAAGGCCTGGCCTTCCAGCCGGTCCCGGGCGACCTGGGCAAGAAGATTTTCGAGAACGTGTCGAAGGAAGCGTGGAGCGGCTGGCAGCGCCACCAGACCATGCTGATCAACGAAAACCGCCTCAACCTCGCCGACCCGCAGGCGCGCAGCTACCTGATGGAGCAGATGGAGCGCTATTTCTTCAGCGGCGGCAAGGTCGACCAGGCCGCAGGCTACGTGCCGCCGAGCAAGTAAGCCGGCCGCGCACAAAAGAAACGGGCTCCCGCGGGAGCCCGTTCTGTTTGCCGGGGAAGCGGCTTACAGCACTTCCCTTTCCATCTCTTCCAGCGAGGTGTGGCGCACGTCCTTGCCCTTCACCATGTAGACGACATACTCGGACATGTTCTTGGCATGGTCGCCCATGCGCTCGATCGCCTTGGTGACGAACAGGATGTCGATGAAGACCGAGATGGTGCGCGGGTCTTCCATCATGTAGGTGATGAGGTGGCGCAGGTTGAGGCGGAATTCCTCGTCCACCTGCTGGTCGGCGCGGGCGATGTCGACCGCCTTGGTCGCGTCGAGCCGGGCGAAGCCGTCGAGCGCCTTCCGGAGCATGTCGAGCACCAGGTCGGCCATGTACTTCACTTCGTTGAAGCGCGGCAGGCTGAGGCGCTCGGCCTGGTGAATGAGCTTGGCCATGCGCGCGATCTTGGCGGCCTCGTCGCCGATGCGCTCGAGGTCGGTGATGGTCTTCACCACCATCATCACCATGCGCAGGTCGGACGCGGTCGGCTGGCGGCGCGCGATGATGCGGGTGCAGTCCTCGTCGATCGCGACTTCCAGCGCATTCACGCTGTGGTCGGCGGCGTCGACGCGGTCGGCGAGATCCATGTTGCCGGAGACGAGCGCCTCGACGGCGTTGACGATCTGCTCCTCGACCAGGCCGCCCATCTTCAGCACGTTCGCGCGCACGGCTTCCAGCTCGGCGTCGAACTGCTTGTAGGTGTGTTCAGTCGGCATTGCTCATCCTTTCAAAATCGTACTTTTCATTATATGCCGCGAAATATGACGCCGACGTGAACGGCCATTTTCAGCGGGTGCTGAAGGGCAGCGCGTAACGCGTGCCGTCGAGGTCGAGATACAGCGTCCAGTCGCGCCGCCCGCTCACGCACACCGGCAGCGTCGCCTGCGCGACGAAAACGCCACTGCCGGCGGGCTTGAGGTCGTAACGGTTGAAGCCCATGTCCATGCCGACCATCTGGAATTCCGCGCTGGCGCGGCGGGCGTCCGGCGCCTCGAGTTCGACGCGGAAGGCTTCCATCGGCGCCGGCGTCGCGCTGAAGCGCAGCGTCGCCGCGGCGCCCCGATGCAGGAAGCGGCAGCCGGCGACCGGGTCGGCGCAGGCGACCGCCACGGCCTCGGCCGGACGCTTCAGCCACCAGCCGGCCACCGCGATCGCGACGAACGCGGCGGCCAGCAGCAGCGGCAGCGCGACGCGCTTCATGTCCACGCCCCGCGCAACAGCGCCACGCCGTGCGCGCCGTGCGACTGCGCCAGCGCGACGTCGTCGCGTTCGAGGCCGCCCAGCCCGTAGACCGGGATCGGGCTCGCGGCGGCGAGTTCGGCGAAGCGGTCCCAGCCGAGCGTCGGCGCTCCGGGGTGCGTCTGCGTCGGCAGCACCGGCGAGAGCAGCGCGAAGTCGGCGCCGATGGCGGCGGCGTGCGCGAGCTCGGCCGCGTCGTGGCAGGAGACGCCCACCCACTCCGCCTCGGGCCGCACGGTCAGCGCGGCGGCGGCCGCGGCGTCGAGGTGCACGCCGTCGGCGCCCGCGGCCTGCGCCAGCTCGAGCGGGCCGTTGACCAGCACGCGCGCGCCGTGGCGGTGGGCGCGGCGCACGGTTTCCTGCGCCAGCGCAAGACGCTCGGCTTTGGGCAGCGATTTGTCGCGCAGCTGGATCAGGCGCAGGCCGTTGGCCAAGGCGACGTCGAGCCGCGCGAGGAAGCTGTCGACGCCGAGCGCCTCGGCATGGCTGATGCCGAGCACATCCGGCAGCGTCAGCGCCTTCACGATGGGGAAATTCGCCGGTAACAGCGGCGTCACGTCGACGGCGGCTGGCAGCTGCCAGGAAAACACCTGGCCTTCGTGCGGGTGCGGCTCGCCCTGCCAGGCGAACACGCGGAAGAAATTCAGCCGCACCGTCGCGTGCGGGTACTCGAACACGCGGGTGATCCAGCGGCAGGGCGCGCCGATGGTGATGCCGAGCTCCTCGTGCAATTCGCGCGCAAGCGCCGCTTCCAGCGCTTCACCCGCCTCGACCTTGCCGCCGGGGAATTCCCAGTAGCCGGCGTAGGCCTTGCCCGGCGGGCGCTGCGCCAGCAGCACGTGGCCGTCGGGCTGGGTGATCACCGCAGCGACGACCTCGATCAAGTCGGTTTGGGCGCACATCGCGTTTGCCCCCTCCCCCCTGGAGGGGGAGGGTTGGGGAGAGGGGGCAGCCTTGCCGGGCACGTTCATTGCCGCCCCGCCCAGTCCCGCGCGAACTGCCACGCCACCCGGCCATTGCGCGCGCCGCGGCCGAGCGACCATTGCAGTGCGGCGCGCTCGAAGCCCTCGCCTGTCGGCGCGCCGAGCGACGTCGCCCAATGGCGTGCGATGGCGAGATAGGTGTCCTGGTCCATGACGTGGAAGGACACCCACAGGCCGAAGCGGTCGGAGAGCGAGATCTTCTCCTCGGTCGCCTCGCCCGGGTGCACTTCGCCGCCAAGGTGCTTCGTCTCCAGGTTTTCCGCCATGTATTCAGGCATCAGGTGGCGGCGGTTGCTGGTCGCGTAGATCAGCACGTTGTCGCCGGGGCCGGCGAGCGAGCCGTCGAGCGCGGCCTTGAGGCTCGCGTAGCCCGGTTCGTGTTCGCCGAACGTGAGGTCGTCGATGAAGACGATGAAGCGGTAGTCGGCGTCGGCCAGGAGGTCGAACAGATCCGGGAGATGCGGCAAGCCGGCCTTGTCGACCTCGATCAGGCGCAGGCCCTTGGGGGCGTACTTGGCGTGCACCGCCTTCACCAGCGAGGACTTGCCGCCGCCGCGCGCGCCGGTGAGGAGCACGTTGTTGGCCGGGCGGCCGGCGACGAACTGGCGGGTGTTGGCGTCGACCCGCTGCTTCTGTTCGTCGATCGCCAGCAGGTCTTTCAGCGCGACCCGCTGCGGATGCAGGATGGGCTTCAAGCCGCCCGCCTGCGCCGACCAGCGCGCGGCGCGCACGATCTTCCAGTCGAGGCCGCGCGCGGCGGACGGGGCGTCGAGGCGGTCGAGCAGGCGCTCGATGCGGGGCAGCAGGGAAGCGAGGTCGGTCATGCGCGAATTCTAGCGGATGCGCCCGGGGGCACGGCTTAGGAAAAATTTAGGCTCCGCCTAGCAAAGACTTAGCAACGCGTTGCTGCGAAGCTGCCTAAGCTGCGGTCTTCGGGCCACACGCCCTTCACACGGGAGACCACCATGACGACAAGATTGATCCTGACCGCCGCGCTGCTCGCGGGCACCGCGAACCTCGCCGCCGCCGCGCCGGCCGACGACATCCGCCACGGCCGCTATCTGATCCAGACTTCGGGCTGCAACGACTGCCACACGCCGGGCTACATGCAGAAGGACGGCCACGTGCCGGAATCCGAATGGCTGACCGGCGACGCCCTCGGCTGGCAGGGGCCGTGGGGCACCACCTACCCCGCCAACCTGCGCCTCCTATTCAGCAAGATGGACGAAAAATCCTGGCTCGTGCGCGCCCGCCAGCCGATGCGTCTGCCCATGCCCTCGCCCTCGCTGCGCGCGATGAGCGACGCCGACCTCAGGGCGATCTACCGTTACGTGCGCAGCCTCGAGGTGAAAGGTCAGCCGGCGCCGGCCTACGTGCCGCCGGGCGGCAAGGTGGCGACACCGTATCTCGACCTGACGCCGAAGAACCTGCCGCCGGTGGCCGGCAAATGAGCGCCGCGGACGAATCCCTGCGGCGGCTCGAGACGCTCTGCCTGATCCGCGCGTACGAGGAAAAGCTGGTCGAACTGCAGCGCGGCGGCGCGCCCGGCACCTGCACCAGCGTCGGCCAGGAGGCCTGTGCGGTCGGCGTGATGGCGGCGCTGGAGGCGCGCGACCGCATCCTCACCAACCATCGCAGCGCCGCGCACCTGATCGCGCGCGGCGCCGACCTGGGCCGGCTGATGGCCGAAGTGCTCGGGCGCGTCGACGGCTACTGCGGCGGCCTGAGCGGCAGCCTGCACATTTCGGCGAAGGACCTTGGCGTCGTGCTCACCTCGACCATCGTCGGCGGCGAACTGTCGATGGCACCCGGCGTCGCGCTTGCGCAGAAGTTGGGTGCGGGCGAGCCGGGCGGCATCACCGCGGTGTTCTTCGGCGACGGCGCTGCCTGCGAAGGCATCTTCCACGAGGCGCTCAACCTCGCCGTGCACTGGCGCCTGCCGCTCCTGTTCGTGTGCGAGAACAACGACTGGCAGGCGTTGGTGCATCGCCGCGAAACCATGGCCGACCGCGCCATCGCCCACTGGGCGGCGGGCCACGGCCTGGCGGTCGAGACGGTCGACGGCAACGACGTCGGCGCGGTCGAGGCCGCCGCCGCGCGCGCGGTGACGGCGATCCGCAGCGACGGCGCGCCGCGTTTCCTCGAACTCGTCACCTACCGCCTGCGCGGCCACTACGAACCGGACGACCAGGCCTACGTCGATCCCGCCGAGCTGGTCCATTGGCGCGCGCGCGATCCCATCCTGCTCGAAACCACGCGCCTGCGGGCCGCGGGCGTGCTCGACGACGCGGGGCTGCGGCAGATCGAGGCGCGCGTCGCCGCCCGCATCGAGGCCGCGGCGCATTTCGCCGAGGCGAGCGCGTGGCCCGAACCCGCCGCGCTCACCGCACACGTCTACGCCCGCGAGGAGGCCACCCCATGACCCGCATGACTGTCGAACAAGCCATCCACCAGGCGCTCGCCGAAGAAATGCAGCGCGACCCGCGCGTGCTGCTGCTGGGCGAAGGCGTCGCGACCAAGCACCGCGATCTCGTCGCGTCCTTCGGCGCCGGGCGCGTGCGCAATACGCCGCTCGCCGAAGCGATCGTCGCCGGCACCGCCGTCGGCGCCGCCGCCAGCGGTCTCAGGCCCGTGGTCGACCTGCTGTTCGCGCCCTTCCTTACCTACGCGATGGACGCGCTCGTCAACAGCGCCGGCAAGCTGCGCGCGCTCTCCGGCGGGCAGTTCGAATTTCCGCTGGTGACGCTCGCCATGACCGGCAGCGGCTGGTGCGTCGGCGCGCAGCACAACCACAACCTGGAAGCGATGTTCGTCCACGCGCCGGGGCTCAAGGTCGTGATGCCGTCGACCCCGGCCGACTTCAAGGGCCTGATGAAGACGGCGATCCGCGATGCCGATCCGGTCGTCTTTTTCACCGACCTCGGGCTTTTGCATCAGGAAGGCGAGGTGCCCGACGGCGAGCACGTGGTGCCGCTGGGCCGCGCGGCGGTGCGCCGCGCCGGGCGCGACGTCACGCTCGTCGCCTACGCCAAGACCGTGGGCGTCTGTCTTGCGGCAGCCGACGCGCTGGCCAGCGACGGCATCGACGCCGAGGTGATCGACCTGCGCACGCTGAAGCCGCTGGACACGGACAGCGTGCTCGCCTCGATTGCAAAGACCGGACGGCTCGTCGTCGTCACCGAGGCCAGCGGCCTGTGCGGCGTGGCGGCGGAAATCGCCGCGCTCGCCGCGACGCGTGCCCTGCACCGGCTGCGCGCGCCGGTGCTGCGGCTCACCGGGCCGGACGCGCCGGCGCCGGCGTCGTGGGTTCTGGAGCAGGCGGCGGTGCCGCAGCCCGACGCGGTGGCCGACGCGGTGCGGCGCCTGTTCGCCGAAGTGGCGGCCGTCGCCTAGCCGAGCTGCAGCGGCCGCTCGACGCGCAGGCGGAAGCGGCCGCGCCCGGTCTTTTCCAGCGCGATCGCCGGGCAGCGCTCGGCGAGCCGGCGCGCCAGCAGGATCAGGCGGGTCTCGAGGTTGTCGCCGACGTCGGGCAGTGGCAGGCGCGGGTCGCGCCGCAGTTCGCGGTTGCAGAAGTCGCGGCGGCCGCTTGCGGCGAATTCGCTGAGCAGCGTCCACAGGATGCTGCCGGCCACGCCCTTGATGAGGTAGTCGTTGTCGATGAACACGCTGTGGTCGGCGGGAAAGTAGCGCACTGCCAGCGGCGTCCCGCGCGCGGCCGGCGGCGCGGCCGGGACGACGGCGGGCGCCGCCTCGTCGGTGTCGCACGCCGCCTGCGCGACCAGCGCGGCGAGATGGCGACCGTAGACCACCAGCGCGTCCTCGTCGGCATGGCCGAAGAAGGCGTCCTGCTCGCTTTCGGCGTAGAGCACGCCGTAGACGCGCCCGGCATGGATCAGCGGCACGGCGATCTGGCTGTGCGGGTTGGCCAGCACCGGCAGCGGGATGCGCGATTCGGCCGTGTCGGCGGCACGTGCCGCCGCCTGGTAGCGGTAGTCGCTGGTGCGGTGGTTGATGCGCACCGGAATCCGCTCGCGCGCAGCGACGCCGATGATGCCCTCGCCGACCGGCACCTCGGCGCCGACGCCGGAATCCGGGTAGCCCAGGCTCGCCAGCGTGTACAGCGCGGTGCCGGCCTCGTCGAGCATCAGCAGCAGGGCATGGCGGATGCCGAAGCCGGCGGCGAGCGCGGCGAGCGCCTGGTCGGCGACCCGGGCAAGGTCGTCGGCGCGGTCGAGTTGCTCCAGCGCGCGGCGCAGGCGCAGCAGCGTGTCGACCGGCGGCTGCGGGGCGCGTTGTTCGGGGTCGACCGCCTCGATCGCAATGACCTCGTAGATATCCGCGCCGCGCAGGTGGAACACGCCCTCGAGGTGGCTCTTGGCGGCGATGCCGGCCAGCTGCGCCTTCATGTATT
The DNA here is from genome assembly GCA_041694715.1 of Pseudomonadota bacterium. GTDB lineage: Bacteria > Pseudomonadota > Gammaproteobacteria > Burkholderiales > Thiobacillaceae > Thiobacillus. The sequence continues at coordinate 131,087 of JBGFSF010000051.1, read as the reverse complement.
CGAACAGCGGCCCCTCGGTCTCGGTGCGCAGGTAATGCAGGCGCAGGCGGAAATGGCGGAAGCTCGCGGGCTCGATCAGCTGCACCGTGGCGTAGGGATGGGCGAGGATGTTCTCGCGCGTCTTGCTGAAGAACTGGAAGGACAGCGCCACGTGCGTGCTGTCGACGTAGTGCACCTGCGACAGGAAGGCGACGTTGGGCACGCCGTCCGGCGCCGTGGTCGCGATGACGGCCGGCACGGCGCCGTCGAGGCAGGGGCGCAGCGCTTCGAGCGAAATACTCATGCCGGCTCCACCCGGCGCCCGGCGTTGGGCCCGGGCGTCTGGTCGTAGATCGCCTCGGGCGCGAGCCGCAGGCCGACCATGTCGGGCGCCGTCAGCATCCGCACCAGCCCCTGCACCATCGAATCGGAATACCCCAGGCCGCCGAGCTCGGCGCCGAAGGCCGCGGCGTAGCGGCCGTTGCAGGCGCGCAGCGCGGGGGTGACGGCGACGCGCGTCGCCTGCCTGGCTTTCAGCTGCAGCGTGACGTGGGTCAGCGGACGCGCGAACACCACGGCGAGGGCGCTGCCGGCATCGAGTGCGTCGAGTACGGCGCGGGCGCTCGACGCGGCGACCAGCACCGTCAACGCACGCCGGTCGCGCGCCACCACGCAGCCCTGCGCGCGCACCACGCATGGCCAGCCGTCGGGGCCGCTCGCGGCGAGGTTGATCGAGACCGGGCCCTGCAGGAAAGCAGCCTGGTCGGGGCTGAGGGCGACCGGGCCTTTCATCGGGCGGCGCCGCTCCCTCGCCGCCGCGCGCCGGCCGCGCAACCGGCTGGTTGCGGCGGATACACGGCGATGGCGGGCGGGACAGGCATGCGGGCTCCTGAAAGCCCGCATTCTAGGGCCTGATCAGCCCGCTGTCGCGACGAGCCTGTCGCACACGGCGCCGATGTGGCGGTGGTCGGTGCCGCAGCAGCCGCCCACGACAGCGAGCCTGGGCAGCAGCGCGCGCAGTGCGCGGTAATCCGACGCCAGTTCGTCCGGATCGCCGGGGTCGAGTTCGGTCGCCTCGTCGAGCTCGGCGTGGCTGCGCTTCGACGCGTTGGCGCGCACGCCGCGCACGCGCTCGCGCCAGGCACCGCCCTGTTCGAGCACGTGGGCGAAGTGGCTGGGGTGCGCGCAATTGATCAGGTAGTAGACCGGATACGCGCCGGTGGCGGCGTCGGCCGCCTCGATCGCCTCGGAAAGCGGCATGCCCGACGGCAGGCGGCCGTCGGTCTCGACCGTGAACGAGACCGCGACCGGCATGCCGGCCGCCTCGGCGGCGCGCGCGACGCCGATCGCCTCTTCGACGTAGGTCATGGTGAACACCGACACCAGATCGGCGGCGGTGCCGGCGAAGGTCTCGACCTGCGGCGCGTGGTAGGCCTGCGCCGCCTCGGCACTCATCGTGCGACCGACCACATAGCCGTCGCCGCGCGGGCCGAGGTTGCCGCTGATGACGACGGGCGTCGCCGGCGTTTCGAGCGCCTCGCGTAGTTCGGCAAGCTGCGCGACCGCCGCGCGGTTGACCGCGGCAAGCCGCGCCGCGTCGTAGCCGAGCTTCGCGCCCCAGTCCGGATTGGCGCGCCAGGTCGGCGTTTCCAGCACGATGCCGGTGCCGGCGGCGCGGGCGATGCCGATGTGTTGCGCGAAATAGTCGCGCAGCCGCGCGCGGCCGGCGTCGTCGTCGAGCAGCACGAAGGACGCGAAGTAGGGCAACTCGATGCCGTCGTGAAAGATCAGCGTGGTTTCCATGCCGCTGTCGGCAATGAACAGGCGGTCGCCAAGCTGGGGAAGATGCGTGCGATACGGGCTCATGGCGGTCTCCTTGCAGGCTTTGCTGCGGGGGTCGATGGACGCACAATAGGCCCATCCGCTCCGCGAGGCTCAAGCCATTCCGGCAAGGAAGCTGACGATTCGGCCATGACCGCTCCTCCCTCCGTCGCCATCCTGGTGTTTCCCGAGACCTCGGCGTCGGTGGTCTACGGCCTGTTCGACCTGTTCGCCGCGGCCGGGCGCGACTGGCCGATGATCGTCGACGGCACACCCGGGCCGCAGTTGCTGGAGCCGGTGCTGGTCGGGCGTCGCGTCGGTCTGGTCGAGGCCGGCAACGGCGTGCCGATCGCGGTGGCGCGCAGCCTTGACGACGGCCCGGCTCCCGACATCGTCTGCGTGCCCGAGGTCAACCTGCCGCCCGGCACACCGCTCACCGAGCGCTTCCGCGACGAGGTCGACTGGCTGCGCGCCTGCCACGCGCGCGGCGCCACGCTCGCCACCGCCTGCTCGGGCGCGCTGCTGCTCGCCGAGGCGGGGCTGCTCGCCGGCTGCGAGGCCACCACCCACTGGGCCTGGTGCGACGTGCTCGCACACGACTATCCCGGCGTGCGGGTCCACCCGCAGCGCGCCCTGGTCGTCACCGGTGAGGGCGGGCGCCTGGTCATGGCGGGCGGCGGCACCAGCTGGCTTGACCTCGCGCTCTATCTCATCGCCCGCAGTGCGGGCAGCGAGGCGGCGATGCAGGTCGCGCGGATCAACCTCATCGACTGGCACCACATCGGCCAGCAGCCCTTCGCCCGGCTGGCGCGCACGCGGCAGGTCGACGACGCCGTCATCGCGCGCTGCCAGGCGTGGATCGCCGACCACTACATGGACCCGGCACCGGTCGCCGCGATGGTGCGCGAATCGGGCCTGCCCGAGCGCTCGTTCAAGCGACGCTTCGCCGCCGCCACCGGCCTCGCGCCGCTGGAATACGTGCATACCCTGCGCATCGAGGAAGCCAAGCAGATGCTCGAAGCCGGCGACGCGCCGATCGAGGCGATCGCCGAGGAAGTCGGCTATGAAGACGCCGCCTTCTTCGCGCGCCTGTTCCGCCGCAAGGTGATGCTCACGCCGGCGCAGTACCGCAAGCGCTTTCGCGCAATGCGGCAGGCGCTGGGCGGGGGCTGAGGTTGCGGAAGAATTGGCCCTTACGGCTGGGCGGTACGCTTGTCGCGCACCTGCAAGCCTTTTCCGTGGGTGCGCACGTCGAACAGTCCGATGGCCTGAAACAAGCCGCTCAACTTGGCGTAACCGTAATTCCGCGAGTCGAAAGATGCCTGTTTGGAGATGTGCTGGCCGACGGCACCCAGGCCGGCCCACCCTTCGTCATCGGCGGCGGCTTCGACTGCCTTGCGCAACAGGTTGACCAGCCGCGTATCACCACGCAGCGCGTTGGCATCGGCTCGGGCGGGGGTGGCTACGCTCGCAAGTGAGGGCGCTTCGCTATTTCCGGGCGGGGCCGACTCCGGGACGGCGGCTTCCTCGGTGCGTCGGAGGTTTTCGAGGTAGAGGAACTTGGAGCATGCGTTGACGAAAGGCTTGGGCGTTTTCTGTTCGCCGAAGCCAAAGACCTTGAGGCCATTTGCTTTCAGACGCATCACGAGCGGGGTGAAGTCGGAGTCACTGGAAACGATGCCGACGCCATCGAGTTGCTTGGTGTACAGCAGATCCATCGCATCGATGATCATGGCGGCATCCGTCGCGTTCTTGCCTTTCGTATAGTCGAACTGCTGAATGGGCTGGATCGCGAAATCATGCAATTGCGCCGCCCATCCGTTGAGGTGCGGGCTTTTCCAGTTGCCATAGGCGCGACGGATATTGATCACGCCCTCCTTGGCCAACTCGTCCAGCACTTCGTCGATCATGTCGGCAGGACTGTTGTCGGCGTCGATCAACAACGCGATGCGATGCTCGTGGGTCATGCCTGCCTCCCCTTCATGTTTATGGCGTCTTCCGTTGCGGCCTTCGGCGTGCAACAAGCGGATCGCTCAGGTTCGGTATTCCGCGTTGATCTTCACGTAGTCGTAGGAGAAATCGCAGGTCCACACCGTCGCGCTGGCATTGCCGCGTCCCAGCGCGACGCGCACGGTGATCTCCGCTTCCTTCATCACTGCCGCGCCCTGCGCTTCGGTGTAGCTCGCGGCACGGCCGCCCTTCTCCGCCACCAGCACGTCGCCGAGCCACACCTTGAGCGCGTTGACGTCGAGATCTGTCACCCCTGCGTAGCCGATGGCGGCGAGGATGCGGCCGAGGTTGGGGTCGCTGGCGAAGAACGCGGTCTTCACCAGCGGCGAGCGCGCGATGGCGTAGGCGATCTGCTTGCATTCGGCGCGGTCGCGGCCGCCTTCGACCGCAATCGTCATGAACTTGGTCGCGCCTTCGCCGTCGCGCGCCATCGCCTGCGCGAGTTCGATCGCGACTTCGCTCAAGGCGGCTTTCAGCGCGGCATAGTCGGCGCCGGTGGCGTCGGTGACTTCGGGATTGCCGGCCTGGCCGGTGGCGATGAGGATGAAGCTGTCGTTGGTCGAGGTGTCGCCGTCGACGGTGACGCAATTGAACGACACGTCGGCGACGTCCTTCACCAGCGCCTGCATCAGGGCGGGCGCGATCGCCGCGTCGGTGGCGACGTAGCCGAGCATGGTCGCCATGTTGGGATGGATCATGCCCGAGCCCTTGGCGATGCCGGTCACGGTCACCGTCTTGCCGCCGAGCTGGATTTGCCGCGACGCGCCCTTGGCGACGATGTCGGTGGTCATGATCGCGTGCGCGGCGTCATGCCAGTGGTCCGGCGCGAGGTCGGCCTGGGCGGCGGGCAGCGCCGGCAGGATCTTGTCGATGGGCAAGGGCTCGAGGATGACGCCGGTGGAAAACGGCAGCACCTGTTCGGCCTTGCAGCCAAACAGCCCTGCCACGGCCTCGCAGGTGCGGCGCGCGCGCGCGAGGCCTTCCTCGCCGGTGCCGGCGTTGGCGTTGCCGGTGTTGATCAGCAGCGCGCGGATGTCGCCGGCAGCCAGATGCTGCTTGCAGACGGTGACCGGCGCGGCGCAGAAGCGGTTCTGCGTGAACACGCCGGCTACGCGCGAGCCGGGCGCGAGTTCGATCAGGGTGATGTCGCGGCGGCCGGGCTTCTTGATGCCGGCGGAGGCGATGCCGAGGCGGACGCCGGCGACGGGACGGAGCGAGGCGGGATCGGGAGCGGCGAGGTTGACGGGCATGGCGGCAATCCGGAACGGAAAGCCGCTATTTTATGCCGGGTGTGGACGCTTCACCGCGGGCGGCCGAGCAGCCAGTTCAGGGTGTGGCGGAATTCCGGCCGCCAGGGCCACACCGGGTCGCGCTCGATCGAGCGCGCGAGCGCGGCCAGCGCGATCAGGCCGAACATCGCGAACAGCACCTGCGACAACAGTTCGCGCGGCGTCATCAGGCCGAAAGGCGTGTCGAGAAAGCCTGGCACGTAGAACAGGCTCGCGAAGACGGCAAACAGAATGGCCGGTGCGATGTACATGAGAGGTCCGCTTTATCGTCAGTTGTGTGAACACGATCTCAGCAATGCACGTGCCACGACCATAAAAGCCTTAGAAAACAACGCAATGCAACACCCGCCCAGGACGGGACTGTAAAACTATCCGACAGTTACTTTCCTACCGGGGCGGCGGCGAGCCGGCGCAGGATTTCGTGCGACAGCGAATAGAAACGCGGCGTCGGTCCCAGGTCCTCGTAGATCGGGTCGCCGTAGTCGTCCTCGGCGATGACGCGCGTGCCGGGGATGTAGGGCATCGCGACTTCGAGTTCGTCGAGCGCGGCGCGGATCAGGTCGGCCATCAGCTGCGATTCGCTGCAGGCCGGGTACATCAGGTGCAAGGCTTCGATGCGCGCGGCGTCGCGCAGCGGCAGGTGGACGGCGTAGGTCCGGACGTCGGCGCGCGCCTGCACGGCGCGACTCCAGCGCTGGATGAGTTCGGCGATGCGCATGGGGGGCTTCCTTGCGTCACGATGGTTTCGTTATAGCCAGCGCGTCCGGCAAGGCAAGGGCGTGGAAGCTGGGTATTTTTGTCTAGCGCCGCCGCCACACCAGCGTGCGGTTGTTCGCCGGCATGGCGATGTCCTGCCACAGCACCAGCCCCTGCGCCTGGGCCAGCGCGTCCACCGCCTCGAAGTCGCGCACGCCGGAGGCCGGGTCGCGCGCCTTCAGCCAGGCGTCGAAGCGCGCGTTGCTCTCCGAGGTGTACCTGCCGCCGTAGTTGAAGGGGCCGTATATCGCGAGCACGCCGCCGGGTTCGAGCACGGCGCCGATGCCGGCGAAGCATTGCGCCACCTCGGCCCAGCTCATGATGTGCAGGGTGTTGGCGGAGAACACGGCGTCGTAGCGGCCGCCATGCCAGCTCGTGTCGTTGGCGTCGAGCGCGAGCGGCGGCAGCACGTTGGGCAGCGCGGCGTCTTCCAGCCACAGGTGGATGCCGGCGTGGTGCGCCGGCATGTCGGCGGTTTGCCACACCAGATGCGGCAGCTCGGGCGCGAAATACACGGCGTGCTGGCCGGTGCCGCTGCCGATTTCGAGCACGCGGCGGCGGTCGGCGAAGACTTCGCGCAGCACGGCGAGGATGGGCGCGCGGTTCTGTTCGCAGGATTCGGCGTAGGGCTTGTCGTTCAAATGCGTGTCTCCGGCTTTTTGCACTGGCACTGGTATTCGAGGCCTTCGCGCGGCGCGGCCTTGCACGAGAAGGCCTGCACGCCGGCGCTGCCGCAGATTTCGCGGCAGAGGGATTCCTTGTCCTGGCAGAACGCGGCGTAGTCGGGTGCGGGCGGCGCTTCGCTGGAACTGAGGGAAATGCAGCCGGCGAGCAGCAGCAGGGGGGATAGCAGGAGCAGGGCGCGCATGTCGGGTCTCCAATGGAACAAGGCGGGTTTCATTCTGGCACGGGAACCAGCCGGCCGTCGGCCCGCAGCACGGCCGCATGCACCGGCCGGCCGGCGTGGAGTTCGGCGACCAGCGCGCGATAGCTGGCGAGCTGGTCGCGGTGGCGTTCGATCAGGCGCGCGTCGTCGAGGCCGAGGCTGTCGGCGCCGGTCTTGTAGTCGATGAGCCACACCGCGTCGTCGAATTCGACGACGCGGTCGATGCGCTGCACGCGGCCGTCGGCGTCGAGCAACGACCATTCGTTGCGCGCGCGGCGGTAGTGCGCCGGGTCGAAGAAGCGCGCCAGGTGGGCGTGCGCCAGCAGCGCGCGCGCCGCCGCCTCGATCGCGGGCAGTTCGTCGCCCAGCCCGAGACGCGCGGCCAGCGCCGGCAGGTCGAGCGCTGCGCCGGGCGGCGCAAGGGCTTCGAGGCAGGCGTGGAAGAGTTCGCCGCGCGCGGCCTCGGCACGCGCAGTGTCCGGCGCCACGCGCTGGCCGACCGCAGGGGCGACGATGGGTGCAGGCGGCGGGACGGCAGCCGCCAGCCGCGCAGGCGCGACGGGGAGTTCGGCGGGCAGGTCGAGCGCCTGCCAGGCGGCGTCGACGCGCGCGAGCCAGGCGTTCTTCGCGGCGTCGCCGCTGACGATCAGCGCCTGTTCGGCGCGGGTGAGCGCGACGTAGAGCAGGTTGTCGGATTCGCGCGCGGCAAGCGTGGCCTCGTCCTGGAACCAGTGTTCGCGCGCAGCGCCCTGCTCGGTCCGGGTGCCGAAGAGCGAGAAATGCAGCGGCCGCGCGGCGTCCGGCGGCCACGGCGCGAGCACGGCGTAGCTCTCGGCCTTCTGATGGTCGCTGCCGCCCAGGAGCCACACGATCGGCGCCTCCAGGCCCTTGGCGCCGTGGATGGTCAGCAGGCGCACCGCGTTCTCGCCGTCGGCGGCGAGGCCCTCGCCGGGCGCGGCGTCGGCGTCGTCGACCAGCGAAGCGAGCTCGCGCACGAAACCCGCCAGCGTGGGATAGCGCCCGCCGTCCTGGGTCAGCGCGAGCTGCAGGAAGGCGCGCAGGTTGGCGGCGACCTGCGGCCGCATCGCCTCCGGCACCGCGGCGGCGTAGCGTGCCTCCACGTCGCCCTCGAAATACACGCGGTCGAGCAGGTCGTGCGCGGGCAGGGTGCCGACGTGCGCGCGCCAGCCCGCGAGCAGGCCCGCAGCGCGCGCGAGCGTGGTTGTTGGCGCTTCAGCGCCTTTACAACCACGGCCTGCCCCTAGCGGGTGGAGCGCGGGCGGGCAGTCGGCCTCATGGGCCAGCGCGAGCAGCCGCTCCCAGCCGCGCGGGGATGCGCCGGGCGCGAACACGCGCAACAGCTCGTCGTCGCTGCAGCCGAAGAGCGGGCTTTTCAGCACGTGGGCGAGCTTGAGCTCGGCGTGCGGCAAGAGCAGGGTATCGATGAGCGCGATCAGGTCCTGCGCTTCGAGCGCGTGCAGCAGACCGCCGCGGCGCGAGGTGATGAAGGGGATGCGCGCGGCTTCGAGTTCGCGTTCGTAGAGGTGGAGATGCGTGCGTTTCTTCACCAGCGCGAGCACGTCGCCGGGCTGCGCGGCGCGAGGACCGTCTACGCCGTGCACGCCCCAGCGGCCGAGAATGTCGTCGCGCAGGGTCTGCGCGAAGCGCCGTGCTTCGGCGTGCACGGCACGGTCCTCGGCGTCGGGCAGCGGCGTGGTGAGCGGGTTGCGTAGATAGGCGGGCGGCGCGTGATCGGTTTTTTCCGCCTGCACCGGCACGCTGCGCACCGCGCCGGGCAGGCGCGCGTTCTCCGCGGCGTGCGCGTGTTCGGCGTAGCCGGCGACGTCGGCAAACACCGGGTTCAGCGCGCGCACCACGTCGGGCGCGAGACGCCGCGTGGTGTCGGTGACGAAGCGCGGCGCGTCGAAATGCCCGGCGAGGAAAGCCGCCGCGGCGTCGAACACCCGCGCCTCGCCGCGGCGGAAGCGGTAGATCGCCTGCTTCGGATCGCCGACCATGAACACCGTCATGGCGCGGTCGGCGTTATCTCCTTCGGCTTGGCGCGCTTCGGCGAGCCAGGTCGACAGCGCCTGCCATTGCAGCGGGTTGGTGTCCTGGAATTCGTCGAGCAGCAGATGCGTGTAGCGCGCGTCGAGCTTCAGCGCGAGCGCGGGCGCGTGGGTGTCGTCCTGCAGCAGGCGGCAGGCGAGCCATTCGGCATCGTTGAAATCGATCACGCCCTGCTGCGCCTTGGCGTCCTGGTAGGCGTCGAGGAGCGCATGGCCGAGCAGGAGGCCGTGGCGGTTCAGCGCCCAGATGCGCTGGTCGGTGCGGACCGCGGCGATGCCCTCGAGCGCGGTCTCGACCGCGTCAAGGTCGCGCAGGTAGGCGTCGAGTCCGGCGCCGAGCGCTTTTTCCAGTTCCTTGGTCGCCTGTTTCTTGCGCCGCGCGCCGGCGGTCATCAGCCGCGTCGTCAGCACGGCGTGCGCCGCGTCCGGATCGAGTGTCGCGGCGTCGACGATGGCGCGGCCGCGCTCGGCTTCGGCCTTCGAGCCCTTTTCCAGCGCGTGGCCGACGCGCTTCACCTGCGCGACCCGCTCGGCATCGGCCCAGAAGTCGGCGACCGGGTCGCGCTCGAGGTCGGCGTGCAGCAGCGGACGCAGCGCGTCGAGCGCGAAGGCCACCGGGTCGGCCGCGCCATCGGTATAGGCCCACCATTCGGCGCGCGCGTCGAGAAAATGCCGCAGCAGCGCGCGCAGGTTGTGCTCGCCGATGTCGGCCAGCAGCGCGCGCAGCGCCTGGCCAGCTGCAGATTCCGGCGACATTGCCCATTTCGCCAGCAGGCGGTCGCGCACTTCGTCCTGAAGTTGCCGCGTGCGTTCCAGCAGCGGCGCGCCCCAGGGCAGGCCGGCTTCGAGCGGCGCGCGTTTCAGCAGGTCGAGGAACCAGCCGTGGAAGGTGGTGACGGTCGGCCCGGGCGTCGCAGTCAGCACGGCTTCCAGGAGGCCGCGCGCGCGCGGCAGCAGCGCGTCGAGGTCTTCTTCGGCGACCTTGCGTTCGAGAAGGAACGCACGCACGGTCGCGTCGTCTTCCAGCGCCAGTACGCGCAGCCACGCGTGCAGGCGGTCGGTCATTTCCTGTGCCGCCTTGCGGGTGAAGGTGATCGCGAGCAGTTCCGCGGGCGCCGCGCCGGCGAGCAGGAGGCGCAGCATGCGCGAGACCAGGAGCCAGGTTTTGCCGCTGCCGGCGCAGGCCTCGACGACCGCCGAGCGCGCGGGGTCGAGCGCGATCGCGGTGTCGAGCGGTTCACGCATGCCACATCCCCTTGCGGCACAGTCCGCGCGCCTCGCAGTGGCGGCACACGCCGTCGACGCCGTGGGCGGGTAGCGGCGCGCCGGCGGCCAGCGCCGCGATGAGCTCCGGCAGGCGCAGGCTGATCGCGGCGACGTCGGTTTCGCCGTCGAGTTCGAGCGGGGCCATCGGCGCTTCGTCGATCGGCAGGTAGGCCGCGGCGGCGTCGGTGAGCCAGGCGTAGACCGGCAGCTGCACCGCCTCGTCGGGCTGGTCGAGCTGTCTCTTCAGGCGCTGCGCCGCGGTGGTCTTGTAGTCGATCACGGCGCGCGCCTCGCCGCGGGCGTCGACGCGGTCGACGCGGCCGTGCAGGGTGACTTCGCCGAGGCCCGCGACGTCGACCGGCACGGCGAAGTCGGTCTCGCCCGACTGGTAGCGCCAGCCTGCGGCGGCCCACGCCAGCCATGCATCGATGTAAGCCGCCTGCAGCGGGCGCCAGCGGCTCGCCCAGGCCGTCGCGGTGTAGGCGGGCAGCGCGGCGAATTCGGCTGCGGAGAGCGACTCGAGCCGTTCCAGCGCGGCGTCGCGCTCGCGCGGCGGGTCGCTGTCGTGGAAGCGCTGCAGGATGCGGTGCAGCGTGTTGCCGTAGTCGCGCTTGTCGAGCGCCTCGTCGGCTTCGTCGAGTTCGGCCAGATTGAGCACGCTGCGCGCGAAGAAGCGGTAGGGGCAGTCGAGCAGCGTCTGGTAGGCGGTCGGCGAATAGCGGCGCGGCAGCTGTGTGGGCGCGACGGCCGGCGTGGGCGTGCGGCACGGCGCGGGCGGGTCGCTGGCGCGTGCGGGCGGCGTGCCGGCGGCCTGGGTGGGCAGCGGCGCGCCCCAGGCCGCGCGGTGCAGGGCGTCGAGGCGCAGCACCAGCGGCGAGGCGGGGTTGGGTTCGTCGTCGTTCCAGGCGCGCCAGCTCAGGAGCGCGGGTCCCTGGACCAGCAGCTGCATGAGGTCGTCGGTGGCAGCTTCGGCTGCGTCGGCCGCCGTCGGCAGCCCCAGCTGCGCGCGCGTCGCCTGCGAAAACAGGCCGGGCGCCGGACGGGGCGGCAGATGCTGGGCGTCGGCGCCGATCACCGCGACGGCGTCGAATAGGCGGCCGCGCGCGGCGGGCAGCGAGGTCAACACGACCGGGCTCGTCACGCTGCGGTCGGTGAAGCTCGCCGATTCCAGCGCGAGGTTGAGCCAGCGCCGCCATTCGGCGAAGGTGTAGGACTCGGCGTCGTCGGCGAGGTCGCGGCGCAGGGTCTCGAGCGCGGCGAGCACTTCGGCGCCGGCCGCGTCGGCGGCGAGCGCGGGCGTCGCACCGAGGGTTTCGAGGCTGCCGGCCAGTCGGGCGAGCCAGATGGCGAGCGGCGCGCGGCGCTGGGCGAAGGATTCGCGCGCATCGAGCAGCGTCGTCAGCCAGTCCGGCGGCGTGCCGAAGCTGCGCTGTGCCAGCCGGCGCAGCTCGCCGCTGCCCTGTGAAACGCCCTGTCGCCGCAGCGCCAGCTCGAAGGCGAGCACGGCGTCCTGGCGCGCGGCGGGGTCGCCGAGCACGAAAGGCGATTTCAGGAGATCGAGCAGCTCGACGTGGGGAAAGTCGCTCGCCACGCATTCCAGCCAGCGGTCGATCACCGCGGCGGCGGCGGTGGTCGACAGCGTCCAGCCGGTCTCGTCGGCGACCCGCACGTCGAGGCGTTCGAGGAGCGCACGCACGCGGCGCGCGGTTTCGCGGTCGAGCGCGATGAGTGCGAGGTCGCGGCGGCCGGCGTTGAGCTGGTCGGCGACCCAGGTGGCGACGCCGCGCGCCTCGGCTTCGAGGTGCGGTGCCGGGCCGAGGACGAGATCGGTGGGCGGCTGCGGCAGCGCGCGCGCCAGCGCCGCGGCGCGCGCGGCGAGCGGCGGTTCGGTGGCGCGCCAGACGGTGGCGAGCGTGCGCGCCAGCGGTGCATCGTCGCCCGCTTCGAGCAGGGTGACGTCGGCGTGTGCGGCGCAGCGTTCGAGGAACTGCCGCTCGACCGCGGTGAGCGGGCCGAGCGCGTAGCCGTAAATCGGGTTGGGCGCGTCGGCGAGGGCGTCGGCGAGCCGGTCGAGCGCGCGGGCGTAGCGCGCCTGCGGGTCGCGCCCGTCACGGTTGAGCGCCTGCCACACGGCTTCGACCAGCGCGGTCTCGGGCTCGAGGCTGTCACGATGGAGGGCGCGCAGCTGCGAGCCGATGTCGCCGCCGAGCCTTGCGGCCGACAGCTCGTCGGCGAGCCCCAGCAATTCGCCGGCGAGCGCCCAGCGATCGACGCTGCCGAGCCAGCGCTGCGGGCGCAGCACGCCGTGCAGGCGGGCGAGCCGGCGCGCCTGCGGCTCGGGCGGCGCGCCGGCCACGGTTTCGGCCCAGCTCTTCAGCGGCGTGAGGCGCGGCGGGACGAGCACCCGCCCGGCGGTGCGGGCGAGGCAGCGGGCGAGATCCTGCGCGGCGCGCAGGTTGGGCACCAGCACGGTGAGCCCGGAGAGGTCGGGCAGGCGGTCGGCGTGGGCGTCGAGCAGGTGGCGGGCGACGGCCCGCGGCAGCGCGGCGTCGCCGGCGAGGGTGAGGCGCTTCAGCGTTCCAGGTATTTCAGCTTGTCCTTGACCTGGGCCCAGTCGTCGGCGTCGGGCAGCGGGTCCTTGCTTTCGACGATGACCTTCCACGCCTTGGCGAGCTGGGCGTTGAGCGCGATGTAGGCGCGCTGGTCGTCGGGCACGTCATCCTCGGCGAAAATCGCCTCGACCGGGCATTCGGCCACGCACAGCGTGCAGTCGATGCATTCTTCGGGGTCGATGACGAGGAAGTTGGGGCCTTCGTGGAAGCAGTCGACCGGACAGACGTCGACACAATCCGTGTATTTGCACTTCACGCAGGCGTCGGCTACAACGTAGGTCATTCGATTTATCCCGGGATTTGGAAGAAAAGGCCCGCTTGCTTGCGGGTGACGATTTTGATGTAGCATATCGGCACAACACCGAATTTTCCAGCTTTACCACCTTCCCAAACCCTCAGGCCGCGTCTGGCCGCGCATAGTCCAAAACCAAGGAGCTTCCCGATGAGCGAGCATGTTCATTACATATCCGACGATTCCTTCGAACAGGAAGTCCTGCAGGCCGGGCTGCCCGTGCTGGTGGACTACTGGGCGGACTGGTGCGGCCCCTGCAAGATGATCTCGCCCATCCTCGACGAAGTCGCCAAGGAATACGCCGGCAAGCTCAAGGTGTGCAAGCTCAACATCGACGAAAACCAGGCCACGCCGCCCAAGTTCGGCATCCGCGGCATTCCCACCCTGATGATCTTCAAGAACGGCAATGTCGAGGCGACCAAGGTCGGCGCCCTGTCCAAGTCCCAGCTCACCGCCTTCGTCGACAGCAACATCTAAACGACCGTTTCACCTGCCGGGGCGGATTCTGACGTCGGCCTCCTGCCGCCGCCGCCCCCCGGCCTCCCTTCCTTCCCCAGTCCGGCTCTTTCAAGCGAGCCCATTCAGGCCCCTCCCATGCATCTGTCCGAACTCAAGCAAAAGTCCATCACCGAGCTCCTCGAACTCGCCGCCAGCATCGGTCTCGACAACGCCAACCGCTTTCGCAAGCAGGAGCTGATCTTCGCCATCCTGAAGACGCTGGCGAAACGCGGCGAAAGCATCTACGGCGACGGCGTGCTCGAAGTGCTGCCGGACGGCTTCGGTTTCCTGCGCTCGCCCGAGACCTCGTATCTCGCCAACACCGACGACATCTACGTGTCGCCGTCGCAGATCCGCCGCTTCAACCTGCACACCGGCGACAAGATCGAGGGCGAGATCCGCACGCCGAAGGACGGCGAGCGCTACTCGGCGATGACCAAGCTGGACAAGATCAACGGCGAGCCGCCCGAGGCGACCAAGAACAAGATCCTGTTCGAGAACCTGACGCCGCTGCACCCGGACAAGCCGCTGCGCCTGGAGCGCGACATCAAGGCGGAAGAGAACATCACCAGCCGCGTCATCGACATCGTCGCGCCGATCGGCAAGGGCCAGCGCGGCCTGCTGGTGGCGCCGCCGAAATCCGGCAAGACTGTGATGCTGCAGCACATCGCGCACGCGATCACCTCCAACCACCCCGACGTCGTGCTGTTCGTGCTCTTGATCGACGAGCGCCCCGAGGAAGTGACCGAGATGAGCCGCACCGTGCGCGGCGAGGTCGTCGCCTCCACCTTCGACGAGCCGGCGAGCCGCCACGTGCAGGTCGCCGAAATGGTGATCGAGCGCGCCAAGCGCCTGGTCGAGCACAAGAAGGACGTGGTGATCCTGCTCGACTCGATCACCCGTCTCGCCCGCGCCTACAACACCGTGCAGCCCGCCTCCGGCAAGGTGCTCACCGGCGGCGTCGACGCCAACGCCCTGCAGAAGCCCAAGCGCTTTTTCGGCGCCGCGCGCAACATCGAGGAAGGCGGCAGCCTCACCATCATCGCCACCGCGCTGATCGACACCGGCAGCCGCATGGACGACGTCATCTACGAGGAATTCAAGGGCACCGGCAACCTGGAAATCCACCTCGACCGCAAGATGGCCGAGAAGCGCCAGTACCCGGCGATCAACGTCAACCGTTCCGGCACCCGCCGCGAGGAACTGCTGATGCCGCACGACATCCTGCAGAAGGTGTGGGTGCTGCGGAAGCTGCTGTATCCGATGGACGACATGGAGGCGATGGAATTCCTCCTCGACAAGATCCGCGCGACGAAGAACAACAACGAGTTTTTCGACTCGATGCGGCGCGGCTGACGCCACGAAGGAATCGCCTCCCTGTCGCGCCCGCTACGACGCGGTTGACAAGGGCCGGGCGGCTGGGCTTGCTCTGGTCGGCCGGTCCCGCTATACTGCCGCGTTTCCGAATTCAACCCCTTAGAGGAATTGCCATGAAAGCCGGCATTCATCCCGACTACAAAGAAGTGACCGTGACCTGCTCCTGCGGCAGCGTCTTCAAGACCCGCTCGACCCTGGGCAAGGACGCGTTGCACGTCGAAGTCTGCTCGGCCTGCCATCCGTTCTACACCGGCAAGCAGAAGATCGTCGACACCGCCGGCCGCGTCGAGAAGTTCCGCCAGCGCTACGGCATGAAATAAGCGCGGTTCGCGTCGTGCTTCCGGAAAAGCGGCCCCTGCGGCCGCTTTTTTCATGCCTGTGCGCAGGCCGCATGGCGCGCCGCGTTGGGCGTGGAACGGCATCGCGGTATCATTCCGGACGCCTGTTTTCGAGGATCCGACCGACGTGACCCGTTTTCCGAACCGCTTCGCCGCGGCCCTGCTGGCCGCGCTCGCGCTCACCAGCTGTGCGGAATTCCCGATGCTCGGCGAGCTGGCGGTCTCCCCCGCGCCGCGGCCGGACCCGCAGGCCGTGCGGCTGGCGGCCGAACTGCATCCGGCGGTGTTGCGGGCCTATCCGCCGCTCGACCATCCTGCCTTGCAGGCTTACGTCGACGAAGTCGGCCAGCGGCTGGCGAAGCAGACGCCCTGGGCCGCGCTCGACTGGCGTTTCACCGTGCTCGACAGCGCCGATGTCAACGCCTTCGCCCTGCCGGGCGGCTACGTGTACCTGACGCGCGGCCTCCTCGCCTACCCGAATTCCGAAGCCGAACTGGCGGGCGTGATCGCCCACGAGATCGGTCACGTCGTCGCCCGCCACGGCGTGCGCTCGCTGAACGCGGCGATGGAAACCGGCGCCGTGCTGCAGACGCTGGCGCAGGACTGGACGAACGGCTACGGGCGCGAGCGCGAACTCGAGGCGACGCGGCTCGGCGCCGAATACCTGGCGCGTGCCGGCTACAACCCGCAGGCGCTGCTCGCCGTCATGGCGGCCCTCAAGCAGCAGGAGGGCTATGCCTCGGAACAGGCCCGCCCCGACGAGCGCGCGCCGCGCAGCCATCACGCCGTGTCGGATCTGCGCGCGCCACGCGACGCGCGCCTGCGCCAGGCGGTCGACGAGGCCGATCGTCACGCCGTGCCGTTGCCGCGTGACGGGCGCAACGAGTACCTGATGCAGTTGGTTGGCCTGGCGTTCGGCGAACGGCCCGCCGGCGGCGTGCTGCGCGACAACCTGCTGCTGCACGAGGACTTCGGGCTGGCGCTGCAGTTTCCGCAAGGCTGGCCGGTGCGCACCGACGCCGCGCGCGCGATCGCGACCCATCCCGAGGGCGACGCCTGGGTCGAATTGCTGCACGGCGAAGGGGATCCCCAGCAGGCCTTGCAGGCGGCGTTCCGCTTCGACGAGGGCGTGCGCTTCAGCCCGGGCGTGCTGGGCGGGCAGCCGGCGCTGTTCGCAGCCGGCGCGCAGGCCGGGCGGCCGGTGATCGCTGCCGCCGTGACGCTCGACCAGACCCCCTACCTGATCGCCGGCATCGCCCGCGACGCCGCGGCCTACGCGCGCGAGCGCACCGTCCTGCGCGGCGCGATCAACAGCTTCCGTCCCCTCACGGCGGAGGATCGCAAGGCCCTGCGGCCGCCGGGCCTGCGCCTGGTGCAGGCGAAGCCGGGCACGAGCATGGCCGGGCTGGCGCAGCAATCGTCGCTGGGGCCGGGTGCCGAGGCCCAGCTGCGCCTGCTGAACGGCTTCTACCCCAAGGGCGAGCCCAAGCCGGGCCAGTTGCTCAAAATTGTCCAGTAAGCCGCGCATTTCGCCGGCCCAGGCGGGCCTGCTGCTGCTGTGCCTGGCCTGGCTGCTGCCGGGGCTGGTCGGGCACGCGCCCTGGAAGGGCGGCGACGGCGACCATTTCGTCCAGTTCCTGCGCATGCTGCAGCCCGGCGGGTGGGTGCCGGCCGACGGGGTGCCGCCCCTCTATTACTGGACCGCCGCCGCGACGGCCTGGCTGACGTCCCCTTTCCTGCCGTTGCACGACGGCGCGCGCCTGGCGTCCGGCGTGTTCGTCGCCCTGACGCTGGCGTTCACCCTGCGCACCGCGCGCGCCTGGTACGGCCCCGACGCCGGCTGGGCGGCGGTGCTCACCCTGCTCGGCTGTCTCGGGCTGCTGGTGCGCGGCCATGAACTCAACGCGCACACCGCGCAATTCGCCGCCGCGGCGCTGATGCTCCTTGGCATCGCACGCCTGCCGGCAGGACCGCGCGGCGGCGCCCTGCTCGCGGCAGGCACGGCCTTCATGCTGCTGGCGGGCGGGGCGGCCGAGGCGCTCGTGTTCCTGTTGCTGGCGACGGCGGCGCCGCTGTGGCTCGACGTCCACCGCAGTCCGGCGGCGTGGCGCGGGCTGGCGGTCGCCCTGGCGGGTTCGCTGGTCTTCGCCGCGGCCTGGTGGGCCGCGCTGGCGGCCCAGGGCGTGGCGCCGGCTGCCGCGCTCGGACTCGACCGCTGGCTCGACGCCGGCATGCTGCGCCCGGCGTATTACCTCGGCATCCTCGGCTGGTTCGCCTGGCCGGCCTGGCCGCTCGCCCTGTGGGCGCTGTACCGCGGCCGCCGCCCGTGGCGCACGCCGGGGCTGCTGCTGCCGGGGCTAGGGCTCGCCGGCCTGCTGGGGCTGTACGCCTTCGTCGGCTCGCCCGGCGAGGAGCGCGGGCTCATCCTGCTGTTGCCGCTCGCCCTGCTCGGCGGCGCCGGCCTGCTGACGCTGCGGCGCGGGGCGGCGAACGCACTGCTGTGGTTCGGCGTGATGCTGTTCGGCTTCATCGGCCTGGTGTTCTGGGTGTACTGGGGCGCGCACGATCTGGGCAGCCCGGCGCGCCTCGCCCGCCGCCTCGCCCGCCTCGGCATGACCGACGTCGGCACGCTGCGGCCCTGGGCGCTGGTGCTGGGGGTGCTGGTCACGCTGGTCTGGATCGGCTTCCTCGCGCGCGTGCGGCGCTCGCCGCTGCGGCCGATGCTGGTGTGGACCGTCGGCCTGACTTTCATCTGGGGACTGCTGATGGCGCTGTTCCAGGGGCCGCTCGACCGCCGCCTGTCCTACGCCGGCGTCGCCGAGGAACTGATCGCGCGGGTGCCGGCCGATGCCTGCATCCAGACGCACGCCGTGCGCAGCACGCAGCGGCAGCTGCTCGCCTACCACAGCGGGCGTTTCCTGGTGCCGGCCGACGTGGGCTGCGACTGGCTGCTGATGGAGACGCGCCAGCGCGAAGCCCGGCCGCACGTGTCGGACAACTGGGTCAAGCAATGGGAAGGCGCCCGGCCGGGCGACCGTTCCGACCGCTTCCATCTCTATGCCCGCCGCTGAGACGCTCGCCGGGGTGATCCTCGCCGGCGGCGAGGGCCGCCGCATGGGCGGCGCCGACAAGGGCCTGGTCGACTATCGTGGGCGGCCGCTGGTCGAGTGGGTGATCGAAGCGCTCGCGCCGCAGGTCGACGAACTCGTCATCAGCGCGAACCGCAACCTCGAACGCTACGCGGCGTACGGCCGCCGCGTGCTGCCCGACACCCTGCCCGACTATCCCGGTCCGCTCGCCGGCGTGCTCGCCGCGCTGGAGGCGGTCGACGCCTGCTGGCTGCTCGTCGCGCCCTGCGACACGCCGCACCTGCCGGCCGATCTCGGCCTGCGCCTGCTCGGCGCCGCGCGGGTCGAGAACGTGCCGCTGGCGGTGGCGACCGACGGCGCGCGCATCCACCACACCTGCTTCGTGGTGCGCACCGACCGGCGCGACGACTTGGCCGCGTATCTGGCCCGCGGTGGGCGCGCGGTGCGCCACTGGCAGGCCGGCATGGCCTCGGCAACCGTGTGCTTCGACGCGGCGGGCTTCGCCAATTTCAACCGCCCCGGCGACCTGCCGGCCGACTGAGGCCGGCCGGTTGCGGCAGCCGGGTTAAACGATTGCGGTTTTTCGCGGTCACCTTTCTGGACGCGTGATTCGCGCAAGCCGTGCCGCGCCGATCGGGCCGACCCCGACGGCGGGGTGTATTCCGTCTCACCAGGAGGAACACTATGAAATGCCTACGCACCGTTCTGCTGACGCTCGCCCTGTCGGGCCTGACAAGCGCTGTCGCCGCAGCGGAGGCCCCCGCCGAGTGGGGGCGTGCGGCTCTCCAGCAGACGGTCTACGCGCCGCAGAAGGTGGTCTACGACGTCGCCGTGTCGACCGCCGACGCGCTCGAAGGCGTGATCGACCGGGTCAGCTACCTCAACAACCTCTATCAGGCGAATCCCTTCGATGCGTCCATCGTGGTGGTGCTGCACGGCGACGAGATCCCGATGTTCGCGATCCGCAACCAGCGCAAGCATCACGCACTCATGGCGCGCGCGCAAAGCCTCACGCAGGCGGGTCCGGTCGAGTTCCGCATGTGCGTGGTGGCGGCGCGCGCGCGCGGCCTGCAGCCGGCAGACATCCACGGCTTCGTGAAAATGGTGCCGATGGCCGACGCCGAAATCGTCAAACTGCAGCGGGAGGGGGGCTATGCCTACATGCGCTGAATGCCGCGGCCTGCTGCTCGCGGGCCTGCTGTGGGCGGGGGCGGCGGCGGCCGCGACGCCGGTCGAGACGCCCTATGGGGCGGTCAGCCTGCCGTTCGAACTGCACCGGATCGCCGATACGCCGGTGTACTACGTCGTCGGGTTGTCGGGTGTGCCCGACTCGGAGAACGAGGGCCATACCTCGAACGCCGGCTTCGTCGTCACCGAGTCGGGGGTGGTGGTGTTCGACGCGCTGGGCACACCCGCGCTCGGCTACCGCCTGCTCCAGCGCATCCGCGAGGTGACCGACCAGCCGGTGAGGGTCGTCGTCGTCAGCCACTACCACGCCGACCACATCTACGGCCTGCAGGCCTTCAGGGAACACGGCGGCGCACCGGTGGTGATGGCGCAGCACGGCACCCTGGGCTACGCCGGCGGCAACTCGGCCAGCCAGGGCGAGGACGCCGCGCGCCGGCTCGAACAGCGCCGCCAGGCCCTGTTTCCCTGGGTCGACGAAAAGACCTATATCGTCGCGCCCAACCTGACCTTCGACCGCGACATGCAGTTCGAACTGGGCGGCGTGCGCTTCGACATCCGCCACCTGGGGCCGGCGCACGCGCCGGGCGACGCCATCCTGCTGGTGGAGAACTACGGCGTGCTGTTCGGCGGCGACGTCATCTACGGCGGCCGCGTGCCCTTCCTCGACAGCCCCGAGACCGACGTCGACCGCTGGCTCGAGGGGCTCGATTACATCGCCGGCCTCAAGGGCCAGGTGCGCTACATCGTGCCCGGCCACGGCACGCTGTCGGAGGACGCGGCCCAGGCCGTGCGGGCGACGCGCGATTACATCCTGTACGTGCGCGCGGCGATGGCGCGCGCGGTGAAGGATTTCGTGCCCTTCGACGAGGCCTACCGCGCCACCGACTGGTCGCGCTACGAACACCTGCCCGCCTTCGAGGCGAGCCATCGCGGCAACGCCTATCGCATCTATCTGGAAGAAGAGGCCAAGTCGCTGCGCTAGCCGGCGGCCCGGCGTCGCCCGTTCAGCCCTGCCGGCTCTCGCCGATCTGCGCGCAGTATTGCTGCAGGTGTTCCGGCACGCCGGGCGGGCAGGTCCCGCATTCGCGGTTGCCCGGCAGGGCGTAGTCGATGAACTTGGGATAGGCGAGCTTCAAGCCGTTCATCAGCGCGACGAAATCCTCCAGCGTGCGCTCGCCGCCCAGGCGCGGATTGCGCGCCTTTTCCTGGCCGATGGTGCTGATGCGGCGCTGTTCGTAGTCGTGCGCCGGGTACACCAGCGTGTCGTCGTCGTAGGCAAAGAGCTTGCCGCGCACCGAGTGATACAGCGCCGCCGGGTCGCCGCTCTGGAAATCGGTGCGCCCGCAGGCTTCGATCAGCAGCGCGTCGCCGGTGTAGAGCCGGCCGGCGTGGAAGTAGGCGAAGTGGTTGTCGGTGTGGCCCGGCGTGTGGAGGGGCGCGAGCTCGATCGAGCCCATTTTGAAGGGCACGCCGTCGGCGATGCCGACGTCGGTGCACGGCAGCGCGTCGAGCGCGGGGCCGGCGATGCGGCTGCCGGCGACGGCCTTCAGCTTCTTCGCCGAGGTGATGTGGTCGGCGTGAATATGCGTCTCGATCGTGTACGCGAGCGTGAGGCCCAGCTTGTTCACCTCGGCGAGGTCGCGTTCCCAGGCCGGCAGCACCGGGTCGATCAGCAGGGCCTGGCCCGTCGCTTCGCAGCCGATGAGATAGGTGTAGGTGCTGGAAACCGGTTCGAACAGCTGCTTGAAAATCATGCGCGTCTCCTGAAAGGTCTCAGGATGCGGCAAGCACCTGGTCGAGAAGTTCCACCCAGTGCTTCACCGGCAGCGCCGTCCCCGATTGCAGGTGGGTGAGGCAGCCGATGTTGGCGGTGGCGATGAGCTCGGGCTGGCCGGCGGTCAGGTGGCCGAGCTTGCGCGTTTTCAGCTGGTCGGCGATGTCCGGCTGCAGGATCGAGTAAGTGCCGGCCGAACCGCAGCACAGGTGCTTCTCCGCGACCGGCACGAGTTCGAAGCCGGCGTCGGTCAGCAGCGCCTCGACGCCGCCGCTGAGCTTCTGGCCGTGCTGCAGCGTGCACGGCGGGTGGTAGGCGATGCGCTTCGAGCCTGCACGCGCACCGTGTGCCTTCAGGGCGTCGCGTTCGGCGCCGAGGATTTCCGAAATATCCTTGGTCGCCGCCGACACGCGTGCGGCCTTCTCCGCGTAGACGGGGTCGTTGCGCAACAGCCAGCCGTAGTCCTTCACCATCACGCCGCAGCCGGACGCAGTCATCACGATGGCCTCGACGCCGGCGTCGAGCTGCGGCAGCCAGGCGTCGATGTTGCGCCGCGCGGCGGCGAGGCCGGCGTCGCTGTCGTTAAGGTGGTGCGCAAGCGCGCCGCAGCAGCCGGCTTCGTTCGCGACGGTGAGCGAGATGCCGACGCGGTCGAGCACGCGCGCGGCGGCGGCGTTGATGTTGGGCTTGAGCCCGGGTTGCACGCAGCCGGCGAGCACCAGCATGCGGCGCGCGTGGCGCGGCGCCGGCCAGTCATTGCCGATCTCGGGCGCGGGGATGCGCGCCTTCAGCGCGCCGGGCAGCAGGCCGCGCATGGCCTGGCCGAGCTTCAGCGCCGTGTTGAACAGGAGCGGCGTGCCGAGCCCGGTCTTCAGCACGGCGCGCGTCGCGGCGTCGGCCGGCCCGCGGCCGACTTTCTCCTCGACCAGATGGCGGCCGATGTCGAGCAGCTTGCCGTATTCGACGCCGGACGGGCAGGTCGTCTCGCAGTTGCGGCAGGTCAGGCAGCGGTCGAGGTGGAGCTGGGTCTTGGCGGTCGGCGCCGTACCTTCGAGCACCTGCTTGATGAGATAGATGCGGCCGCGCGGCGAGTCGAGCTCGTTGCCGAGGATCTGGTAGCTGGGGCAGGTGGCGAGGCAGAAACCGCAGTGCACACACTTCCGGAGAATGCGTTCGGCGGCTTCGCCGTCGGAGGTGGTGCGATAGGCGTCGGCAATGTGGGTTTGCATGTCAGAGACCCGGGACCAGGCGGTCGCGGTTGAGGATGCCCTTGGGGTCGAATCGCTGCTTCAGCGCGCGGTGCACGCGATGCAGCGCCGGCGGCAGCGGGGCGAACACGCCGTCGGGTGGCGCGTCGCCGCGGAACAGCGTGGCGTGCCCGCCGCAGCCGCGCGCGGCCTCGCGCAGCGCTGCGGCGGGCAGGTCGCTGGCGAGCCAGCGCACCGCGCCGCCCCACTCGATCCACTGCGCGTCGCCGAGCTTGAGCGGCCCCACGGTCGGCCGCACGGCCAGCCGCCACAGCGGGCGCTTGTCGAAGAAGGGCGTCGCCTGGTCGCGCAGGCGCTGCCAGAAGGCGGCCCCATCCTTCAGCGCTTCGCCGCCGAGTTTCGCCTCGCCGGCCCGCACCGCGGACGCTGCCCCGGACAGGCGCACGCTCAGCACGCCGGCGTGCCACGACGTGGCTGACAGCGGCAGCGGCTGCCCCGCCCATTCGTTCATGCGACGGATCGCGGTCGCCTCGTCGAGTTCGAACTGCAGCGTGGCCTCTTCCGCCGGTCGCGGCAGCACCTTGAGCGAGACCTCGGTGAGGAGGCCGAGCGTGCCGAGCGCGCCGACCATCAGCCGCGACACGTCGTAGCCGGCGACGTTCTTGATCACCTGGCCGCCGAAGCGCAGCGGCTGGCCGGTGCCGTCGATCATGCGCACGCCGAGCACGAAATCGCGCGCGGCGCCGGCGTAGGGACGGCGTGGCCCCGAGAGGCCGGCGGCGATCGCGCCGCCGAGCGTGGCGCGAATCGTGCGGGTCGCATCCGGCGCATTTGCGCTACGTCCGGCGAGCGGAAATTCACCGTAATGCGGCGGCTCGAACGCGAGCATCTGGCCATGCTCGGCGAGCAGCGCTTCGATCTCCGCCAGCGGCGTGCCGGCGCGCGCGGTGAGTACGAGTTCCTTGGGCTGGTAGTCGACGATGCCCGTGAGGCCGCGGGTGGAGAGCACCTCGCCCTCGTCGGCGTTGCCGTAGAAGCCCTTGCTGCCGCCGCCCTGGAGGATGAGCGGCGCGCCGGTCTCGTGGGCGGCGCGGATGCGTTCGATCAGCGTATCCAGCATCAGAACCTCGGCAGCTCGGGGTGCGGCAGCTGGCCGGCGTGCACGTGCATCGCGCCCCACTCGGCGCAGCGGTGCAGTTCGGGCACGGCCTTGCCGGGGTTGAGGAGGGCACCGGGGTCGAAGGCGGCCTTCACCTCGTGGAAACGGGTGAGCTCGGGCGTGGTGAACTGGGTGCACATCTGGCGGATCTTCTCGACGCCGACGCCGTGTTCGCCGGTGATGGTGCCGCCGACTTCGACGCAGAGTTCGAGAATCCTGCCGCCGAAGGTTTCGGCCTTGTCGAGTTCGCCGGGCTGGTTGGCGTCGAACAGGATGAGCGGATGCAGGTTGCCGTCGCCGGCGTGAAAGACGTTGGCGACGCGAAGGCCGAATTCGGCGCTCATTTCGCTGATGCGGCGCAGCACGTGCGGCAGCTGCGCGCGTGGGATCGTGCCGTCCATGCAGTAGTAGTCGGGCGCGAGCCGCCCCACTGCTGGAAAGGCGGCCTTGCGCCCTGCCCAGAAGCGCAGGCGCTGGTCTTCGGTTTCCGCCGTGCGGATCTCGGTCGCGCCCGATTCGGTGAGCACGCGACGCACGGTGAAGATGTCGGCCGAGACTTCCTCGTTGACGCCGTCGACTTCGCACAGCAGCAGCGCCTCGGTCATCGGGTAGCCGGCGTGGACGAAGGCTTCGGCGGCCTCGATCGCGAGGCGGTCCATCATCTCCAGCCCGGCGGGGATGACGCCGGCGGCGATGATGTTGCCGACCGCGGCGCCCGCCTTCGCCACGTCGTCGAAGGCGGCGAGCACAACCTGCGCGCGTTCCGGGCGCGGCAGCAGCTTGACCGTGATTTCGGTGATGACGGCGAGCATGCCCTCCGAGCCGGTCATCAGCGCGAGGAGATCGTAGCCCGGCGCGTCGAGCGATTCGTTGCCGAGTTCGAGCAACTCGCCTTCGATGGTCCACGCGCGCAGTTTGAGGACGTTGTGCACGGTGAGCCCGTATTTCAGGCAGTGCACGCCGCCGGAATTCTCGGCGACGTTGCCGCCGATCGAGCAGGCGATCTGCGACGAGGGGTCGGGCGCGTAGTACAGGCCGTGGGGCGCGACCGCTTCGGAAATCGCCAGGTTGCGCACGCCGGGTTCGACCACCGCGGTGCGGGCCAGGGGATCGATCGCCTTGATGCGGTTGAGCTTGGCCAGCACCAGCAGTACCGCGCCGTCGACCGGCAGCGCGCCGGCGGAAAGTCCCGTGCCGGCGCCGCGCGCCACCACCGGCACCTTCTCGGCGTGGCACAGCTTCAGCACCGCCGCCACCTGCGCCTCGTCTTCCGGCAGCACGACGACGTCGGGCACGTTGCGGTAGGCCGCGAGGCCGTCCGACTCGAAGGGGGCGAGGTCCTCGCGCTCGTGGAGCACGCCCTGCGCCGGCAGCAGGCGGCGCAGCTTGGTGAGGAAGGCGGGACTCAGCATGCGGGGAAGGGGGAAAGGGTCCAGGCCGCGAGTTTAGCCGGGCTCGCCGGCGCGTGCACGAAAATACCGCGCGCCGCGGGCCGACACCCCTTGCTCCGCCAGGGCTTTGTTGGCATCGTGGCGGGCATGTCTCCGACCGCCGCCGCCCCCGCCACCCGCCACGAGATCGCCGCCTGGATTCTGATGGCGATCGGGCTGGTGCTCGTCCTGAAGCTGCGCCTGCTGCCGGCCCTGCTCGCGGGCCTGCTGGTCGTGCAGCTGGTGCATCTGCTGGCGCCGCGCTTCGTCATCGGCAAGCTCAGCCATACCTGGTCCAAGGTGCTTGCGGTCTCGTTCATCACCTTGATCGTGCTGGGCGTGCTCGGCGGTCTCACCACCGGGGCCATTCTCTATTTGCGCACCGAGGGCGGGCTCACCGGCCTGCTCACCAAGATGGCGGAAATCATCGAGAACTCGCGCGAACTCCTGCCTGCGTGGGCGGCTGAGTGGATGCCACAGGGCGACGAGTCGGTGATCCGCGCCGGCCTGGTCGAATGGCTGCGGGCGCACGCGCAGGATCTGCGCCGTCTGGGCGGCGACGCCGGACGCGTGCTCCTGCTGCTGCTGATCGGCATGATCATCGGCAGCTTCGTCGCGCTGCGCGAAGCCATTCCGCACCATAGCCTGGCGCCGCTGGCGCAGGCGCTCGCCGAGCGCGTGCGCCGCCTCGGCGACGCCTTCCGCCGGGTGGTGTTCGCCCAGGTGCGCATTTCCGCGCTGAACGCCTTCCTCACCTGGCTCTATCTCGGCGTGATGCTGCCGGCGCTCGGCGTCGAGCTGCCCTTCGTCAAGACCATGGTGCTGGTGACCTTCGTCGTCGGCCTCCTGCCGGTGCTCGGCAACCTGATCTCGAACACCGTGATCGTCATCATTTCGCTGTCACACTCGATCGAGGTCGCGGCCGGTTCGCTGGCCTTCCTGGTGATCATCCACAAGCTCGAATATTTCGTGAATGCCCGTATCATTGGCGGGCAGATCCAGGCGCGCGCCTGGGAGCTGCTCGTCGTGATGCTGGCGATGGAGGCCGCGTTCGGCGTTCCGGGCGTGATCGCCGCGCCGGTGTTCTACGCCTACTTGAAGAAAGAACTCTCGGACAGGAAACTGATTTAATGGCTAGCGATACCGAATCCATCGTCATCACCGCCAGCGGCGAAGACAAGGTCGGCCTGGTGGAAGGCCTCACCCGCCGCATCAACGAAGCCGGCTGCAACATCGAGGAATCGCGCATGGCGGCGCTCGCCGGCCGCTTCGCGCTGCTGATGCGCGTGACCGGCAACTGGGACGCGCTCGCCAAGCTGGAGTCGCGCCTGCCGACGGCCGGCGAGGAGCTGGGCCTGGCGATCATCCAGCAGCGCACCCGCGGCACCGCACGCGACAAGCCGCTCATCCCCTACATGGTCGAAGTCACCGCGCTCGACCAGCCGGGCATCGTCAACAGCCTGTCTAATTTCTTCGCCCGGCTGCGCATCAACATCGAATCGCTCGAGACCGACACCTACCCGGCGCCGCACACCGGCGCGCCGATGTTCGCCGTGCACATGACGCTCGGCATTCCCGCCGACGCCCACATCGCCACGCTGCGCGGCGATTTTCTCGACTACTGCGACGACCACAACCTCGACGCCACCTTCGAGCCGGTGCGCGGCTGAGGCGATGATGATGAAACGTACGTGCCTTCCCTTCCTGCTGCTGGCCCTGTCGACGGCCGGGTCCGCGCACGCCGGCCCTTATTCGGACGATCTCGGCAAGTGCCTGGTCGCCTCGACGACCGCGGCCGACAAGGGCGCGCTGGTGAAGTGGATGTTCGCCACCGCCGCCCTGCACCCTGCGGTCAAGTCGGTCGCCTCGGTCACGCCGGCCGAGCGCAGCGGCTTCAATCGTGACACGGCGCGCCTGTTCGAGCGGCTCGTGACCGAGTCGTGCAAGGCGCAAACGCAGCAGGCGCTGAAATACGAGGGAGCGGTGGCCTTGCAGGTCGCGTTCCAGTTGCTGGGCCAGGTCGCGGCGCGCGAACTGTTCTCCGACCCGGCCGTGGCCGGCGGCATGGCCGACCTCGAAAAGCATTTCGACAAGCAGAAACTGGAAGCGGCTTTCGCTGCGCCGTAGCGTTTCGCGCTATCCGGAAAACAAACAGCCCGGCCATGCCGGGCTGTTTGGTTGAGGACATGATCCCGCGTCAGGGCTGGATGTAGGCGTAGCCGCGCGCCTGGAAGTCGGCGATCGAGGTGAGGCCGGCGGTCGTGTATTCCATGCCTTCGATCATCTGGTCGGTGGCCGAGATGCCGGTCGTGAGGTACTTCGGCAGCGAGGTGATCGCGGTGCCCGGCTGGGCGAGGTAGGCGCGGGTGGTGTTCTGGCAGAAGTAGAACTTCACGCCGCGGTCCATGAGCCCCCGGATCGTGGTTTCGAACGGGTTGCGGCCGGAGACGACGGTGCCGTCGCCGCGCACGCCGGTGTCCTTCAGCGCCATGCGCCCGCCCGGGCTGTGCAGCACGACCGCCATCTGGTAGTCGCGCCCGGCTTTCATGCCGTGGGTGACCTCGTAGTCGTCGAGGATGTTGCGGATGTTGTTGAGGGCGTAGGGCGAGGCGGCGCACGAATCCGGCGTGGCGGCGTTGGTGCAGAACTGGTTGATCTGCACGACCATCTTCACGTTGTGGCGTTTCTTCAGGCACTGCGTCAGCGCCTGGGTGCCGGGGCCGAATTCGTCGTCCATGGTCATGCCGCTGACGAGACCGACAGGACATTCGTTGTTGCCACCCTTGGCGTCGGCGTGGACGGGCAGGGCGACGAAGCCGGCCATCAGGGCGGCGAGGGCGAGGCGGGCAGATCTCATCATGTATCCTCCTTGTGTTGTTGGAATGTCCTCGGCGAACCCCGCCAGGAACAGGGGCATCGTCCGCGCCGCGTGTAGGACAAACAACTACACATTCCTACCAGCCAGCGCAAAGGGCGGAAATACGGCGTCTTCAGGAACCCGGCGCGCCGGAACCGCTCTTTGTCAGATCGCATTTTGAGGAAATTGCCGCCATGCCCAGCCTGCTCATCATTGCCCACGGCAGCCGCCGCGCTGCCTCCAACGACGAAGTCCGCCAGCTCGCCGAGCGGGTGCGCGCGCAGGCCGGCCAGGCCTACGCGCAGGTCGAGACCGCGTTTCTCGAACTCGCCGAGCCGAGCATTCCGGAAGGGCTGGCGGCGCTGGCGGCGCGCGGTGCCACCGAGATTGTCGCCTTTCCCTACTTCCTGGCGGCGGGTACCCATGTGGCGCAGGACATTCCCGAAGCGATCGCCGAATTCACCCGCGAGCATCCCTCGGTGAAGGTGCGGCTGACGCCGCATCTCGGCGCCTCGGCCACCCTGCCCGACGCCATCCTCGGCGTGGCGGCCTAGGGGGCGCCGCCTTCGGGGCTGTTGAGCTCGATGTAAAAGCTCGGCAGCACCTCGTCCTTGCGCACGGCTTCGGGCTGGCTGCGCACCAGCGCCGCCTGCACCCGCGCCGCCTGCAACGCAGCGCGGTCAATCATTTCCGGGTACAGCCGGCAATGCTTCTCGACCATGTCGGCCTGCTGGCAGGCGCTGGCCTCGAACGCGCGCCGTGCGTGCGCATCGAGGTGCGGCAGCAGCAGCATCCACGGCGCCTGCCAGGCGTGGTAGTCGTGCACCAGCCGGGTGTGCGCCGCGTCCATGCCCGCGGTGGCGATGAAGAACGGGGGAAAGGCCTCCGCCTCCAGCACCCGGCCGGCGAGGCCCTCGCCGCCCTTGAGCGTGTGCAGGCCCAGGCCGGCGCCGTCATCGGAGCGGCGGAACCATTGCGCCACGCCGTTCGACAGGCCGTTCACGTAGCGCGTCAGATAAACCGCCGCCGGCTCGGCGAGCCCGTCGACCGCCGTGCTGTGGAAGCGCTCCTGCGCGGCGATGCCGGCGCGCCAGTCGAGCGGCGGGCGGGTGTCGGTCTCGCTGTCGTTGCGCACGCTGTGCAGGAGCGCGAGCGGCCGGTCGGCGCGGTCGAGCAGCCACAGTTCGAAGTGGTCGCGGAAGCGGAAGGGCACGCTGCGGTGGACCTTCAGCAGGTGCTCGTAGACCACCGCGCCCATGTGCTCGAGGCGGCGGAAATCGTCCGAAGGGTAGAGCGGGCCGCGCTTCAGACCTTTTTCTGCCGACCAGTGGCCGTAGCGGATGTCTGAGATCTGCGCCCGCTTGCCGGCGCGCCCGAGGCCGTCGAGCAGGGCATCGTTGGCGACGTAGATGTCCCACTCTACGCCGTCGGTCGTGACGGCCTCGGCCGAGGCGTAACGGATCACGTGCACCACCCCGCGGAAGGGGTTCAGCAGGCGCTGGGCGTAGCACTCGATCTGCATGGCCTCAGGGATGCGGCGAGGTTTGATTGGCCGGCGGCGGGCTCATCCAGGCGAACAGCGAGGCGCGCATCGCCTCCTCCACCGACATGTCGATCGGCTGCACCCACGCGCGCGGTACGAACACGGTGTAGCCGCCGATCATGTAGCCCATGGGCAGGTAGACCGCGACGCGGTCGCCCGGCAGGAAGCCGTCGGGCAGGCCCTCCACGCTCGACCGCGTGACGAGGCCGACGAGTTCGAGCGGCTGGTCCGGCAGGCGCAGGATCACCACGGTCTGGCCGCTGTGCTGGGTCTGCTGCGGCGAGAAATAGTCGGCAAAGCTCTTCAGCGAGGAATAGATGCTTTTCACCACCGGCAGGTTGGTGAAAGGCAGCTCGACCAGCGTCAGCAGCCTGCCGACCCAGCGCTGCGACACCAGCACGCCGAGCAGGAAAATGCCGCTGATGCCGAGCGCGAGGCCGAGGCCGGGAAAATAGTACTCGCCGATGAAGGGGCGGATCAGCCGGATCGCCAGCGATTCGCTCCAGCTCAGGAACAGGTAGAGCAGGTAGACCGTCAGGCCGAGCGGCAGGGCGGTGAGCAGGCCACGAAAGAAATACTGATAGAGCTGCTTGGTCACGGTGGGCGCCCTGCCGGCCGCAGGGAGAGTTGTCGCGTCTTGCCGCTAGCATAGCAGCGCTGGCGCACGGGCAGGCACGGCCGCACGCCATAGGCAAAGCTTATGGCCCGCAGGCCTACAGTCCGGGCGGTTTTTGCCGTTGGTATGCACGGGATCATCGGAATCATTTTTGAGGAGCGCATCGTGCTGAAAGGTCTGGTCGGAATGTTGTCGGGCAACAAGGAGAACGCCCAGCCCACGCCTGCGCGGGCGACCCCCGCGAAGCCGGCGGCGCCGGCCCCCGAAGCCGCCCAGCCCGAAAAGAAACCCTCGGTGATGCGGCGCGAAGCGATGCTGGGACGCGACCAGCGGGTCGCCGGCTACACCTTCATGCTGCGCCGCGCCCTCGACGATCAGCGCGAATCCAGCCTGCCCGAAATGCGCCGCCTGTACGACGAGACCCTGCTCGGCAACCTGCAGCGCATGGAGATTTCGCGCCTGCTCGGCCAGCGCATGGCCTTCGTGCCGCTGGCCCCGGCGAGCCTGACCCTGGCCGCCGTCGAAGGCTGGCCGGCCGCCGGCACGACCTGGCTGCTCGACCTCGAAGCCGACCCGGCCGCCGCGGACGTCGTTGCCCGCGTGACCGAGCTCAAGGCGCGTGGGTTCGCCTTCGCCGTCGAGGCCGACGCCGCGTTGCGGCCGCAGAACCAGATCCTGCTGCCCTTGGCCGATTACGTGCTGATCGACGTCACAAGCGAAGATATGGCCGCCATTACGGCGCAGATTGCTGCAATTTCCAAGGTTGCCGCGGGGCGCCGCCTGATCGCCGTCGGGGTGCAGACACTAGAAGCCTTCCACATGTGCCACAAGCTGCAGTTCGCGCTGTTCATGGGGCCCTTCATCACCCGCCGCGAGAACCTCGGCAACCCCACCATGGGCCCGTCGCGCGCCAAGGTGCTCGACCTCATGAACCGCGTGCGCACCGGCGCCGAGCAGCCCGAGCTCGCCGCGCAGTTCCGCCAGGATCCGGCGCTGTCGGTGCGGCTGCTGCGCTACGTCAACTCGCCCGGCATGGGCCTCCTGAACAAGGTCGGCGGCATCGAGCAGGCGCTGATGGTGATGGGCCAGGACAAGCTCTACCGCTGGCTGACCATGATCCTGTTCACCGGCGGCCAGGCGCAGGAACTCGACCAGGCCGTGCTGGAAAACGCCCTGGTGCGCGGCCGCGTCGCCGAGCAGCTCGCCGGGCGCGCGCTGTTCGCGAAGGCGCGCGACGAGATCTTCGTCGCCGGCCTGTTCTCCCTGCTCGACGTGGTGATGCGCACGCCGATGGAACAGGTGCTGAAGCAGATCAGCCTGCCGGCCGAGATCACCGAGGCGATCCTGCACCGCAAGGGGCCGTACGCGCCGTATCTCGCGCTGGCGATCGCCTGCGAGCAGGACGACCAGAGCAGCATGGAGGCGCTCGCCAAGGAAATCGGCCGCGACGTCGCCGACATCAACGGCGTCCACATGGACGCGCTGCTGTGGGCGCAGGAGCTGTCGGCCGACGTGTGAGCGCCGGGCCATTGCGCCGGCTACCGCGCGGATAAAAACAATCGATTGCCTCCCCCCGGGGCCCTCGTTAGTATTTCCCTACTAACAGGAGGGCCTCACATGAAGACGACACCTTGGATTGCATTGGGATTTCCGATCCTGCTGGCGGGCTGCGCCGGCGCGCCCACCGCGGAGGAACAGGCCGCGATGGCGGCCGACGCGCGCAAGGCGAGCGGCCAGCTGATCCAGACGCTGGGCGGCGAATTGCGCGCCGCGATCGGCGAGAAGGGCCCGGCGGAGGCGATCAGCGTGTGCAAGGAGCGCGCGCCGAAGATTGCCGCCGACATTTCGAAGTCGTCCGGCTTCACGGTCACCCGCGTGAGCCCGAAGAACCGCAACCCCGCGGGCGTGCCCGACGCCTGGGAGGCCGAGGCGCAGGCCGGGCTCGAGAAGCGGCTCGCGGCCGGCGAAAAGCCGGAGACGCTCGACACCTGGCAGGTCGTGCAGACCGCGCAGGGCAAGGTCTTCCGTTACGCCAAGGCGCTGCCGGTGCAGCCGGTCTGCCTCACCTGCCATGGCGACCCCGCGACGATCGCCGAGGGCGTCAAGGCGCGGCTGGCGTCGGAGTATCCGCTCGACAAGGCAACCGGCTACGCGCCGGGCATGATCCGCGGCATCGTCTCGATCCAGCGCCCGCTGTAAGCGCGCGGAGCGCCGTCGCGTGACCGGCGCCGCCTGGTGGGTCTACCTGCTGCGCTGCGCCGACGGCACGCTCTACACCGGCATCACCACCGATGTCGCGCGCCGCGTGGCCGAGCATAACGGCGACGGCCCCGGCGCGCGCTACACCCGCGGCCGCCGGCCTGTCGTGCTGGCGTACGCGGAGCCCGCCGGCAGTCGCGCCGAAGCGGCGCGGCGCGAAGCCGCGATCAAGCGCCTCGACCGCGCGCGCAAGCTGGCGCTGTGTGCGCGCGCGCTTGCTATTCCAGGCGATCCCTGACGCCGTTGAGGCTCGCCTGCAGCTGGGGCAGGGCCGTCGCGACGGCCTGCCGGCCGGCGGCGATGGCGAGGTCGGCGCGGTGAAAATCCATCAGCTCGAGTTCGGCCAGGCGCGGCGCGATCAGCACGTCCGCCGGCTCCCCGGCCAGCCGGCTGCGCGTAATCAGCACCTGCATGATGTTGATGCTGGTCGCCAGCACGTCGAGCATGGCGGGCGGCCGCGGTCCATCGTCGTGATTGAGCCCGAGCTGGGCGAGGCCGTCCTGGATGCGGGCCATGACCGTCTCGCTCAGCGGCTCGGCCTCGGTCGCCTTGCGCGGGCGGCTAGATCGGGCGGGCTTGGGCTTGAGGTGGCGCCCGAGCAGGTCGGCGTTGAGGTCGACCGCGATCACGAGCTCGGCGCCCATCGCCCGGCACAACGACACCGGCACCGGATTGACCAGCCCGCCGTCGACCAGCCACCGTGCTTCGTGCAGTGCCGGGGTGAACAGCCCGGGCAGGGCGATCGACGCGCGCACCGCGTCCGTCACCGGCCCCTCGCGCAGCCACACCTCGCGGCCGTGCTGCAGGTCGGTGGCGACCGCGGCGAACGGCCGTTCCAGCTCGCGGATGTCGCGGTCGACGAAATGCTCGCGGAAAAACGCCATCAGCTTCTCTCCCTTGATCAGTCCGCTGCCGAGCGAGAAATCGAGGAAGCCGACGACGGTCTGAAGTTTGAGACTACGCACCCAGCGTTCGAGCCGGTCGAGTTCGCCGTCGACATAGGCGGCGCCCACCAGCGCGCCGATCGACGTGCCGCAGACCAGATCCGGCTCGACGCCGGCCTCCGCCAGCGCGCGGATGACGCCGATGTGCGCCCAGCCGCGCGCCGAGCCGCTGCCCAGCGCCAGACCGACGCGAGGACGGGCAGGCGCTGGGGTGGAAGAGGCGGGCCTCATGGGCGGCGATTCGTTGTGGGCATGGTTTCAGTATGACGCAGAAGCCGCAGCGTGCGCCGCAAAAAAAAACGGCCTCACGAGGAGGCCGTACAGGGAGGAGACGGTGTCAGCGGGCGGGGACCCAGTTGTTGTAAAGGCGCTTGTTTTCCTGGATCAGCTGATTCGAGACGGTGTATTCGCGGGCGGTCGTCGGCAGGGTATCGGTCGCTCCGGCGGCGCTGCCGGAAATCGCGGCGAGCGCGCGCTTGCCTTCCGGCGTCTTGCCAAGGCCGACCAGGACGGCGACGAGCTGCTTCCTGTCCTGTTCGGGGAGGTCGCCGTCGATGCTGAGGGCGAAGCCCGGCACGCGGGTCGACTCGGCGAGCACCTTGAACTTGCCCGGGCTCTCTTCGTTCAGCATGCGCCAGGCGCCGGAGCCGGTGCAGATGGCGTCGAAGCTGCCGGCCGACAGCTGCTGGATCATCACGTCCTGGAAACGCCCTTCATACAGCGCGGCAAAATCCTTGTCCGGCCGCAGGGCAGATTTTCTCAGCACATCGATGCACAGCGGACCGGCCGCGGTATCGCGCGCGGCGAGGCCGACCCGCGCGCCCTTCAGGTCGGCGACGGTCTTGTAGGGCGAGTTGGCCGGCACGATCACCACGCCAAAAATCGGCTTGTCCCATTTGGCCACGGGCACGAAGCCCTCCTCGACGGCGTCCGCGGTGAATTGCGGCGGTCCCAGAAACACCGCGTAGCGGCCGGCGCCGAGACGACGTTCCATGTTGCTGAAGCTCTGGCTGATTTCGAGACGAACCGGATTGCCGGTGGCCTTGGCGATGTGGTCGGCCAGCGGCGTGAACATGGCCTTGAGTTCGGCCTGGTTGTCCTTGCCGGCGCTGCCGGCAAAAACGCCCATGCGGTAGTCGGCTGCGTGGGCGGGCATGGACAGGCTCAGCGCGCCCAGTAGCATCAGGACGGCAGTCGGCAGGCTCGGTCGGAACATGAAACGCTCTCGGAAAAACGGGTTGTCGAACGCCCGGACCCCCGGGCTGTTCCCCTATTTCGGAGCGCGCCCGCGCGAACTTGAGACGCGTGGCGGGACCGCCGACGAACGGCAGGCGTTTAATGGGCGGCGGTCAGTCCGCTTCCCGCTCGATGCCGCAGCACTGCACGCGCTCGGCGGCGGCGGGCTCGCTCAGGATGGCGCCGGTGACCGGGTTGGGACGGAACACGGTGCAGCCCTTGAGACCGAGCGCGTGCGCCTGCCGGTACAGGTCGGCGAAGCGCGCGAAGGGCAGGTCGGCGGCGACGTTGATGGTCTTCGAAATGGCGTTGTCGACGCAGGGCTGCAGTGCGGCCTGCATCAGGAGATGCGCCTGCGGGTCGAGCGCGCGCGCCTCGACGAAGGCGGGCGGCCTGCCGGTTCCGCCCTGCAGCTGCCAGCGGTGCAGGGCGTAGTCCAGCACGCGATGGGTGGCGTAACGGCCGTCGCCCTGCAGCACCCGGCGCTCGGCCTCGCCGGCGAACACCGGCTCGATGCCGCTGGAGAGGTTGTTCGCCAGCAGGCTGATCGTGCCGGCCGGCGCGATGGCCAAAAGATGGCTGTTGCGCAGGCCGTGGACGGCGATCGCGTCACGCAGGTCGGCGGGCAGTCGGGACGCGTAGCCGCTCGCGAGAAAAGCCTCGGCGTCGAAAACCGGAAACGCGCCCTTTTCGCGCGCCAGTTCGACCGAGGCCCGGATGGCGGCGTCGCGCACGGTCTGCATCGCGCGCGTGGCGAAGCTGCGCGCGGCTTCGCTGCCGTAGTCGAGGCCGAGCAGCACCAGCGCGTCGGCGAGTCCGGTGATGCCGAGGCCGATGCGGCGCTTGCGGCGCGCCTCGTCGGCCTGCGCCGGTAACGGGTAGCGCGATACTTCGATGACGTCGTCGAGGAAGCGCACCGCGGTGCGCGCAGCCGCGGCGAGCGCGACGTGATCGAGCCGCGCGCCGGGCGTGAACGGGGCCTCGACGAAGGCGGTCAGGTTGAGCGAGCCGAGGTCGCAGGCGCCGTAGGGCGGCAGCGGGATTTCGCCGCAGGGATTGGTCGCGGTGAGCGATTCCAGATTCGCCAGCGTGTTGTCGCGGTTGATCGTGTCGACGAACAGCACGCCGGGCTCGGCGGTGTCGTAGGCGGCGCGCAGGATACGCTGCCACAGGTCGCGCGCCTTCACCGTGCGCACGGTGCCGAGACCGGGAAAGGTGAGCGGCCAGTCGGCGTCGTCCGCGACCGCCTGCATCAGCGCGTCGCTTACCAGCACCGAGAGGTTGAAGTGGCGCAGTTCGGCCGGGTCGCGCTTGGCGTCGACGAAAGCCTCGATGTCCGGATGGTCGCAGCGCAGCGTCGCCATCATCGCGCCGCGCCGCGCACCGGTCGACAGCAGGGTCGCGCACATCGCGTCCCAGATGCGCATGAAGGACACCGGGCCGGAAGCGATGGTGTGGGTCGTCGACGCGGGCGTGCCGGCCGGCCGCAGCGGCGAGAAGTCGTAGCCCACGCCGCCCCCTTGCTGCATGGTCAGCGCGCCTTCCTTCAAGGCCTCGAAGATGTGTTCGAGGTCGTCGGCGATGCGGCCCATGACGAAGCAGTTGAACAGCGTCACCCGGTGGGCGGTGCCGGCGCCGGCGAGGATGCGCCCGCCGGGCAGGAAACGGAAGCCGTCGAGCAGCGCGTAGAACCGCTCGGCCCAGGCGTCGGCGGCGTCGCCTTCGGCCTCGGCGACCGCGCGTGCCACCCGTCGCCAGCTGGCGCGAAGCTCGGTTTCGCCGTCGGCGCGGTAGCGCGTCGCCCAGATGTGGCGGGAGATGTCCATCTGCAGGGGGTCGGTTGCTTGCATCGGCATGCGGCGGCGGCAGGGATCAGGCATTATCGGGGGCTCGTGCCCTTTGAGGATAGACGTTCCCGCACGCCATGACGGATGCCGCCCACCCGTATTCCGCGCTCACCCCCGAGGTGGCGCTCGACGCGCTCGACTCCGCCGGCCTCAGGGCCGACGGCCGCCTGCTCGCGCTGAACAGCTACGAAAACCGCGTCTACCAGATGGGCGTCGAGGACGCGCAGCCGGTGGTGGTCAAGTTCTATCGTCCCGGGCGCTGGTCCGACGCCGCGATCCTGGAAGAGCACGTCTTCACCGCCGAGCTTGCCGAGAGCGAAATCCCGGTGGTCGCGCCGCTGCGGTTGAACGATGCGACGCTGCACGCGCACGCCGGTTTCCGCTTTGCGGTGTATCCGAAGCAGGGCGGGCGCATGCCCGAGTTCGACCGCGACGACACGCTCGAGCGGATGGGCCGCTTCCTCGGCCGCATCCACGCCGTGGGCGCGACCGCGCGCTTCGCCCACCGGCC
Source organism: Pseudomonadota bacterium (assembly GCA_041694715.1). Taxonomy (GTDB): domain Bacteria; phylum Pseudomonadota; class Gammaproteobacteria; order Burkholderiales; family Thiobacillaceae; genus Thiobacillus. Next base: position 94,233 of record JBGFSF010000051.1, on the reverse strand, counting down.
CACGCTGGATCTGGAGACCTTCGGCACTGCCTCGCGCGACTTCCTGCGCGCCGGGCACTGGCTGCCGCGCGACCTCGTCGCCGCCTGGGACAGCGTCGTCGACCACGCGCTCGCCAGCGTCGCCCACTGCTACGCGCGCGCCGGCGCCGTGCGCCCCCTGCGCCTGCACGGCGACTGCCACGCCGGCAACGTGCTGTGGACCGAGGCCGGGCCGCATTTCGTCGACTTCGACGACGCCCGCATGGGCCCGGCGGTGCAGGACTTGTGGATGCTGCTCTCCGGCGAGCGCGACGAACAGCAGGCGCAGCTGAACGCCATCCTCTCGGGCTACGAGGATTTCATGGACTTCGACGCGCGCGAGCTGCATCTGGTCGAGGCGCTGCGCACCTTGCGGCTCATCCATTACGCCGCGTGGCTCGCGCGTCGCTGGGACGATCCGGCTTTCCCCGCGGCGTTTCCGTGGTTCAATACGCAGCAGTACTGGCAGGCACGCATCCTCGAACTGCGCGAGCAGATCGCGCTGATGGACGAGCCGCCGCTGATGGCTTGAGCTGTCGCCAGGATTGGAACAATGAGGACGCGGAGGGCGCAGAGGACATCCAGACTTCCGGTTTCCTCTGCGTCCTTCGCGTCCTCCTGTAACAATTTCAAGGTCAACATGCATGTGCGGTATCGCAGGTGAATTTCGTTTCGACAACACGCCGCCCGACGCGGGGGCGATGGCGCGCATGCTGGCGAAGCTCGCGCGGCGCGGTCCGGATGCCGAGGGCCAGCACGCCGACGGCGCGGTGCGCCTGGGCCATCGGCGGCTGGCGATCATCGACCTGTCCGAGCGCTCGAAGCAGCCGATGGTCGACGCCGCCACCGGCACCGCGCTGGTGTTCAACGGCACGATCTACAACTACCCCGAGCTGCGCGCCGAACTGATCGGACTCGGCCACGCCTTCCATTCCGACGGCGACACCGAAGTCATCCTGCGTGCGTACCTGGAGTGGGGCGAAGCCTGCGTCGAGCGCCTGCACGGCATGTTCGCGTTTGCCGTCTGGAACCGCGACACGTTGTTCCTCGCGCGCGACCGCCTCGGCATCAAGCCGCTTTACTACAGCGAGACGCCGCGCGCGTTCCGCTTCGCCTCGACGCCGCAGGCGCTCATCGCCGCAGGCGGCGTCGACGTCTCGATCGATCCGGTCGCGCTGCACCACCTGTTCACCCTGCATGCAGTGGTGCCGGCGCCGCGCACGGTCTTCAACGGCGTACGCAAGCTCGCGCCCGGGACCACGCTCACGGTCAACGCGCGCGGCGACCTCGTCCATCGCCGCTACTGGTCGCTGCGTGCGCAGCGTCCGGCCGAGCCCCGAACCGAGGCCGAGTGGACCGAGGCGATCCACGAAAGCCTCAGGCAGGCGGTGAAGAAGCGCATCGAGATCGCTGACGTCAAGGTTGGCGTGCTGCTCTCCGGCGGCCTCGATTCGAGCCTGCTCGTCGCCCTGCTCGCCGAGCAGGGCGTGCCGGATCTCATGACTTTCTCGGTCGGCTTCGAGGACCAGCCGGAGGAACGCGGCAGCGAGTTCGAGTATTCCGATCCGGTGGCCGAAAGGTACGGCACGCGCCACCACAAGTACCTCATTCCCAATGCGGAAGTCCTGCGGCGCCTGCCGGAAGCGGTCGGCGAAATGAGCGAGCCGATGTTCGCGCAGGACGCCGTGGCCTTCTATCTGCTCGCCGAGCAGGTCAGCAAGACGGTCAAGGTGGTGCAGAGCGGCCAGGGGGCGGACGAAGTCTTCGCCGGCTATTTCTGGTATCCGCGCATGGCGGCGGAAACCCGGGGCAGCGCGCTCGAGCGCTTCCGCAGGCACTACTTCGACCGCGACCACGACGAATTCCTCGAAATGGCCATGCCGGCCTACCACGGCCCGGACTACACCGGGGAACTCGTCGCCGCCCGCCTGGACGAACCTTACGCCGACGACTTCATCGACCAGGTGTTGCGCATGGATACGACGATGCTCATCACCGACGATCCGGTGAAGCGCGTCGACAACATGACCATGGCCTGGGGGCTGGAAGCGCGCGTGCCCTTCCTCGACCACCACCTGGTCGAGCTGGCGGCGCAGATGCCGCCCGAACTGAAACTCGCTTCCGAGGGCAAGCATGTGCTGAAGCAGATTGCACGCGGCCTCGTCCCCGACGCCGTGATCGACCGCAAGAAAGGCTATTTCCCCATGCCGGCGCTCAAATACGTGCGCGGCGAATTCCTCGATTTCATGCGCGACCTGCTGAATTCGCAGGCCTGCCGCGAGCGCGGCCTCTATCACCGCGCCTACGTCAACAAGCTGCTCGACGCGCCGGAAAAACATCACACCCGCATTCAGGGCAGCAAGCTGTGGCATCTGGCGCTGCTCGAATTCTGGCTGCAGAAAAATGCGTAGAGTCTGGTTGCTGCTGGCCGCGTTCACGGCCTTCCCCGCGCACGCCCAGGTCGGCTTCGACGACTGGCTCGCCGTCTTCCGCGCGGATGCCGCGCAGCAGGGCATTTCCGAATCCACGCTCGACGCGGCGCTCACCGGGCTTGCCCCGGTCGAGCGCGTGATCGAACTCGACCGCCGCCAGCCCGAGTTCCTGCAGGCTTTCTCGGACTATCTCGCGCAACGGCTGACCCCCGCGCGCCTGGGGCGCGGGCAGGCCCTGCTGGTCGAGCATGCGGCCCTGCTCGACGCGCTGGAGCAGCGCTACGGCGTGCCGAAGACCGTGCTGGTGGCGTTCTGGGGGCTGGAAACCAATTACGGCAGCTTCCTCGGCAGCCTCAACATTCCGGCGAGCCTCGCCACGCTCGCCCACGACGGCCGCCGCAGCGCCTTCTTCCGCAGCCAGCTGCTCGACGCGCTGCGCATCATCGACGCTGGCCACGTCGCCGCCGCCGACATGAACGGCTCGTGGGCGGGCGCGATGGGCCACCTGCAGTTCATGCCGTCGACCTTCCGCGCCTACGCGCTCGACGCCGACGGCGACGGCCGCATCGACCTGTGGAATTCGCTGCCCGACGCCATGCATTCGGCGGCGAACTACCTGCAGCGCGCCGGCTGGCGCGCCGGCGAGCCGGTCGCGGCCGAGGTGACGCTGCCGCCCGACTTCGACGTGAAGCAGGCGCGCGTCGCCCACCGGCTGCCGGTAAACGCCTGGGCGGCGCTCGGCGTGCGGACCGCCGACGGCAGCCCGCTGCCCACCGTGGCGGGCCCCGCCGCGGTGATCCTGCCGCAGGGCTGGCAGGGCCCGGCCTTCATGGTGTTCGACAACTTCGACGTGGTGATGCGCTGGAACCGCTCGGTCAACTATGCGCTGTCGGTCGCGCTGCTGGCGCACCAGCTCGGCGGCGGCGCGCCGCTGGTCGCGCAGGGTGGCGAGGCGGGCGCGCTCAGCGTCGCGCAGCTGAAGGCGCTGCAGGAGGCGTTGAACGCGCTCGGCTACGCCGCGGGCGAGCCGGACGGCCTGCTCGGGCCGCGCACGCAGACCGCGCTGCGCCGCTACCAGCTCGCGCACCAGTTGCCGGCCGACGGCTATCCCAGTCCGAGCCTGTTCGCGCACGTCGAGGAAGCGCACGCGTCGGCCCTCGCCGATGGTCGCCTGCCGGTCATTCCCGCGCTGGAGGACACCGCCGGCGCACCCTGAACGCCCTGCGTCTGTGATAATTTTTCGGCATGCGAACAGGGAGAACACGATGAGCGACGCGCGCAACGTGCTGGGCGGGCTGCTGCAGGTGTGCAGCATGGAGCCGCTCACCGGCTTCGCGCGCGACGGCGTCTGCCACACCGGGCCGCAGGATCTCGGCAGCCACACGGTATGTGCGCAGATGACCGAGGCCTTTCTCGACTTCTCGCGGCAGCGCGGCAACGACCTCGTCACCCCGATGCCCGAATACGGCTTTCCCGGCTTGAAGCCCGGCGATCGCTGGTGCGTGTGCGCGACGCGCTGGCTGGAAGCGGCCGAAGCCGGCGTCGCCCCGCCGGTGGTGCTCGACGCCACCCACGAGCGCGCATTGCGCAAGGTTGCGCTCGCCGACCTGCAGTATCACGCGTTGCGTTATCCGGATTACCCAGGCGAGGACCGCGCATGAGCCTGGTGTGCTGGAAGTGCGGCGCTAGCCTCGCCGGCCTGCCCTTGCCGCTGGGCCGGCGCGACGTCTGCCCGAGCTGCCGCACCGATCTCCACGCGTGCAAGCAGTGCCGCCACTACGACGCGCACCGTGCCGGCGAGTGCCGCGAACTGGCCGCCGATCGCGTCGCCGACAAGACGCGCGCCAACGACTGCGGCTGGTTCGTGCCGCGTCCGGAAGCCTACAAGGGGGGCGGCGCGGCGGTCGCGCAGGCGAGCCGCAGCGCGCTCGACGCGCTGTTCGGCGGTCAGGAGGTGGCGAAACCCGCCAAGCCCTCGCTGCTCGACGATCTCTTCAAGAAATAGCCGGCCGGCGCAGTTGCTTCAGCGCCTGCCATTCGTACAGCACCAGTCCCGCGCCGATCAGCGCGATGCCCGCCCAGCCGGCGGCCGGGATGAATTCGGCGTTGAGCGTCTGTCCCAGCAGCAGCGCGGCGACCGGCGTGACGAGCGTGACCAGCGCCACGCGCCCGGCGTCGAGGTGCTTGATCACGTAGTAGTAGAGCGTGAAGCCCACCACCGATCCGAGCACGCCGAGGTAGACGATGGCGGCGCCGGCGCGCGCCTCGAGGTCGGTCGGCCATTGCGCCGACTCGGCGAATACCCAGGCGAGCGCGAAGCCCGGCAGCGCGACGCCGAGCGAGCCGGTGGTGATCGCCAGCGCGGAAATCCGCACGTTCAGCCGCTTGATCCACACCAGGCCCAGCGCCTGCACGATCATGCCGCCCACCACCGCGGCGGTGCCGAGGGTGGCGTCGCGCCCGCCGGGCCACGGCTGGCCGAAAATCGTCCACAGGCCGGCCAGCGCAATCACAAGACCGGCCAGGCGTAGTGGCGTGAGCGTGCGATCACTTAGCCACAGCGCGGCGAACACTCCGGTGACCAGCGGCGACAAGCCGAAGATCACCGAGATCAGCCCGGAGGGCACGTTGAGCGCGCCCCAGTAGGTGAGCAGCATCGACGCACCCAGCGACACCCCGCTGATCGCGTACAGGCGGCGCGTCGCCGGCGTCCAGACGAACGCCGTCCGCGTCGCGGCGAGCAGCGCGAGACAGACCGCGAAGCCGATCGCCATGCGCGCGAACACGGCGAAGGCGAAGCCCGCGCCCTGCGCGCTCCACTGGATCGCCAGCGGCGTCGTCGACCAGATCAGGATGACGCCGAAATACGCGGCCGGGACCGACATCGTGCGGGCTCAGCGCAGGAAGTCGCCTGCGCGTTCGGGCTGGTAGGGCAGGTCGACGATGCGCGCGCGCACCGTCTGGCCGTTCGGTGCCAGCCATTCGATCTGCTGGCCGACGGCGAGGCCCAGCACCGCGACGCCGGCCGGCGTCGTCACCGGCAGCTGGTCCGGCGCGCCGGTGAAGTCGCGTGGATACACCAGCGTCGCCTCGACTTCGCGGCCGCCGGGCTCGACGACGAAACGCACACGCGAATTCATCGTCACCACGTCGGGCGGCATCGCTTCGGACGGCGCGAGCTGCGCGCGGTCGAGCTCGGCACGCAGCGCTTCCACGCCCGGCTGGTCGTCGGGCAGGTCGGCGAGCACGGCTTCGAGGCGATCGAGGTCGCGCTCGGACAGAGTGATGGCGGGACGGGTCGTGATTTCCATGGCGGTCTCCTGCGGAAGGCACAAAAATGAAAACCGCCCGGGCCGAGGCCCGGGCGGTGTTGCCCAAAACTATAGCACCGAAGTCGGCGCAGGGCCACCCTCCATCCGCGCGCGCTCAGGGCCTAGAGAGTGAGATGTCCGCTTCCATGAAGGTGACCGCAGACCCCGAGAGCACGACGCGGTCGCCCTTCAACGTGCAGAGGATGCGGCCGCCACGCGTCGAAATCTGCCGTGCGGACAGGGGGTTCTTGCCCAGGCGGGCCGCCCAGTAAGGGGCCAGCGTGCAATGTGCGGAGCCGGTGACGGGGTCTTCCGGGATGCCGAGCCGGGGCGCAAAGAAGCGGCTGACGAAATCGTCGGTGCTGCCCGGGGCGGTGGCGATTACGCCGCGCAGGCCCAGCGTGCCCAGCAGGGCGAAATCGGGCGCGAGGCCGCGAACGGTTGCCTCGTCGTCGAAGACCGCCAGGTAATCGTCCGCGCACAACACCTCGAGTGGCTGCCGGCCGAGCGCCTGGGCGAGGATTGCGGGTTCGTTGCACACAGCCGGTGCGCAGACCGGGAAGTCCATTTCCAGCAGGCCGTCCCTCCGGGTGACGGTGAGCGCACCGCTGCGTGTTTCGAAAGTGATGACCGGTCCCGGGTGGCCGAGGTGCGCGAACAGCACGTGGGCCGTTGCCAGGGTGGCGTGGCCGCACAGGTCGACCTCGCTGACCGGCGTGAACCAGCGCAGCTGAAAGGCGTTGCCCGAAGGCACGAAGAAGGCGGTTTCGGAGAGATTGTTCTCCGCCGCGATGGCTTGCAGAAGCGTGTCGTCCAGCCAGTGTGCAAGAGGGCACACCGCGGCGGGGTTGCCCTCGAACACGCGGGTTGCGAAAGCGTCGACCTGGTATTGCCGCAGCTTCATGTCTGCTCGGCGGACAGCGCACCCAGGCTCTCGGCCGCGATCTCGCGCACGTCCGCGTCGTCGTCCCCCAGTCGTGCTTGCAGCCAGGGCTTGGCCGCGGCGTCGCCGGTGAGGCCCAGCGTGTGGCAGGCGTCGGCCCGTACCCGCGCGTCGGCGTGCTGCGACAGTTCGCCCAGGCGTGGCAGCAAGGCGCGCAGGGCCGCGCTGCCGGCGAACTCCTCCAGCAGCACGCCGGCGCCCAAGCGCACGTTGAGGCTGGCCTCGACGTTGCCGACGATGGGCAGCACGGCGGCGAGCAGCGCGGGGTCGGCTTCGATCGCCGCCTGCGCACGGGCGAGCTGGCCTTCCTTCAAGAGCAGATGGAACCAGTCGGCCAGGCCTGCTTCGCTGTCGGCTTTCCTTGCCCACTCGGCAAGCTCGGCCTTGCTGTGGACGCCGGCGAGTTCGATGCGGCCGATGCGCACCCACGGCACCGAGCGCACGCCGAGTTGCTGGCCGACCTCGGAGTGCTGCTCGAGGTTTACCACCTCGAGCCGGCCGACTGTGCCGGCCTTCACCAGGTCGGCGAGCGCGGCAAGCACCGCAGGACAGTGGGGGCAGTGGGTGGACAAGAGCAGCAGGGCGTCGGGTGCGGGCATGGCCGGATTCGTCGGATAATCAGTGCATGGAATTTACCATCCTCCCCGTCACTCCGTATCAGCAGAACTGCTCGCTGGTATGGGACGCAGCCGGACGCGCTGCACTGATCGATCCCGGCGGCGAGGCCGAGCGCCTGCTCGCTGCCATCAATGAGCGCGGCCTGACGCTGGAGATGATCCTGCTCACCCACGGTCACCTCGACCACGTCGGTGCCGCCGCGGAGATCCGCGACGCGCTCGGCGTGCCCATCGTCGGCCCTCAGCGCGAGGAGCAGTTCTGGCTCGACGCGCTGCCGCAGCAGGCGGCGATGTTCGGCTTTCCGCCCATCGCGGCGTTCACGCCCGACCGCTGGCTGGAAGACGGCGACAGCGTCGAGGTCGGCGCGATCCGCTTCGAGGTGCTGCACTGCCCCGGCCACACGCCCGGCCACGTGGTCTTCTATCAGCCGGACGCGCGGCTCGCCTTCGTCGGCGACGTGCTGTTCAAAGGCTCGATCGGCCGCACCGATTTCCCGCGCGGCGATCACGCGGCCTTGATCCGTGCCATCCGCGAAAAGCTGTTCCCGCTGGGCGACGACGTGCGCTTCGTGCCGGGCCACGGCGCGATGTCGACGCTTGGACATGAGCGCGTGGAGAACCCCTTCGTCGGCGTCGGTGCCGACTGAAGCGCGTCAGTTATCGTTGCGTGGCTGCGGCGCGATCGCGTCGACCAGCGCGCCGGCGGCATCGGCCGTGGCATGCCTGCGGTCGCGCTTCGGGTTGTATTCGACGATTTCCATTGCGACGAAATCTGGGTCGCCGGCGAGCTGCGCGAGCGCGGTGGCGAGCTCGGCGCGCCTGAGCCCGCCCGGCACCGGCGTGCCCACGCCCGGCTCCTCCTCAGGGTCGAGCGCGTCGAGGTCGACGCTCACGCCGAAACCGGCCGTGCCGGCTTTCACGATGGCGAGCGCCTCGTCGAACACGGCAGCGAGGCCGCGCTGCCGTACCGTACCCATGTCGAACACCCGCACACCCAATTGGCGCAGCAGCGCGGCCTCGCCCGCCTCGTAGCTGCGCACGCCGATCAGGCAGACGTGCTCAGGCAGCAGCTTCGCCTCGGGTCCGTCGATGCCGGTGAGCGCGGCGTCGCCGTGGCCGAGCAGCGCCGCGAGCGGCATGCCGTGGATGCGACCGCTCGGCGTGGTAGCGAAAGTGTGGCTGTCCATGTGGGCGTCGATCCAGATGAGCCCGATGGGGCCCTTCGCGGCGAGGGCGCGGTGCACGCCGCTCCAGGTGCCGATCGCGCAGGAATGGTCGCCGCCGACCACCAGCGGAAAATGTCCGGCATGCAGCGCCTTTTCCACTTCGTGTGCCAACCGTTCGGAAAGTGCGGCAACGGCGTGCAAGGGGGTATCGTGCGCCGTGCGTGGTATGCGCAGGATCGCGTCCCACTCGACGTGCTGCAACGGCGCGTCGTGGAAAACCCGGTAATGCCGCAAGGCATCCGGCCCTTCGGCGGTGGCCGGATCGGTTGCACCGGCGCCGCTGGCGGCGCCGATGACGAGAAGGTTGCGGCGGGGCTGCGTGCGATCGGGCGGATGGCCGTGCGTCGGCATGGACGGTTCAGTCGCTCATCCAGATATGGGACTCGATCTCGACAATGCGGCCGTCCTGCATGATTGCGCCGAGTGCACGAACCTTGCATTGGCGTTCGGGCACCGGCAGCGGTGTCTTCAGGTTTGAATACACTCTCACCAGCAGCGCGCGGCTTGCAAGGTCGTACACGTACTCGACCCGGAGCGGCACGATCATGGAGCGCTCGATCCTGTGGCCGAACACAGTCAGCTCGCCCCGGTCCACGGCCTCGTTGAAACCTTGAATGATGCTGTCGGGTTCCTCGATCTGCGGTCTGTCGGCATCGATCAGATGGCGGGGGATTTCAATCGCCGCCTGTGCCGAATCGATTGCCGTCGAGGCCAGCAGGCTGGCAAGAAACAATGCTTTCATGCGATTTACTTACGAATTACTGGCGGATTATCCGAGCCCGCCCAAGTTCACATACTTGGTCTCGAGGTACTCGTCGATGCCGCTGCGCCCACCCTCGCGCCCCAGCCCCGACTGCTTGACGCCGCCGAACGCCGCCTCGGCGGTGGAGATTACGCCCGAATTGATGCCGACCATGCCGTATTCGAGCTGCTCCGCCACGCGCCAGGCGCGCGCGAGGTCGCGCGTGTACGCGTAGGCGGCCAGCCCATAGTCGGTGTCGTTCGCCATGCGGATCACCTCGGCTTCGTCGTGGAAACGGATCAGCGGCGCCACCGGGCCGAAGGTCTCGTCGCGGCATATCTGCATGTCGGGCGTGCAGCCGGTGAGCACGGTCGGCTGGAAGAACTGGCCGCCGAGCGCGTGACGGGCGCCGCCGGTGAGCAGCGTCGCGCCGTGGGTGAGTGCATCGGCGATGTGCGCTTCGACCTTCTGCAGCGCAGCGGCAGAAATCAGCGGCCCGGTCTCCACGCCCGGCGCGAAGCCCTCGCCCACCTTCAGCTGCGCTACCGCGGCGGCGAATCGTTCTGCGAAGGCATCGTAAATCGTGTCCTGCACGAACACCCGGTTGGCGCACACGCAGGTCTGCCCGCTGTTGCGGTACTTGCTCGCGAGCGCACTCGCCACCGCGGCGTCGAGATCGGCGTCGTCGAACACGATGAAGGGCGCGTTGCCGCCGAGTTCGAGCGACACGTGCTTGAGCGTGGAAGCGGATTGCGCGAGCAGCTGCCTGCCGACCTCGGTCGAGCCGGTGAACGAGACCTTGCGCACCAGCGGGTGCGCAGTCAGCACGCCGCCGATCGTCGCGGCGTCGCCGGTCACCACGTTGAGCACGCCAGGTGGCAGGCCCGCGCGTTGAGCGAGTTCGGCCAGCGCCAGCGCGGTGAACGGCGTCTGCGACGCCGGTTTCGCCACCACCGTGCAGCCGGCGGCCAACGCGGCGCCAGCTTTTCGGGTCAGCATCGCCGCGGGAAAATTCCACGGCGTGATCAGCGCGGCGACGCCGACGGGTTGCCTGAGCGTGAACATCCGCCGGTCCGCCCACGGCGGCGGCACCACGTCGCCATACACGCGCCGCGCCTCCTCGGCGAACCACTCGATGAAGCTCGCGGCGTACTCGACCTCGCCGCGTGCCTCGGTGAGCGGCTTGCCCTGCTCGCTCACCATGATGGTGGCGAGGTCGTCGCGGTGTTGCAGGATCAGATCGAACCAGCGGCGTAGCAACTGAGCGCGGGCTTTCGCGGGCAGATTGCGCCAGGCGGGGAAGGCGGTGTGGGCGGCTTTGATGGCGCGTTCGGTGTCGGCGGTGGTGCAGCGCGGCGCGAGGCCGAGGATTTCCGCATTGGCCGGGTTGCGGACGGAGAAATGCGCCCTATCGGCGGCATCTTGCCATTCGCCGCCGATCAGCGCCTGCTGGCTGAATAGCGTGGAATCAGCGAGTTTCACACGGATCATTCGCCTGCTGGTTGTGGGTGAACGTGTTGTCGGACCAAATCCAAGATTCTGGCGGGATCCACTTTTAACGGCGTCAAGTTGATGTAGATGGGGGAGCAGCCCAACACCCGGTTAAGTCTGTTTGCATTGCGACTGAACCAGCCCATTTGCTGCAGGTATCGACTGTGATTCTCGACTTCCAAATTCAGGTAAGTTGAGGAAACGAGTCTGCAGAGGTGGGCCTTCTTGATGTCCGACCATGGAATGCGTTTGAAAGGCCAGCCCGCGTGTTCGATGTAGGCTGTGCTGAGCACCACCATAGGTTCGGTGATCGTCAATTGTTTGAGCAGGCTGTAGAGGAAGGTCAAGCCGATTAGGGTCGACCACCATCCGATGACGAGAGCCGTCACTGGGTTGATAAACAGAAAAGCCAGACCAAAGCCGACCAGACCAATGCTCAGGAACAAGCCCCAAAGGGTCATTCCTTTCGAGATATGTGCTTGAAGCAAAACATCCTCAGGCGGCGGTTCCCATGCGGAATCGGACGTCTTTTGCTGAGCGAGTCCCTCGCGTCGGTGTTTTCTGTTTTCAGCATCGGTTAGTTTCACGACTCCGAAGACCATCAACCCCATAAAGGCCAAGGGCGCGAGCAGCAGCAAAACAAAATAGACAAGGACTTCACCAACTGACATGTCAGTCCTCGACTTCGTAGGTCAATTTCTCGAGCAAAGTGATCAAAGCGTATTCCGGCGCGTCGCTTGAACTCAGGTGGTGCACGGTAATCTCGCGTAGCTTGCAAGCCGCGGCATCGACCGACGCAGTTCCGGTCACGACAATCCGCTTCAGCTTGTGCAGCTGCGCGATCATGCCGGCGTCGATGTCACACGCATGCGTGATCGCGGTCGTCGCCCAGAACAGCCGCGGCACGATATCGGCGGCTTCGGTGTGCGGGTACTCGCTCCAGTTGTGGTCGAAGCGCGGGATCGGCAGCTCGTCGGCGGTGAAGGCCGCGCGGTCGAGGAAGACGACGCGCTCCTTGCCGCTCACTTGCCGTTGCCGACCAGGCGCTCCAGGGCACGCATGATCGCCGACGAGTCGAGTTCGCTGTCGCCGGCGCCCATGAGCGCGTTCATCTGCTGCGCGATGAGGGCGGCGCCGGGCAGGGGCGTGGCGGTTTCCTGCGCGTTGTCCATGACGATGGCCATGTCCTTATGGTGCAGCTTCACCTTGAAGCCGGGCTTGTAGTTGGCGTCGAGCATGCGCTGGCCGTGCACATCGAGGATGCGGCTGCCGGCGAAGCCGCCCATCAGCGCCTCGCGCATCTTCACCGGGTCGACGCCGTTGCGACGTGCCAACAAAATAGCTTCCGCCACGCCCTCGAAGGTGAGGCCGACGACGATCTGGTTGCAGCATTTGACGACCTGGCCGGCGCCGTGGCCGCCGACGTGGACGACGTTCTTGCCAAGCACGTCGAACAGCGGGCGCACTTTCTCGAAAATCGGCGCCTCGCCGCCGACCATGATCGACAGCGTGCCTTCCTTGGCGCCGGCCTCGCCGCCGGACACCGGCGCGTCGAGCATGTGCACGCCGCGCTCGGCGAGCGATGCGGCGATGCGGCGCGTGGCGGCGGGCGACACGGTGCTCATGTCGACGATGATGTGGCCGGGCTTGGCGCCGTGCACCAGGCCGCGGTCGCCGAGGATGATCTGCTCGACGTCGGTGGTGTCGGAGACGACGGTGAAGGTGACGTCAGTCTCGGCGGCCACCTCCGCTGGCGTGCCCTTGCCGAGCGCGCCCATGACGAGGATGGGCTCGATGCGGTCGAAGCGACGGCCGTAGACGGTGAGCTGGTGGCCGGCGCGCAGCAGGTTTTCCGCCATGGGGCGGCCCATGATGCCGCTGCCGATGAATCCGATCTTCATGATGCGAGTCCCTTCAACAACCAAAGCCAGAATGGCAGCGTAACCAATCCCGCCAGCGTTGACCAGCCCATCGCCAGCCCCGCCAGGCGGGTGTCGAGACCGAAGCGGTCGGCCAGCGCGATGACCATCACCATGGTCGGCATGGCGGCCTCGAGAATCGCTGCTTCGGCGGGCTCGGACAGCGGGCCGGGCCAGGCGAGCGCAAGGCCGAGGGCGAACAGCGGCATCAGCGCGAGCTTGATCGTCATCGCCACCACGACGGCCTTCTGCGGGCGCAGGTCGTGCCAGGGAATCGTCAGCCCGAGCACGAACAGCATCAGCGGAATCGTCGGGCTGCCGGCCCAGCGCGCGGCCTCGACCAGCGGGACGAGCTCGAGGCCCGAAAGGTTGACCGCGATGCCGGCGGCGAAGCCCCACACCGGCGGCAGCTTCAGCCACATCGAGAAGAAGGACGTGCGCTCGGCGTGGTGGCCGCAGCGGAACGCGATCCACACGCCGAGCGACCAGACCAGCGGCGTCGTCGCGAGCATGTCGGCGAAGAAGGGATAGCGCGCGCCGGATTCGCCGTACACCGTGGTGAGGAAGGGGTAGCCGAAGAACAGCACGTTGCCGAAGCCGGAGGCGAGCATGATCGCGCCGCACTGCGGGCGCGTGAGGCCGCGTCCGATCGGGGTGGCGAGCAGGACCAGCGCGGCGAGCCCCAGCCCGAACAGGGTGGCGGCGCCGAGGATGAGCGGCACCTTGAGGATGGCGAGGTCGACCGTGGCTGAGGCACCTGCCGCGAAGAACAGCATGGGCGCGAAGAAATTGAGCACCAGGCGGTTGATCTCGCCGCGCAGGCCGACGACGGAAATGCCGGTCTGCCAGCGCGGCCAGATGGCGCCGGCGGCGATCAGCAGCGACAGCGGCAACAGGGTTTTCAGCAGCAGTTGCTGCGCGAGCTCGGGCGACATGCGGCAGGGGGCGTCAGGGGCTGGCTGTCATGATACCGCCCGGGGGTCGGGCCAGGCCAAAGCAATCGGGCCTTCGGGGACACGCGTCCCCGAAGGCCCGATGGGCGGAAATCCGAGCGTCAGGTGCGGGAAGAGGACCCGCGGGATTCGGTGCGCTGCAGCGGGCGGGTCGACTCCAGCCAGTCCTTGATGCGGGTGGCGTCGCCGGCGCGGCTGTTCTTGCCCTGCGCGTCGAGCAGTACGATGATCACGTCGCGTTCGGCCACCTGGGCCTGCATCACCAGGCAGTGGCCCGCCTCGTTGATGAAGCCCGTCTTCGACAGGCCGATCTGCCAGTCGTCGGCGCGGGTGAAGCGGTTGGTGTTGTTGAAGGCGACCGGGCGGTACTCGACCTGCTTCTTGCGCTTCTTCTTCACCACCACGCGCTGGGTGCCGAGGGTGTAGTGGCCGACGGTGCTGATGTCGCGGATTTCGGGGTAATGCTGGTAGGCGTAGTCGGCGAGCTTGGCGAGGTCGACCGCAGTCGAGCGGTTGCCGCTCGACAGGCCGGTGGGCTCGACGTAGACGGTGTCGTGCATGCCCAGCGCCAGCGCCATGCGGTTCATATTGGCGACGAAGCGGTCGAGGCCGCCGGGATAGGTGCGACCCAGGGCGTGCGCCGCGCGGTTGTCGGAGGCGATCAGCGCCAGGTGCAGGAGCTGGCCGCGGGTGTAGCTCGAGCCGATGGCGAGCCGCGAGCCGGTGCCCTTGAGGGTGTCGCGGTCGTCGTGGGTGATGGCGACCTTCTCGTCCAGCGACTGGCCGGCGTCGAGCACCAGCATCGCCGTCATGAGCTTGGTGATCGACGCGATCGGCGTCTGCTGATCGGCGTTCTTCGCCAGCAGCGGCTGGCCGCTGGCGCGGTCGTACACCAGCACCGACTGCGAGCTCAGCGCCGGGATCTCGGGGTAATCGAACTGTACCCGCGCGGGCGGCAGGGTTTCGCCCAGCTGCTCGCTCCATTGCAGCGAGGCACGGCCGTCGGCCGCCACGGCGCTGGCGCACAGGCACATCAATCCGGTCAGTACTGCAGCTTTCATCGGTTTCGTCTTCATGTTCACGCGGCTGGAATGTAACACCCTCTGCGCACAACGGACATCTGGGCTAAATCTTGAAAGGTGTTCGCGAAAGCAACACTTCGCGCCGCCGGCGCGTCCCAGGCCCAATTATTTGGCGCACACGATTGACTGTGTAGCAAAAATCAATATATATAGCAACAAGATGGGAGTGTTTCTGAATAATTTACTACAGCAATCAATGCTAACGAACGGCCTGTGCGCACCCGGCGTGGTGGCGGAGGCACTCGAGCATTTGATGCACGGCGAAGCCGGCGCGGCCGATCTCGCGGCCTGTCTGCGCTGCGATCCGGTGCTCGCGGTGCGTCGCGCCTGCCTGTCGACGGACTTCGATCGCCGCCAGCCGGACCTGCTGCGCGCATTGCTGCTGGCGGCGCCGGTGGCGAGCGGGTCGGCGCAGGGACCGTATGCGACGAGCTGGCGCCGCTCGATCGTCGTCGCCCACCTGGCGCAGGCGCTCGCCGCGCGCACCGGCCAGGCCGGCGTGGAGGCGGCCTGGCTGGCTGGGCTGGCGCATAACCTGAACGATTACGTGGCGGCCAACTTCCGGCCGCCGGCTCACCCCGCCGACTGGCTCGCCGGCGTCGACGCCGACGGCTGGGTGGCCGACGCGGTGCGCTACCACGCCGAGCCGCTGGCGCGCGGACGCGCGGCGCATCCGCTGGTGCGCATCGTCCAGCTCGCCTATCAGCTTTCCACCCGGGCCGACGCCGTCGACAGCGTGGACGTGCGCGCCGCGCTGGCGTCCTTCGACATCGGCGCGGGCGAGTCGGCGCGCCTGCTGCTCGACGCGCAGACGCAGGCGCGGCAGCTGGCAGCGCGCTTCGGCCTCGCCGACGTGTCGGTCCAGCCGGCCGGCGGTTTCGAAAAACTGGCGCGCCTGTACGCGGTGCAGGCCGCGCAGTCGGCGCTGCATGCGCATTTTCGCGGCGCCGCCGGCGAGCGCGAGGCCATCGCCCTGCTGCAGGATGCGCTGCGCGCCCTGTTCGGCATCGGCCGGGCGGCCCTGTTCGTGCCGTCGGCCGAGGGCGCGCTGCAGCCGAGCGCGCTGATTCCGGTGGCGCCCGGCCTGCACGCCCTGTCGGTGGCGATGGACGACGGCCAGTCCACCCTCGCCCGCGCGCTGGCGCGCCAGGCGCCGCAACGCTACGCGAGCGGCGAGCCGGGCGGCGCCCTGGTCGACGAACAGATCGCGCGCCTGCTCGGCGTGGCGGGCTTCCTGTGCCAGCCGCTGACGCTGCAGGGGGGCGTGGGCGGCGTGCTGCTCGCCGGCGACGCGGCGCTCGATCCGGGGGCTTCGCCGCTGTGGCAGTTCACCCTGTCCGAATGCGTCGAGGCGCTGCGGCCCGGTGCGGCGCCGGCCGCCGTCACGGCGGCCGCGCCGAGCGACGCCATCCCGCGCGACCGGGTGCGGCGCGCGGTGCACGAAGTCGCCAACCCGCTCACCATCATGCGCAACTACGTCAACCTGCTGTCCGAGCGGCTCGGTACCGACTCCTCGGTGCAGCGCGACCTCGGCATCATCAGCGACGAGATCGAGCGGGTCGCGCGCATCGTGCGTGGCATTACCGCCGCCGAGGAGGCGCCGCCGGCACCCGCCTCGCTCGACGTCGTCTCGGTCAACAGCGTGGTGTCCGAGCTGGTGCGCATGTCGCTCGGCACCCTGTTCGCGCCGAACAAGGTCAGCGTGCAGATCGACCTCAATCCCGACGTGCCGCAGCTGCCCTTGCAGAAGGATCTGCTCAAGCAGGTGCTGTTCAACCTCGCCAAGAACGCGGTCGAAGCCATGCCGAGCGGCGGTCACCTGACCTTCGCCACACGCCTGGTCGAGTCCGACGACCAGCGCCAGGTCGAGATCGAGGTGGCCGACACCGGCCCCGGTCTGCCGGAATCGGTGGCGTCGCATCTATTCGAGCCGGTGACGAGCGAGAAGGGCGGCGACCACGCCGGCCTCGGGCTCGCCATCAGCCGCAGCCTGGTCGAGCGCATGCGCGGCCAGTTGAGCTGCACCAGTTCGCCGCAAGGCACCCGCTTCCTGATCCGCCTGCCCACCCTGCAGAACGGCCAGGCTCCGCTCACGAAAACGACACGCTACGGGTCAATGTAACCCGGGCTTCAGGAGAACTTCATGTCCGACGATCGCCCCACTGAATCTTCCCCGCCGCGCAGTACGGTGAGCGCCTTTCCGGTGCGTCCGCACCTGCTGGTGGTCGACGACGAGCCGCTGATTCTCGAAGGCCTCAAGCGCCTGCTGGAAACCCGCCAGTACGAAGTGATGACCGCCGGCGGCGGCTGCGAGGCGCTGATCGCGATCGGCAAGCAGCAATTCGACGCCATCCTGCTCGACCTCGGCATGCCCGACCTCGACGGCAACGAGGTGCTGCGCTTCGTCAGCGAGCGCAGCCCCGGCACGCCGGTGATCGTGGTGTCCGGCGACAGCACCATCGACGCGGCGATCCGTGCGCTGCGCGGCGGCGCCACCGATTTCGTGCGCAAGCCCTACGAACCCGAGGAACTGCTGCGCCGCATCGACAACACGCTGAGGCGCCGCCAGCTGGAAATGGAGAACAACGCCATCCTGCAGCGCCTGCAGCAGTCGGAGAAGTGGCACCGCTTCCTCGTCAACAGTTCGCCCGACTTCATCTACACGCTCGACTGCGAAGGCCGCTTCACCTTCGTCAACGAGCGCGTCGAAAGCCTTGTCGGCTACCGCCCCGACGAGCTGCTCGGCAAACACTACAGCCTCATCATCCACGAAGACGACCTGCCGCGCGCCGAGCACGTGTTCAACGAGCGCCGCGCCGGCGACCGCAGCGCGCGCAACATCGAGATCCGCCTCAAGTGCAATCCGGGCATGCGCCGTCCGCGCCTGATGAACGGCCGCTGCAAGTCGGTCGAACTCACCGCGACCGGCATGTACGACGAGGAGGCGAGTCCGTTCGAGCAGCGCTTCATCGGCAGCTACGGCGTCGCCAAGGACATCACCGAGCGCAAGCAGGCCGAGGAGACCGTGCACTACCAGGCCTACCACGATCTGCTGACCGGTCTGCCCAACCGCTCGCTGTTCCGCGACCACCTCGGCCTGATGCTCGCGCAGGCACGCCGCAACCAGAAACCGCTCGCAGTGCTGAGTCTCGACCTTGACCACTTCAAGGTCATCAACGACTCGCTCGGCCACACCATCGGCGACGACCTGCTGCTTGCCGTCGGCGCGCGCCTGCGTCAGTGCCTGCGCGAGGGCGACACGCTGGCTCGCCTGGGCGGCGACGAGTTTGCCGTGCTGCTGCCGACGCTGGTCTCGCGCAGCGACGTCGAGCACATCAGCCGCAAGATCATCCAGGTGCTGTCGAAGCCGGTGTACGTGAAAGGCCACGAAATCTACATTTCGGTCAGCATCGGCGCCTGCGTGTCGCCTGACGACGGCGACATGATCGACGCGCTGATCCGCCAGGCCGAGATCGCTATGTACCAGGCCAAGTCGCAGGGCCGCAGCCGCCTGCAGTTCTGGGAGCCGGGCATGCAGGCGCCCTACTCCGAGCGCATGCAGCTCGAGGCCGACCTGCGACGCGCGCTCGCGCGCAACGAGTTCGTGCTGTTCTATCAGCCGCAGGTCGACGCCCAGACCGGCGAGGTGCGCGGCTTCGAGGCGCTGCTGCGCTGGTGGCACCCGCAGCGCGGCCTGCTGACCCCGGCCGACTTCATCCCGGTGGCGGAGGAGTCCGGCGTCATCGTGCCGATCGGCGACTGGGTGCTGCGCCAGGCCGGCGCGCAGATGGCCGAGTGGCGCAAGGCCGGGCTGCCGCCGGTGCGCGTGTCGGTGAACATTTCCGCGCGCCAGCTCGAAAGTACCGACTTCGTCGACAGCGTCATGCGCGCCCTGCAGGTGTATGCGCTCGACGGCAGCCTGATCGAGCTGGAAATCACCGAGAGCCTGCTGATGCGCGATTTCGAGGCCAACGCGATGAAGCTCGGGCGCCTGTCGGCGTCGGGCGTGCGGCTCGCCATCGACGACTTCGGCACCGGCTACAGCTCCTTCAAGTACCTGTCGCGCTTCCCCATCCACACGCTCAAGATCGACCAGTCCTTCGTGCAGGACATCGAGCGCGAGGAGAACCAGTCCATCGTCAACGCGATGATCGCCATGGGGCGCGGGATGAACCTCAACGTCGTCGCCGAAGGCGTGGAAACGGCGGCGCAGCTGGAACGCCTGCAGCAGATGCGCTGCCACGAAATCCAGGGGCATTACTACAGCGGGCCGGTGTCCAGCCACGAGGCGGCGCAACTGCTGCGCAGCAACGGACACGGTTTCGGCAGCGAACGCGCCGCGGGCTAGGGCCCGTTGACGCGGCGGGCGCACAGCCGCCGCGCTGCGCGAATGGCTTTGCGGCGCGATCGCCGCGCTGCCTTAACTGCTGCGCGGCTCAGTCGCCGCGCAGGGCCGCCTTGAATTCGCGGCGCCGCCGGTGCAGCGTCGGCTCGGTGTAGCCGTTGGGCACGCGACGGCCGTGGAAGATCATGTCCTGTGCCGCCTGGAAGGCGAGGCTGATGTAGTGCGGCGCCATCGCGATGTAGTGGGGGTCGCCGGCGTTCTGGCGGTCGACCAGCTGTGCCATCCGGCGCAGGCTTTCCATCACCTGGGCCTCGCTGACCACACCGTGGTGCAGCCAGTTGGCGACGTGCTGGCTGGCAATGCGCAGCGTTGCGCGGTCTTCCATCAGGCCGACGTTGTGGATGTCGGGCACCTTGGAGGCACCCATGCCCTGGTCGATCCAGCGCACCACGTAGCCCAACAGGCCCTGCAGGTTGTTGTCGAGCTCCTGCTGGATGTCCGCGGCGTTCCAGTCCGGCCTGTCCACCACCGGAATCGCGAGCAGGTCGTCGAGCGAGGCGCGCGGGCGTGACTTCAACGCCTGCTGGCGCGCGAACACGTCGACGCGATGGTAGTGCAGCGCATGCAGCGTGGCAGCGGTCGGCGACGGCACCCAGGCGCAGGTAGCGCCCGCTTCCGGATGCGCCTGCTTGGTCGCCAGCATGTCGGCCATGCGGTCGGGCATCGTCCACATGCCCTTGCCGATCTGCGCGCGGCCGGACAAGCCGCAGGCAAGCCCGACGTCGACGTTCCAGTCCTCGTAGGCGCGGAGCCACACGGCGGATTTCATGTCGTGTTTCCTGAGCATGGGGCCCGCTTCCATCGAGGTGTGGATCTCGTCGCCGGTGCGGTCGAGGAAGCCGGTGTTGATGAAGATGAGGCGCTCGCGCGCGGCGCGGATGCATGCCTTGAGGTTGAGCGTGGTGCGCCGCTCCTCGTCCATCACGCCGAGCTTGAGCGTGTTCGTCGGCAGGTCGAGCACGTCCTCGACCCGCGCGAACAGGTGCGTGGTGAACGCGACTTCGTCCGGCCCGTGCTGCTTGGGCTTGACGATGTACACGCTGCCGGTGCGGCTGTTTTTCAGCGGGCTCGTGCCCTTGAGGTCGTGCAGCGCGCAGTAGCTGGTGATAAAGGCGTCGAGCAGGCCCTCGAACACCTCGTTGCCGGCTGCGTCGAGTACCGCGTCGGTCGTCATCAGGTGGCCGACATTGCGCACCAGCATCAGGCTGCGGCCGGGGATCTCGAAATAGCGGCCGTCGGGCGACAGGTAGCGGCGATCCGGGTTGAGCGTGCGCGTGAGCGTCTTGCCGCCCTTGTCGAAGCTCGCCGCGAGTTCGCCCTTCATCAGCCCCAGCCAGTTGCGGTAGACCGCGACCTTGTCGTCGGCGTCGACCGCGGCGACCGAGTCCTCGCAGTCCATGATGGTCGTGAGCGCCGCTTCCAGATAGATGTCGCGGATGCCGGTCGGATGCAGCTCGTGGATAGGGTGGTCGGTGTTGAAGTGGATCTCGATGTACAGGCCGTGATGGCGCAGCAAAATGGCCGCCAACCCGCCGGCCCGTTCCTGGTAGCCGCAGAACTGGTCAGGCGCCCTGAGCCCGGTGCGCGCGCCGCTGGAAAGCGTCACGGCGAGCTGGCCGCCCTTCACTGAATACGCGATGGCGTCGAGGTAGCTGCCTTCGACCAGCGGCGCCGCGTCGTCGAGGAAAGCCTTGGCGGCGGCGATGACCTTCGCGCCGCGCACCGGATTGAACGCGCCCTTCTTTTCTGCGCCGCCCTCGTCGGCAATCGCGTCGGTGCCGTAGAGCGCATCGAACAGGCTGCCCCAGCGCGCATTGGCGGCGTTCAACGCATAGCGCGCGTTGTTCACCGGCACCACCAGTTGCGGACCGGCGATGCGCGCGATCTCGTCGTCGACGTTGGTGGTGGTGATGGCGAAGTCCTCGCCTTCCGGCAGCAGGTAACCGATCTCGGCGAGGAATAGCTTGTAGGCGACGGCGTCGTGCGGCTGGTAGCGGCGTTCCAGATGCCAGGCGTCGATCCGCGCCTGCAGCGCGTCGCGTTTCGCGAGCAGCGCGCGGTTCAGCGGCGTGAGGTCGCGCACCAGCGCAGCGAAACCCTGCCAGGCGCGCTCGGCGGCAATGCCGGTGCCGGGCGCGATGCTGTCGCGCACCAGTTCGAACAGCGGCCGGGCGACCTGCAGACCGGCGATGGCGACGCGTGCGCTCATGTGCGCTCCCTTTCAGGTGACGGCGTTCCGGGGGGCGCCGGCGACGAAGGCCTCGATGTTGTCGACGACCTGGTCGGCCAGGCCCTGCATCGCCTCGCGGCTCGACCAGGCGACGTGCGGCGTGAGGATGAAATTCGGCAGGTCGAGATCGAGCAGCGGGTTGCCGTCGCGCGGCGGCTCGACCGAGAGCACGTCGAAGCCGGCGCCGGCGATGCGGTCCGTTGTCAGCGCGTCGATCAGCGCCGCTTCGTCGACCAGGTTGCCACGCGCGGTGTTGATGAGGATCGCCGTCGGCTTCATCAGGGCGAATTCGCGCGCGCCGATCAGGTGGCGCGTCTCGGCGGTGAGCGGCGTGTGCAGTGAAATCACGTCGGCCTGTGCGACGACCTCGTCGAAGGGCGTGTGGCCGGCGCGCACGGCCGACGCGCCCTTGTGTTCGGCGATCAGCACCCGCATGCCGAAGGCCTCGGCGAGTTTGTGCATGCCGTGGCCGAGCGAGCCGTAGCCGACGAGCCCCAGCGTGCTGCCGTAGAGGTCGTTGACCGGACGGGTGAACAGGCAGAACTGGTCGGTCTGCTGCCACAGGCCGGCGCGCACGTCCGCGCGCCAGCCGAGCAGATTGCGCCGCAGCGCCAGCATCATCATGAAGGCGTGCTCGGGCACGGTGTGCACCGCGTAGCCGCGGATGTTGGAAACGACGATGCCGTGGGCGCGGCAGTAGGCGAGGTCGACGTTGTCGGTGCCGGTCGCGGCGACCGCGATCAGCTTCACCGACGGCGCCTGCGCCAGAATGTCGGCGGAGAGCTTTACCTTGTTGACGATCGCGATCTCGGCGCCGGCGAGGCGCGCGACGACCTCCTCGGGCTGCGTCGCGGGGTAATCGATCCATTCGTGCGCGAAAGCCGGCGCGCGCATCTCGGCGATCAGGCTCGCGCGGTCGAGAAAGATGATGCGCCGCATCAGCGCTCCATGCCGCACTCGCGCTCGATGATCTTCATCACCGCCGCCGAGTCGAGTTCGCCGCTGCCGGTGCCCATGAGCGCGTTCAGATGCTGCATCACCAGTGCGGCGCCGGGCAGCGACAGGCCGAGTTCCTTCGCCGTCTGCATCACGATGTTGATGTCCTTCTGGTGCAGGCGGGTCTTGAAGCCGGGCGTGTAGTCATTGTCGAGCATGCGCTTGCCGTGCACTTCGAGGATGCGGCTGCCGGCGAAGCCGCCCATCAGCGCGTCGCGCACCTTGGCCGGGTCGACGCCGTTCTTGCGCGCGAACACCAGTGCTTCGGCGACGCCCTCGATGGTGACCGCCACCACGATCTGGTTGCACGCCTTGGCGACCTGGCCGGCGCCGTGGTCGCCTACGAGCACGATGTTCTTGCCCATCGCCTCGAACACCGGCTTCACGCGTTCGAACACGTCCGGTTTGCCGCCGACCATGATGGAGAGCATGGCGTTGATCGCGCCGACCTCGCCGCCCGACACCGGCGCGTCGAGCATGTCGACGCCGCGCGCGCGCAGGCGGTCGGCGAAGGCCCGGGTGGCGACCGGCGAGATCGTGCTCATGTCGACGACCACCGAGCCCGGCTTCGCGCCTTCGGCGACGCCGTGCTCGCCGAAGAGCACCTGCTCGACGTCGGGCGTGTCGGACACCATGACGATGATGATGTCGGCCTGCGCCGCGGCCTCGGCGATGCTGCCGCAGCCGGCGCAGCCCGCTTCGACCGGGCCGGCCATGGTCTCGGGGCGGCGGCCGTGCACGAACACCGTGTGCCCGGCCTTCCTGAGGTTGACGGCCATGGGCCGGCCCATGATGCCCATGCCGATGAATGCGATGTTCACCTTGTCTTCTCCATCACGACACGCGTTGTCTAGTTATAGAGCTTCGCCGGCAGCCACAGCGCGATCTCGGGCCAGATGTAGAGCAGCACCATGGCGATGATCACGATGCCGAGGAAGGGCAGCGAGCCGAGGAAGATTTGCCCCAGCGTCACGTTCGGCGGCGCGACCCCTTTCAGATAGAAGGCCGAGGGCGCCATCGGCGGCGACAGGAAGGAGGTCTGCAGGTTGAGTGCGACGAGGATGCCGAAGAACAGCGGGTCGATGCCGAAATGCGGCAGGAGCGGCACGAAGATCGGCATGAAGATGACGATGATCTCGGTCCATTCCAGCGGCCAGCCGAGCAGGAAGATGATGAGCTGGGTGAGGATGAGGAACTGGATCGGCGTCATGTTGAGCGAGAGCACCCATTCCTCGACGACCTGGTGGCCGCCCAGCAGCGAAAAGGCCGCAGAGTAGATGCTCGCGCCGACGAACAGCCAGCACACCATGGTCGAGGTCTTGGCGGTGAGGAAGACCGATTCCTTCAGCATGGGGACGAGCTTCGCCTGCCAGCACGCGAGCACCGCCCAGATCAGGAAGGCGGACATCGACACCCAGCCGAGCCAGTGCGGCACCGGCAGCGCCGTCACGTGCGCCTTGTAGAGCACGAACCACAACACGGCGGCGAGAAACACCGCCCACAGCACACCCCACAGCGGCCATAACCTGCGGCGTTCCGCCTGTGGCAGATCCATCGCCAGATACACGGCGGCGAGGATGAAGCCGCCCAGCGCGCCGATCGCCGCCGCTTCCGAAGGTGTGGCGAGCCCGAACACGATCGAGCCGAGCACGCCGAGGATCATCACCGCGAGCGGGAAGAACGAGGTGAGCAGCATGCGGAAGACTTCCAGACGCGGGTAATCCAGCAGGAAGTACAGCACCGCGAGCACGGCGAAACCGACCGCCAGCGTTTCCCAGAACGCGGCCGGCGCGGGCAGTCGGCCCGAATCGGCGGCGGCCTCCGCCGGCGCTGCTGTCTCGAGCGGCGGCGGCAGGGAATCGGCTTCGTCAGCTGCCGCGTCGGGCACAGGCGGTTCTTCCAATGCAGGGGGTTCCTCCAGCGTCGGGGGCTCGGCGAGCACAGGGGGCTCCGCCAGGGGCGGCGGTGCTTCGAGGGCGGGCGGTTCTTCCAGTGGAGGCGGCTCGGTCACCGCGGGCGCGGCGTCCTCTGCCGGCGGTTCGGAAATCCCCGGACCGGAAAACGCGTCGCTCGGCGTGGGCGCCGCCGGCGCCTGCTCGAAACCCATCTCCACCAGCCCTGTGGTGTCGAACGTCTCCTTGGGCTGGGTCAGCGCGTTCCACGCCAGCCCCATGACGAAGACGAAGACCAGCGCGGGCAGCGCGGCCAGCAGCAGTTCGCGCGCGGCGAGCCGGCGCGGCACGTCGGCGCTCGGCGAAAGGACGGCGCGCAGCAGCCCGGGCAGGGCGAAGCGGCCGTGGCGTTCGGCCAGTTTCGCCAGATGCGGCGGCAGCGGCACCTGCCTGTCCGCGTCGCTCAGGCGCGGCGCCCAGTGCGGCTTGAGCTTGGCGACGACGATGACGTAGACGATGTAGAGGCCCGCCAGCAGCAGGCCGGGAAAGAAGGCGCCGGCGTAGAGGCGCACCACCGATTCGCCGGCGGTCGCGCCGTAGACGATGAGCATGATCGACGGTGGGATGAGGATGCCGAGCGTGCCGCCGGCGGCGATGACGCCCGACGACAGCTTGGTGTCGTAGCCGGCACGCAGCATCGCCGGCAGCGCCAGCAGGCCCATCAGCGTGACGACGGCGCCGACGATGCCGGTCGCGGTGGCGAAGATCGCGCAGGTGACGAGCGTCGCCACCGCGAGCGAGCCGGGAATGCGCGACGTGGCGATGTGGATCGCGTGGAACAGCTTCTTGATCAGGTTGGCGCGCTCGACCAGATAGCCCATGAAGAGGAACAGCGGCACCGCGATCAGCACGTCGCTCGTCATCACGCCGTAGGTGCGCTGCACGGCGAGGTCGAGCGTCTGCTGCACCGCGGTGCCGGGATCGACCGAGTGGTAGGCGTACCAGGTGAACAGCACGCCCATGCCCATGAGCGTGAACGCGCTGGGAAAGCCCATCATCATTGCCACCACGATCAGCGCCAGCATGATCATGCCGATGTGGCCGTTGTTGAGTTCGCTCCAGGGGGTGAACACGGCGATCAACAGCAGGATCGCCGCCATCAGGCCGAAGCCGAAAGTCATCTCCTTTCTCACGGCTTCACCTCCGCTTCGCCGTCCTCGCGGACCATGGCCTTGAGTTCCTCGACGTCGATTTCCTCGACGTCCTTCTGCCGCGGCGGCCAGGCGCCGTCACGCAGGCAGACCACACAGCGCAGGATCTCGACCACGCCCTGGATCAGGAGCAGCGCGCCGGCGATGGGAATGACGAACTTGAACGGATACAGCGGCAGCGGATCGGGACTGAAGGTGTTTTCGCGGATCGCCAGCGACTCGTTGGCGTAGGTCCAGCCGGCCCAGGTCAGCGCGAGCACGCCGGGCAGGTAGAACAGGACGAACAGCACCAGGTCGACCGCGGCCTGCCCGCGCGGGGAAAAGCCGCTGTAGAGGATGTCGCCGCGCACGTGGCCCTGGTGGGCGAGCGTGTACGCGCCAGCCATCATGAACAGGATGCCGTAGAGCATGATCTGGGCGTCGAGCGCCCACGGATGCGGGTGGTTCAGCACGTAGCGCGAGAACACCTCCCATGACACCAGGAGCGTGAGCAGCACGATCGACCACGCGAAAGCGCGGCCCACGAAGGTGGACAGGCGGTCGACCGCCAGAAACAGTTTCTGCATCGATAGCACCCGCACAAAAAATCGCCGGCAGAAGCCGGCGGCACACAGGGGAGGTCAGCCCTTCCTTCTGCCGAAGAAATGGTTGTAGGCCATCTTGTAGTCGACGTTGGTGTCGTTCTGCCAGCGCGCCGCGCGACCGGCGAAGGCGCGCATCGAGTCGAGCACCTTTTTGAACATGGGATTCTCCGCGCTCTTCGTCTTCATGATGTTGTCCCAGGACTGCAGCTGCTTCCTCAGGATGGCGTCCGGCGTCTTGTAGAACTTCACGCCCTTCTTCGTGCTCATCTCCAGGTAATCCTTGGAATAGCGGTCGATCGCCTTCCACGACATGTCGGCCGACGAGGCTTCGAGCGCATGCTTGATGATCGCCTTGTGCTCGGCGTTGAGCGCGTCGTATTTCTTCTTGTTGAACAGGACTTCGAACTGCTCGCTCGCCTGGTGGAAGCTCTGCAGCATGCAGACCTTCGCAACATCGGGGAAGCCGAGCAGGTTGTCCGACGAGGCGTTGTTGAATTCGGCGGCGTCGAGCAGGCCGCGGTCCATCGCCGGCACGATCTCGCCGCCCGGCAGCGGGTTCACTGCGGCGCCCATGTCCTTATAGAGGTCGACCGCGAGGCCCACGGTGCGGAATTTCACGCCCTTCATCTGATCGACGCTGGTGACCGGCCTCTTGAACCAGCCAAAGGGCTGGGTCGGCATCGGGCCGTAGAGCATGGAGACCACGTCCAGATTCATGCCCTTGTAGATTTCGTCGAGCAGCTCCTTGCCGCCGCCGTAGTAATGCCAGGCGAGCACCATGTTCGGGTCCATGCCGAAAGCCGGGCCCGAGCCCCACAGCGCCACCGCCGAGTTCTTGCCGTACCAGTAGGCGACCACCCCGTGGCCGCCGTCGAGCGTGCCCTTGCTCACCGCGTCGAGCAGGTCGAAAGCCTTCACCACCGCGCCCGCCGGCAACACCTCGATGCGCAGTTCCCGGCCCGACATCGCGTTGACCTTGCTGGCGAAATCCTGTGCGAACTCGTGGAAGATGTCCTTCGCCGGCCAGGTGCTCTGGAAGCGCAGGTTGACCGGCGCCTGTGCCTTCACCACTGCGGGGAAACCCAGCGCCGCCGCGCCGGTCGCCGAAGCGGCCGCCGCGCCGAGGAAGTTGCGGCGGCTCAGCTTGGGGGGCTGCTTCGACGGCTTGCTGTCTTCTTTGCTCATGTCTGCCTCCTGTTGTTGTGTCGTGGGGAAAAGCCCATTCACACTAGACCAGATTGCGAGCTCCACAAAATGGCCAAATACTAATGTTCAGCGGGCGCGGGGGCAGACAGCCAGCGTGGAACGGCGTGCAGGGGGCGGGCAATGAAAAACGGCTTCCGGTGGAAAATCACGGGAAGCCGTTCGAATGTGGTGGCCAGTCGCGGAATCGAACCACGGACACGCGGATTTTGGCTCCGGCCGCGCGCCTTGCGCGCTTCACATCCGCTGCGCGGATATGAGCCTGCACCGAAATCCGCTTGAGGTATGCGGATGTCGGCGAGGCTGGGAATGGGGTGGTGGCCAGTCGCGGAATCGAACCACGGACACGCGGATTTTCAATCCGCTGCTCTACCAACTGAGCTAACTGGCCTACTTTACTTTTGCGTGATGGGCACGCGGATTTTGGCTTTGGCCGGGCTGGCGCCCTTAACTTGCTTCGCAAGTTAGCCTACGCCGCAATCTGTCCTTCGGCCAGATTGTCAATCCGGTGCTCTACGAACTGAGCTAACTGGCCAAAAGAGGCGGCAATTTAACCGGTTTGGTCTGCCCGCGTCAAGCCAGCAGACCGCTGCGACAGCTCAGCAGGCCAGCCCGTGCAGGCCGCAGAGGTGGCGCTTGGCGATGGCGAGCGCGATCCACAGCCAGAACAGCAGGAAGAAGGTGAGCATGGGCACGTGGGCGTCGAGGATGAAACGCGGCGTGACGAAGCGTACGGCGCGCACGGCGGGGCTGGCGATCAGGCGCAGCAGGCGGTAGAACAGGTTCTGCTCGCGGTATTTGCCGGCCAGCAGCGCGACGGCACCCTGGCCGAGCAGGGCGAAACCTGCGACTTCGACGAGGGTGCGTGCAATCGAGACCAGCAGGAGGTCGAGCGGCATGGCGGGGGCTTTCGAACGGGGTACGAGATTCTAGCGCAGCTTGTCAGGCCGCCGCCGCGCCGGGACAATGCGGACTGATCGAGTTCGAGCCGCTTCCATGAAAACTTTCGACCGCGTGCGGCATGCGCTGCGCGGCATGCTGCTGAACACGCTGGGCAAGCCGGATGCCGCGATCCAGGCCTACCGCGACAGCCTCGCCGCCGACCCGGGCCACGTGCCGACCCTGCGCATGCTCGGCTGGCTGGAGGCGCGCCGCGAACGCTGGAGCGCCGCCGAATCGTGGCTCAACCTCGCGGTCGAACTGGCGCCGGACGACGCGCACACCTGGTTCAACCTGGCTTACGCGCGCGACAAGGGTGGCCAGGACGAGTCGGCGGTCGCAGCCTTCAAGCGCGCCACCGCGCTCGACCCGAACAACGACCGCGCCTGGTACGGCTTGGGCATGCTGCACGCGCGCCACGGCCGGCATCGCGAGGCCGCGCAGGCGCTGACCGAGGCCGGCCGCCTGCAGCCGATGAACGGTCTGGCCTGGTACGCGCTGGGCATGGCCTGGCACCACTGCAACGAGCCGGACAAGGTGGCCGAGGCGATCGAGCACACCCTGAAGCACGACCCTCAGACCGCGCAGCGGCTGATCCGCGACGCCGCCCGCAGCGACTACGCCCATCGCCTGGGCTGATCTTCACGGACGAAAAAAAGCCGGCCACACAGGCCGGCTTTTTAATGCGCGCGCCTCGCGGCGCGCACGGCGCGATCAGGTCGCGCGGGTTTCGATGTCGCCTTCCAGGCTCGGGTAGCGAACGTGGTCGACCAGTTGCTGGATCTCGGTGCTGGGGGCACGCGTGAGCAGCGAACCGACGATCACGCCGAGGAAGCCCACCGGCATGCCGAACACGCCGGCGGCGATCGGCTTGATCGCGAACCATTCGTTGGCGGGCACGCCGCCGAAGAACGGATAGGTCATGTACATGTAGTACATGCACACGCCCAGGCCGGCGAGCATGCCGATGACCGCGCCGGTGTAGTTCGCACGCTTCCAGAACACGCCGAGCACCAGCGCCGGGAAGAACGCCGAGGCCGCGAGCGAGAACGCCGCGCCGACCAGGAACAGGATGTCGCCCGGTTTCAGCGAGGCGGTGTACGCGGCGAGCACGGCGACCACCAGCAGCAGGCCCTTGGACACGGCGAGACGGCGCACGGTCGTGGCTTTCGGGTCGATCATCTTGTAGTAGACGTCGTGCGACAGCGCGTTGGCGATGGTCAGCAAGAGACCGTCCGCGGTCGAAAGCGCCGCGGCCAGACCGCCCGCCGCCACCATGCCCGAGATCACGTAGGGCAGGCCTGCGATCTCCGGCGTCGCCAGCACGATGAGGTCGCCGCCGAGGGTGATCTCGGCGAGCTGCACGATGCCGTCCGCGTTGACGTCGACGACCTTCATCAGCGTGGCGTCCACCGCTGCCCAGTTCGCGACCCAGGCGGGCAGCGATGCGAACGACGAGCCGACCAGGTTGCTGTACACCTCGAACTTGACCAGCACCGCCAGCGCAGGCGCGGTGAAGTACAGCAGGAAGATGAAGAACAGCGACCAGAACACCGACTTGCGTGCCTCGCGCACCGAGGGGGTGGTGTAGTAGCGCATCAGGATGTGCGGCAGCGAGGCGGTACCGACCATCAGGCACAGCACCAGCGCGATGAAGTTGCGGCGCTTCTCGTCGGACGCCTTCTGGTCCTCGGCCTGGGCTGCGGCGATTTCCTCGGCCGTGGCGTTGGGATTTTCCTTCATCAGCTTGGCTTCGGCACCCTTGCCGGAGAAGGCGGTGGCGTGGGCCGCGACCGGTCCGGTCTTGGCCTTGGCGCCATCGGCGTCCTTCTTCAGCTTCTCCTTCAGGGCGTCGACGGTCGCCGGGAAATCGTCGGGGTTGCCGGCCGCGATGCGCTGGGCTTCGAGGAAGGCGTCGCCGGTACCCGCCGCGACGGCCGCATCGAGTTCGGCGATCTTGGCTTCGGCCGCGTCCTGCCGGGCCTTGAAAGCGGCGCGCGCGGAGGCTTCTGCGGCGCCCTTGGCGGTCTCGGGATTGTTGAGGTCCTGCTCCAGCTGGGTCACCTTCTGCAGCACCTGGCCGTAGGCGACCTGCGGGATCGGGTTGCCGGTCTGCGACACCGACAGCCACACCACAGGAACCAGGTAGGCGATGATCAGAATGATGTACTGCGCGACCTGGGTCCAGGTCACCGCGCGCATGCCGCCGAGGAAGGAACACACCAGGATGCCGGCGAGACCGACGTACACGCCGATGGCGAACTCGATCCCGGTGAGGCGGGCGGTGATGATGCCGACGCCGTAGATCTGTGCGACCACGTACACGAACGAGCAGATGATCGCGGCGATCACGCCGATGGTGCGCGGCAGGTTGCCGCCGTAGCGCGAACCGAGGAAGTCGGGGATGGTGAACTGGCCGAACTTCCTCAGATAGGGCGCGAGGAACAGCGCCACCAGCACATAGCCGCCGGTCCAGCCCATGACGAAGGCGAGACCGTCATAGCCGGCGAGGTAGAGGGTACCCGCCATGCCGATGAAGGACGCCGCCGACATCCAGTCGGCGCCGGTCGCCATGCCGTTGAAGATGGCCGGCACGCGGCGTCCCGCGACGTAGTACTCCGACACGTCGGCGGTCTTCGACATGATGCCGATGCCGGCGTACAAGGCGATGGTCGCGCCGAGGAAGATGAAGCCGATCCACTTGGGCGGCAGACCCATCTGCTCGAGGAAGGCGAGCACGATGACGAAGAGGAGGAAGCCGCCGGTGTAGAAGCTGTAGTACTTCTTCAACTGCTGGTAGAACTGGCTTTGGGTGAGTGCGGTCATGTTATTCGTCCCCCTCGTGAACGCCGTATTCGCGGTCAAGCTGGTTCATGCGGCGGGCGTAATACCAGATGATGACGACGTAGATGATCAGCGCACCTTGCGCGCCCATGTAGAACGCGAAGGGGAAACCGGCGATGACGATTTCGTTGAGCTGGGGGGCGAAGAAGATGACCACGTAGGTCACCACGAACCAGATGGCGAGCAAGACTGCAGTGAGCCGCAGGTTCTTGCGCCAGTACTCCTGGTGTTTTTCCGTCAACTGCATGGCGAGTCCTCCTTGTGAAGGGTTGTAATGCACGCGTTTATTTTGTGATTCCGCGTGTGCGCGGAGTTTAGGCGCACAGTTGGGCGCCGACAAACAGATTAGAAAAAACTAATATGTCGACAGCCAGCGGCGGGCCCGGAGCAGCTTGTGCAGTTGCCGGACGGTGGCGTAACCCTCGCGCCGCAGGGCCTGCAGCAGCACCAGCCACAGTTCGGCGGTGGCGTAGGCGTCGGCCAGCGCGCCGTGGCGCGCGTACACGGCGATGCCGAAATGCGCGAGCCAGTCGTCCAGGTGACGACATTGCGCGGCGGCGTCGGGATACAGCAGCGGCGCCACCACCGCGGCGTCGAACCACGGTGCATCGAGCGTGAGCCCGAGCCGCGCATGCGCCTCGCGCGCCAGGACCGTTTGGTCGAAGCCCGCGTGGAAGGCCACGCGCGGCGCGGTGCCGGCGAATTCCAGCCAGTCGAGCAGCGCGGCGTGCGGCGCGTCCCCGGCGCGCTGCTCGCTGCCGCTGATGCCGTGGATGAGGATGTTCGCCGCGGCGGTCGATTGCGCCTGCGCCAGCCCGACCTCGAGGCTGGCGTCGAGCGCGATGCGGCCGTCTTCGACGGCGACTGCGCCGATGGCCAGCAGCGGGTCGTGCCGGGCGTCCAGCCCGCCGGTCTCGACGTCGACCACGCACCAGCGCAGGCCGGCGAGCGGCTGGTCGAGATCGAAGCGCTGGCGGACGAGCGCGGCGCGGCGCGCTTCGCTGGCGGCGTCGGGCAAGGGCGGCAACCGCCGGCCGAACGGCCAGATCACAGGTGGTAGTCCAGCGCCAGCCGCGCCTGCACCTTGCGCGCCTGGCGCAGCGCTTCCTTGAGGATGCGCCGGTCGAGCGGGTTCAGGCTGTCGGGGTCGAGGTGATTGTCGGGCGTGCGGCCGGCGCGTTGCTGCGCGTGCTGGTGGCGCAGGCGCAAGAGCTGCAGGAAATGGAAGGCACGGTTCCAGTCGGCCAGTTCGTCGGCGGGGATCTTCAGCGCGTGGGCGGCTTCGCGCAGGCGCTTCGCGGTGTTGGTCTGCGGGCTGCCGGCGGCGAGCGCGAAAATCCGCGCGGCGTCGACGAAGGGCGTGGCGCCGTTGAGCTTGAGGTCGAGCGTGTGCGGGTGGGCGTCGTCCTCCGACAGCACGAAGTCGCGTACCACGCCCAGGGGCGGCCGGTTGCGCAGGGCGTTGCCGGCCATCTGGTGGAGGAAGCGCGGATTCTTCTGCGCGGCGCGGATGAGCCAGGCGCGCAGGTCGAGCGCGAGCCCTGCGTCGCCGGCGAGCGGACGGAAGTCGAAGAAGATGCTGGCGTGCAGCAGCGCCTCGGGGCTGCCGTGGTCGATCCATTGCGCGAACTGGCGCTGCCAGTCCGCCGCCGACAGACACCACTGCGGATTGCCGGCCATGATGCCGCCCTTGCAGAGCGGAAAGCCGCAGGCGTCGAGGCGTGCGTTGACGCGCTGCGCGAAGGCGAGCAGCGCAGCATGCGCGTCGGCGTCGGCAACGTCGAAGATCAGCGCGTTGTCCTGGTCGGTGGCGAGCGTCTGCTCCATGCGCCCTTCCGAGCCGAGCGCCATCCAGCACCAGCGCAGGCCGGCGAGCGCGGGGTCGGGCTCGCTTTCGAGCGCGATGATGCGTTCGGTGAGGCGGTCGTTGAGGCTGGAAATGATCGCGGTGAGATTTTCCGCGTCCATGCCCTGCGCCAGCAGGCTGTGGGCGAGGTCGCCGATGTCGTGCGCCAGCGTCGGCAGGCGCGCGGGGTCGTCGCAGCGCGCGATCGCCGAGGTGACGCCTTCGACCGACAGGCGGCGCAGCGCGAAGAGGTCTTTTTCCGAGATCACGCCGGCGAGCGTGCCGTCCTTCACCAGCGGCAGGTGGTGGATGCCCTGGCGCGCCATCAGCACCAGCGCGTCGGCCACCGGCGCGTCGTCGGGCAGGGTCGCCGGGTCGGGCGTCATCACCCGCGAGATCGGCGTGTCGAGCGTCACGCCGGCGAGCGTCACGCGCGCCAGCACGTCCTTCAGTGTCAGAATGCCGACCGGCTTGCCCGCGTTGTCGGCGACGACCACCGAGCCGATGCGTGCCCGTTCCATCTCGGCGAGCGCGTCGGCGAGCGGGGTCTCAGGGGCCACGCTGAAGGGGGCGCGGCGGACCAGACTGGCGAGCGGACGCGCGAAACGCTTCTCGTCGTCGAGCGCCAGCGCGTATTCGGCCTGCACCGCGCGCTGCGACTCGACCAGCAGGCTGGCGATGCGGCGGGTGCAGAAATCCTGGAATTCCGCGCTCTTCGTCAGCAGGGTGTGGAAGTCCGCGGCGGGCAGCAGGTAGCAGAAGGTGTCGGTCTCGGCCACGTAGCGGTTGGCGACGCCGCGTCCGGCGAGCAGTGCGCCGAGCGGGAACATCTCGCCGACGGTGAGCTGGAACACCGAATGGCCGTCGGCGGTGACGCCGTCGACCGTACCCTGCTTGACGATGAACAGCGTCGCGGGCGCCACGTCGGCGGGCAGGAGCAGGGCCTCGCCGGCGGCGTAGTAGGCCACCGCCAGGCGCTGCACCAGCCACAGCAGTTCGTCCTCGTCCATGGTCGAGAAAGGCGCCTGCCGACGCAGCGCGTCGAGCGTGGCGCGGTGCAGGCTGTTGGCGAGCGGGAGCGTGGTCGTCATGCGGGCGCCCTCAGGACTTTTTCGGCGAGGCTGCGTCCGGCGTGGACGAGCGCGCGCATGTAGATGAGCGCGTCGACGCGGCGCCCCAGGAGCAGCAGCAGAAAGAGCAGGCCCGCGCAGACGTCGAACACGACGCTGCTCCAGGCCAGCGGCGCTGACACAGGCAGTCCCAGCCATTCGCCGAGGCCGTTGAAGGGCACGATCTGCAGCAGGGTGAACACCAGCGCGATCACCGTGAGGTTGGTGTTGAACCACTCGCTGCGGCGTTCCTGCTCCTGGCCGATCAGCGTGTCGAGTTCGGCCAGGCGACGGCGCAGGGCTTCCTGCAGGCTGTTGAGGCCGCGGTCCTCGCTGCCGGCGTCGAAGATCCAGCGTTCCGAGCGGTACTGGAACACGTTGCCGAGGTAGTCGCGGTCGAGCAGCGCGTTGAGCTGGGTGCGGGCGACGTCGACGAGGCCGTGGCGCAGCGCGAGGTCGGCCTCGGCGACGAATTCGATGCAGCGGTGCCGGCCCACATCGGGGTCGGGCAGGCGGCGATAGGCCTGCCACAGCCGGCGCACGGTGAAGCGGATCAGGCTGTCCGGCCCGCCGGGCAGGTCGTCGAGCGCGCTTGTCAGCACCTGCTGCACCAGCTGTTCGCGCATCGGATTGAGCGCGGCGTGCGCTGCCTGGCGGGGTGCCTGGTTGGCATCGAGCATGCGGTCGTGCTGCCGCAGTGTGTCGATCGGCTGCAGCAGGGCGTCGACGGTGCGCAGCATGCGGCGGGCGGTGAACAGCAGGCGCTCGTTGTGCAGCAGGGCCGCCTGCGGCAGCAGCAGGTAGGGGCTGATGCCGATGCTGTCGGCGGTGTGGTCGAACAGCCGGTCCTCGATGTTCATCGACAGCAGTGTGCCGCGATGCACGGCGGTGATCGTGCTGGTCGACGTGCAGACGCCGTCGAGCATGTCGCCGAGTTCGCTGACGTCGACGTTGTGCAGGTCGACGATGTTCTGCACCAGCCCGCCGACCGCCTTCAGCACCGGGTCCGGCACCGTGGGCACGTCTGCGGGGGGCGTCTCCTGCTGCGAGGCGTGCAGGACGGCGAACAGCGCGTCGGCGGAAACCGCGCCGTGCATGCTCGCGTTGTCGCCGCCGTCGCCGAACACGATCTGCACGCAGCCGCCGGCGAGCGCGCGGCGGGCAGCGGCCGCGTCCGCCAGGTCGCGGTGGAACAGGCGGCAGGCCAGCGCGGGCAGGTCGAGCTCGCATGGATCAAGCGCGGCGTCGAGCCGGAAGCGGGCGGCGCCTGCGGTCAGGAATTCGCTGTCGTCCGCCGGGCACCACAGCTTGGTGAGGCTCAGCACCTCGTATTCGCCGAACGTCCGCGCGTCGTCCTCGCCGACGTCGATGTGCACCACCAGGTGCAGGATGCTGTGGCCGGACTGCGGGAAGTCGCTGCGGCTCGCCGACAGCCGCGCCGGCAGGCTGGCCGGGCCGCGGCGCTTCAGGACGTAGGGCGTGCCTTCGCTCACGTATGCCAGTTGCGGGGCCAGCATCACGTCGCACGTCTGGCTGCGCGCGCCCTGCCCCGCGGGGAGACAGCGCGACTGCACCGGCGCTGGCTGGCGAAAGGCGTGCGAGAGCAGGTCCTTCTCGTAGGAGAAGAAACGCTCGCAATACGGCTGCGTCGCCGAGTAGTCGGTTTCGACGCGCGCGACGTCGCACTCGGCATGAAACTGGAAGGCGACCGCCACGCGCCTGAGGCGCAGCGCGCTCGCCACGTCGAGTGTTTCAGCAGGGGTATTCATCGGTCAGCGCTTCGAGCAGGGGCTGTCCGCACGCGGTGGCGGCGGCCAGCGCGTCGACGCTGGCGAAGGTTGCGGCGTAGACCGGGTCGCGCAAGGGATCGGCGCTGCCCAGCGCGTCGTAGAACTCGACCAGGAAGTCGCGCACCCGCTGTGCGGTCAACGCGGTCGGGTCGTTCACCAGCTTGGGGTAGGCCACCAGCCACAGACCGTGCGCGGGGGCCTGATCGGCGCTCAGCGCGGGCTGGATGTAATGCACCGGGATGCGGCAGGCGCCGAGGCGCGCCATCACCGCCAGCCGCGCGGCCGGGTCGAGCACGTCCTCGCCGGGCGGCGTGACAGCCGGGTCGTGGATTTCGGCCAGCACCGCCGCCACCGGCTGCTGCGCGCTGGCGTGGCCGGAACGGATGCGCGCCGCCAGCAGGTCGAACAGCCGGCGCGCGACACCCTGCCGGCGCGCCGCTTCGGCCACCGCGACGTAGCTCACCAGCATGCAGCGGCTCGCCGCGTAGTATTCCGCCACCAGCAGGCCCAGCACGCGGCGGGCGATGGGGTCGTCGAGCCGCGTGCCCATGACCAGGAAGCTGAGGCGGGGATGGGGGTCGGGGTCGGTGAGGCGCGGCGTCCAGATCGCCGGGTCCTCCTGCTCGTCGCGCACCGGAAAGGCCGGCAGGTAGACCTCGCGATACGCCTCTTCCAGCAGGTCGGCGTCGAAGCGTTCGCCGAGGTCGACCCACTGCAGCGCGTTCATGCGCGCGGCCCGGCGAGTTCGCGCAGCGCCTCGGCGAAGCACGCGGTCGCGCGGCGGGCCTGCGGCGTGGGCCGCTGGGCGAGCTTGTCGCCGTGGCACAGCCAGCAGCGGGTGTTGCCGCAGCCGCCCACGCGCTGGTGTTTGCGGAATAAATTGGCGGGCCGCGCGTCCGCCGGCATCCCGCGCGCGCGCGCCAGTGCAAGCCAGCGCTTGCGCTGCTGCAGGGTGCGGCGTTTCTCGCGGGCGGCACGTTGCATGGCGGGGCTCCTCGGATCGCTAGGGCGATGATAGCGGAAGCCGGCGCGGCGGGCAGCCCGCAGGGCGCGCGGCAGGGCGCAAAAAAAGCCCCGCCGAAGCGGGGCTTTTGGGACTGCCGAACAGCGCGGGCCGTTCTTACATCATGCCCATGCCGCCCATGTCGCCCATGCCGCCGCCCATCGGCGCGGCCGGCTTGTCTTCCGGCAGGTCGGCGACCATGCAGTCGGTGGTCAGCATCAGGCCGGCGATCGACGCGGCGTTCTGCAGCGCGGTGCGGGTGACCTTGGTCGGGTCGAGCACGCCCATCGCCACCATGTCGCCGTACTCGCTGGTGCCGGCGTTGTAGCCGAAGTTGCCCTGGCCTTCCAGCACCTTGTTGACGACGACCGACGGCTCGTCGCCGCAGTTCTTGACGATCTGGCGCAGCGGCTCCTCGATGGCGCGCAGCACGATCTTCACGCCGGCGTCCTGGTCGTGGTTGTCGCCCTTGACTGCAGCAGCGGCCGACTTGGCGCGCAGCAGCGCGACGCCGCCGCCGGGGACGATGCCTTCTTCAACGGCGGCACGGGTGGCGTGCAGCGCGTCTTCGACGCGGGCCTTCTTCTCCTTCATCTCGACTTCGGTCGCGGCGCCGACCTTGATCACCGCCACGCCACCGGCCAGCTTGGCCTTGCGCTCCTGCAGCTTCTCCTTGTCGTAGTCGCTGGTCGCTTCGTCGATCTGCTTGTTGATCTGGGCGATGCGGCCCTTGATCGCGTTGGCGTCGCCGGCGCCGTCGATGATGGTCGAGTTTTCCTTGCCGACTTCGATGCGCTTGGCGCGGCCGAGATCCTGCAGGGTGGCCTTTTCCAGCGAGAGGCCGACTTCCTCGGCGATCACGGTGCCGCCGGTGAGGATGGCCATGTCTTCCAGCATCGCCTTGCGACGGTCGCCGAAGCCCGGGGCCTTGACGGCGCAGGTCTTGAGGATGCCGCGGATGTTGTTGACGACCAGGGTGGCGAGCGCTTCGCCGTCGACGTCTTCGGCGACGATCATCAGCGGCTTGCCGGCCTTGGCCACCTGCTCGAGCACGGGCAGCAGGTCACGGATGTTGGAGATCTTCTTGTCGAACAGCAGGATGAACGGATCTTCCATGATCGCCATCTGCTTGTCCGGATTGTTGATGAAGTAGGGCGACAGGTAGCCGCGGTCGAACTGCATGCCTTCGACGACGTCGAGTTCGTTCTCCAGGCCCGAGCTGTCTTCAACCGTGATCACGCCTTCCTTGCCGACCTTGTCCATCGCGGCGGCGATGATGTCGCCGATCGAGGAATCGGAGTTGGCCGAGATCGAGCCGACCTGGGCGATTTCCTTGCTGCTGGCGCAGGGCACGGAGATTTTCTTCAGTTCGGCGGTGATCGCGACGACGGCCTTGTCGATGCCGCGCTTGAGGTCCATCGGGTTCATGCCGGCAGCCACGTACTTCATGCCTTCGTTGACGATGGCCTGGGCCAGCACGGTGGCGGTGGTGGTGCCGTCGCCGGCGACGTCGGAAGTCTTCGAGGCGACTTCCTTCACCATCTGTGCGCCCATGTTCTCGAGCTTGTCCTTCAGCTCGATCTCCTTGGCGACCGACACGCCGTCCTTGGTCACGGTGGGGGCGCCGAAGGAACGGTCGAGCACCACGTTGCGGCCTTTCGGGCCCAGGGTCACCTTGACGGCGTCAGCCAGGATGTTGACACCCGCCACCATGCGGTGACGCGCGGAATCGCCAAAACGTACGTCTTTTGCAGCCATTGCTTAACTCCTAATTTGAATTCGGTTGGATTGCGTGCGGCGGTGCTTACTTCTCGACCACGCCCATGATGTCTTCTTCGCGCATCACCAGCAGTTCCTCGCCTTCGACCTTGACGGTCTGGCCGGCGTACTTGCCGAAGAGCACGCGGTCGCCGACTTTCACGTCCATCGGGATCAGCTTGCCCTGGTCGTCTTTCTTGCCGGCGCCGACGGCGACCACTTCGCCCTGGTCAGGCTTCTCGGTGGCGGTGTCGGGGATCACGATGCCGGAAGCGGTCTTGCGCTCTTCTTCCATGCGCTTGACAATCACTCGGTCGTGCAGAGGACGGATTTTCATTGCAAAGTCTCCATTGCGATAAAGGTTGATGGCGGGCAGACGGTCTGCCCGGTACAGGAAACAGTAAGCGGCGAAGCTATTGTTAGCACTCGCCGCCGTTGAGTGCCAATAATAGTGACGCAGGATGACAATTTCAAGTCCGGTGACCTCGTGAGCCGGACCCGCGCGGCGGTCTGGCACCCCTGCACCCAGATGAAGCAGCTCGACGCCGACCCGCCGCTGGCGGTCGCGCGCGGCGAAGGCCCGTGGCTGATCGGCACCGACGGCCGGATGTACCTCGACGCCATCTCGAGCTGGTGGGTCAACCTTTTCGGCCACTGCAACCCGCGCATCAACGCCGCCATCACCGACCAGCTCGGCAAGCTCGAGCACGTCATGCTCGCCGGCGCCACCCATGCGCCCGTGGTCGAACTCTCCGAGCGGCTGGCGAAGCTCACCGGGCTGGGCCACGCCTTCTATGGTTCGGACGGTGCCTCGGCCACCGAAATCGCCCTGAAAATGAGTGCTCACTACTGGCGAAATCGAGGCCAGCCGCAGAAGAACGGCTTCGTCAGCCTCGTGAACGGCTACCACGGCGAGACCGTCGGCGCACTCTCGGTGACCGACATTCCGCTGTTCAAGACCACCTACGAACCCCTGCTGCGCCCCACGGTGCAGGTGCCCACCCCCGACGCCCGGCTGGCCGAACCCGGAGAGTCGGCCGAGGCGTACGCGCTGCGCTGTGCCGACGCACTCGAAGCGCATCTGGCCGCGCACGCCGACACCACTGCCGCCTTCATCGTCGAGCCGCTGGTGCAGGGCGCGGCCGGCATGGCGATGTACCACCCGATCTATCTCACCCGGGTGCGCGAAGTGTGCACCCGCTATCAGGTGCACCTCATCGCCGACGAGATCGCCGTCGGTTTCGGCCGCACCGGCACCCTGTTCGCCTGCGAACAGGCGCCTCACCCTCCCCCTGACCCCCTCCCCTCAAGGGAGGGGGAACACTCCCCCTCCCCCTTGAGGGGGGAGGGCCGGGGAGAGGGTGAATACTCGCTGAACCAAGTATCCCGTGTTGCCGATTTCATCTGCCTGTCCAAGGGTCTCACCGGCGGCTATCTGCCCTTGTCGGCGGTGCTCACGACCGATACCGTCTATACGGCCTTCTACGCCGACGCGACCGCGCGCGGCTTCCTGCATTCGCATTCCTACACCGGCAATCCGCTCGCCTGCCGCGCCGCGCTGGCGGTGCTGGACATTTTCGAGCAGGATCGGGTGATCGCCGCCAACCGGGTCAAGGCCGAAGCGTTTACGGCCATTTTGTCGGAAGTGGCCGCTCACCCACGGGCGCGCCATTTCCGCCATCTCGGCATGATCTGGGCCTTCGACGTCGCCGACGCGAAACCGGGCTTCGCCGCCCGCTTCCATCGCGCCGCCCTGGCACAAGGCGTGTTCATCCGGCCGATCGGCGGCACCGTGTATGTCATGCCGCCCTACGTCGTTGACGCCGACGCCATGCGCGACCTGGCGGCTGCGCTGCGCGCCTGCCTCGACGATCCGGCCATCTGAACGAACGCGGGCTTGACGCCCGCCGGGCGACCGCCTAAGGTAGTAATCAGTCACTATCTAAAGGCGGAACGATGGCCGAGGATGCCCCCCGTAAACGGCTGGACGCCGACGCGCGACGCGAGGAAATCGTCCGCGTCACGCTCGACCTTGCCGCGAAGCAGGGTGTCGACGACGTCACTACCCAGGACATGGCGCAGGCGATGGGCGTGACCCAGGGCGCGGTGTTCCGCCATTTCCCCAGCAAGGACGCGATCTGGCTCGCCGTCATGCACTGGGTGCGCGACCGGCTGATGGGCGTGCTCGGGCGCGCCGCCGAACAGGGCCGCGACCCGCTCGACGCGCTCGCGCGCATGTTCGCGGCGCACATCGACTTCATCGCCGCGCATCCGGCGATCCCGCGCGTGCTCACGTCCGAGCACCTGCACACGCGCAGCCAGGCGCTGCGGCAACTCGTCACCGAAATCATGCTGGGCTACGAAGCCCGGGTCGCCGGCCTGCTCGAGGCGGCGAAAGCCGAGGGCCTCGCGCGCGCCGATCTCGACGCCCACGCGGCGGCGACGCTCTACATCGGCATGATCCAGGGCCTGGTCCTGCAGGCCTCGCTGCTGCGCGGCCGCCGCACGCTTAAGGCCGAGGCGGCGCGCACCTTCCCGGTTTTTCTGCAGGCGGTCCGGCCGCCTCCCACGCAAGGAGTGTCCTCATGAAGACCCAGTCCCTGACCCTGCTGGCCCTGTTCGCCCTCGTCCTGCCCGCAGCCGGCGCGCAGGCCGCGGAGCCCGCCGACGCATTCGAGCGGCGCGTGGCGCTCGCGCTCACCCCAACCGAGCGCGGGATCCTGCTCGAGGAAATGCACGCCTTCCTCGCCGGGGTGCAAAAGCTCACCGATGCGCTTGGGCGCCAGGACTTTCCCGCCGCCGCCCAGGCCGCCCGCGTGCTGGGCCCGGCGATGGCGCACGAGGTGCCCGCCACGATGCGCGCCAAGCTGCCGCCCGAATTCCGCCAGCTCGGCGCGTCGACCCACGCGGACTTCGCCCAGATCGCGATGGACGCCGAAAGCCTGGGCGACGTCAGCCACAGCCTTGGCCAGCTCTCGGCCACGCTGCAGAAATGCGTCGCCTGCCATACCACCTACCAGGTTCGCGCGGCGCCTGCGGCCGTGCGCCGCTGAGCCGCCGCCATGACGATCCGTCGCTTCCTGCCCGGCCGGCGCGGCCTCGCCCTCGCGCTCGGCGCGCTCGCCTTTCTTGCGGCGTTCGCGTGGCTTGTGGCCACGCGCGGGCCGCTCGCGCCGGTCGGCGTCGAGACGGCCGAAGTCGTGCGCGCCGACCTCAGCCCCGAGGTCTACGGTATCGGCACGGTCGAGGCGCGCCACGCCTACGCCGTCGGGCCAATCCAGGCCGGGCGGGTGCTGCGCGTGCACGTCGACCAGGGCGACACGGTCGCGGCCGGCCAGCGGCTCGCCGACATCGACCCGGTCGACCTCGACGCCCGCGCCGAGGCGGCGGCGAGCGCGGTGGCGCGCGCGCACCAGGCGGCGCAGGCGGCGCAGGCGCAGGTGGCCGAGGCGGAGAGCCGCGCGCGCATCGCCGTGGCCAACAGCCAACGCTACCAGGCGCTTTACCAGCAGAACTTCGTCGCGAAAGAGATGGCCGACAGCCGTGCCCACGAGGCGGCGGCCGCCGACGCGGTCCTGGTGGCGGCACGCGCCAACGCCGCGGCGGCGCAGCGCGAGATCGGACGCGCCGAAGCCGAGCGCGAAGCGATCGCCCGCCTGCGCGGCAGCCTGGCCTTGACCAGCCCGGTCGACGGCGTGGTGACCGCGCGCGAAGCCGAGCCCGGCAGCACCGTGGTCGCCGGCCAGGCGGTGGTGCGCCTGGTCGATCCTGCGCAGTTGTGGGTGCGCGCCCGCGTCGACCAGGCGCGCGCCGCGGGGCTGGCGGTCGGCCAGGCGGCCACCATCGTGCTGCGCTCCGCGCCCGGCTCGGCGCTGCCCGGCAAGGTCGCGCGCATCGACCTGGTGAGCG
The DNA here is from genome assembly GCA_041694715.1 of Pseudomonadota bacterium. Lineage (GTDB taxonomy): Bacteria > Pseudomonadota > Gammaproteobacteria > Burkholderiales > Thiobacillaceae > Thiobacillus. The sequence goes on along the minus strand of JBGFSF010000051.1, from coordinate 51,780 downwards.
ACGCGCTCACCGAAGAGCGCATCGTCAACGTCGCCTTCGAGCCCGCGCCGGCGCAGCTCTATCTCGGCGAACTGGCGGAAATCTCGGTGCGCCTGCCCGGTGCGCGCGGTGCGCTGGCCATTCCGCGCGCGGCGCTGGTCAACCACGGCGGCCGCACCGGCGTGTGGCGCATCGACGCCGGGCGGGCGCGCTTCCAGCCGGTCGAGCCCGGCCTCGTGGCCGACGGTCGGGTGCAGGTCGTCACGGGGCTGGCGGCGGGCGAGCGCGTCATCGCCTACAGCGCGAAGCAGCTCGACGAGGGCCTGCGCGTGCGCGAACAGGCGCTCGGCCGCGTCGCGCCGGGCCAGCCATGATCAGTCTCGGCCATGATCAACCCCGATCATGATTAACCTCGATCATGATTAACCTGGCGCGGCGCGACATCGCGCACCACCTCAAGAGTTATCTCCTGACCGGGCTGGGCCTGGGCTTGCTGATCGGCGTCACGCTCACCATGGCCGGCGTCTACCGCGGCATGGTCGACGACGCCCGCGTGCTGCTGCGCGCGGTCGACGCCGACGTGTGGGTGGTGCAGCAGCACACGCTCGGCCCCTTCGCCGAGCCCTCGTCGGTGCCCGACGACCTCTATCGCGCGCTGGCGGGGATTGAGGGCGTGGGCGAGACCGGCAACGTCGCCTACCTCACCATGCAGGTCGCGCATCGCGGCACCACCCAGCGCGTGATGGTCGCCGGCTTCGAGCCCGGCAAGCCGGGCGGTCCGGCTTTCCTCGTCGCCGGCCGGCCGATCGAACGCGCGCACTACGAGGCGGTCGCCGACGCCAAGACCGGCTTCGTCATCGGCGACGTCGTGCGCATCCGCCGCAACGACTACACCGTCGTCGGCCTCACCCGCCGCATGGTGTCCTCCGGCGGCGATCCGATGCTGTTCATTCCGCTGAAGGACGCACAGGAAGCGCAGTTCCTCAAGGACAACGACGCGATCGTCGAGGACCGCAAGCGCCTCGCCGCCAATCCCGCGGTCAACCGCCCCGGCCAGCCCGGCGTGCTGGAAGCGGTGCAGGCGATCCAGGCCTCCAGTCACAAGGTCAACGCCGTGCTGCTGCGCCTCGCGCCGGGGGCCGACGCGCGCGCGGTCGCCGACACCATCGCGCGCTGGCAGCGCTACACCGCCTACACGCGCGACGACATGGAAGACATCCTCGTCGCCAAGCTCATCGCCACGGCGGCGAAGCAGATCGGCCTTTTCCTGATGATCCTGGCGGTGGTGAGCGCGGCCATCGTCGCCTTCATCATCTACACCATGACGCTCGGCAAGGTGAAGGAGATCGCCGTGCTGAAGCTCATCGGCACCCGGAACCGCACCATCGCCGCGATGATCGTGCAGGAGGCGCTGGGGCTGGGCGTGATCGGCTTCTTCGTCGGCAAGTTCGCCGCCACGCTGTGGGCGCCGGCCTTCCCAAAGTACGTGCTGCTCGAGACCGGCGACGCCGTGCGTGCCTTCGCGCTCACGCTCGTCGTGTGCGTGCTCGCCTCCGTGCTGGCGATCCGCGCCGCGCTCAGAATCGATCCCGCGGAGGCGATCGGTGGCTGAAGCGCCGGCGATCCGCATCGAGGGGCTGACCAAGCGCTACGGCACGGGGGCGACCGCGGTCGACGCGCTGAAGGGCGTCGACATGCTCGTGCATCCCGGCGAAGTCGTCGGGCTCATCGGCCCCTCGGGCTCGGGCAAGTCAACGCTGCTGAAATGCCTGGGCGCGGTGATCGAACCGACCGCAGGCAAGTTCACCCTCGGCGGCGAAGTGATCTACGACGGCGGCTGGAAGACCGGCGACCTGCGCGCGCTGCGCCGCGATCGAATTGGGTTTGTGTTCCAGGCGCCCTACCTGATCCCGTTCCTCGACGCGACCGACAACGTCGCCCTGCTGCCCATGCTCGCCGGTGCGGGCAACGCCGAGGCGCGTCGCACCGCGCTGGAGATGCTCACCGCGCTCGACGTGCAGCACCGCGCGCAGGCGCGCGTCGCCGAGCTCTCCGGCGGCGAGCAGCAGCGCGTGGCGATCGCGCGCGCGCTGGTGAACCGTCCGCCCATCGTGCTCGCCGACGAGCCGACCGCGCCGCTCGACAGCGCACGTGCACTCGCCGTGGTGAAGATCCTCAATCGCCTGGCGCAGGAATTCCGCACCGCGATCATCGTCGTCACCCACGACGAAAAGATCATTCCCACCTTCAAACGCATTTACCATATCCGCGACGGCAGGACCTACGAAGAAGCGGGCGAAGGACGAACCCTATGAAACTCACTTTCCTCGGCGCGGCGCGCGAAGTCACCGGTTCGAGCTATCTCGTCGAACACGAGGGACTGCGCTTCCTGGTCGACTGCGGCATGTTCCAGGGCGGGCGCGAAACGCGCGACAAGAACCAGCGCGCGTTTCCCTTCGATCCGCGCAGCATCGATTTCGTCATCCTGACCCACGCCCACATCGACCACTCCGGCCTGCTGCCGCGGCTGGTCGCGCTCGGTTTCAAGGGCACGATCCACGCGACGCGCGCCACCTGCGACCTGCTGGGCGTGATGCTGCCGGACTCGGCGCACATCCAGGAAAAGGAAGCGGAATACGCCAACCTCGACCGCTTCCGCCGCGGCATGGAAAAGCGCGAGCGCGGCCGCGGCGCGGCGCGCGACATCGCGCCGCTGTACACCGTGGCGCAGGCGCAGGCTTCGCTCAAGCGCCTCAACCCGGTCGACTACGATCTGGAGATCGCGCCGCATCCGCAGGTGCGCTGCACCTTCCGCGACGCCGGTCACATCCTCGGTTCGGCGATCGTCGAGGTCTGGGTCGGCGAAGGACCGCGCCGGCGCAAGATCGTGTTTTCCGGCGACCTCGGGATGCCGGCGCGGCCGCTGCTGCGCGACCCCACCCCCATCCAGGACGCCGACTACCTGCTGGTCGAGTCGACCTACGGCGACCGCAATCACAAGAGCCTGGAGGCGACGCAGGACGAACTCGTCGAGGCGATCACCCACACCCTCGAGCGCAAGGGCGGCAACGTCGTCGTGCCCGCCTTCGCCGTCGGCCGCACCCAGGACATGCTCTACCTGCTGGCTGACCTCACCCGCCAGGGGCGCCTGCCCAAGCTGTCGGTGTTCGTCGATTCGCCCATGGCCACTGCCGCCACCGAGATCACCTACAAGCACATGGCGCTGCTCGACGACGAAACGCACGCACTGATGGGCCGCCATGGCGGCGCGCAGTATTTCCGCAAGCTCGAGTTCGTCGAAGACGTCGAGGAATCGAAAGCGCTCGACCGCATCACCGGCGGCGCTGTCATCATCTCGGCCAGCGGCATGTGCGAGGCGGGGCGCATCAAGTTCCACCTGCGCGCCAACCTGCCGCGCCGCGAATCGACCGTGCTCATCACCGGCTTTCAGGCCGCCGGCACCTTCGGCCGCCGGCTGGTCGACGGCGCGAAGCGGGTGCGCCTGCTCGGCGAGGACATCCCGGTGCGCGCCGACCTCTACACCCTGGGCGGCCTGTCGGCGCACGCCGACCGCGACGCGCTGCTCGCCTGGCTCGGCCATTTCCGCAACGCGCCACGCAAGGTGTTCGTCGTGCACGGCGAGGAAACGGTCGCCGACGGCTTCGCCGGAACGCTCCGCCAGCGCTTCGGCTGGGATGCGCACGCGCCCGCGCCGGGCCAGAGCGTGCTGCTGGACTAGGCAGCGCGATGCGCCCGACGGTCGGCCTGCTCATCGCCCTCGCGCTGCTCGCGCCGGCGGCGCACGCGTCCACGCCGTCCGCCGCCGAATGGGAAAGCTGCAGCACGATTCCGTCCGACCCCGAGCGCCTCGCCTGCTACGACCGCGTCGCCGGGCGGGTGGCGGCGCTGCCCCAGCCCGCCGCCGAACTGCCCGCCGCCCCGGTCGAACCGCCGGAGGTGCTGCTCTCCGCGCTGTCGCGCCACTGGGAGCTCGACGACGCGGCCAAGCGCGGCGCCTTCCTGTTCCGTCCGCACCGGCCGAATTATTTCCTGCCCGCGAAGTACAGCAACCGCCCGAACAGCACGCCCTTCCAGGGCAACCTGATCCAGCCCGACCTCGGCCTCGACAACGTCGAAGCCGAGCTGCAGCTGAGCTTCAAGATCAAGGCGATGGAGGGCGTGTTCGGCCACGACGACCTCGACCTGTGGTTCGGCTACACCGCCACCTCGTTCTGGCAGGCCTACAACCAGGACATTTCCTCGCCTTTCCGCGAGACCAACTACGAGCCCGAAGTGATGCTGGTGCTGCGCACCGACGGCGAACTCGGCGGCTTCCGCTGGCGCTTCCTCAACCTGGGGCTGGTGCACCAGTCGAACGGCCGCAGCGCGGCGCTGTCGCGCAGCTGGAACCGCGCCTATGCGCAGTTCGGCCTGGAGCGCGGCAATCTCGCGGTGCTGCTGCGCCCCTGGGTGCGCCTGCCCGAAAGCGACGGCGTCGACGACAACCCCGACATCGAGGACTACCTCGGCCATGGCGACCTGCAGTTCGTCTACCGCGACGGCCGCAACGCCTATTCGCTGCTGCTGCGCAACAACTTCCAGTCCGACAACCACGGCGCGATGAAGCTCAACTGGAGCTTCCCGCTCTACGGCCGGCTGCGCGGCTACGTGCAGTACTTCAACGGCTACGGCGAATCGCTCATCGACTACAACCACCGCCAGCAATCCTTCGGCCTGGGCGTGAGCCTGACCGAGGGCATGTAAGTCCGTCGGGTTGCGGCATCGGGGTGCAGGGGTGTGCTGGACGGATTCCGGCGGTGCCAGCTGAATGCTTGATGAGATGATGCGGGGGGCGGGTTTGACCCGGGGCGGACGTTCTGAATGAGGGGTTCATGGGGCCGGTGTTCGGCCATTTCAGCCACCTAACCCCCATCCACCCAACGTCCGATCCGCAGCCTATAGCCGCCTTCTAAACATCCATCTGCTCGGCAATCTCGAAAGGTGCTCCTGTCATAGGTGCCACCGGATCCGCCAGATAAGTGCGTTGGCTGCCTGCGCTGAAACACCAATGCTATTGACGGACCAGAAAGCGCTCAGGTAGATTCCCGGCCACATATAGGCTCGCGCAACGCACGCGAGCCCCCTGCGGAAGAACAACATAAATCTGCAGTACAGGGAGAGAAAACCATGTTCAATGGGATGCGTTCGTGCGTGCAAAGCGTGCGTGATTTCAATCGATCCAAGTCCCCGCGTGCAAATGATGAATTGCTCTTTGCTCTATTGGGGTTACTTAAGTCGATTACGACCTGCTGCATTCTTTTTTCTACATCGATTGCTTATGGCGTCGATGCCCCAAGGGCGTGGTCACCGCTGTATCAGTATTTGAACCGATTAAACTGGTTTGACCCATCACTTGACGCCCTTGGGTGGTGTAAGGTTGCGAATCCAAGTACCACTCATGTCGTGTGTGAACCCTATGGGGAGGCTATGGGTGACTCTTTCTCAGGCAATCAAACCTTCAATGGCGAAACTTTTTATTTGAGGTCTGCCTCCGAAGGAGCGTGTCGTTGTCGAAAGGCTGATGGGACTTCTGCGTATTCCACATACCCTGTAAGAGTTGTTTATTGCCAGAATGGATTCCCGCAGGGTACCGCGCCAAATTACCAGTGCCAAACCTGCCCTTCCGGGTCTTATCAGCTAGGTACTGCCTGCATCTCTGGCGACCCACCCCCCAACAGGAAAGACTTGGGATCTGGTGATGTTTGTGTCGGAAATCCGATCAAGCCCGGAAGTGGTATCAAATTCCAAGTTGAGACGGATCACCTTGGTGGAACAGTTGGTTTTAAACGTTACTTCAATAGCACATCTGCAGCCCAGGCTACGCGTCTAGGGCAACGCTGGCGAGGGCATTTCGATCGCTCCGTCGTCGTTTTTTCCACGCCGACGGTTCTGACAACTTACCGCCCCGATGGCAAAGCCTACATTTATAGCCGTAACAACTCTGGTGCATGGCTCCCTGACGCTGACATCCCCGACCGCCTAACCGAACTCAAAGACATCAACGGTGTTCGCACCGGCTGGCGCTACACCGTCGCCGCCGACGACTCCATCGAAACCTACAATGCCACCGGCAAGCTCCTGACCATCGCCGACCGCACCGGCCGCACCCAGACCCTCACCTACGACGTCCCCGCTGCCAATGGCGGCGACGACGACCCCAACACCCTCGACGTCGTCACCGACGACACCGGCCGTCAGCTTCTCTTCACCTACGACGCCTACAAGCGCATCGCCTCCGTCACCGACCCAGCCGGCGGCGTCATCACCTACGGCTACGACGCCATCGGCAACCTCGTCTCCGTCCAGTATCCCGACGGCCGCAGCAAGACCTACCACTACAACGAACCCGAGCACACCACGGGTGCCAGCCTGCCGCATGCGCTCACCGGCATCACCGACGAGAACGGCGAGCGCTACGCCACCTACCAGTACCAGGCCGACGGCAAGGCGATTGCCACCGGCCACGCCAACGGCGCCGACCTGCATACGCTCACCTACAACCCCGACGGCAGCACCACCGTCATCGACCCGCTCGGCACCCAGCGCACGCACAGCTTCACCACCATCCTCGGCGTCGTGAAGAGCACCGGCCAGAGCCAGCCTGGCGGCGCCGGCTGTGGCCCTGCGTCTTCGGCCGTCACCTACGACGCCAACGGCAACGTCGCCAGCCGCGCCGACTTCAACGGCAACACCACCTGCTACGCGTACGATCTGACGCGCAACCTCGAGACCGCGCGCGTCGAAGGCCTGGCACCCGGCAGCGTCTGCCCGGCCGACGTCGCGAACTACACGCCGCAGGCCAGCACCGCTCAGCGCAAGATCCTCACCCAATGGCATGCCACGTTCCGCCTGCCGTTGAAGGTCACCGAAGCCGGTCGCGAGACCACCACCGCCTACGACACCCGCGGCAACGTCACCCATTACAGCATCAAGGACACCGCCACCGGCCAGACACGCACCTGGACCACCACCTACGTCTACCACCCCAGCGTCCCCGGCGTACTGTCGCAGAAGATTGAAGACGGCCCGCGCGCCGACGTGGCGGACCTCACCACCACCGACTACTACCTCCCCGACGAGAACTGCCTCGGTGGCTATTCCGGTTGCCGCGCGCAAGTGCGGCAGATCACCAATGCGCTGGGCCACGTCACCCAAATCACCCGCTACACCGCCCACGGCCAGCCGGAAGAGCTCGTCGACGCCAACGGCCTCGTCACCGCGCTCACCTACGACGCGCGCCAGCGCCTCGTCCAGCGCAGCGTCGGCAGCGAAGTCACCCTGTATGACTACGATGGTGTCGGCCAGCTCAAGCAGGTCACCCTGCCGAATGGCGCCGTCGTCCGCTACGACTACGATGCCGCGCACCGTCTCACCGACATCCGGGACGAAGAGAACAACCGCATCCACTACACCCTGGACGCCATGGGCAACCGCATCCAGGAAGACGTCTATGACGCCGTAGGCAATGCCGTCGCCACCAGGAACCGCGTCTTCGATGCCTTGAACCGCCTGTGGCAGGACATCGGCGCCGTCAACGCCGCCACCGGCAACCGCCCGGTCACCACCTACGGCTACGACGCCAACGGCAATCTCAAGACCGTGCAGCCGCCCGGCCAGCCCGCCACCAACCACCAGTACGACGCGCTCAACCGCCTGTTCCTGACCACCGACACGCTCGGCGGTGTGAGCCAGTACCGCTACGACCCGCTCGACCAGCTGCGTGAGGTGCGCGACCCGCGCAACGTCACCACCGTCTACCAGGCCAACGCCTTTGGTGAGCAGACCCAGGTCGCCAGTCCGGATAGCGGTACCACCGTCAACACCTACGACCCCGCCGGCAACCTCAAGACCCGCACCGACGCCCGCGGCAAGCAGAGCACCTACAGCTACGATGCCCTGAACCGTCTCACTGGCATCCAGTTCGCCAGCGGCAACCCCATCACCTTCAGCTATGACCAGGGACAGAGTGGTATCGGCCGGCTTACCGGCATGAGCGACGAGTCCGGCACCACCCAGTGGGCATACGACCTCCACGGCCGCGTTATCCAGAAAACCCTGCTCGTCGGCGGCGTGCCGCGCAGCGTCGCCTACCGTTACGATCCCCAGGGCCGGCTCGACCAGCTCACCTATCCCTCCGGCAAGGTGCTGGGGCTGACCTGGCGTGCCGGCAAGCTCGACGGTCTGAACCTCGACGGCCAGCCCGTCGTGGTCAACGTCCAGTACCACCCCTTTGCCGGCCCGCGCCAGTGGAGCTTCGGCAACGGCCGCGTCGTCAGCCGCGGCTTTGATGCCGACAGCCGCCTCGTCAGCTACCCCCTGGGCAACAGCACCCGCAGCCTGTCCTTCGACGATGCCGGCCGCATCACCCACATCGGCGACAGCAACCCGGCCTTGAACCAGGGCATCCAGTACGACGCGCTCGATCGCGTCACCGCTTGGGCCACCCAGCTCTACAACCAGGGCTACAGCTACGATGCCGGCAGCAACCGCACCGCCGCCCGCTACGGCGCCGTCAACTACGGCTACAGCGTCGCCCCCGGCTCCAACCGCCTGCAAAGCGTCGCCGGCCCCACGGCCAAGACCTACCAGCACGATGCTGCCGGCAACGTCCTCAACGACAGCCGCACCACGTTCAATTACAACGACCGCGGCCGGCTCGCCGGTGCCAGCAACGCCCAGGGCAGCACCAGCTATCTCATCAATGGCCTCGGCCAGCGCTCGGTCAAGACCGGCCTCGAAGGCATCCGCTTCGTCTACGACGAATCCGGCAAGCTCCTCGGCGAATACGACCCGGGTGGAACCTTGCTGCAGGAAACCCTGTACCTCGGCGACATGCCCGTTGCCGCCGTGAAATGAGGAGGCCGACCATGACACCCATCCGCGCCTTCTTCCTCGCCGCCGCCTGCCTGACGCTGTCCGCTCCCGCAGCCGCCGCCCCCACTGTCTCCCTCAACGCCCCGGCCAACAACGCGAGCTATCTCCAGCCAGCCACGCTTACCGTCTCGGCCAGCGCCACACCTTCGTCGGGCACCAGCCTCACCCAGGTGGAGTTCTATGCCGGCACTACCCTCATTGGTACCGACACCACGAGTCCGTACAGCATCAGCTGGGCCAATGTGCCGGCCGGCGTGCACAGCCTCACCGCCAAGGCCTGGGACAACACCGGCGCCGCGACCACCAGCGCAGTCCGGACCATCACCGTGTCGGCCACCAACACCGCACCCACCGTTTCGCTGAGCGGCCCCGCCAACAATTCGACCTGGGTTACGCCAGCGGCGATTACCGTCTCCGCCAACGCCAAGGCGCCGGAGACCAACGACACCGTCGCCAGGGTCGAGTTCTACGCCGGCACCATGCTCATCGGGACTGACACCACCAGTCCGTACAGCATCAGCTGGGCCAGTCCGCCGGCGGGCGTCCATACGCTCACTGCCCGCGCGTACGACGGGCAGGGCGGGGTGACGACTTCCGCTGCGCGCACCGTCACGGTGAATGCCGAAAACCTGCCGCCCACCGTTTCATTGAGCGCGCCGGCCAACAATTCGACTTACGTTGCCCCGGCCTCGATCACCGTCTCCGCCAGCGCCAAGGCGCCGGAGACCAACGACACTGTCGCCAAGGTCGAGTTCTACACCGGCGCCACCCTCATCGGCACCGATACCACCAGCCCGTACAGCATCAGCTGGGCGAGCCCGCCGGCGGGCGTCCACACGCTCACTGCCCGCGCGTACGACGGGCAGGGCGGGGTGACGACCTCCGCCGCACGCACTGTCACGGTGTATGCCGAGAACTTGCCGCCCACGGTGTCCCTGAGCGCCCCGGCCAACAACTCAAGCTACGTCTCGCCGGCCTCGATCACCGTCTCCGCCAGCGCCAAGGCACCAGAGACCAACGACACCGTCGCCAAGGTCGAGTTCTACGCCGGCACCGCGCTCATCGGCACTGATACCACCAGTCCCTACAGCATCAGCTGGGCGAGCCCGCCGGCGGGCGTCCACACCCTCACCGCCAAGGCTTACGACGGACAGGGTGCGGTGACGACCTCCGCTGCGCGCACCATCACAGTCAGCACCAGCAACGTTTCGCCCAGCGTCAGCCTCACCGCGCCCGCGGTCGGCAGCAGCCACACCGCCCCGGCCAGCATCACGCTCATCGCCAGCGCATCCGACAGCGACGGCAGCATCGCCAGCGTCGCGTTCTACAACGGCACCACGCTCATCGGCAGCGGCATCCTATCGGGCGGCAGCTATGCGTTCACCTGGAGCAACGTCGCCACAGGTAGCTACAGCCTCACCGCCAGGGCAACCGACAACCAGGGCGCGTCCACCGACTCCGCACCGGCCGCCGTAACCGTCACCGACCCGCCACCCCCGCCGGTCGCGGCCGGCGTCTACTACATCTACGCCGACCACCTGAACACGCCGCGGGTGATCACCGACGGCACGAACAAGGTGGTGTGGCGCTGGGATTCGGATCCCTTCGGTGCGGATGCGGCGAACGAGGACCCGGACGGGGACGGGCAGAAGTTCAGATACAACCTGCGGTTTCCGGGGCAGTATTACGACCGGGAGACGGGGCTGCATTACAACTACTTCAGGGATTACGATCCGAGTACCGGACGGTATGTGCAGAGTGATCCGATTGGGTTAAAGGGTGGGATCAATACATACGCATATGCCGGGGGAGACCCAGTAACAAGTGCCGATCTATTTGGCTTAGCATATTTCGCTAAGCGCCCCTTATCAAATTCCCCATGGTTGGGCCGTGCTTCATGCAATTCCGGCAAAGGCGATGACATTCTCAATACAGAAATTAGCCATGAGCAGTTGTTCTTCGAAGATGGGCTGTCACCATCGAATATAGGGTTTGGGCGAAAGGGGCTATTTACAGAGGCGAACCCAACAGGCTACCGGTGTCGTTCCGGCAGCTATAACGATTGCATAATGCGAAAGGCCGTTAAGAATGTTCCGCTCCGTACCTACTGCTTGTTAGGAAAACCAGGGCCTACAGAAAAATTTAATTGTCAGGACTGGGCCGATGAAGTTAGAAAGGAATATGCGCGCCTAGCAGCGGACCCATCCGTCAAAAAAGAATGTGAGTGTTCAAAATGATTTTGCTGTATTCGGCATGCGCGGTGCTTGGGTTTATCGCGTTCTTGGTAATTGGTTTTTTTCTACCGGGACTCCCAATTTTTACGCGTGTCTTAATATCTGCAGCTGTCACCGTAGCTGTTGCAGTATCTGCAACCATATGGATCTATTACGCCGCTCAAAAGATGCCAGATGATGCCACCGTTATAACGCCCATTCCTAAGCAAGAACGATGATATGCGGTCAACGAACTTCAGGAGCGGATATTGCCTTCTGCTCCACTTCTTTGAGTTCGTGCCAGATCGTTACAACGGGGGGAGAGCCTTAACGTAATACTGCCGGGACAGTACTGCGACCGGGAGACGCACAACGGGGTCAGGTCTTGCAAAAAAACATTCCCCCTCTGTACAGATAGATCGTCGCGCTTGTCGCTGGATGTCCGCTCCAGCGCTTAAATCAGACTGTCACACTTACCCCAATGAGCGTCTGTTCAGGCCGATAAAGAGTCGGCCACCGATGCCAGCATGTGCACTGGAATACCCCAGAAGAAGTGCGCTATCCGCTTATTTCGCTTTTGATGCCGCCTGCTCCAGTAGCTCGCGCACGTACTTCACCGGGATGGCGTAGCTGATGCCGCTCGGCGTGCTCAGCGCGGCTTCCTTCGCGCCTTTCACGTAGACCGAGTTGACCACGCCGAGCACTTCGCCGGTGTCGGGGTGCCACACCGGGCTGCCGCTGTTGCCGGGGTAGGCGATGGCGTCGAGCCCGAACACTTCGAAGGCGTCCTGCGCCTGTCTGAGTGTGCGCGCCGTCAGCTGCGCCGCGCTCGGCACGGGGGTGAAGATGGGGATGATCGAGGCGAGCCCGGCGCGATGGGTCGAGGGGTTGAGGCCCAGCACCGAGCCGATCGGGTACCCGGTGAAATACAGCTGCCAGCCTTCGCGTACCCGGTTGGAGTCGCCCAGCTTGAGCGCCGGCAGGGGCTCGCCGGCGAGCTTCAGCAGCGCGAGGTCGCGCGTCGAATCGGTGGCGACGAGCGTGGCCTGGCGCACCGCCATCTGGCGGTCGCGGCCGATGAAGACGGCGTGGGTCTCCTTTTTCTCGGTGTCGAGCGGCTTGGCGAAGATGTGGGCGCACGACACGATCCAGGTGCCGTCGAGCACGGCGAAGCCGGTGCCCTGCAACTGGGCGCGCGGGCTGGCGGTGGGGTTGTAGACGCCGACGCCGACCACGCCGGGGCGGACCGCCTGCAGGGTGTCGGCGACGTCGGCCTGCACCGGCAGGGCGAACGCCAGCAGGGCGGCGGCCCCCAGGCGCCGGGCATGGGGTTTGCTGGCCCATGACCGGGCGCGCCGCAGGACCTGGCCGGGCAAGGCCACGCAAATTCGATACAATCCGGGCGGCAGCAAAGACTTTCTATTCATAGGGGAATCCAAGCATGAGCGTTGTTGCGGTAGTCGGACTGGGCTACGTGGGCCTGCCGCTGGCGGTGGAATTCGGCAAGAAGATGACCACCATCGGCTATGACCTCTCGGTTGAAAAGATCGACCACTACCGTCGATTCTGCGACCCCACCGGCGAAGTGTCGACGGCCGACCTCAAGGCGGCCACCCAGCTGACCGTGACCACCGACCCGTCCGAGCTGGCGAAAGCCGACTTCATCATCATCGCCGTGCCGACCCCGGTCGACGAGGCGCACATCCCGGATTTCTCGCCGCTGGTCGGCTCCTCGACGACGGTCGGCAAGCACATGAAGCGCGGCGCCATCGTCGTTTACGAATCCACAGTCTACCCCGGCGCCACCGAGGAAGTGTGCATTCCCATCCTGGAGAAGCACTCCGGCATGAAATGGCTGCAGGACTTCCACGTCGGCTACTCGCCCGAGCGCGTGAATCCGGGCGACAAGGAACGCACCATCACGAAAATCACCAAGGTCGTGTCCGGCGACGACGCCGCGACGCTCGACCAGGTCGCCGCGCTGTACGGCAGCGTCATCACCGCCGGCGTGCACCGCGCGAGCAGCATCAAGGTCGCCGAGGCCGCCAAGGTCATCGAGAACACCCAGCGCGACCTCAACATCGCGCTGATGAACGAGCTCTCGCTGATTTTCCACCGCATCGGCATCGACACGCTGGAAGTGCTGAAAGCCGCCGGCACCAAGTGGAACTTCCTGCCCTTCCGCCCGGGTCTCGTCGGCGGCCACTGCATCGGCGTCGACCCCTACTACCTCACCCACAAGGCCGGCATGCTCGGCTACCACCCGCAGGTCATCCTCGCCGGCCGCCGCATCAACGACGGCATGGGCGCCTACGTCGCGCAGGAAACGGTGAAGAACATGATCGCCAACGGCGTGCAGGTGAAGGGCGCCAAGGTCAACGTGCTCGGCCTCACCTTCAAGGAAAACTGCCCCGACCTGCGCAACTCCAAGGTCGTCGACGTCATCCGCGAACTGCAGAGCTTCGGCTGCGACGTTCACGTCCACGACCCGCTCGGCGAGCCGCGCGAGGCCGAACACGAGTACGGCATCGCGCTGACGAAGTGGGAAGACCTGCCGCAATGCGACGCGATGGTCGCCGCGGTCTCGCACACGGCTTACATGGAAAAGCCCTTCAATGAACTGACCGCGAAACTGAAAAAGGGCGGCGCCTTCACCGACGTCAAGTCGGCCTACGATCCGGAGGCGGTGAAAGCCGCCGGCTTCACGCTCTGGAGGCTGTGATGCCCGGCTTCGACGCGCTGAAAACCGAGCTTCAGGCCGCGCCGAAAACCTGGCTCGTTACCGGTGCCGCCGGCTTTATCGGCAGCAACCTGGTCGAGGCGCTGCTCATGCTCGACCAGAACGTGGTCGGCCTCGACAACTTCGCCACCGGGCGCGAGAAGAACCTCGCGCAGGTGCAGCAGAGCGTGGGGCCGCAGCGCTGGGAGAACTTCAGCTTCAAGCGCGGCGACATCCGCGACCTCATCACCTGCCACGCCGTGTGCAAGGACGTCGACTACGTGCTGCACCAGGCCGCGCTCGGCTCGGTGCCGCGCTCGCTGGAAGATCCGATCTCGACTCACGCCGCCAACAACACCGGCTTCCTCAACATGCTGGTCGCCGCGCGCGACGCCAAGGTGAAGCGCTTCGTCTACGCGGCGTCGAGCTCTACCTACGGCGATCACCCCGGCCTGCCCAAGGTCGAGGACGTGATTGGCAAGCCGCTCTCGCCCTATGCCGTGACCAAGCTGGTGAACGAGCTGTACGCCGACGTCTTCGGCCGCTGCTACGGCATGCAGTCGATCGGCCTCCGGTACTTCAACATCTTCGGCCGCCGCCAGGACCCCAACGGCGCCTACGCCGCGGTGGTGCCGAAGTGGGTCGCGAGCATGATCCACAACGAGCCGGTCTACATCAACGGCGACGGCGAGACCAGCCGCGACTTCTGCTACATCGACAACGTCATCCAGGCCAACCTGCTGGCCGCCACCACCGACAACCCGGACGCGGTCAACCAGGTCTACAACGTCGCCGTCGGCGACCGCACCAGCCTCAATCAGCTCTTCGAGGCGATCCGTGCGCTGCTGGCGCCGAAGTTTCCCCACCTCGCCGACTTCAAACCGGTCTACCGCGATTTCCGCGCCGGCGACGTGCGTCATTCGCTCGCCGACGTTTCAAAAGCGCGACAGCGCCTGGGCTACGTGCCGACGCATCGCATCGGCGAAGGCCTGGCCGAGGCGATGGACTGGTACGTGAAGGATCTGGGCTGACGCGCCGGGCATGACTGACGACGCCGCGAACCCGCCCTCCGAGACCCGCGGCAACGCGCTCGAGGTGCTGCTGCGGCGCATGCGCGACGAGAGCGATTTTCCGGCGCTGTCCGAAGCCATCGGCGAAATCAACCGCATCGCCGCGTCCGAACGCGAGGGCGTCCACGCGCTGTCCAACACCGTGCTCAAGGACGTCGCGCTGACCAGCAAGTTGCTGAAGCTTGCCAACGTCGCCTATTACGGCCAGGTCGGCGGCGGCACGATCAGCACCATCTCGCGCGCCGTGGTGGTGCTGGGCTTCGACGCGGTGCGTTCGATTGCGCTGAGCCTGATCCTCTTCGACAACCTGGAGAACAAGGGGCACGCGCAGCAGCTCAAGGAAGAGTTCGTCAAGGTGCTGTACGCCGGCACGCTGGCGCGCGAACTCGCCGGCCGGCTGCAGGTGCGCGACGTCGAGGAGGCGTTCATCGGCGCCATGCTGCACAACCTCGGGCGTCTGCTGGCGATGTTTTATTTTCCCAAGGAGTCGGCCGAGATCGCGCGGGTGGCCGAGGCGGAGCGGCTCGGTCCGCATCTGGCCTCGACGCGCGTGCTGGGGCTGTCGTATGAGGCGCTGGGCATGGGGGTGGCGCGCAACTGGGGCTTCCCCGAGCCGCTGGTCACGAGCATGAAGCAGCTGCCGGCCGGCCGGGTGAAGAGGCCCGCGGGCCATGCCGAGCGCCTGTGCGCGCTGGCGGGTTTTTCCAACGAACTGTGCGAGGCGGTGCTCGGCACGCCGGAAGCCGAGCGGGGCAAGGTGATGGCGGCGCTGACCGCGCGCTACGGCGACAGCGTGCCGGTCGCGGTCGAGCAGGTCGCCGGGCTGATGGAAAAGACCCTGCGCGACATCGCGCCCTTCGCCGCGACCGTCCAGGTCAACCTGCGCCAGAGCGCCTTCGCCCAGGAGGCCTCGCGCTGGGCCGGCATGCGCGAGGCGCCGGGGCCGGCGGCCGAGGCGCCCGGTGCCGCGCCGGGCGAGGCGGCGCCGAGCGTGGCGGACGCCCTGCCGGGCGCCAGCGTGCTGCAGGCGCCGGCGCCCAGCCTCGAAGCGACTGCCGGCGTCGCGCCGACGCCGCGCAGCAGCGAGGAAGTCCAGGCGATACTCGCGTCCGGCCTGCAGGACGTCAGCAATTCGCTGATCGACGACGCGGTGTCGATCAACGACATCCTGCGCATGATTCTCGAAGCCATGTACACCGGCATGGGTTTCGCGCGGGTGGTGCTGTGCATCAAGGACGCGCGCCGCAACACCATGCACGGCAAGTTCGGCTTCGGCGCCGACGTGCAGGACCTCGTGTCCAGCTTCGACTTCCCGCTCGCCGCGCCGCCCGACGTCTTCCTCGTCGCGCTGCAGAACAACGCCGACATCCTCATCACCGACGTCGACGACCCCAAGATCGCGGCGCGCATCCCGGCTTGGTACCGCAGCCATGTCGCGGCCGGCACCTTCGTGCTGTTTCCCATCGTCGTCAAGGGCAAACCGATCGGCCTCATCTACGCCGACCGCCCGCACGCCGGCGACATCGCCATCCCCGAGAAAGAGCTCTCGCTCCTGAAGTCCCTGCGCAACCAGGCCGTGCTGGCGATCCGGCAGTCGCTGTAGGATTCGGCTAAGGCAGTCCCGAACAATTCCCCATTCGTCACCCCGGCGCTTGTCCCCGATTCAGGGACAAGCGCCGGGGTGACGGCTTGTTCGGGACTGCCTTAATCTGCCAGCGCTTCCTGCCGTTATACGGCCCGTTGCGTTTCGAAAAGACGAGAGCAGGTGGCGCGAGCCATCCGATCCGGATGCAGATACTGGAATTCATCGCGAGTTTGTTCGTGTTCGTGGTCGGACTGGGCGTCCTGGCCATCGTCGTCGTCTTCGTCGCCGACGTCACGCAGCGCAAGACCGCGCTGCGGCGCAACTTCCCCGTCATCGGTCACTTCCGCTACGCCTTCGAGCGTCTCGGCACCTTCTTCCGCCAGTATTTCTTCGCCATGGACCGCGAGGAGCTGCCGTTCAACCGCGCCCAGCGCGCCTGGGCCTACCGCGCGGCGAAGAACGTCGACAACACCGTGGCCTTCGGTTCGACCCGCGACCTGCGCGAGCCCGGCTCGGTGCTGTTCGTCAACACGCCCTTTCCCACGCTGAACCAGGACGCGGTGCCGCCGCACGCGGTCACCGTCGGCGCGGGTTGCCCGCAGCCTTACGTCACCCGCGCGATCTTCCACATTTCGGGCATGAGCTACGGCGCGATTTCGCAGCCCGCCGTGCTCGCGCTGTCGCAGGGCGCGCAGCGCGCCGGCTGCTGGATGAACACCGGCGAGGGCGGCCTTACGCCCTGGCATCTGGAAGGCGGCGCCGATCTCGTGTTCCAGATCGGTACGGCGAAGAACGGCGTGCGCACCCTCGACGGCGCGCTACGCGAGGCCGACGTGCGCGAGGTGGCGGCGCATCCGCAGGTGAAGATGTTCGAGATCAAGCTGTCGCAGGGCGCCAAACCCGGCAAGGGCGGCATCCTGCCCGCGGCGAAGGTGACCGAGGAGATCGCGCGCATCCGCCACGTGCGCGCGGGCGAGGACGCGATCAGCCCGAATCGCCATCCCGACATCCGCGACAACGACGAGCTGCTCGACATGATCGTGCGCGTGCGCACGCTCTCCGGCAAGCCGGTCGGCATCAAGGCCGCGCTCGGCGGGCCGGACTGGCTCGACGCGCTGTTCGCCCGCATCCGCGCGCGCGGTGCCGACTGCGCGCCCGATTTCTTCACCGTCGACGGCGCCGAAGGCGGCACCGGCGCCGCGCCGCTCGCCCTCATCGACGACATGGGCCTGCCGCTGCGCGAGGCGCTGCCGATGCTGGTCGACAAACTCACCGAGCATGGCCTGCGCGAACGCGTGAAAGTGGTCGCGTCGGGCAAGCTCGTCACCCCGGCCGACGTCGCCTGGGCGCTCTGCGTGGGCGCGGATTTCGCGGTGTCGGCGCGCGGCTTCATGTTCGCGCTCGGCTGCATCCAGTCGCTGCAATGCAACCGCAACACCTGTCCGACCGGCATCGCCACCCACAACCCACGCCTGCAGCGCGGCCTCATCCCCACCGAAAAGGCCGAGCGCGTCGCGGCCTACCAGCGCAACATGACCCACGAGGTCGGTGTCATCGCGCATGCCTGCGGCGTGCGCGAGCCGCGCGAACTCAACCGCAGCCACTGCCGCGTCGTCACCCCGTCGGGGCTCTCGGTGCCGCTGCACGTGCTGCACCCGGGGCCGGCGCGTGCCTGAGACCACAACCTAAAAGCCGGCATAATGGGCGCATGTCGCGCGCCTGTTTATCGTCTCGCCTGTTGTCGGGTCTGCTGCTTGCGACCCTGGCGGCGGCCGCGCGCGCCGACGCGCTGCCGGACACCTTCGTCGACGCCTTGAGCCAGGCGGGCATTCCGCTCACCCACGTCGCGGTGGTCGTGCAGCCACTCGATTCGGCAACGCCGCGCCTCAGCCACAACGCCGAAGCGGCGCTCAATCCGGCGTCGGTGATGAAGCTGGTCACGAGCTTTGCCGCGCTCGACCGCCTCGGCCCGGGCTACGTGTGGACCACGCGGGTGTGGGCCGATGGCCCGGTCGTCGACGGCGTCCTCGACGGCGACCTCGTGATCCAGGGCCGCGGCGACCCCACGCTGACGCTCGAGCGCGTGTGGCTGCTGCAGCGCGAACTGCGCGCGCGCGGCGTGCGCCACATTCGCGGCAATCTGGTGCTCGACACTAGGCACTTCGACGTGCCGGCGGCCGACCCCGGCGCGTTCGACAACGCGCCCTACGCGCCCTACAACGCGCCGCCCGGCGCGCTGGTGGCCAATTTCAACGCGATCGCGCTGCGCCTGAAGCCGGCGGCTTCCGAGGTGCTGGTCGTGCCGGACGTTGCGCTGCCCGGCGTGGCGCTCACCTCGCGCGTGGTGGCGACCGACGCCGCCGAGTGCAACGGCGCGCGGCGCGCGCTGCTGCCGGTGCTGGAAACCGGCGAGCGCACCGAACTGACGGTGACCGGGCATTACCCGCGCAGCTGCGGCGAGCAGGCGTGGGCGCTGAGCCTGTTCGAGCCGGCGGCGACCTTCGACCTGATCTTCCGCGGCTTGTGGCAGGAATCGGGCGGCACGCTCGCCGGCGCCACCGTCGCGGGGACGGCGCCGGCCACCGAGCCCCTGTTCGCCTTCGCGTCGGAACCCTTGTCGGCCGCGCTGGTGCGGCTGAACAAGTTTTCCAACAACCTGATGACGCGCAATCTCTTCCTGACGCTAGGCGCCGAGGTCTACGGCGCGCCGGCCACCCTGGAGAAGGGCGCCGTGGCGGTACGCGAGACGCTCGCGCGGCGCGGCATCGCGACGCAGAAGCTGGTGCTGGAAAACGGCGCCGGCCTGTCGCGCATCGAGCGCATCAGCGCCGCCGCGTTGAATCAGCTGCTGCGCGCGGCGCACGCGAGCCCGTGGTTTCCCGAGTTCGCCGCGGCCCTGCCCATCGTCGCGACCGACGGCACGCTGAAGCGCCGCTTCAACGGCAGCGCGTTCGCCGGCCAGGCGCACCTGAAGACCGGCACGCTGCGCGACGCCAGCGCGCTCGCCGGCTACGTGCAAGACGCGGCCGGCCGGCGCCAGAGCTTCGTCCTGCTGATCTACCATGCCCATGCGGGCAAAGCCGAGGCGGCGCAGCGCGCGCTGCTGGAGTGGGTGGTGAGCGACACGGGGACGCAGCGGTGAATCCGGGCTGCCGCGTGATGGCCTTGTTTCTGGTGCTGCTGGCGCTGTTCCAGTCGCTGCCGGTGGCGGTGGAAGCTTGGCAGGCGCGCGCGTGGCCGGACTCGATCGTCGAGTGGATTCGTCTTGCCTTGCTGCCGGGCGCGCTGTGGCTGTATCTGCGCTATTTCAGCATCTTCGGCTGCCGGCAATGCGGAGGCGACGATGAGCCCCGATGACGTGCCCGCGTGGGTGGCGTGGCTCGCGCAGGACGCCGACGGCACCTGGTGGGGCTACGAGGCCGCGCCCAACAAGCAGGACCACGGCTGGTACGAGAACGAGGTCGGCCGCATCGTCCGGCTTGGCAAGACTGCGCCGCCTGCGGACTGGGAAGCGACGCTCACCCCGTGGCCGCCGCGCGGCTGAGTCAGGGTGCAGCCGGCGCGTCGAGCACCAGCTGGCCGTCTTTGACCGGAATGCGCTCGCCGGGCCGCTGCGCCATGCGCACCGTGTCTTCTTTTTCGCCGAGGCGATAGCGCACGTCATAGCCGATCGTCTTCGTCTGCGTGTCGTACACGGTTCTGCAGCGCTGTTCGGTGCGGCTCACCGTGTCCTTCTCCTGCATGTTCTTCTGCACCTGGTTGCCAGCGTAGCCGCCGGCCGCCGCACCCGCGACGGTGGCAAGCGTCTTGCCCGTGCCACCGCCGACCTGGTTGCCGAGCAGGCCGCCGGCGACCGCGCCGATGGCCGTGCCGGCGATGCGGTTGGGGTCCTTCACCGGTGCCTGCTCGGTGACGACGACGTCCTCGCAGACTTCGCGCGGCGTCTTCTGGGTTTCGGTGACGGTGTCGACCGCGAGCACGTCGGCGAAGCGGGGCTCGGGGTTGAGGGCGCGGTAGCCGGCGTAGCCGCCGACTGCAGTGGCGGCGACGGCTCCGGCGACGATGCCGATGAGCATGGATCGATTCATGATGTCTCCTTTCGGGGAAACGGTGACTGGACCTTCCTGGAAAAAGAATAGCGCATTCCGTGCACAAGGTGCGGCACGCGGACGCTACGCCGGCTGCAGCAGGTCGATGCGGAAGCTGTCCTCGTAGGGCGGCACGTTGCACTCGATGATGTCGGAGGGCGCGACGTCGAGGCGGACGCCGGCGATGTCGGTGCGTACCGGCAGCTTGGACACGCCGCGGTCGACCAGCACGACGGTGCGGAGCTCGGCCGGTTGCTTGCCGGCGAGGTACTGCACGGCGCGCAGCATCGAATGGCCGTGGTACATCACGTCGTCGACGACCAGCACGGTGAGGCCGGTCAGATCGAGCGCCGCATGCGCAGGGTTCTCGGTGAGGCGCGTGTCCGGATGAATGAGGGTGAGGTCGTCGGCGTAGCGCTGGATCTTGAGGTCGAGGCGCAGGCAGTCGGCGAGTCCCCAACGGTCGCGCAGGCGCGCGTGCAGCCGGTCGGCGAGCGGGGCGCCGCGGCGCAGGATGCCGACGATCGCGACGCGGGTGCGTCCGGTCAGGAGCCCCGCCGCGCGGCGCGCCATGTCGTCGACGATGACCTCGAGCTGGTCCGGGGTGTAGAGGCAGGTGCGGCGGCCGGCGGGCTTCTCGCTCATGCGCGGCCTCTTAGAGACCCAGGTCTTTCCACATCGCGTCGACGCGCGCCTTCACCGCCGCGTCCATGACGATCGGCGTGCCCCATTCGCGTGCCGTCTCGCCCGGCCACTTGTTGGTGGCGTCGATGCCCATCTTGCTGCCGAGGCCCGACACCGGGCTGGCGAAGTCGAGGTAGTCGATCGGCGTGTTTTCCACCAGCAGGGTGTCGCGCGCCGGGTCGACGCGGGTGGTGAGCGCCCAGATGACTTCCTTCCAGTCGCGCACGTTGACGTCGTCGTCGGTGACGAGGATGAACTTGGTGTACATGAACTGCCTGAGGAAGCTCCACACGCCGAACATCACGCGCTTGGCGTGGCCCGGATAGCTTTTCTTCATCGACACCACCGCCATGCGGTAGGAGCAGCCCTCGGGCGGCAGGTAGAAGTCGGTGATTTCGGGAAACTGCTTTTGCAGCAGCGGCACGAAGACCTCGTTCAGCGCGACGCCAAGAATCGCCGGCTCGTCGGGCGGCTTGCCGGTGTAGGTGCTGTGGTAGATCGGGTCGCGCCGCAGCGTGATGCGCTCGACGGTGAAGACCGGAAAGGTTTCCTGCTCGTTGTAGTAGCCGGTGTGGTCGCCGTACGGACCTTCGAGCGCGGTTTCATTCGGGTGGATCACGCCTTCGAGCACGATCTCACTGGAGGCCGGCACCTGCAGGTCGCTGCCCAGGCATTGCGTCACCTCGGTCTTGGCACCGCGCAGGAGGCCCGCGAACTGGTATTCGGACAGCGAATCCGGCACCGGCGTCACGGCGCCGAGGATGGTCGCAGGATCCGCACCCAAGGCGACCGCGACCGGGAAAGGCTGGCCCGGATTCGCCTGCTGGAATTCGCGGAAGTCGAGCGCGCCGCCGCGGTGTGCGAGCCAGCGCATGATGAGCTTGTTGCGGCCGATGACCTGCTGGCGGTAGATGCCGAGGTTCTGCCGCTTCTTGTGCGGGCCGCGCGTGACGGTGAGGCCCCAGGTGACGAGCGGCGCGACGTCGCCCGGCCAGCAGTGCTGGATCGGCAGGCGCGCGAGATCGACGTCGGCGCCTTCCCACACGATGTCCTGGCACGGCGCGCCCCTCACTTCCTTCGGCGCCATGTTGAGGACCTGCTTCAGCACCGGCCACTTTTCCCAGGCGTCGCGCAGGCCCTTCGGTGGTTCGGGCTCCTTGAGGTAGGCGAGCAGCTTGCCGACTTCGCGCAAGCGGGCAGGGTCGTCCTCGCCCATGCCGAGCGCGACGCGCTTCACCGTGCCGAAGAGATTCGCGAGCACCGGCATGGTGTGACCCTTGGGTTTCTCGAACAGCAGCGCCGGGCCGCCGGCGCGCAGCACGCGGTCGGCGATCTCGGTCATCTCCAGCTTGGGGTCGACCTCGACGGCGATGCGCTTTAGTTCGCCCCGGGCTTCGAGCTGGGCGAGAAAGTCGCGCAGGTCGCGGTAGATCATGGGCGGATCAGTTGAGGTATTCGAACAGGGTGACGACCTTGGTCACGCCCGAGGTCGTGCGCGCGATCTCGGACGCGACCTCGGCTTCGTTGTTCGTGACGAGGCCCATCAGGTAGACCACGCCGGCTTCGGTCTTGACCTTGATCTTGGTGCCGGGCACGCGCTCGTCGCGCAGCAGGCGCGTCTTCACGCTGGCGGTGATGCCCGTGTCGTTGGCGGTCGAAGTCAGCGAGGTCACGCCCGAGACGCTGAGCTCGTTGAACACGTTGCGCACGTCGGGCACTCCGCGCACGACTTCGGTCGCACGGGTGCGCGTGGCATCGTCCGGCACCTGGCCGGTGAGCAGCACCTGGCGGTTGAAACTGGTGACGGCGACGCTGGCGGATTTCTGCGGCAGGGCTTCGCGAAGGCGGGTCATCGCGCGCAGTTCGATTTCCTGGTCGCCGACGAAGACGCCTGCGGTGCGGCGGTCGGTGGCCACGGCCGCGCCGGTGGCGGCCCCGCCGACGACGACGGCGGCGCAGCCGTGAAGCTGCGACACGGCCAGGCCGGCCAGCGCAAGAGCAATCAGTTTGTTCATTCCTCGACTCCTAACAAGACGCTGTCTACCGCATCGCACAGGCAATGGATGGTCAGCTGGTGGACTTCCTGGATGCGCGCCGCGGATTCGGCAGGCACGCACAGGAAGACGTCGTCTTCCTGCATTTGTTCCGCGAGACCGCCGCCGCTGCGAC
Organism: Pseudomonadota bacterium; assembly: GCA_041694715.1. Lineage (GTDB taxonomy): Bacteria > Pseudomonadota > Gammaproteobacteria > Burkholderiales > Thiobacillaceae > Thiobacillus. The sequence continues at coordinate 28,339 of JBGFSF010000051.1, read as the reverse complement.
CGGTGAGCGCGATCACCGGCATGCCGCGCGCGTGCGCGGCGCCGACCGCGTGCAGCACGCTCGCCGAGTGGCCGCTTGCCGAGATCACCATGAGGATGTCGCCGGGCTGGCCCAGCGCCTTCACCTGGCGCGCGAAAATCTGGTCGAAATGGTGGGCGTTGGCGATCGCGGTCATCGTCGAGGCGTCGGCGGCGAGCGCGATGGCGGCGAGGCCGGGGCGTTCCTGCTCGAAGCGGTTGACCATCGCTACGGCGAAGTGCTGGGCGTTGGTCGACGAGCCGCCGATGCCGCACGCGAGAATCTTGTTGCCCTGCGCGAGGCTGTGCACCAGGAGACGCGCCGCCTGTTCGATCGTGGGCGCGAGCAGGGCGGCGGCGTCGAGCTTGGTCTGCGCCGAGTGCTGGAAATGTTCGAGGATGCGGTCGTGCAGGGGCATGGTTGGGCCGGATTATCCCATATCGTCGAACGCGTTCCGGATCCAGGCGGGGGGCGCGTCGCCTTCGAGCGCCACCACGTCGAAACGGCAGGCGGGCGTGGTCTTGAGTCCCGCCAGGTATTGGCGCGCGGCGGCGGCGAGCTTGTGCTGCTTGGCCGCGGTCACGCTCGCCGCCGCGCCGCCGAAGTCACTGCGGCGGCGCGACCGTACTTCGACGAAGACCAGCGTCGCGCCGTCCTGCATGACGAGGTCGATCTCGCCGAAGCGGCAGCGCCAGTTGCGCGCGACCGGCACGAGGCCGTGGGCGGCGAGGAAGGCCTCGGCCTGCGCTTCGGCCTGCCGTCCGATCTGCGATTTCAACATCTGCGACAATGCCGGGATGAACGAACCGTCCCATCATACCCGCCTGCCGCCGGCGCTCTACGTGGTTGCCACGCCGATCGGCAACCTCGGCGACATCACCCTGCGCGCGCTCGATACGCTGAAGCAGGCCGATCGCGTGGCGGCCGAGGACACGCGCGTCTCGGGGCAGTTGCTTGCGCATTTCGGCATCTCGAAACCGCTGGTCTCGATCCGCGAACACAACGAGCGTGAGGCGGCGGGAAAAGTGATCGCATGGATCGCCGCGGGCGAGGCGGTCGCCTATGTGTCGGACGCCGGCACGCCGGCGATCTCGGACCCCGGCGCGCGGCTGGTCACAGCGGTGCGCGCGGCGGGGCACGCGGCGGTGCCGATCCCGGGCGTGTCGGCGGTGGCGACAGCCTTGTCGGTCGCCGGCGTCGAATCCGGTGACTGGCTGTTCCACGGCTTCCTGCCGCCGAAATCCGGCGCACGCCGGGCGCAGCTGCAGGCGCTCGCGACGCTGCCGTGCGCGCTGGTGTTCTACGAGGCGCCGCACCGCATCGAGGAGACGCTCGCCGACATGGCGGCAACGCTCGACGCGCAACGTCCGGTGACGCTGGCGCGCGAGCTGACCAAGAAATTCGAGAGCATCGTCACCCTGCCGCTCGCCGATGCGCCGGCCTGGCTCGCCGCCGACCCCAACCACGCGCGCGGCGAATTCGTCGTCGTCGTGCATCCGCCCCTGGAAGCCGCGGCGGCGACCGACGTCGAAGCCTTGCGCGTGCTCGACGTCCTCGCCGCGGAGTTGCCGCCGACGCTGGCCGCCAAACTCGCGGCTAAAATTACCGGACGAACCAAGGCCGAGCTCTACAAGATGACGCTCGCACGCAAATGACCGACACGCTCACGATCACCCGTCCCGACGACTGGCATATCCACTTCCGCGACGGCGCCGCGATGCAGAGCGTCGTGCCCGACACCGCACGCGTGTTCGGCCGCGCCATCGCCATGCCCAACCTCAAGCCGCCGGTGGTGACGGTGGCCGATGCCGCCGCCTACCGCGACCGTCTGCTGGCGGCTGCCGCCGGCACCGCCTTCGAGCCGCTGATGACGCTCTACCTCACCGACAACACGGCGCCCGACGAAATCCGCCGTGCCAAGGCGAGCCGCTTCGTGCACGCGGTGAAGTACTACCCGGCGGGTGCGACGACGAATTCGGATTCCGGCGTGACCGAGTTGACGCGTGCCTATCCGGCGATCGCGGCGATGGAGGAAGTGGGGCTGCCGCTCCTGCTGCATGGCGAGGTGGTCGATTCCGACGTCGACGTGTTCGACCGCGAGGCGGTGTTCATCGACCGCCATCTCACGCGGCTGATGAAGGACTTTCCGAAGCTGCGCGTCGTGCTCGAGCACATCACCACGCGGCACGCCGCCGAGTTCGTCACGGCCGCGCCGGACAACGTCGGCGCGACGATCACCGTGCATCACCTGCTGTACAACCGCAACGCCATGTTCCGCGGCGGCATCCGTCCGCACATGTACTGCCTGCCGGTGCTCAAGCGCGAACTGCATCGCCAGGCGCTGGTCGCGGCGGCGATTTCCGGCAGCCCGAAATTCTTCCTCGGCACCGACTCGGCGCCGCACGCGGTCGGCGCGAAGGAAAGCGCCTGCGGCTGCGCCGGCATCTACACGGCGCACGCCGCGATCGAGCTCTACGCCGAAGCCTTCGAGGACGCAGGCGCGCTCGACAAACTGGAGGCCTTTGCCAGTTTCTACGGCGCCGACTTCTACGGACTGCCGCGGCACACGGACACGATCACGCTCGTGCGCGAAGCGTGGACGGTGCCGGGGCGGCTGGCCCTGGGCGACACGACGCTGGTGCCGCTGCGCGCCGGCGAGGCCGTGCGCTGGCGCGTGGCCTGACAAAAAAGCGGCAGGCCGGGGGAGCCTGCCGCGGAGGAAGCACACCAGAGCGCGAAATCGCCGGATGCTTCCGAGAGCGCGCAGTATTGCGCTGCGCGGGAGGAGGGCGTCAGGGGAACGCCGGGATCGTCGGCTCCATGCCCGAGCTCGTCGCTTCGGGATGACGCGCGGTGACCAATTTCATGATGTCCTCGACGCGACCGGCGGGTGCGTCGACCATCATCAGCACGTGCCCGGCGGCAATCGCCGATTCGAAGCTCTGCAGCCGGGAATTGGGGAGCGAACTGGCGACCATGCTTGCGACCCAGGCGCCGAAGGCGGCGCCGATCAGCGCGGTGAGCAGGATGGTGACGAGTTGCAGGTCGACGCCGGCGGGCGGGAAGAACACCGCGACCAGGCCGGCGATGATGCCGATGCCGCCGCCGACTGCCAGTCCGATCTCGGCGCCGTGGACGAAATCGGATTTCTGCAGGAAGGACGCTTCGCGCAGGTCGTCGAGCGCGACGTCCTCGCGGGCGAGCACGTGGATGTGCGTGTCCTCGATGCGGGCGAGCAGCAGCTCGTCGCGGATGTGCCGGGCGCTGGCGGCGTCGGGCACCATGAAATACAGGCGTCTCCTCATGATGGGTCTCCTGGGTGGGGCCGCGAGGACCCGGAAACCTTGGCTTAGCAAATCCCTTCGGGGAGTCAACCAAGAGTTATTTATAATCACGGGCGGGAAAGCCGGTCAGGCAACCGCTGCCATGCAAATGGGAGAGGAAAGTCCGGGCTCCACAGAGCAGGATGCCGGCTAACGGCCGGACGCCGCGAGGCGAGGAACAGGGCCACAGAGACGAGTAAACCCGGTCCGCCGGGTGGACGTGAAACGCGGTAACCTCCATCCGGAGCAACACCAAATAGGCAGACGATGACGCGGCTCGCCGAGTCTGCGGGTAGGTGGCTGGAGCCGGTCAGCAATGGCCGGCCTAGAGGAATGGTTGTCCACGACAGAACCCGGCTTATCGACCGACTTTCCCCCTCTTTCTATTTAATTCATGTACTTGGCGTTTTTATCTAAAAAACGCATCTAAAAAAGACCGCTAACTTGCGGTTTTTCCAGAAACTTATCCACAAGCCGAAACCCTGCCTAAGTCCTTGAGGCATAGGGATTTTTTTGCTTGCGCCGGCTTGACCCCCCCAAAACTATCCCCTATAGTGGGTCGAAGTGGTGAATGGTGGGAAGTTGTGGGAGAATGTGCCCGCCAATCACATCCAATTCCAAGGACGGGGGAGCATGTTTCGCGGGGTCGCAACAGTCAGTCTGGATAGCAAGAGCCGGCTCGTCGTGCCGGCGCGCTATCGCGACGCCCTGCTGGTCAACGGCGGGGGGCGCGTCGTCGTCACCGCCGACCCCGGCCAGTGCCTGCTGCTCTACCCCCTGCCCGAGTGGGAGCCGATCGAGAAGAAGCTCAACGGGCTGTCCGATTTCAATCCCCGCACCCGCAGCCTGAAGCAATTGCTTGTCGGCTACGCGCACGACATGGACATGGACAGCGCCGGCCGCGTGCTGCTGCCGCCGATGCTGCGCAAGTTCGCCGAGCTCGACAAGAACGTGGTCATGGTGGGCCAGGGCAGCAAGATCGAGTTGTGGAACGAGGCGCGCTGGGACGCGCAGGTGGCGCAGGCGCTCACCTTCCGCGACGACACGCTGCCGCCCGAGCTGGAGGGCTTCACGTTGTGAACGACTCCGCCCATGTGCCGGTGCTGGCACAGGAGGCGGTGACGGCGCTCGCAATCCGGCCCGACGGCGTGTACGTCGACGCCACCTTCGGGCGCGGCGGTCACAGCCGGCTGATCCTGCAGCGGCTGGGGCCGACCGGACGCCTGATCGCGCTGGATCGCGATCCGGCGGCGGTGCGTGCCGGGGCCGAACTGAAGGATGCGCGCCTGACCCTGGTCCGGCGCGCGTTTTCGCAACTGGGCGCCGTGCTCGACGAACTGGGCGTGGCGACCGTGGACGGGATTCTGCTGGACATCGGCGTGTCGTCGCCGCAACTCGACGACGCCGCGCGCGGATTCAGCTTCCGGTTAGATGCGCCGCTCGACATGCGCATGGATCCGGACAGCGGGGTGTCGGCGGCCGACTGGCTGGCGACGGCGGAAGAGGGAGAGATTGGTGAAGTCATCCGCGAGTACGGGGAAGAGCGGTTTGCTAAATCGATTGCGCGCGCGCTTGTTGCGGCACGGCAAAAAGAAGCGATCCGCACGACCGGGCAGCTTGCCAGCCTCATCGCCGCAGCGGTCAAGCGCCGCGAGCCTGGGCAGCACCCGGCGACCCGCAGCTTCCAGGCTATACGGATTCATATCAACCGCGAGCTGGAAGAGCTGAAGGCCGTGCTGCCGCAATGCGTGGACCGATTGAATCCGGGCGGGCGGCTCGCGGTGATCAGCTTTCATTCGCTTGAGGACCGCATCGTCAAGCGCTTCCTGCGCGACGAGGCGCAGGGCGAGCAGGCGCCGCGACGGCTGCCGATTCCGGCGGCGATGCTGAAGCCGGGCCGGCTGCGTCTGGTCGGGCGCGCGCAGCACGCGAGCGAGGCCGAAGTCGCGGCCAACCCGCGCGCGCGCAGCGCCGTGCTGCGGGTGGCGGAGCGGGCGGCGGTTGACGCGGAGGGGCGAGCGCGATGAGCCGCCTCAACGTCGTGCTGGCGCTGGTGCTGATCGGCTGCGCCCTGGCGGTGATCCAGGCGCAGCACCGGTCGCGTACGTATTTTGTCGAGTTGGAACGCCTGAAGAAGCAGGCGCATGCGTTGGACGAGCAGTGGGGACAATTGCAGCTGGAGCAGAGCACCTGGGCCAATCCGGCACGGGTCGACGCCATCGCGCGCGAACGCCTCGGCCTGGTCGCGCCGGCACATGACCGGGTGCGCATCGAGACGCTGACGACCGCACCATGAATTACCACGCCCGCAAACTCCTCGGCATCCACCTTGCGCCCTGGCGCATGGCGACCGTCGGCGGTCTGCTGCTTGCGGGTCTTGTCGTCGTGGCCGGCCGCGCGTTCTACCTGCAGGGCCTGCATACCGACTACCTGCAGGGCAAGGGCGACGCCGTCGCCAACCGCAATCTCACCCTGCCGGCGCAGCGCGGCCACGTCACCGACCGCCACGGCCAGTTGCTGGCGATCAGCACGCCGGTCGAATCGCTGTGGGCGCGCCCGGACGAATTGAAGCTCACGCCCGAGCAGCACGCCCAGTTGGCGAAGGTGCTCGGCGTCAAGCCGGATCAACTGGCGAAAACCCTGGCGCGCAAGACGCGCGGCGAATTCAGCGTGAAGCGCCCGGTGACGCCGGAGCAGGCGGCGAAGATCGCCGCGATGGGGGCGCCCGGCCTGCACCTGCGGCGCGAATTCCGCCGCTACTACCCCGCCGGCGAAGTCGCCGCGCACGTGGTCGGTTTTACCAACGTCGACGACCTCGGACAGGAGGGCGTCGAACGCGCCTACCAGGACTGGCTCGCCGGCCGCGACGGCCATCGTCAGATCATGCGCGACCGCCGTGGCAATGCCATCCGCGACCTCGCCCCGATCAAGACCGCGCAGCAGGGCGGCAACCTCGCGCTCTCGCTCGACCTCAACATCCAGTACCTCGCGCACCGCGAACTGGCGGCGGCGATCGCGCGCAACAAGGCCCGGGGCGGCAGCATCGTCGTGCTCGACGCCAAGACCGGCGAGATCCTCGCGCTCGCCAACCAGCCGGTGTTCAACCCCAACAACCGGCGCGACTACCGGCCGGGCCCGATGCGCAACCGCGCGGTGATCGACACCTTCGAACCGGGGTCGACGATCAAACCCTTCGTCGCCGCCGCCGCGCTCGAGCGCGGCCTGTTCCGGCCCGACACCGTGATCGAGACCCCCGAGACCTGGCGCGTCGGCAGCAAGCTGGTGCGCGACGTGCATCCGCATCCGCAGATGACGGTGCGCGAGATCATCCAGAAGTCGAGCAACGTCGGCTCGGTGAAAATGGCAATGGCGATGACGCCCGCGCAGTATTGGGAGGCGCTCAACCGTTCCGGCTTCGGCCAGCTGCCGGGCTCGGGCTTCCCCGGCGAGACCGCCGGACGCCTGCGCGACGCCGCCGGCTGGAAGCCGGTCGAGCACGCGACCATGGCCTACGGCTACGGGCTGTCGGTAAGCCTGCTGCAGTTGACGCGCGCCTACATGGCTTTCGCCAACGACGGTGAGGTGATGCCGCTGTCCTTCCTCCGCCGCGAACCGCAGGAGATTTCCGGCGTGCGCGTGTTCTCGCCGGCGGTGGCGCGCGAAGTGCGCGGAATGATGGAGGCGGTGACGCAGGAGGGCGGCACCGGCCAGCGCACCCGGGTGCCGGGTTACCGCGTCGCCGGCAAGACCGGCACTGCGCACAAGCTGGTCGACGGCCGCTACGCGCCCGACCGCTACCTGTCGTCCTTCGTCGGCATGGCGCCGGCGTCGAATCCGCGCCTCATCATCGGCGTGGTGATCGACGAGCCCTCGGGCGGCGTGTATTACGGCGGCAGCGTCGCCGGGCCGGTGTTCGCCCAGGTGATGGCGGCGAGCCTGCGCCAGCTCGGCCTGCCGCCCGATGCGCCGGAGACGGCGACCCACGTGACCCAGGCGCCGCCGGCGCGCGTGCAGGGGGGCGTGTGATGACGAGCGTGCGTCCGCAGACCGCCGTGCCGGCGTCCCGGGAGAGCGTTCCGCACATCCTGGAGCGCCTCGGCGTGCGCGTGCAGGCGCTCACCAGCGACAGCCGCCGGGCCGGGCCGGGCACGGTCTTCGCCGCCTACCCGGGCGAGGCGCGCGATGGCCGCGACTTCATTCCCCAGGCGGTCGTGCAGCGTGCCGACGGCGTGCTGTGGGAAGCCGACCATTACCAGTGGGATCCCGCGCTCGGCGTGCCGAACGCCGGCGTGCCGCAGCTGAAGGAGCGCATCGGCGAGATCGCCGCCCACGTCTACGGCGAGCCGTCGCGCGCGCTGCGCATGGTCGGCGTCACCGGCACCAACGGCAAGACTTCGGTGGCGCTGTGGACCGCGCAGGCCTTCGGCGCGCTCGGCCACAGAACCGCGGTGATCGGCACCGTGGGCAACGGCTTCCCGGATGCCCTGACGCCCGCGCGCAACACCACGCCCGACGCGATCGAGCTGCAGCAGCGTCTCGCCGGCTACCGCGCCCAGGGCGCCGTCGGCTGCGCGATGGAAGTGTCGTCGCACGGCCTGGTCCAGGGCCGCGTCAACGGCACCCGCTTCGACGTCGCCGTGCTCACCAACCTGTCGCGCGACCACCTCGACTATCACGGCAATATGGAAAACTACGCCGCCGCCAAGGCGCGCCTGTTCGACTGGCCGGGCCTGGAGTGGGTTGTGCTCAACACCGACGACGATTTCGGCCGGCGTCTCGAGGCCGCACCGCGGCCGGCGCGCGTCGCCGGCTACGGTTTCCAGCGCGGCGCGGTGGTCGGCGAGCAGCTTCGCCTGTCGCAGGCCGGCTTGCATCTCGCGGTGCGCACCGACTGGGGGCGGGCCGAACTCGACGCGCCCTTGCTCGGGCGCTTCAACGCGTCCAACCTGCTCGCCGTGCTGACGACGCTGCTGGTGTCCGGGGTCGCGCTCGGCGACGCCTGCCGCGCGTTCGTCCCGATCACGCCGCCGGCCGGTCGGATGCAGACCCTGGGCGGCGGCGCCCAGCCCCTGGTCGTGGTCGATTACGCGCACACGCCCGACGCGCTGGAGAAGGTGCTGGCAACCTTGCGCGAAATCGTCGAAGGGGGGCGCCTCATTTGCGTGTTCGGCTGCGGCGGCAACCGCGACAAGGGCAAACGTCCCCTGATGGGCGCGGCGGCGAGCCGCGCGGCCGATGTCGTCTGGATCACCAGCGACAATCCGCGCAACGAGGATCCGCGACACATCATCGACGACATCCTCGCCGGCTGCGACGGCGCGCCGCGCGTTGAGGCCGACCGGGCGCGCGCGATCTTCGAGGCGATCGGCGAGGCGCGCCGCGGCGACGTCGTGCTGATCGCCGGCAAGGGACACGAGGACTACCAGGAAATCGCCGGCGAACGCCTGCCGTTCGCCGACATCGACGTGGCCGGGAGGGCGCTCGCGGCATGGACATGAAGCTCCGACTCTCTGAGGCGGCCGCCCTGCTGGGGGTCGCGTACGCGGGGCCCGACGCCGAGGCGAAGCGGGTCGTCACCGACAGTCGCATCCTGCGGCCGGGCGACCTCTTCGTCGCCCTGCGCGGCGAACGATTCGACGGCGGCGCCTTCGCCGCGCAGGCGTTGCGCGAGGGCGCGGCCGGCGTGGTGCTCGACGCCGCGCAGGCGCCCGAGGTTGCGCACGCGATCCGCGTCGACGACACCCGGCTGGCGCTGGGACGGCTCGCCGCAGCGTGGCGCAGGCGTTTCGCGATTCCGGTTGTCGCGGTAACCGGGAGCAACGGCAAGACCACGGTGAAGGAAATGCTCGCCGCGATCCTGCAGGCGGAAGCCGGCGCCGCCGATGCGGTGCTCGCGACCGAAGGCAATCTCAACAACGACATCGGCGTACCGCTGATGCTGCTGCGTCTGCGTCCCCAGCACCAGTACGCCGTGCTCGAAATGGGCATGAACCACGCCGGCGAGATCGACTACCTGACCCGGCTGGCGCATCCCGATTTGGCGCTGGTGAACAACGCGCTGACCGCGCACATCGGCAACCTCGGCTCGGTCGAGGCGATCGCGCGCGCCAAGGGCGAAATCTTCAACGGCCTGTCGGACGCCGGGATCGCGCTTTTCAACGCCGACGACGCGCACGCCTGGCTCTGGCGCGACGCCAACGCGCGACGCAGCGTCGTCGATTTCGGCCTGCGCGAGCCCGCCACGGTGCGCGGCCAGTACCGGCCGACCCTGTACGGCTCGGCGCTCACGGTCAGCCTGCCGCACGCCACGCTCGACGTCGAGCTCGGGGTGCCGGGCGAGCACAACGTCATGAACGCGCTCGCCGCCACCGCCGCCGCGTTCGCGCTCGACGTCTCGCTGCGCAGCATCGTCGCCGGCCTGTCTGCCTACACCGGCATCAAGGGCCGTCTGCAGAAGAAGGCGGCGCTGCACGGCGCGACCTTCCTCGACGACACCTACAACGCCAACCCGGATTCGGTGAAAGCCGCGCTCGCGGTGCTGGCGCAACAGCCCGGCCGCAAGATCCTGGTGCTCGGCGACATGGGCGAACTCGGCCGCGACGCGCCGGCGATGCACGCGCAGATCGGCCTCGCCGCGAAAGCCGCCGGCGTCGACCGCCTGCTCGCGCTGGGCGATCTGACGCGCGAGACGGTCGGCGCCTTCGGCGCCGGCGCGATGCATTTCGAGCGCATCCAGGAACTGCTCGCCGAACTCGAAAACGCCCTCGGACCGGACGTCACCGTGCTGGTCAAGGGCTCGCGCTTCATGCAGATGGAGCGCGTGGTGCAAAGCTTCACAGAGGAACACTGACATGCTGCTGTGGCTGTTCGAAACACTGGGCCAGGACATACGCGCGTTCAACGTCTTCGGTTATCTGACGCTGCGCGCGGTGCTGGCCACGCTGACCGCGCTGACGATTTCCTTCATCGTCGGACCGGCGGTGATCCGCAAGCTCACGGCGCTGAAGATCGGCCAGTCGGTGCGCACCGACGGCCCGCAGACGCATCTCGTCAAGTCGGGCACGCCGACCATGGGCGGCGCGTTGATCCTGGTGTCGGTCGCCGTGACCACCCTGCTGTGGGCCGACCTGACCAACGAATACGTCTGGGTCGCGCTGCTTACGCTGATCGGCTTCGGCGTCATCGGCTGGGTCGACGACTGGCGCAAGGTCGTCGAGAAGAACTCACGCGGCCTGCCCTCGCGCTGGAAATACTTCTGGCAGTCGGTAATCGGCCTCGCGGTCGCGGTCTACCTGTGGAACACCGCGACGCTGCCGCAGCATACCGAGCTCATCATCCCCTTCCTCAAGCACGCCACGCTCACGCTGTCGGCGTTTGCCTTCATCGCGCTGACCTACTTCGTCATCGTCGGCGCGTCGAACGCGGTCAACCTCACCGACGGCCTCGACGGGCTGGCGATCCTGCCGACGGTGATGGTCGCGTCGGCGCTCGCGATCTTCGCCTACGTCGCCGGCAACGCGGTGTTCTCCAAGTACCTCGGCGTGCCCTACGTGCCGGGTGCCGGGGAGCTGGCGATCTTCTGCGCGGCGATGGCCGGCGCTGGGCTGGCCTTCCTGTGGTTCAACGCCTATCCCGCGGAAGTCTTCATGGGCGACGTCGGCGCGCTCGCACTGGGCGCCGCGCTCGGCGTCGTCGCCGTCATCGTGCGCCAGGAAATCATCCTGTTCATCATGTGCGGCGTGTTCGTCGTCGAGACCCTGTCGGTGATGGTGCAGGTCGCCTCGTTCAAGCTCACCGGCAAGCGCGTCTTCCGCATGGCGCCGATCCACCACCACTACGAACTCAAGGGTTGGAAGGAAAACCAGGTCGTGGTGCGTTTCTGGATCATTTCGATGATGCTGGTCTTGATCGGTCTGTCGAGCCTGAAGCTGAGATGAATTTGGACAGCCTTCACCTCGCCGGCAAGCGCGTCGTGGTCCTCGGCCTCGGCGACACCGGCCTGTCGTGCGCGCGCTGGCTGGCGGCGCGCGGCGCATCGGTGCACGTGGCCGACAGTCGGTCGGCGCCGCCGCACGCGGCGCGCCTGGCCGCGCTGCTGCCGCAGGTGACGCTGGCGACCGGGCCGTTCGACGCCGTGCAGCTGAAGACGGCAGACATGCTGGTGCTGAGTCCCGGTGTGCCGCTTGCCGAGCCGGCGGTGCGCGAGGCCATCGCGGCCGGCGTCGAGGTCGTCGGCGACGTCGAGCTGTTCGCGCGCGCGGTCGCCGCGCTCAACGCCGAGCGCGCCGTTTCGGTCGATGCCGGCGGCCCGATGCGGGTGATCGCGATCACCGGCAGCAACGGCAAGAGCACGGTCACCGCGATGTGCGGCGACATGTGCCGCATGGCGGGCCTTGCGACCTGCGTGGCCGGCAACATCGGCCTGCCGGTGCTCGACGCGTTGCTGGAGATCGAGCAGGGTCTCGCGCCGTTGCCGCAAGCCTGGGTGCTCGAGCTGTCCAGTTTCCAGCTCGAGACGACGGCGAGCCTCGCCGCCGACGCCGCCACCGTGCTCAACCTGTCGGAAGACCACATGGACCGCTATGCGGACATGGACGCCTACGCCGCGGCCAAGGCGCGCATCTTCAGCGGCGACGGCGTGCAGGTGCTCAACCGCGACGACGCGCGCACGCTGGCGATGGCGCGCCCCGGCCGTCGCGTCGTCACGTTCGGCCTCGACCGCTGTCCGCAGGGCGAGAACTTCGGCCTGTGCGAGGACGAACTCTGCGTCGGCGGCGACATGCTGATGCCCTTGTCCGCGCTGCCGGTCGCCGGCCTGCACAACGCCGCCAACGCGCTCGCCGCGCTGGCGCTGACGCGCGCGATCGGCCTGCCGATGGAAGCGCTGCTGCGCGGCCTCGCCCACTTCAAGGGGCTGCCGCACCGGGTGGAAAAGGTCGCCGAGATCGACGGGGTCACCTGGTATGACGATTCCAAGGGCACCAACGTCGGCGCCACCGAGGCGGCGCTGTACGGCATGGGGGCGCGGCGCGCGGTGGTCATCCTCGGCGGCGACGGCAAGGGCCAGGATTTCGCGCCGCTGAAGGCCGCGGTCGCGGCGAACGCGCGCGCCGTCGTGCTGATCGGGCGCGACGCCCCGCTGATCGAGGCGGCGATTGCCGGCAGCGGCGTCGAGATCCATCATGCGGCAAGCCTGGACGCGGCGGTCGACGCGGCTGCGCGGCTGGCGCAGCCGGGCGACGCGGTGCTGCTGTCGCCGGCCTGCGCGAGCTTCGACATGTTCCGCAACTACGTCCACCGCGCCGAAGTCTTCGTCGCCGCGGTGAATCGTCTCGCGGCGCAGGGAGGGACGACGGCATGATGCGTTATTCCGCGCGCGCCGCGCAGCCCGGTGCCGAAATCGATTTCGACCTCTTGTGGCTGGTGCTCGGGCTGCTGGCGCTGGGGCTGGTCATGGTCTACTCGGCGTCGCTGGCGATTGCCGAAGCGGCGCGCTACACCGGCCACAACGGCGAGTACTACCTCATCCGCCAGGGCATCTTCATCGGCATCGGCGTCACGGCCGGGCTGGCCGCGTTCCAGGTGCCGATGCGCGTGTGGCAGCAGGCGGCACCCTATCTTTTCCTCGCCGGCCTGCTGCTGCTGGTCGTGGTGCTGATCCCGGGCATCGGCCGCGAGGTCAACGGCAGCCGCCGCTGGATCCCGCTCGGCTTCGCCAACCTGCAGCCGTCGGAGCTGATGAAGCTCCTCGCCGTGCTCTACGCCGCCGACTACACGACGCGCAAGGCGGCCTTCATGCACGACTTCCGCAAGGGCTTCCTGCCGATGGCGGCGGTGATGATGCTCACCGGTGCGCTGCTGCTGAGCGAGCCCGATTTCGGCGCCTTCGTCGTCATCGTCGCGATCGGCATGGGCATCCTCTTCCTCGGCGGCCTCAACTGGCGCGTGTTCGCCGCGCTGGTCGTGGTGCTGCTCGCCGGCTTCGCGCTGCTCATCGTCAGCTCGCCCTACCGCATGCAGCGCATCCTCGGCTTCATGGACCCGTTCGCCGATCCCTACGGCAAGGGCTACCAGCTTTCGCACGCGTTGATCGCCTTCGGCCGCGGCGAGTGGTTCGGCCTGGGGCTGGGCGGCAGCGTCGAGAAGCTGTTCTACCTGCCGGAGGCGCACACCGACTTCCTGCTCGCGGTGATCGCCGAGGAATTCGGCTTCATCGGCGTCGCGGTCGTGATCGGCCTGTTCGCCTGGCTCATCGTCAAGGCCTTCCTGATCGGCCACCGCGCGGCGCAACTCGAGCGCTCGTTCAAGGCGCTGGTCGCGCAGGGCATCGGCATCTGGCTCGGCGTGCAGGCGCTGATCAACATGGGCGTGAACGTCGGCCTCCTGCCGACCAAGGGCCTCACGCTGCCCTTCCTGTCGTTCGGCGGCAGCGGCATCGTCGCCAATTGCCTCGCCGTCGCGCTGCTCCTGCGCATCGACTGGGAAAACCGCCAGATGGGGCGGGGGAAGGCGTACTGATGGCGGATCTGGCGATGGCGACATCGGCATCACCCTCTCCCCATCCCTCCCCCCTCAAGGGGGAGGGGGACAGGGTGGGCATCGCCCGCCGGACCTTGATGGTCATGGCCGGCGGCACCGGCGGTCACGTCTACCCCGCGCTCGCCGTCGCCGACGCGCTGCGCGCGCGCGGCTGGAACGTGTTCTGGCTCGGCACGAAAAGCGGCCTTGAGGCACGCGTGGTGCCGGCGGCCGGTATCGACATGGTGTGGGTCGCGATGGGCGGCGTGCGCGGCAAGGGCCTGGTGAAGAAGCTGCTGCTGCCGGCGATGCTGCTCGTCGCCTTCTGGCAGAGCCTGCGTGCCATTTTTGCGCGCCGCCCCGACGTCGTGCTCGGCATGGGCGGCTACACCGCGTTTCCCGGCGGCATGATGGCGAGTCTTTTGAACAAGCCCCTGGTCATCCACGAGCAGAACTCGGTCGGCGGGCTCACCAACCGCGTGCTCGCCTGCCTCGCCGACCGCGTGCTCACCGCGTTCCCGCAGGCCTTCAGGAGTGAGCGAGACAAGCCCATCCCCTGCCGCAGCGTCACGACCGAATGGGTGGGCAATCCGGTGCGCACGGACATCGCCGCGCTGGGAGAGGAAGCGCGGCCGGAACGCAGCGGGCCCTTGCGCCTGCTGGTCGTCGGCGGCAGCCTCGGCGCCTCCGCCCTGAATACCCTGGTGCCGCAGGCACTCGCGCGCCTTCCCGCCGACAAGCGGCCGCAGGTCGTGCACCAGTCGGGACGCCAGCATCTCGACGTGCTGCGCGCCAACTACGCCGCCGCCGGCGTCGACGCCGAGGTGCGCGACTACATCGAGGACATGGCGGCCGCCTATCGCGCCTGCGACGTCGCCATCTGCCGCGCTGGTGCGATGACCGTCGCCGAGCTCGCGTGCGCCGGCGTGCCGGCAGTGCTCGTGCCCTTCCCCTTCGCGGTCGACGACCACCAGACCGGCAACGCCGCCTTCCTCGCCGACGCCGGCGCCGCCTGGTTGATGCAGCAGAAGGAGCTGACGGCGGACACGCTCGCCGACCTGATCGGCGGCCTCGACCGCGCCACGCTCGCCGCCATGTCGGACAAGGCGCGCGCGCTGGCGAAGCCGGACGCGACCGCGCGCGTTGCGGACATCTGCGAGGCGCTGGCCGAGGGCTCGGGAGTCGGGGGGCAGGGGGCAGGGAGGAACGCATGAGCCACTTCACTCCTTACTCCTCACGCCTCACCGCCCGGAGGGCATCATGAAGCACGCCGTCAAGCACATCCATTTCGTCGGCATCGGCGGCGTCGGCATGAGCGGCATCGCCGAGGTGCTGTTGAACCTCGGCTACGCGGTGTCGGGCTCGGATCTCGCCGACAACGCGGTGACGCGTCGGCTGGCGAAGCTCGGCGCGCGCATCCATCGCGGCCACGCGGCGGACCACATCGCCGGGGCCGACGCGGTGGTGACCTCGACCGCGGTGCAGGACGACAACCCCGAAGTGATCGCCGCGCGCGAGAAGAAGATTCCCATCGTGCCGCGCGCGCTCATGCTCGCCGAGCTGATGCGCCTGAAGCAGGGCATCGCGGTCGCCGGCACCCACGGCAAGACCACCACCACCAGCCTCGTCGCCAGCATCCTCGGCGAGGCGGGCATGGACCCGACCTACGTCATCGGCGGCAAACTGACAGCCGCCGGCACCAACGCGCGCCTCGGCCAGGGCGACTTTCTCGTCGCCGAAGCCGACGAGTCCGACGCGTCCTTCCTGTATCTCACCCCCGTGATCGCGATCGTCACCAACATCGACGCCGATCACATGGAGACCTACGGCCACGACTTCGAGCGTCTGAAGCAGGCCTTCGTCGACTTCTGCCAGCGCCTGCCGTTCTACGGCATGGCAGTGCTGTGCGTCGACGACCCGCACGTGCGCGAAATCCTGCCGCGCATCACCAAGCCGATCACCACCTACGGCTTCGACGAGGCGGCGCAGGTGCGTGCGGTGAACGCGCGCTTCGAGGGCGGGCGCATGCACTTCACGGTGAAGCGCGAGGGCATGGCCGACCTCGACGTGGTGCTGAACCACCCTGGCCTGCACAACGTGTTGAACAGCCTCGCGGCGATCGCCGTGGCGACCGAGGTCGGAGCGAGCGACGCCGCCATCGTCAAGGCGCTGGCGGAATTCCACGGCGTCGGCCGGCGCTTCCAGCGCTACGGCGAGCAGCCGGCGAAGGACGGCGGCAAATACTGCCTGATCGACGACTACGGCCATCATCCGGTCGAGATGGCGGCGACGCTCGCCGCCGCGCGCGGCACCTTCCCGGGCCGCCGGCTGGTGCTGGTGTTCCAGCCGCATCGTTTCACCCGTACACGCGACTGCTTCGAGGACTTCGTGAAAGTGCTGTCGGAGACCGACGTACTGGTGCTGACGGAAGTCTATCCAGCAGGCGAAGCGCCTATCGTCGCCGCCGACGGCCGCGCGCTGGCGCGCGCGGTGCGCGTCGCCGGCAAGGTCGAGCCGGTGTTCGTCGAGCAGGTCGCCGACGTGCCGGCGGCACTGCATGAACTCGCGCACGACGGCGACGTCGTGCTGGTGATGGGCGCCGGCAGCATCGGCCAGGTGGCGCCGGCGATCGGGGGGCACGATTCCGCAGGCGCCTCGGCGCCCAGTGGAGGGGGTAGCCATGCGTCATAACTACCGCATGAGCGAGGTCGACATGACCACCGGCGGCGCACCGGTGCTGCGCGGCCGCTTCCTCTACAACGAGCCGATGGCGAAGCACGTGTCCTGGCGCGCCGGCGGCCCGGCGCAGCGCGTGTACATCCCCGCCGATCTGGAAGACCTGATCTGGCTGGTGCGTTCGGTGCCGCACGACGAGGCGATCCACATGGTCGGCCTGGGCAGCAACCTGCTGGTGCGCGACGGTGGCGTGAAAGGCATGGTGATCCTGCTGCACGGCGTGCTGAAGAAACTCGCGGTCGAAGGCCGCACCCACGGCCTGCCGGCCGCGC
Organism: Pseudomonadota bacterium; assembly: GCA_041694715.1. Lineage (GTDB taxonomy): Bacteria > Pseudomonadota > Gammaproteobacteria > Burkholderiales > Thiobacillaceae > Thiobacillus. The sequence continues at coordinate 11,472 of JBGFSF010000051.1, read as the reverse complement.
CGGAAGGCCATGACACCGCGCTGATCTTCGCGCAGGCCGGCGTGGCGTCGCCCAAGCTCGCGCGCTTCGCCGCCACCCACAACCTCGTCGGCGGCGAATTCTGGGCCGGCATTCCCGGCACCGTCGGCGGCGCGATCGCGATGAATGCCGGCTGCTACGGCGGCGAAACCTGGAACCGGCTGGTGCAGGTGCAGACGCTCGACCGTGACGGCCAGCTTGCCGAACGCCGCCCCGAGGATTACGTCATCGGCTACCGCCACGTTGCGCTGCGGCATCCGCGCGAGGAATGGTTCGTCGGCGCCTGGTTCCGCCTCGAAAAGGGCGACGGCGAAGCCTCGCGCGAGACGATCAAGACGCTCTTGAAGCAGCGCATCGCCGCGCAGCCGCTCGGCCAGCCCAACGCCGGCTCGGTGTTCCGCAACCCGCCGGGCGACCACGCGGCGCGCCTGATCGAATCCTGCGGGCTCAAGGGCTACCGCGTCGGCGACGCGCAGGTGTCGGAGAAGCATGCCAATTTCATCATCAACCTCGGCCACGCCAGCGCGACCGACATCGAGCGCGTGATCGAACACGTCGAGGACACCGTGGAGATGCGCACCAACGTGCAGCTCATCCGCGAAGTCCGCATCATCGGAGAACGGCAGTGAGTGAAGTGAATTCCGCGAAACGCTTCGGCAAGGTTGCCGTGATGCTCGGCGGCAACTCGGCCGAACGCCCCGTGTCGCTCAACAGCGGCAACGCGGTGCTGGCGGCGCTCACGCGCCAGGGCGTCGACGCGCATCCCTTCGACCCCGCGACGCGCAGTCTCGGCGACCTGATGTCCGGCGAGTTCGACCGCGTGTTCATCGCGTTGCACGGCCGCTACGGCGAGGATGGCTGCATGCAGGGCGCGCTCGAACTCCTGAACCTGCCCTACACCGGAAGCGGCGTCATGGCCTCCGCCGTCGGCATGGACAAGTGGCGCACCAAGCTGCTGTGGCGCGCCGCCGGTCTGCCCACCGCCGATTGGGCGATCCTCGACGCCGCCAGCGATTTCGCCGCGGTGGAAAAGCAGCTCGGCCTGCCGATCTTCGTCAAACCCGCACGCGAAGGCTCGAGCATCGGCATGAGCAAGGTCACCGAAGCCGGCACCCTGAAGGCCGCGTATGAGGCCGCGGCCGAGCACGACGCGCTGGTGCTGGCGGAGAAATTCATCGACGGCGCCGAATTCACCGTCGGCCTGCTCGGCGACACCGCGCTGCCGCTGATCCGCCTGGAGCCGGCGAAGGACAAGGCCTTCTACGATTTCGAGGCGAAATACCTGCGCGACGACACGCAGTACCACTGCCCGGCGGGCCTGCCGGACGCGCAGGAAATGGCGTTGCGCAAGCTCGCGCTCGACGCCTTCCGCCTCGTCGGCGGGCGCGGCTGGGGACGCGTCGACATCATGCTCGATCGCCATGGCAACCCCTACCTGCTGGAAGTGAACACCTCGCCCGGCATGACCGACCACAGCCTGGTGCCGATGGCGGCGCGCGTGGCGGGCATGGATTTCGACACCCTGTGCATCCGGATCCTGGAGCAGACGCTGGCATGACGGCAACGCCCGAACTCGACGCCCATCCGCTGTGTCAGGTCGCCCGCGTCCTGACCTGGGGCGCGCTCGGCCTGCTGGCCTACGGCGTGATCGCCTGGGTGGTCGCGCAGCCGGCGTTTGCGCTGAAGACGCTGGAAGTCGCGACGCCGGTGGCGCACGTCACCGAAGCGCAGATCCGGCTGGTGGCCGAGCGCAAGGTGCGCGGCACCTTCTTCACCGTCGATCTGGAACAGGTGCGCAACAGCCTCGAGAAGCTGCCCTGGGTGCGCGAGGCGCGCGTCGAGCGACGCTGGCCCGACACCCTGGTGGTGTCGCTGGTCGAGCACGAGCCGCTGGCCCGCTGGAACGACGACGCCCTGATCAACGTCGCGGGCGAGGTTTTCGTCGCCGCGCTCGACGCCCGCCTGCCGCGCCTGGCGGGGCCTGAGGACAGCAGTGCCGAGGTGTATGCCGCCTACCGCCGCTACCAGGCCGCGCTGGCGCCGCTCGGCATGACCATCGGCGAGCTCGCCCTGTCGGAACGGCGCGCCTGGCGCGTCCGCCTCGACAACGGCCTCGCCCTCGCGCTCGGCCGCGAGCAGGCCGATGCGCGGCTGGCGCGCTTCGTCGCACTCTATCCGCGCGTCTTCGCGGCGCAGGACGGCGTGCCGGCCGTGGCGCCGCTGGCGGTCGACCTGCGCTACCCCGACGGCATGGCGTTGCGCATGCCCGGCGGCGTCGCGCCCGCCGGCTTTGTCGCGACGCCCGCCGTTCCTGTGAAACCGAATGCAACCTGAGTACGAAGCACCATGAGCAAGCCCAGAGATCCCAAGAACCTCGTCGTCGGCCTCGATATCGGCACCTCGAAGATCGTGTGCATCGTCGCCGAGATCAACGACGAGGGCGTGCTCGAGATCATCGGCATGGGGACCAGTCCTTCGCGCGGCCTGCGCCGCGGCGTGGTGGTCAACATCGAGGCGACCGTCAACGCGATCCAGCGCGCGCTGGAAGAGGCCGAGTTGATGGCCGACTGCAAGATCCGCGAGGTCTACACGGGGATTGCGGGCAGCCACATCAAGAGCTTCAACTCGCACGGCATGTTCGCCATCAAGGACAAGGAAATCTCCCAGATGGACGTCGATCGCGTGGTGGAGACCGCGCGCGCGGTGAACATCCCGACCGACCAGCAGATCCTGCACACCATTCCGCAGGAATTCATCGTCGACGGCCAGGAAGACGTGCGCGACCCGCTCGGCATGAGCGCGGTGCGCCTGGAAGTGAAGGTGCACATCGTCACCGGCGCGGTGTCGGCGGCGCAGAACATCATCAAGTGCGTGCGCCGCTGCGGGCTGGAAGTCGGCGACCTGGTGCTGCAGCCGCTCGCCAGCGCGATGGCGGTGCTCACCGAGGACGAGAAGGAACTCGGCGTGTGTCTCGTCGACATCGGCGGCGGCACCACCGACATCGCCGTGTTCACCAACGGCGCGATCCGTCACACCGCGGTGATCCCGGTTGCCGGCGACCAGGTCAACAACGACATCGCGGTGGCATTGCGCACGCCTCCGAAGGAAGCCGAGGATATCAAGATCCAGTACGGCTGCGCGCTCCGACAACTGGCCGACGCGCGCGACATGATCGAGGTGCCCGGCATCGGCGACCGCCCGCCGCGCACGTTGTCACGCCAGACGCTGGCCGAGTTCATCGAGCCGCGCATGGAGGAGCTGTATTCGCTGGTGCAGGCGGAGTTGCGCCGCTCCGGCTTCGAGGAGCTGTTGTCGTCGGGCATCGTCATCACCGGCGGCTCGGCGGGCATGCAGGGCATGGTCGAACTTGGCGAGGAGGTGTTCCACATGCCGGTGCGCATGGGCTGGCCGCGTTACGAAGGCGGACTCGCCGAGGTGATGCACAACCCGCGCTACGCCACCTGCATGGGCCTGTTGCTGGCCGGGCTGGAGGCGCGCGGACGCGACGCGCCGAAGCTGTCTGGCAACAACCTGAAGGACATCTTCGAGCGCATGAAGAGCTGGTTCAAGGGGAATTTCTGACGCCGCGCAGCTTGAACGCGGCGGCGTCGAAACGGAGTTTGGCGGTGGTGCCCGGCGAGGCAGACACGCCAAAGGTTTTTGAGTGTGGTTTTTTGATTGGGTAGAAGAGGAGAGCATTATGTTTGAACTGTTGGATGTAGACACCCAGGATGCGGTGATCAAGGTGATCGGTGTGGGCGGCTGCGGCGGCAATGCGGTCGACCACATGATCGCTTCGGGCTTGAACGGCGTGGAGTTCATCGCCATCAACACCGACGCGCAGGCGCTGGCCCGCAACCAGGCCAAGGTGCAGCTGCAGCTTGGCAACGCCGTGACCAAGGGCCTGGGCGCCGGCGCCAACCCCGACATCGGCCGCGAAGCCGCGCTGGAAGACCGTGAGCGCATCGCCGAGCTGATCGACGGCGCGGACATGCTCTTCATCACCGCCGGCATGGGCGGCGGCACCGGCACCGGCGCGGCGCCGGTGGTCGCCGAAGTCGCCAAGGAGCTCGGCATCCTCACCGTGGCCGTGGTCACCAAGCCCTTCCTGTTCGAAGGCAAGCGCGTGCGCGCGGCCAACGCCGGCATCGAGGCGCTGGCGCGCCACGTCGATTCGCTGATCATCATCCCCAACGAGAAGCTGATGCAGGTGCTGGGCGACGACGTCTCCATGCTCGACGCCTTCAAGGCGGCGAACAACGTGCTGCACGGCGCGGTCGGCGGCATCGCCGAAGTGATCAACTGCCCTGGCCTCGTCAACGTCGATTTCGCCGACGTGCGCACCGTGATGAGCGAGATGGGCATGGCGATGATGGGTTCGGCCGAGGCCAACGGCGACAACCGTGCGCGCATCGCCGCCGAGCAGGCCGTGGCGAGCCCGCTGCTGGAAGACGTGAATCTGGCCGGCGCACGCGGCGTGCTGGTCAACATCACCGCGTCGTCCACGGTGAAGATGCGCGAAATCCACGAGGTGATGAACACGATCAAGAGCTTCACCGCCGAAGAGGCGACCGTGATCGTCGGCCAGGTCATCGACGACAGCATGGAAGACGCGCTGCGCGTCACCATGGTCGCGACCGGCCTCGGCAGCCCGGTTGCGCGTGCGCAGCCCAAGCCGGTGCAGATCGTGCGCGAGGCCACCTACGGTCAGCCGATCGTGATGGAGAGCGACGACGAGGTGCCGAACGTGATCACCAGCCGCCGCAGCCGCACCGTGCAGGCGATGAGCGATTCCGGCATCGACACGCTCGACATCCCGGCCTTCCTGCGCCGCCAGGCGGACTGAGCCGCGCCCGCGCCGTCGCCCCCGGGGCTGGCGGCGCGTGGCGCGCCGGCCCCGCGGCGGTTAGAATGCGCGGATGATCAAGCAACGCACCCTGAAGACGCCGGTCAAGGCGACCGGCGTCGGCCTGCATTCCGGCGTCAAGGTCGAGATGACCCTGCGCCCGGCGGGCCCCGACACCGGTATCGTGTTCCGGCGGATGGACCTTGTCCCCCCCGCCGAGCTCAAGGCCGACCCCTACCTCGTCACCGACACCCGGCTGTGCTCCATGCTGGAGTCGGGCCCGGCCAAGGTGTCGACCGTCGAGCACCTGATGTCCGCGCTCGCGGGGCTCGGCATCGACAATCTGCTGGTCGACCTCACCGGCCCCGAGATCCCCATCATGGACGGCTCCTCGGCGCCCTTCGTGTTTCTGTTGCAGTCGGCGGGCATCGTCGAGCAGGACGCGCCGAAGCAGTACGTGCGCATCAAGCGGCCGATCGAGGTGCGTGACGGCGACAAGTGGGCGCGCTTCGTGCCGCACGACGGCTTCAAGATCACCTTCACCATCGACTTCAAGCACCCGGTGTTCGACAAGAGCGGCAAGACGGTGAGCATCGACTTCGCCGACACCGCGTACACCAAGGAAGTGGCGCGCGCGCGCACCTTCGGCTTCATGCACGAGGTCGAGTACCTGCGCAACCAGGGCCTTGCGCTCGGCGGCTCGCTCGACAACGCCATCGTCATGGACGAGTACCGCGTGCTCAACCAGGACGGCCTGCGCTACGAGGACGAGTTCGTCAAGCACAAGGTGCTCGACGCGATCGGCGACCTCTACCTGCTGGGCCATCCCATCATCGGCGCCTTCGAGGCCTACAAGTCCGGCCACGCGCTCAACAACGCCCTGCTGCGTGAACTGCTGGCGCATGCGGACGCGTGGGAAACCGTCCGCTTCGCGCACGATGAAGACGTGCCCCCCGCCTTCGTGCGGCTGCATCCGCTCGCCGCATGATCGTCATCCGGTTGCTGATCGTCGCCCTGCTGATTGCCGTGGCGGCGTCGGCGCTGGCCTGGGTCATCACCGGAAACCGCAAATACCTGCACTGGATCGGGCGCGTGCTGCGCTTCGCCCTGGTGGTCGGCGTGCTGGTCGCGCTGTTCTACGTGGTCGAGCGGTTCGTCCTGCGGTGAACGCGCATGCCTGAGCCCAAGCGCACCCCGGCCGGCGCAAGCACAGGGTTTGACACCCAGCGCATCATCGCCTTCGGCTTCGCGCTGGTGCTGCTGCTGATGGTGGCGCTGGCGGTGCTCGGCCTCAACCGGCTGGCGGCGATGAAGCAGCGCATGGTCGACGTCGTGGCCGAGGGCGGCGTCAAGATCGAGAGCGTGTACCAGATGCGCAGTCTGTCGCGCGAGCGCTTCGCCAGTCTGGGACAGATCGTGGTGCTCGACGATCCGTTCGAGCGCGACGACGAAATCATGCGTTTTCACGAGCAGGCTGGCGCCTTCGTCCGCGCCCGCGATCGCCTGCTGGCGCTCGGCATGGGAGCTGAGGAGGAGGCGCTCTGGGCGCAGGCGCGGCGGCTGATCCAGCACGATCAGGGGCTGCACGACCGGGTGATCGAACTGGCGCTGGCCGGCCAGCGCGAGGCGGCGATGGAACTCCTGATACGCGAGGTGCGGCCGACCGAAATGGCGCTGCTGGACCGCTTCAATGCGCTGGTCGCCGAGTACCACAAGGCGAACCAGGCCGCGCTGGCCGAGGCTGAGGCCGATTTCCGCAGGGCCGAGCTGACCATGCTGGGCCTTCTGGCGCTGGCGATCGCCCTCAGCCTGGCGATCGCCTGGGCGGTGATCCGGCGCTCGCGCGACGCCGAGTCGGCGCTCGCGCGCGAGCACGAGGCGGCCGTCGCCGCCGCCGACAAGCTGTCCTGGGCGGCCACCCACGATTCGCTCACCGGACTGGTCAACCGCCGCGAGATGCGACGCCGGCTCGGCGAACTGGTGCAGGGCGCGCACGCGCGCGGTGAAGCACACGTTCTGCTGTACATCGACCTCGATCGCTTCAAGGCGATCAACGACGCCTGCGGCCATCTTGCGGGTGACGAGGCGCTGCGCCAGGTGGCACACATCTTCATGCGGCACGTGCGCAGCGGCGATCTGGTTGCGCGCATCGGCGGCGACGAATTCGCCATCGGTCTCGCCAACTGCGACGCAGTCCGCGCGGCCGAAATCGCCGAGGCGATCCGTCAGGAGGTCGCCCACTTCAGCTTCGCCTGGGAGGGGCGGCACTTTGCGCTTGGCGCCAGCATCGGGCTGGTCGTGCTCGGCGCGCTGGCCGGCGTCGACGAGGTGCTGAAGGCCGCTGACGCCGCCTGCTACGCGGCGAAGGCAGCGGGCCGCAACCAGGTCGCGCCCTCCGCGTGCGACGTCGCCTAGGTGCGTTCCGGCCATGCTGCCCGAACTGAACCTGAATCCGGATGCGCTGCTGAAAGCGGCCCAGGCCCTGCTGCGGGATCCGCGCTTCTGGTGGCAGGTCGGCGTGCTGGGCCTGGCGGCGGCTGGCGCCTGGCTGGTGCACCGGACGCTGACCCGCAGCCTGCTCGCGCGGGCCGAGGCCGGTTCCGACGAGTACGCGGTGCGGCACCTGGCGGTCCGCTCCGTGCAGCGCATCCTGTTTCCGCTCAGCATGCTGCTGGGCGTGGTGGCGGGGCGCGCGCTGCTGGAGCGCGGCGCGCACCCGGTCGGCCTGCTCGACCTCGCGATGCCGCTGCTGGCCTCGCTGGCCGGCATTCGCCTGCTCGTCTATTTCCTGCGCAAGACCTTCCAGCCGGGACCGGCGGTCAAGGCCTGGGAAGGCCTGATCGCGACCTCGGTGTGGATCGTCGTGGCGCTGCATCTGCTGGGCTGGCTGCCCGAGGTGCTGGCGGCGCTGGACGCCCTGGCGATGCAGGTCGGCAAGACGCGCATCTCGGTGCTGGCGGTCCTCAAGCTGATGCTGGCGCTGGCGCTGCTGTGGCTCGTGGCGATGTGGCTCGGCCGCGTCATCGAGCAACGCATCAGCCGCTCCACCTACGTCAACCCGGGCATGCAGGTGGCGCTCATCAAGCTCAGCAAGTTCGTGCTGCTGGTGCTGGCCTTCCTGCTGGCGCTCAACGCGGTCGGCATCGACCTCACCGCGCTGGCGGTGTTCGGCGGCGCGCTCGGCGTGGGCCTCGGCTTCGGCCTGCAGCGCATCGCCAGCAACTTCATCAGCGGCTTCATCGTGCTGTTTGACCGCTCGATCCGCCCGGGCGACGTCATTTCGGTCGGGCAGAGCTTCGGCTGGGTGCAGGCGCTGCACGCGCGCTATGTCGTGATCAAGGATCGCGACGGCGTCGAGCGCCTGATCCCGAACGAGAGCCTGATCGTCAACGAGGTCATCAACTGGAGCTACAGCGACCGCAACGTGCGCCTGAAGATTCCGGTCGCGATCAGCTACGACAACGATCCGGAACAGGCGATGGACCTGCTGCTGCAGGCGGCGCACGCGAATCCGCGCGTGCTCGACGAGCCGCCGCCCGCCGCGCGCCTGATGGCCTTCGGCGACAACGGCATCCAGCTCGAACTGCGCGTGTGGCTGGCCGACCCCGAGGCGGGGATGGCCACCGTGCGCTCCGACATCAATCGCGCGATCTGGCGCCTGTTCAGGGAGGCCGGCATCGTCATGCCCTATCCGCAGCGCGACCTGCACATCCGCAGCGGGCTGGAAGACCTCCTGGCCAATCGGGCCCGGAAGGACGCGGGAGAAACCCCGTGAGGCGTCCGTGCGCGCGTCACGCCGCCGCCCTGCTGCTCGCCTGCGTGGTTGCGTCGTCCGTCGCCGCCTCCGACGAAGCACCCTGGCAACAACTCGCCGCCGGCGGCAAGGTCGTGCTGATGCGCCACGGCGAACTGAAGACCGGCCGGAACAACGGCGATTCGCTCGCGCGCGACCCCACGTGCCAGCGCGAACGCAATCTCTCGAGCACGGGCGAAGCCCAGGCGCGTCGCGTCGGCGAAACCTTCCGGGCGCGCGGCATTCCGGTGGCCGCGGTGCGCCACAGCCCGTTCTGCCGCACCGCCGACACGGCGCGGCTGGCGTTCGGCGGCGGCACGCCGGCCGATTATCTCTCCCTGCGCGAAGTCCTCGGCGCGGACGAAGCCGCCGCGCAGACGCGCGCGCTCTCGGAAGTGATCGGCAGTTTTGCCGGGCCCGGCAACCTGGTGCTGGTCACCCACGAGCCCAATATCGCCGCGGTGTCGTTCGAGCTCATGAAGCCGGCGGATCTGCTGGTCCTGCAGCCGCGCGGCGGCAGCGACTTCGAGGAACTCGGCGTGATCCGCGCCGGCGCCGATTGAGCGGGTCGTGACCCGCATCCGGCTCGTCGCGCTGACGCTCCTGGCGCTGCTGGCCTTTGCGGCCAATTCCATCCTTTGCCGGCTGGCGTTCGAGCGCACCGACATCGACGCCGCCAGCTTCACGGCGATTCGTCTCGCCGCCGGCGCGCTCATGCTGTGGCTGCTGGTGCTGCGCCGACCCGTCGCGCGGATCGGCGGCGACTGGCCCTCGGCGGTCGCGCTGTTCGCCTACGCGGCAGCTTTCTCTTTCGCCTATGTCGCGCTCGAAACCGGCGTCGGCGCGCTGCTGCTGTTCGGTGCCGCGCAGATGACGATGCTCGCGGCGGGCCTGCGCGCGGGCGAGCGCCTGGACGCCCGGCAGTCGGTCGGCCTCGCGCTGGCGCTGGGCGGCCTGGCCTACCTGTTGTGGCCGGGACTGGCGGCACCGCCGCTCGGCAGCGCGCTGCTGATGCTTGCGGCCGGCTTCGCGTGGGGGGTGTATTCGCTGCGCGGGCGCGGCAGCCGCGACCCGCTGGCGGCGACCGCCGGCAATTTCCTGCGTGCCGCGCCCTTGGGTCTCGGCCTCGCCTTGCTGGCGCTGCCGGGCCTGGCGCCCGACCCGGCGGGCGCGGGCTATGCCGTGCTGTCGGGCGCCCTGGCGTCCGGCGCAGGTTACGCCGTGTGGTACGCGGCCCTGCGCGGCCTCGCCGCCACCCACGCCGCCACCGTGCAGCTGAGCGTGCCGCTGATTGCCGCGGCCGGCGGCATCGCGTTGCTCGACGAGCCGCTGACCTGGCGGTTCGCGTTTGCGGCTGTCGCGATCCTGGGCGGCATCGCGCTGGGAATGGTGCGCCGCCGCGAGCGGTCCGGCGCGCTATAAAAAAAGGACAGGCCGTATCCGGCCTGGGTGGAGGCCGGGCTGGCCGGCCGTCAGGAGCACGCCATGAAATCCCTCGCCCGCCTTGCGTGGATGCCCGTTCTGCTCTGGCTGGCCTGCGCGCCGGCGCAGGCGCAGGACGACGAAGCCTGGACGCCGACCCCGCCGCGCCTGAGCCAGGTCGACGGCGAGGTGTCGCATTACCGACCCGGCGCGGAAAACTGGGTGCGCGCCCGTCCCAATCTCGCGCTGGCCGAAGGCGACGCTTTCTACACGGGACCGGGCGCCAACTTCGAAGTGCAGTTCGCGCCGCGCAGCTTCGTGCGCGCCGACGAACGCACCCAGCTGTCGCTGGTGCGGCAGGAAGAGCGCGGCCTCCAGTTCCGCCTCGCGGCCGGCCGCGCCTCGTTCGATCTGCGCGGCGTCGGCGCGGGCGAGCGGGTGGAAGTGAGCACGCCCCACGCCGTGTTCGCGATCGAGTCCGCGGGGTATTACCGGGTCGAGGTCAACGAGCGCGACACCCACTTCATCACCCGCCGCGGCGGCGAGGCCACGCTCATCACCGCCGACGGCCGCACGCTCGATGTCTATCCGTCGGAAGAAATCGTCGTCAGCGCCGGCACGCCGGTGCGGGTGGCGACCTACGCCGCGCCGGCGCCCGACGCTTGGGACCGCTGGAACGACGCGCGCAGCGAGCGCCTCGGCGATTCGGTCAGCGCGCGCTACCTGCCGCCCGGCGTCTACGGGGCCGAGGAGCTCGACCATTACGGCCAGTGGCGCATCGTGTCGAGCTACGGTCCGGTGTGGATCCCCTTCGGCGTCGCCGCCAGCTGGGTGCCCTACAGCACCGGCTACTGGGTGTGGGATCCCTATTACGCGTGGACCTGGGTCGACGACGCGCCCTGGGGCTGGGCACCGTTCCACTATGGGCGCTGGGTGTTCATCGACGGGTACTGGGCGTGGGCGCCGGGGCCGGTGGTGCGCCGGCCGGTGTACGCGCCGGCGCTGGTCGCCTTCGTGATCCGCGACGGCGACGTGTCGGTGCGGCTCAGCGTCGGCGTGCCCGGCGTGTGGTGGGTCGCGCTGTCCTGGGGCGAACCGGTGCTGCCCTGGTGGGGCCCGCCGGCGCGGCGCTGGCATCCCTGGTGGGGCGGCTGGGGCGGCCCGCGCATCGTCAACAACGTGGTGGTGCGGCAGACCACGGTCGTCAACGTGACCCACATCGTCTACCGCAATACCACTGTGCCGCGCGCCGTGCTGACGCTGCCGCCCGACAGGTTCGGCCGCGAGCGGGTGCAGCCGGCGCCGGAAACGCGCGTGCGTGCGGGCGACTTCGCGCCGCTCCGCAGCGAGCTGCCGGTCAAGCCGACGCGCGCCAGCCTGTCGGGCGGCGCGC
>JBGFSF010000039.1:0-9647 GCA_041694715.1 Pseudomonadota bacterium | reverse complement strand
ACGAAGCCAAGCAGCGCGATCTCGATTGTTCAAACCTGCTCGGCGCGATGGCGCCGTTTTTTGGCGTCGAGGCCGGCAAGCGCTGCGGCTTTCTCGGCACGCCCGCATGGACAGTCCTCGCGGACCAACTGCAGTTGGCTGAAGACGATCGCAAGGACGTCTTCTTCACACCCAACCCCGGCGTGCTGTACCCGGCGGTGTTCGACCTGGCCGAGCGCGTGCTGGCTGCCGCCAAGGCGGCGCGCCCGTTCGAGCAGACGCGCCAGGAAGGATGGCGCGATTCGCTGACCGGCGAAGCCGAGTGGCTGACGACCGACCGAGCACATCTGTCCGTGCCGGCGGGCAAGTGCAGGAGCCGCAAGGACGAAAAATTCGACGAGCGCGAGCACGTTGAAACCCTCTGGACCAAGGTGGCAGACGATGCGCCCTTGCTGGCGAAGAAAGGCGAACACCTCGGCGCGCTTTCGGCGCTCAAGCGGCTATGGCCGACGCTGTTCGCCGAGGAGGTGGCTGCCGCGCTCGGAAAACCGGATGTCGGCCGCTTCGTCGTCTCCACGCACACGATGGCGCTGGCGCACCAGATCGAGCAGTGGCTGGAAAGAGGCGCTCTGACCGCACCGGGGCTCGACGATGCCGCGACGCAGCTCGGTGGCCATCCGGAGCCTGACGCCTTGCCGCGGCGTCTCGTGCGGCGGCACGGCCGCGCCCAGCCCGAAGCACTGGATGACGCGCGTCGCCTGCCCGCGTTGCTCGACGCGGCCGACGAGCTCGACGACGAGCGCAAGGCCGAGCGCGTGCGTCAGACAGTGCGCGACACGCTCGCCAGCGCCGTCGAAGAACCCGCGCGCAAGCGCTTCAAGCTGGAGACTTACTACGCCCTTCTGATGATGGACGGCGATCGCATGGGCGCGATTCTGTCGGGCGACGCGAAGGCCAAGTGCCAGATCCCCTACCGCGACAGCTTTCATCCGCAGGTGCGCGCAGGCTTCGACGAGCGCGCCAAGCAGCAAACCAGGCTCGCTGACTACGGCAAGCAGCCACGCGCCGTGTCGCCCGGGCGCCATCTGGCGATCTCGGCGGCGCTCAACGACTTTTCTCAGCACGTCGTGCGGCACGTGGTCGAGATCGAGCATCCGGGTCGCGTGATCTACGCCGGCGGCGACGACGTGCTGGCAATGCTGCCGGTGGCCGATCTGCTCGCGTGCATGCAGCGGCTGCGCCACGCGTACAGCGGCACGCTGCCGGAAGACGAAGTCAAGGACTGGGGCGATCTGCGCCGCGACCGCGACGAGCTTCACTGCAAGAACGGCTTCGCCTTTCTCGACGGGCGGCTGATGCGCATGATGGGCAAGCACGCCACCGCCTCCGCCGGCGCCGTGGTTGCGCACCACCAGGCGCCGCTTTCAGCGGTGCTGCGCGAGCTGCGCGCCGCCGAGCGCCGCGCCAAGAGCGAAGGCCGCCGCAACGCGTTCTCCATCACCGTGATCAAGCGTTCCGGCGGTGCGCTTTACCTCACCGCCAGGTGGGGCGAGCCGCTCGCATTGCTGAACGATCTGATCAAGTACCTGCGCGACGAGGACACCTCGCGCCGCGCCGTCTATCACAGCATCGAGTGGCTGGCGGATCTTCCGCAGCCCGCGGGCGACGGCGCGATGCTGGAGTCGCTGCTGGCGTATCAGCTCGCGCGGCAGACGAAGGATCGCGGCCAGAAAGAACTCGCGCCGCAACTCGCGCGCCGTTTGACGGCTCTGGCCCTCGAGCAGCCGCACGCCCAACCCAAGGCCTGGCTTCGCAACTTCCTCACCGTGGCCGAGTTCCTGGCCCGCGAGATCCGCACGGAGTCCACTCAATCCGCGATCGCGCCGGATGCGGCACGTGCCGCCGCCTGATCGGAGAGAAACGATGACGACGCACACCGTTTTCTTGGAGCCGCTCGACGTGCTGTTCCTGCGCGGCAACAAGCTGTTCGGCGACCCGGGCAGCTTCGGCGAAAGCCTGGTGCCGCCCTGGCCTTCGGTCGCAGCCGGCGCGCTGCGTTCGCGGATGCTCGCGGACGCAAGGCTGGACTGGAGCGCCGCGCGCCGCGATGAGCCTGTCGCCGAACATCCAGCCCTCGGTACGCCGGAGCGCCCCGGCTCGTTCGCACTGACTGCGTTCGACCTGGCGCGGCGCGCCGGCGACGGGAAGGTCGAGATCCTGATGGCGCCGCCGGCCGACCTGGTCGTGACCATGGATGAGCGCGGCCAGCCGCAGCTGCAGTCGATGCAGCCGCATGCCGTCGCGCTGCAATCGTCGGCGCCGCTGCCGCAGCTTGCGGTGCTGGCCGAACACGCGCGCGGCAAGCCGGCTTCCGGCTATTGGCTCTCGCAAGCCGGCTGGGCGAAGTACCTGGCGGGGCAGACGCTCACCGCGGCCGAGCTGGTGAACTCTTCGGAGCTCTGGGCGCTCGACTATCGCGTCGGCATCGGCCTCGATGCCGCTCAGCGCCGCGCCGCTGAGGGAAAGCTCTTTTCCGTGCAGGCGGTGGCGCCGCGCGCCGGCGTCGGCTTCGTCGCCGCGGTGGCGGGCGCCGAACCGCCGGCGCGAGGCACGGTGCGTCTGGGCGGCGACGGCCGCGCGGCGGCGCTGTCTGTGGCCGATGTCCGCCTCCCCGAGCCCGACTACGAGGGTATTGCGCGCAACCGCCGCTGCCGCCTCGTGCTCACGACTCCCGGCATCTTCGCGCGCGGCTGGCTACCCACGGGAGCAGCCGAACCTGCGGGAGATGGCGCCCGCTTCGAACTGCACGGCGTGCGCGGCCGCATCGTCTGCGCCGCGTTGCCGCGCGCGGAAGTGGTCTCCGGATGGGACCTTGCGAAGTGGCAGCCCAAGCCGGCGCAACGCATCGCGCCCGCGGGCAGCGTCTATTGGCTCGAAGAGCTCGACGCCACGCCCGACGCGCTGCGCAAGCTTGTCGATCGCGGTCTCTGGACCGATGGGCAGTACAACACCGACATGCGCCGCGCCGAAGGCTTCAACCGATTCACCTTTGCCGCCTACTGATATACGAGAGGAGAGAGCACTCATGTTCGAAAAGCACGCCGCGGTCTTTCTGTACGCCGTCAGCCCGGTCCACATGGGCGCGGGCCAGGCGATCGGCGTCATCGACAATCCGATTCAACGCGAGCGCCACACCCATCACCCGTGCTTTGCCGGCAGCGGCATCAAGGGCGCGATCCGGCACGCATGGCAGGCGCTGTCCGAGCGGGTCGATGAGGGCCGCAAATCGCATCTGAAGGCGCGGCTCGACGCGATCTTCGGGCCAGAGTCCGGCAGCTCCGATTTGCACGCCGGCGCGATCAGCGTCGGCGACGCGCAGCTCGTCGCGTTTCCCGTGCGTTCGCTGAAGGGCGGCTACGTCTATGCGACCTGCCCGACCGCGATCGCGCGGGCGCGGCGGCTGCTCGGTCTGATCGACGTGAAGGTCGAGTGGCCGGTGTTGCCCGCGATCGCCGAAGGCGAATGCCTGGTCGCGAACGCCGCGCTGCTCACACAACGGCAGCACAACGGGCGGTCCGTGGACGTCCTTCACCTCGAGGCCTTCGAATACACCGCGAAGCAAAGGGACAGCACCGAGGTGAAGGCGATCGCCAAGTGGCTCGCCGAAAGCGCGCTGCCGGCAGGCGACGGCTACTTGTACTTTGCCGGCAAGCTCGCGAGCGATCTCGTCGTGCTTGCCGACCACGACTTCGCCTACTTCGCCGAGCACGCCACGCTGGTCGAGCCGCATGTGCGCATCGATCCCGATACCGGCACCGCCGACGACGGCGGGCTGTTCTACACCGAGAACCTGCCGCCGGAAGCCCTGCTGGTGGCGCCGCTGCTGGCGAGCGGCACGCGCACCGGCAAGGCAGACCTGCCGGCCGTCGATGTGATGACGCAGGTTCGCACCGTGCTCGATGGCAGGCTGCTGCAGATTGGCGGTGATGCCACCACCGGCCGCGGGCTGGTCGTCGCCAAAGTCCTGGGAGGCCACTGACATGCTGCCGCTGGAACAGCAACGCGCGCAGGACGCCTGGGACAAATCCGCGCGCGACAACTACAACGACAAGCACCGCAACTTCGCCAAGGGCATGCCGGCGCTGATCATGAACAGCGGGCTGATGCAGGTGCTGGCGTTCTGCCAGGAGAAGGGTGGCGAGCACGCAGCGATCGCCACCGACCTGAGGCTTTGGCTGAACAAGCGCTTCAACGGTGGCGAGCGCGACCCCGGCTTCGAGCCCTTCATGCAGATGCTGATGAAGGCCGAGCCGCGCGACTACCAGATGTACACCGCCGAGGCGCTGGCGTGGCTCAAGTGGCTGCGGCAGATGGCTTCGGCGCGGGGTTGACGAAGATGCCGCGTTCGCGCTGCAGGCGCTGGTGTCGGGTCGCGCCGTGCGATTCGTGCGGCTTAGCCCAGCCCGCGCAGTCCCAGGTAGGCCGTACGCGGATCGACGATTGCGAGCCCGTCTACGGCGCCGAGCGCCAGCAGCTCGCGGTCGCCGGTGACAAAGAGATCGGCTTGTCCGGAGAGCGCGGCGGCAATCAACGCCGCGTCGTCGGGGTCCGGAAAGCCGGGCGGCGGCTGCCAAGGGCCGGGGGCGACCTCGTCTGCATAGCGCAACGGCTCGCATGCGGCTGCCAGCTCGGCCCGCGGCACGCCGAACTTGTCGGCGAGCACGCGCCTAACCTCGGTGCGCACCTGCGCGCTGCTCAGAATCTCGATGTCCAGTCCGGTGCGGCGCAGCGCCTCGCGTACGAGATCCGCGCACACACCGCGGGTCGCGAGCGCGCTGATCCATACGTTGCTGTCGAGGAACAGCCTCACGAGACGTCGCGGAAGACATCCTCGTCGGTCACGTACCCGGCGCGTTCGGCTCTGCGCACCACGCGCGACCGGGCGCGTTCGAATGCGCGCAGTGCCGCGTCACGGCGGAGTACTTCGCGCACGAGATCGCTCTTGGTGCGCTTCTGTTCCCGCGCCAGGCGCGTCAGCGCTGCGTCCAGTTCGTCGTCCAGCCGGATCGTCAGCGTCGCGGCCATCGCTCACCCCATCGTGTAACACATCGTATGACAAAGGAAGACTAACATGCCGATCGCCGCCGTTCCCGGCTACCTGCAGAGCGCCGATCCGGACTTCTATCTGGCCGCTCCTCCCGGACACCGCTTCCTTCTGTACTTCCCGGTTTGGGGTCATAACGGCGAGGCCGGAGGCGTCGATTGGCGCACCAAAGACCGGGTCAAGAAGTACCGACGCAAAGCGGGTCAGCTTGTCGATGATGGATGGACTGACCTGGCGAATGATCAGTTCGCCTGCACGATCGCCGCAGGCAAGAAACCTGCGCACGTCGACGAAACGCCACGTGCACGCCGGCCCAGCGAGGACCAGGGGCTAGCGCCCTGGCGGCAAATGATCGAGGCGCTTGCCAGGCGCCAGACGGCCGCGGCACAAGGGATACCGCAAGACGCGCGACTCCGCCTGGACGCCATTGCGCAGGCGCCCTTTGCCACCGGTCTCGGCAACGAACATCCACTGGAAAACGGGTTTGCTTTCCTGAATCCCTACGGCTTGCCGTATCTGCCCGGCACTGGGGTCAAGGGCGTGCTGCGCCAGGCGGCGCGCGAACTGGCCAGCGGCGAGTGGGGCGACAGCAACGGCTGGAGCACGAGGAAGGTTTACCCGTTGATGCAGGGCGAAGGCGACAAGCGCAAGCCCGTGATCGACGACGGCACCAAACAGCCCATCAATCTGTCGCTACTGGATGTCCTGTTCGGCCTCGAGTCGAAGGACGGCGACAAGGTGCACGTGCGCGCCGCGCTCTCGTTCTGGGACGTGATTCCGCAGATCGCGGGCGACAGCCTGATGGTCGAGATCATGACGCCGCATCAGAGCCACTACTACCAACCCGTCGCCGGCAGCACGGGCCCGCACGACTCCGGCTCGCCCAACCCCATCAGCTTCCTCACCGTGCCTCCCGGCTCCGGCTTCGCGTTCCATGTCGTTTGCGACGTCGCGCACCTGGCGCGCCTGACGCGCGATCATCCCGAAGGAGCGCCCGATTTGCTGGCTGAAGGCGATAGGCACTGGCAGAGCCTGCTGAGGCACGCCTTCGAGCACGCGTTCGCCTGGCTCGGCTTCGGCGCCAAGACGGCGGTGGGCTACGGCGCCATGCGGCGCGATAGCGAGGCGGAGGTGAAGGCGGCAAAATTGCGGGCAGAACGCGAAGCCCAGGCCCAGCGCCAGCGTGAGGCCGCCGAGCGCGAAGCGCGCCGCGCCGCGATGAGCGAGAACATGCGGCGAGTCGAGGCCTTTAAGGAGGAGTTCGCGGCGCGCGCCGAGCAGCTTCGCGGCGGCAAGGAGAAGCCCAACGCGGCCTACCACGACAGGGCACGCAGATTGGCCAAGGACGCGCTGGAAGGCGCGGCCTGGACCGCCGAGGAAAGGCGCGCCGCCGCCGAAGCCATTGAGGAATGGCTGCCCAAGGTCGTGCAAGTGGACTTGAAAGACGAACGGAAAAAACTCAGGCTGGCCGCGCTCAAAGGGCAAGCGTGAACACAATCCTGCAGCGCGCCGATCGCTTGCCCGGATGTGCGGCGAGCCGCCCGACGCCCCGCCCAACGTCACGCAACGGGCGCAAAATTGCCGCTGACACAGGGGAGTTCGAAACATGGCCACTGCAAAACTGAGAGTGCGGGTGCGCAACCAGCGCATCGAGCGGGAACTGCCCGCCGAGATTCCCGACGGAGAAGCGGATCTTGTCATCACGTACGACGAGAGGGCTCAAGGGGAGATGGACCAAGCTCGGCGGCGCCACCTCGAAGCGCTGCTTTCTCGCATCGAGACGCATTCGCCGGGCCGACCGCGCGAAAAGATCGATCGCCAGTTTGCCGAGGAGCGACAGGGCTGGGAGCGCTGATCGATGCGCGTGTATCTCGACAGTTGCATCGTCAACGACGCTCGGATCACAGGGGCTGGCGCGGGCCGCATCGGCGTCCTGGTGCCGGCGGAGTTCGGATGAACGACCGCCGACAGCAGGGGGGAGATGGCTCGCCGCTGGCCCCCGGCGCGCCGCTCGCCGTCGCCCGCTACCGCTTCACCTTCCGCATGCAGCAGACGCTGCGCCTGCCGGACTTCGCGGGGTCGCTCTTGCGCGGCCAGTTCGGCGCGGCGCTGCGGCACACCGCCTGCGTCACCAAAGCGAAAACCTGCGCCGGCTGCCCGCTGCTTTCGACCTGTCCGTATCCGGCCATCTTCGAGACGCCGGCGCCGGCTGCGCACGAGCTGCAGAAGTTCAGCCAGATGCCGAACCCCTACGTGATCGAGCCGCCGCCGCTTGGCGCGCGCGCCATCGCTGCCGGCGAGACGCTCGCCTTCGGCATGGTGCTCGTCGGGCGCGCGCTCGATCAATTGCCGCTGATCGCCTACGCGCTGCAGCGCGCGCTGCGAGACGGGCTCGGCGCGGAACGCGCGCGCGGCGAGCTGCAGGATGTCGTGTGGGAAAGGGCGGCGGGGCCCGAGTCCGTGTGGGACCCGGACGCGGCGCGGTTGCGCGCGCACGCGCCCGCGCTCGAAGTACCCGCCTTTGAGGGCAGCGCGCATGCAACGCTGTCGATCGCCACGCCGCTGCGGCTGCAGGACAACGGGCGGCCGCTGCGGCCCGATGAGCTTTCGCCGCGCAAGCTCGCCACTGCGCTGATCCGGCGCACGGCGCTGCTGTTCGAGTTCCACGCCGATCGACCGGGGCTCGGCGCGCAGGCGCCGCAGTTGGCGCGACACGCCGAGACCCTCGCCGACGAACGCGCGCTCACATGGCACGACTGGTCACGCTACTCGTCGCGCCAGAAGCAAGCGATGACGCTCGGCGGCGTGCTCGGCACCTGGACGCTGCGCGGCGAGGTGGCGCCGCTCGTGCCGTGGCTGTGGCTGGGCCAGTGGCTGCACGCCGGCAAGAACGCGACGATGGGCTTGGGCGCGTACACCCTGTCGCTGAGCGGTGACACCGGATCGCGCGCAAGCGGCAAACCGGGCGTCGATCGGCCGTGAGAACGCAGATCATGCTCGTGTCTGCGCAGGCGGCGCCGAACCTGCTGGCGGCGGCGGACGCCGAGCTCAAGCCGCAGCGCGCGGCGCTCGTGATTTCCGGTCCCATGCAGGCCCGTGCCGATGCGCTCGCCAAGGTGCTCGCCGAGATCGGCATCGAGGTCGTGCAGCATCGCCTGCGCGACGAACACGACCCGCGCGCGGTCGAGGCCGACCTGCTGGACTGGTTTTCGCCGCTCGAAGGCAAGGACGTCTACCTGAATCTGACCGGCGGCACCAAGCTGATGGCGCTGACCGCGCTGGCGGTGGCCGAGGCTGCCGATTGGCACCGCTTCTACATCGACGCGGACACCGACCACGTGGTCTGGCTCGGCCGCGACGCGCCGCCGGCGCGCAAGCTGAATGAACGCGTCAGGCTGCGCCACTATCTCGCCGCGTACGGTATCGGGATCGACGGCGAGCTGCAGCGCCGCGAGCCCACCGAAGCGCAGCGCGCGTTCCTGCAGGAGGTGCTGCTGTACTACGAGCGCTACCTGACTGCGCTGCCGCTGCTCAACCATGCGCTGCAACGGGCGGAGGAGCGCAACGCGCTCGGCGTGGAGCTGACCGAAACGGAGGCGGACTCCAGATCGCTTGCCGAACTGTTGGATCCGGCGCGCCGGCACGGGATGGCGACACTCGTTGGAACGCGGCTCGCCGTCAAGGACGAAGCCACCCGCGACTTCCTCAAGGGCGGCTGGCTGGAGCAGCATGTGTTCGACACCGTGGCGCAACTGCAAGGCGGCCTGGGCGTGCGGGACCGCGCGGTCAATCTCCGGGTGCGTCACGGTGGGGTCGCCAACGAGCTGGACGTCGCCTTTCTGTGCCGCAACCGTTTGCACGTGATCGAATGCAAGACGGGCAACCTGCGCGCGGATGACGGTGCGCGCGCTAACGACGCGCTGTTCAAGCTGGCGGAGAACGCGCGCCGCCTGGGCGGGTTGGCCACGCGCGGCATGCTCGTGAGCTATCGGCCGTTGCGCGACAGCGAGATGCGCCTGGCGGGATTGCTGCAGATCGAAGTCGTCCATGGTCGCGACGTGCCCCGGCTGCGGGAGAAGCTGCGCACCTGGTGCGGCGGCCGCTAGTCCGGCCCGTCTCCCGGCTCGCAAGCTTGCGATTAGCGCTCGCCGGCGCGACCGCACCGATACTGCACGGCATCGCCACTCGATGCTCGTCGCAGGACTCGATGCCAACCGCCCGTGATCTATACCTCGCCGCCTACGACGTGGCCGCTCCGCGCCGGCTGCGCGCCGCGCTGGACCTCGTGCGCGGCTATGCCACCGGCGGGCAGTACTCGGTGCACGAGTGCTGGCTCACACCGGCCGAACGCGCGCAACTGATCGTCGACGCCGAATCGATCCTCGACGCCCACGAGGACCGCATGATGCTGCTGCGGCTCGATCCGCGCGGTGCGGCCATCACGCTCGGCGTGGCCCAGCGCCCGGCTGACCCGGCCTGCTTCTACGTCGACTGAACTGCGATGAGCACGCTCGTCCTCGACAAGCCCGAACTCGAGCTGCGCTGCGACGGCGCCGCGCTCGCC
>JBGFSF010000049.1:0-43889 GCA_041694715.1 Pseudomonadota bacterium | reverse complement strand
GCGGCGATCGCCGCGGCGGTCGAGCGGCCGATGCCGGGCAGTTGCGCGAGCGCCGCGGCGTCGCCGGGCAGCTTGCCGCCGTGGCGCTCGACCACGGCCCGCGCGGCGGCGTGCAGGTTGCGCGCGCGGCTGTAGTAGCCGAGCCCGCTCCACAGCGCCAGCACTTCATCCTCGGCCGCAAAGGCGAGCGCGGCGAGATCGGGGAAGCGCGCGACGAAGCGTTCGAAATAGGGGATGACGGTGGCGACCTGGGTCTGCTGCAGCATGATTTCCGACAGCCACACGCGATAGGGGTCGCGCGAGCCGTCGGCCGCGGCCTGCCAGGGCAGGGCATGGCGGCCGTGGCGGCGCTGCCAGCGGATGATGCGGGAGGCGAAGGTGTTCACGCCGACAGGGTAGCACCCCGCCGCCGCGCAGCGGGACTCAGCCGCCGAGTTTCTGGCGGAAGAAGCCCATCAGCTTGCCGAACGCCGATTCGGTGATCGACTTGCGCTCGACGATCACGGCTTCGCCGCGGCGCAGCTTGTCGGCCAGGCGGTTGAGACCGATGGAGAAGCTGTTGAGGCCGTCCTGGTCGGCGAACAGGTAGGTGTTGCGTACGCCGCTGACCCAGCCCAGGCGCGCCCAGCGGAAAGTGCCGTCTTCGTAGTGGAATTCGACCCAGTCGCCCTTGTTGAGGGCGCGTGCGCGCTCGGTGAAGTCGTCCTCGACATCCGGCGCCGTGGCCTCTTCGTCCCGCGCCGCTTCCGGCACGAACAGCGCGGCGGTGGCCTCGGCGTCAGGCTGGGCGGCGATTTCCTCGATTTCCTCCGGGCTGATCTCGGGCAGCGGCACCGGCTGGGTGTTCGGACGTACCGCGTTGGCGTGCAGGATGACCAGGGTGGCGAAGAAGCGGTCGGCGATCTTCTGCGGCAGGTCGATTTCGGCGACGCCCTCGCGCAGGCGCTTCAGCAGGCCAGGCAGGATGCGTACCAGCATCAGTCGAGCGTCCATGTCGGCCTTGGGCTGCACGCTCCAGACCAGTTCGCGCATGGTCTCGACGTGGCTGTTGAAATGCGCGCCCTGCTCGCCGTCCTTGATGTAGTCGAGCGTGAGCAGGCGCGCCCAGTCGCGGCGCAGGAATTCGCGCACGATGTCCTCGATGTCCTGGTCGGCGAGCGCGCGGTTGATGAAGTCGTGCACGACCACGGGCGCCAGTTCGGCGCGTTCGGCCTGCTTGATCTGCGCGATGTCCGGCTGCAGGCTCACGTCGAGCTTTTCCTCGAGCTTTTCCTCGAGTTCCGTGCCGAGCGCCTCGAGCTCCTCGGCCGCCGCCTCGAAGACGGCAACGTCCTTCTCGAAGCTGTCGAGCACACGCGAGATGACTTGTGAAATCGCCTCCAGACGCGCGTTGCCGGCTTCGGTGTCGGGGACATGGACAGCGAGCTGGGCGGTTGCGTCGAGCATGCGGCGCACCGGATGACGCGATTGCAGGAAGAAATTGCGGTCGAGCATCGCCGCCTTGAGCACCGGGATCTGCAGGCGCGCGATCTGGGCTTTCAGCTTGTCCGGGATGGTCGACTCGTCGAACACCACGTCGAACAGCATGGCCACGGCGTCGACCAGCACGGCGTCGAGCGGACTCGCCGCCTGCATGACCGGGCTCTGCTGCAGGCTGCGCAGCACATTGCTGATGGTGCTCGCCTCGAGCAGCGGGAGTTCGAAACGTGCGCCGCCCGGCAGCAGCATCGGCCCGCCGGCCTGCAGTTGGCCGAGCGACTCGAGCAGGTTGAAGCCGGCAATGCCCGTCGCATGGATGCCGCCGCCACCCGCCGAACCTCGGGCGAGTTGCTCGAACAACGAGAACATTTCGTTCCCGGCCGGCGACAGGGCAGCTGCCGTGCTGTCACCGGGCGAAGCGCCCGCTGAACCGGAAGCCGCCGAAGCGGGATGACGGGTGTGGGATTTGGTGCCGGCCTTGATGTCGGGGAGGATGCCCTGATCGATCAGCTGGCGGTTGATCGCCTGGTAGATTTGCGCGAGCTCGGTGGTCAGCACCAGATCGAACTGGTTCAGCAGGACGACCTGGACCTTCTGGTCCAGGTTGAGGGCCTTCATGCCGTCGAGCAGGGCTTCGCATAGCGTGCGCGGCCCCAGCGGATTGTCCTTTTCGCCCAGTTCCTTGCGGCCGAGCAGCTTGGCCATGCGCGCGTCGAGTGCGACCAGTTCCTCCGCGCAGTTGAAGTGCATGCGCGCCGTGGCCTTGTCGACCGCCAGGGTCATTTCGAAATCCTGGTCGCCCAGCAGGGACAGCTCGGAGAGGTCGAAACCGTCGGATTTTTCGGCGGGCTGGACCAGGTTGTTGAAGGCCTTGCAGTAGGCGTCCTTGCAGGCGCTCAGTAGTTCGTTGGCCTGGCGGTTGAGCAGGCTCTGGGCGTCGTAGTAGGTATTGCGGGTTTCCAGCAGCGGAGCGCGATCGGCCATCGCCAGGAGGGCGTTTTCCATCGCCTCGGTCTGGCGCGTGAGCGCGCGGGCCGCGCCATCGATCAGGAGGTCACGGCTTCGGTGCAGAATTCCCAGTGCTTCGGCAGAAATCTGGGCACGGCGTGAACGCTCGAACTGGTTGAGGTTCACAACGACGGATTTGTCAGGCATTTCGCGCTCCATGGCAATCACCTCGCGGTCTCGAGGGCAGGCCGACCAGATGAACATGGGAAATAAAGCGCGCGACCGGGATACCGGCAGTCCCGCTGTCTCGGCCCTCATGGGGAAGTCCGAGACCGGTAACTTTGCGTCCCCGTCTCGCGGCGGGTTTGCCCTGTTCGGTGGTCGGCACAAGCGTCGGAAAACCGACACTCAGCCGCATAGCTGAACCATCGGCGACTTTTTGAAAAACTTTAAGGGCGCGGAAGGAAAAATCCGGCCTGCCGGGGAGGCTTGACGATTGGCCTTTGTTTTTGCTGGATTTTTTATTTGTTGGGCGCCGGGGGTGGAGCGGGCGAAGGGAATCGAACCCTCCTCATGAGCTTGGGAAGCTCAGGTAATGCCACTATACGACGCCCGCACGGCTGTTGCGCCTGCAGCCCGGTCGGGGGCTTCAGGTAGAATGGCCCATTCTACTGAAACATCCTGCCGGATAGAAGTTGTGATGGAACTGGTCATCAACGGCGAACCCCGAAGCTTCCCCGCCCCGCTCAGCGTCGCCCAGCTGGTCGAGACGCTCGATCTCGCCGGCAAACGCATCGCCGTCGAGAAAAACGGCGAAATCGTCCCGCGCAGCCGGCATGCCGATACCCAGCTCGCCGACGGCGACCGCCTGGAAATCGTCGTCGCCGTCGGCGGCGGCTGATCCGGCCAGCTTCAGGCCCTAGCCCCTAATCCCCAGATCCTAGTCCCTACGCCATGGAACCACTCGTCATCGCCGGAAAGTCCTACGCCTCGCGCCTGCTGGTGGGCACGGGCAAATACAAGGACTTCGAACAGACCCGCCTCGCGGTCGAAGCCTCGGGCGCGGAAATCGTCACCGTCGCGATCCGCCGCACCAACATCGGACAGGACGCGAGCCAGCCGAGTCTGCTCGACGCTTTGCCGCCGTCGAAATACACCTACCTGCCCAACACCGCCGGCTGCTACACGGCCGACGACGCGATCCGCACGCTGCGGCTGGCGCGCGAACTGCTGGATGGGCACTCACTGGTCAAGCTCGAAGTGCTGGGTGACGCCGAGTCGCTCTATCCCAACGTCGCCGAGACGGTGAAGGCCGCCGAAGTGCTGGTGAAGGACGGCTTCCAGGTCATGGTCTACACGTCGGACGACCCCATCGCCGCCAAGCAGCTCGAGGACATCGGCTGTGTCGCGGTGATGCCGCTGGCGAGCCTGATCGGCTCCGGCATGGGCATCCTCAATCCGTGGAACCTGCAGATCATCATCGACCGCCTCTCGGTGCCGGTGATCGTCGACGCCGGCGTCGGCACCGCGAGCGACGCGACCATCGCCATGGAGCTCGGCTGCGATGCGGTGCTGATGAATACCGCGATTGCCGGCGCCGGCAATCCGGTGCTGATGGCGTCGGCGATGAAGAAGGCGGTCGAGGCCGGGCGCGAGGCCTTCGTCGCCGGCCGCATGCCGAAGAAGGTCTACCAGGCCAGCCCGAGTTCGCCGACGTCCGGTCTGATCACTGGCGCCAAATAACAGCATGACGAGCGAGTCCGGCGCGCATCCGCGCATCCGTTCCTATGTGTTGCGCGCCGGCCGCGTCGGCTCCGGCCAGGCGCGCGCGCTGGCGGAATTGGGGCCGCGCTTCATGCTGTCCTACCGGTCTACCGTGCTCGATCTCGATGCGGTGTTCGGCAGACACGCGCCGCGCTTCCTTGAAATCGGCTTCGGCATGGGCGAAGGGCTGGCCGAAATCGCCGCCGCGCATCCGGAAAACGACTACCTCGGCGTCGAGGTCCACACGCCCGGCGTCGGTGCGCTGCTGAAGCAGATCGGCGAGCGCGGCCTCGCGAATGTCCGCATCGTCCAGCACGACGCGGTCGAGGTGCTGACGAACATGCTCGAACCGGGGAGCCTCGCCGGCGTGCATATCTTCTTCCCCGACCCCTGGCACAAGAAGCGTCACCACAAGCGCCGCCTGATCCAGCCGCCGCTGGTTGCGCTGCTGGCGAGCCGGCTCGCGCCCGGCGGCTATATTCATCTGGCGACCGACTGGCAGGACTACGCCGAGCAGATGCTCGCCGTGCTGTCGGCCGAGCCGCAGTTGCAAAACACCGTCGCCGACTACGCGCCGCGCCCTGACACCCGCCCGCTCACCAAGTTCGAGCAGCGCGGCATCCGGCTCGGTCACGGCGTGTGGGACCTGCTGTTCCGCCGCGTTTAGAAAACCCTCCGTCCATGCGGCTATGATGCGTGCATGGACCCGCTCGTTCTCGCCAAATCCGCCTTCGCGCTCTTCGCCATCGTCGACCCGGTCGGCGTCATTCCCATCTTCCTCCTCGCGACGCGCGGCCACACCCTGGCGCAGAGCCGCACGGCGGCACGCGTCGCGGCGCTTACCGTGCTGGGGGTGCTGACGCTCTTCACCTTCGTCGGCGAGGCGCTGCTCGCCTTTTTCGGCATCCGGCTGGCGGCGTTCTCGGTGGCCGGCGGCCTGCTGCTGCTCCTGCTCGCGCTGTCGATGGTGCAGGCGCACGTGAGCCCGCAGCGACAGACGCAGGACGAGGCGGCCGAAGCGGAGGAAAAGGAGGCGGTCGGCGTGGTGCCGCTGGGCGTGCCGCTGCTCGCCGGTCCGGGGGCGATCACCCACGTCATCGTGATGTCGGGCAAGGCCGAGAGCGATCTGCTGCACCAGAGCCTGCTGTTGCTGCCAGTCGCCTTTGTGGCGCTGACGGTGTGGCTCGCGTTCCGCGCGGCGCCGCTCATCGCGCGACGCCTCGGCAAGACCGGCATCCACGTGGTGACCCGCCTGATGGGCCTCATCATCGCGGCGATCTCGATCGAGATGATCGCCGGCGGCCTGGGGCAGCTTTTCCCCGGCCTCCTGGCCTGAACCGGTGCGCGGCCGCACCGGAACGGTGCACGGAACACGCAACCCCCGCGTCATGGCCGCGTCCTATCATGATCTAAGCGCAGGCACGTTTGCTGCGACAGACAGTTTTTGACCTTCAAGGAGCCTCTATGGAATTCGGACTCGTCGGACTCGGCCGCATGGGCGGCAACATGGCGCGACGGCTGGCGCGCAAGGGCGTGCGCATCGCCCTCACCAACCGCAGCCACGACGTGACCGAGGCGATCGCGCAGGAAACCGGCCATCAGGCCTGTGCCACGCTGGTCGACCTGGTCGGCGCGCTGAAGGCGCCGCGCATCGTCTGGCTGATGCTGCCGGCGGGCGACGCCACCGAGGCGGCGCTCACCACCCTGCTGCCGCTGTTGAGCCCGGGCGACCTCGTGGTCGACGGCGCCAACGCCTATTACAAGGACGACCAGCGCCGCGCCGGGATGCTGGCGGCGCGCAAGATCGAATTTGCCGACGCCGGCGTGTCGGGCGGCGTGTGGGGCCTGGAGAACGGCTACTGCATCATGTTCGGCGGCAGTGACGCGGCCGCGATGCGCTTGAAGCCCTACATGGAGGCGCTTGCGCCGACGCCGACGACGGGCTGGCTGCATGCCGGCCCGGTCGGTTCGGGGCATTTCGTGAAGATGATCCACAACGGCATCGAGTACGGGATGATGCAGGCCTTTGCCGAGGGCTTCGCGCTGATGAAGCACAAATCCGAGTTCGACCTCGACCTGGGCGCGATCGCCGAATTGTGGCGGCACGGCAGCGTGGTGCGTTCCTGGCTGCTCGATCTCACCGCCGACTTTCTTGCGCAGGATCAGGCGCTCGAAGCGATTCAGCCCTTCGTCGCGGATTCCGGCGAGGGCCGCTGGACTGCGCTCGAGTCGGTCGAGCAGGGCGTGCCGACGCCGGTGATGACGCTCGCGTTGATGATGCGCTTCGCCACCCAGGGCAGGAACGACTACGCGGCGAAGATGCTGGCGAAGATGCGCCAGGGCTTCGGCGGCCACGCGATCAAGGAAGGCTGAGATGAGCCTGGCTAAGAACGTGCAGTCGGAGGACACGCCGTGTTCCTTCGTGATATTCGGTGCGACCGGCAACCTGGCGTCGAACAAGCTGCTGCCCGCGCTGTACCACCTGGAAGCGGCCGCGCGCCTGTCGGAATCGCTCACGCTCATCGCCTTTTCGCGCCGCGAATGGACCACCGACAGCTGGCGCGAGCACATGCGCGACGTGCTGAAGGACAGGATCCAGGGGCCGCTGGACACGCCGGTGTTCGAGCGTTTCGTCGCGCGCTTCAGCTATCAGCAGGGCGATCTCAACGACGTCGAGTCGTACCGCGCGCTGGCGAATCGCCTGCCGCCCGAGTCGGCGTGCTCGGCGACGGTGTTCTATCTCGCGATCAAGCCTTCCGAATTTGCCGCCGTGATCGAGAACCTCGAAACGGTCGGACTCAACAAGCCGCGCGGCATGAACCGCGTGGTGATCGAAAAGCCCTTCGGCGAGGACATCGAGTCGGCGCAGATGCTGAACCGCCTGCTGCACCAGCACTTCGACGAGGAACAGGTCTACCGCATCGACCATTTTCTCGGCAAGGAAACGGTGCAGAACCTGCTCGTGTTCCGCTTTGCCAACACCCTGATCGAGCCGCTGTGGAACCGCAACTTCATCGACCACGTGCAGATCACCGTGGCCGAATCGATCGGCATCGAGAAGCGCGCCGAATACTATGACCATGCCGGCGCGCTGCGCGACATGCTGCAGAACCACCTGATGCAGCTCCTCACCGTGGTGGCGATGGAACCGCCGCCCGCGCTCGAGGCCGACGCGCTGCGCGACGAAAAGGTGAAGGTGCTGCGTTCGATCCGCCCCATCGGCAAGCGCGCCGTCCATGCCCATGCGGTGCGGGCGCAGTACGCGCGCGGCAGCATCAACGGCCAGTCGGTCGTCGGCTACCAGCAGGAAGACAAGGTCGAGCCCAACTCCACCACCGAGACCTTCGTCGCCGCCAAGTTCTACATCGACAACTGGCGCTGGCGCGGCGTGCCCTTCTATCTGCGCACCGGCAAGCGGCTGGCGAAGCAGACCTCGATGATCGCGATCCGCTTCAAGCATCCGCCGCAGCAGCTGTTCCGCGAGACGCCGCTGGAATCGGTCGACCCGAACTGGATTCTGCTGTCGATCCAGCCCGAGGAATCGATGCGCATGGAAATCCACGTCAAGCAGCCCGGTCTCGACATGGACACGCGGGTGATGCAGATGAACGCCAGCTTTCTGAAGACCGACGAGCAGACGCTCGACGCCTACGAGACGCTGCTGCTCGACGTCATCGAGGGCGACCGTTCGCTGTTCATCCGCTTCGACGAAGTCGAATGGGCGTGGCGCGTGGTCGACCCCATCCTCAAGCACTGGTCGGTCGAGCGCGAATACATTCCCACCTATCCGGCCGGGAGCTGGGGGCCGGCCGACGCCAACCGCCTGTTCGACAGCGACGACCAGAGCTGGCGCAACGAATTGTGACGCGCGTGCAGACACGGATTTTTGCTGCCGGCGGCCCGCTGGTGCGGGCGCTGGCCGACGCGCTGTGCGCCGAAGCCGACGCGGCCGTCGCCGCGCGCGGTGCGTTCCACCTGGTTCTGGCGGGCGGCAGCACGCCGCGGGCGCTCTACGCCGAGCTCGCGCGCCGCGGCGTCGGCGACGCAAGCTGGCACGTGTGGTACGGCGACGAACGCTGCCTCGCGGCCGATCACGCCGAGCGCAACAGCGCCATGGCCGAGTCGGCTTGGCTCGCGGTGTCGAACATTCCCGACGCGCAGCGCTGGCCGATGCCCGCCGAGCATGGCGCCCGCGAAGCCGCGTCGGTCTACGCGGACTGGCTGGCGCGCGTGGGCGATTTCGACGTCGTGCTGCTCGGCATGGGCGAGGACGGCCACACCGCAAGCCTGTTTCCGGGCCACGACTGGGGCGCCCAGCCCGACAGCCCGGATGCGCTCGCCGTGCATGACGCGCCCAAACCGCCGCCCGAGCGCGTGAGCCTGTCGGCGGCACGGCTCAATCGCAGCGCGAAACTCTGGTTCGTGATCACAGGCGCGGGCAAGTATGCGGCCCTGCTGCGCTGGCAGCGGGGCGAACGCCTGCCGGTCGGTGTCGTGCGCGGGAAACAGGAAACGGTGGCCTGGCTCGATGCAGCCGCGTGGCGCGGCGCCTGATCACTCGGTCGCGTCGATTGCGGGCGGGTGCGGGCGTGTCTGCGCCGCGGTCGCCAGCATCGCCTGCCGCGTCGCCGGCGTCTCCAGGCTGATGCGGCCGAGCGTGCCGCTGCGGTAATCGGTCAACAGGATCATCGCGGCTTTTTCGAGATCGAGTTCGGCGCCGCGTCCCTTCTTCAGGCAGCCGCGCTTCTTCGCCACTGCTTCCAGCACGCCGGTCGCGTCGAGCCCCGCCAGCGGGAACTTGTAGCGCGCCTCGATCAGGGCGGGATAGCGTTCGAGCAGGATGCCGGCGAGGAAGATCGCCACTTCCTCGTCGATCACCGCGTTGCGGCCGATGGCGTGGCTCGCCGCCAGCATGAAGCCGTCGGCGTCATGTTCGATCTTCGGCCAGGTCATGCCCGGCGTGTCGACCAGGATCAGGCGCGGCGACAGGTTGATGCGCTGCTGCGACTTGGTCACCGCCGGCTCGTCGCCGACCGCGGCGACCTTGCGCTTGACCCAGGTGTTCATCAGCGTCGACTTGCCGACGTTGGGGATGCCCATGATCATCAGCCGCAGCGGCTTGAAGGTGTCGTCGCGGTGCGGCGCGAGCTTCTGCGCCAGACCCGCGAGCTTCGCCACATCGCCCGGCTTCTTCGCCGAGATCGCCACCGCCATCACGCCGGGCTGCGCGTTGTAGTAGTCGATCCAGGCGCGGGTGGCCTCGGGGTCGGCGAGGTCGACCTTGTTCAGCACCTTGAGGCACGGCCGCTGCCGGTGCGCACGCAGTTCGCGGATCATCGGGTTGCTGCCCGCCTCCGGCAGGCGCGCGTCGAGCACCTCGACCACCACGTCGATCTGCGCCATCGTCTCCGCGGCCTTCTTGCGCGCGGTGGTCATGTGACCGGGGAACCACTGGATCGGCATGGCGTTCGGGTGTCAGGTGAAGGAAACGTGCGTCGGGGTCAGCCGCCGCCCCCGCCGCTGCCGACACCGTGTGCCGCCTGCAGCACCAGCGCATCGAAGTCGGCCGCGTTCATCAAGCCACGCTCGGCAACGATGTCGCGCACCGGACGGCCGGATTTCTCGGATTCCTTGGCGACTTCGGCGGCCTGCATATAGCCGATCTGGGTGTTCAAGAGCGTGGCGAGCGCGACGCTCTGGTGGATGAAGAAGGCGCAGCGCTCGCGGTTGACGATAATCCCCTTGAGGTTCTTCTCGGTCGCGGCGTTCATCGCGTGGGTCAGCCAGTCCATCGCATCGAACAGCGCACTGCCGAGCGCCGGCATCATCACGTTGAGCTCGAGCTGGCCGGCTTGCACCATGTAGGAGACGGCGGCGTCCTGCCCCAGCACCTGGAAGCAGACCTGATTGAGCATCTCGAACATCACCGGGTTGACCTTGCCCGGCATGATGCTGGACCCCGGCTGTACCGGCGGTAGCTGAATTTCGCCGAGGCCGGTGCGCGGGCCGCTGGCGAGCAGGCGCAGGTCGTTGGAAATGCGGGTGAGCTCGAGCGCGAGGTTGCGGATCTCGCCGGACAGCCGCGCGAGGTCGTTCATCGACTGCATCTGCGCGACGAGTTGGCCGACCTTGATCGGCTCGCCGGTCAGTTTCGCCAGTTCGGCCGCCACGCGTGTCGGATAGTCGGGCGAGGTGTTCAGACCCGTGCCGGCGGCGGACCCGCCGAGGCCGATCTCGCACAGCGCCGGGCGCACCGCTTCGAGGCTCGCGGCGCAGCGCGTTAGCGTCCAGGCGTAGCCGGCGAACTCCTGGCCGAGCGTGGTCGGCACCGCGTCCTGCAAGTGGGTGCGGCCGGATTTCACGGTGTCGCGCTCGCGTTCGGCGAGCCGCGAGAACTCGGCGGCCATCGCGTGCACCGCGGCGACCAGGCGCGGCAGTTTGGCCAGCACGGTCAGCCGGATCGCGGTGGGGATGGTGTCGTTGGTCGACTGCCCCATGTTGACGTCGTCGTTGGGGTTGACCGGCTTGTAGCTGCCTTTTTCGCCGCCCAATGCGACGTTGGCGAGGTTGGCGATGACCTCGTTGCTGTTCATGTTGTGGCTGGTGCCGGCGCCCGCCTGGAAGCGGTCGACGACGAACTGGTCCTGAAATTCGCCGCCGAGGATGCGTTCGCAGGCGGCGACGATGGCGTCGCGCTTCTGTTCGCTGAGCCAGCCCGGCTGGCAGTTGGCGCGCGCGGCGGCAAGCTTGATGCGCACGTGCGCTAGTACGAAATCCTTATCCGGGCGTCTTCCCGAAATGGGAAAATTGTCCACGGCGCGCGCGGTCTGCGCGCCGTACCACGCGTCCACGGGAACCCGGACCTCGCCGAGCGAGTCTTTTTCGATGCGGAATTCATTCATGACGGAACAATAACGATGCGGACGATGCAAGAAGCGCGATTTTATCCGATGTGGCTGGCCGGGCTCGTGCTCGCCTTGCTGGCGTTCTCGGCCCAGGCAGCGGATTTCCGCGTGACCGACACGAAGGGCAAGGTACACACGCTGTCCGGTTACAAGGGCAAGTGGGTGCTGGTGAACTACTGGGCGACCTGGTGTCCGCCCTGTCTGGAGGAAATTCCCGACCTCATCGCGCTGCACGAGAACAAGAAGAACAACCTGGTCGTCATCGGCGTCGCGATGGATTACAAGGACCCCAAGCAGGTGATCGATTTCGCCGAGGGCCTTCTGGTCGACTATCCCATCGTCCTCGGCACGCCCGCGATCGTCCGCCAGATCGGCCCGGTGCAGGGCCTGCCGACGACCTACCTGTTCAACCCTGATGGTAAGATGGTCGCGCAACAAGTAGGTTTGATAACCAAATCGGCGGTCGAGCAGTTCATCTCCGGACGCGCCGGCCGAGCAAAGAAATAAATCCGACGACACGAGGTGATGCCATGCGCCAGTTGCTGATAGCGCTGTTCCTGCTGGTCGCCGCGCCCGCCTGGGCCGAGACGCGCGACCCGATGAACCATTTCTTCCAGCCGAAGTTCGGCGACCTCCAGGCCGACCTCGCGGAAGCGAAGAAGCAGGGCAAACAGGGCATTTTCCTGTTCTTCGAAATGGACGAGTGTCCCTTCTGCGACCGCATGAAGAACACCATCCTCAACCAGTCCGAGGTGCAGGACGCCTACCGGGCGAAATTCCTGATCTATCCGATCGACGTCAACGGCGACACTGAACTCGTCGACTTCCAGGGCAACACCACGACCGAAAAGGCCTTTGCACTCGGCCTGCGCGTGCGCGCGACCCCGGTGCTGATGTTCTTCGATCTCGCCGGCAAGCCGGTGGCGCGCCATACCGGCCCGGTCAAGGACAAGGCCGAATTCCTGCTGCTGGGGCAGTACGTTACCGAAGGCGCCTACGCGACCCAGCCCTTCGTCAAATACAAACAGGGCAAGTGATGAAGCGCCTCGTCTGGGGAGGGGTGCTGGCCTGGGCCTTGACCAGCGCGGCGGCGGCCGAGCGGCTGACGCTCGAGGAGGCCCTGGCGACGGTGACGGCTGCACATCCCGAGCGCCGCATCGCCGAGAGCGAGCTCGCGATTGCGCGCGCCGACCGCGAGCAGGCGGCGAGCCGTCAGGATTTCAGCCTCTTCCTCGACGGCAGCCTGCGTCGCGGCCAGCGTCCGGACGGCGACTGGAAGCCCGACAACAGCGCGCGCATCGTCGCGCGCAAGCCGCTCTTTGATTTCGGCCGCACCGGGCAGGCGGTTGTAGCGGCCGACCAGGACGTCGCGGCGCGCCAGGCGGAGCTTTTCAACGTCGAAAGCCTGCGCCGCATCGACATCATGGCGCGCTTCTTCGACGTGCTGGTGGCCGACCAGCAATACGTCGCCGACAACGAATTCATGACCGTTGCCTTTCTCGACTGGGACAAGGCGCGCGAGCGCTTCGAGCTCGGCATCGGCAACCGTCCCGATCTCCTGAAGCTCGAAGCCCATTACCAGGACTGGCGCGAGCGCCGCAACGCCAGCGCGCAGCGCATGCGCAGCGCGCGCGAGAAGCTGGCCAACGCCCTGTACCGTCCGGGCAAGCTGCCGACCCAGCTGGTGTCGCCGGCGCTGGAAGGCAATGCGCGCCCGGTGCCGGAATACGATTCGCTGCTCGCCTGGGTGATGGAAAAGAATCCGCGCGTGCAGGCCTTGCAGGCACAGGTCGCTGCCGCCGACGCGCGTCTCGCGTCGATCCGCGCCGAGCGCAACCCGGTGCTCGACGCCGAAGTCGTCGGGGCCGGCTACAGCCGCGAATCGAGTACGCGCGATGACGTCAGCGTCGGCCTCGTGTTCAATATCCCGCTGTACCAGGGCGGCCGGATCGACGCGCGCATTGCGCGCGAACTGGCCTTGAAGGAGCGCCGTAGCGCCGAACTCGAAAAGTTCAAGCTCGACCTGGCCGAAGCCGTTCTGACCACGCTGCAGGAAATCGAATGGTTGCGCAGCAGCGCGCGCGGCGCGGCCGAGAAGCAGGTCGAATACCGCGACTGGGCGCTGGAACGCGCACGTGCCGAATACGAACTCGAGATGAAGACCAATCTCGGCACCAGCATGGCCGAAACCCAGGCCGCCGCGCTGCGCCGCAAGCAGGTCGAATACCGGCTGGCGCTGGCGCTGGCCCGCCTCGAAGCATTGTCCGGCGGCAGCCTGCCGTCTGCAGAAGGAGCAAAGTGATGAAGCAGCGCATGATCGCGATCGCACTGATCGGAGCCGGACTGGCGGGCACCGCGCCGGCGTGGGCGTCCGATCGCGTTGAACTGACCACCCGCGTCTCGGGCGTGGTCGAGGAAGTGCTGGTAAAGCCGGGGCAGCGCGTCGCCAAGGGCGCAGTGCTGGCCCGGCTTGATCGCACCGTGCTGCAGGCGCGGCTCGACGAGGCCACGGCGGAACAGGCGCGCGCGGAAGCCGAGGAGGAGGACGCGAAGCGCGAATTCGAGCGGGCGGAAGAGCTCTACAACCGCACCGTGTCGTCGACCAGCGAACTTGAGGCGGCGACCCTGCGCCACGCCCGGGCCAAGGCCGCGCTGACCACGGCCAACGCGCGCCTGACCATTGCGAAAAAGAACCTTGCCGACGCCGAACTCAAGGCGCCGTTCGCGGGGGTGGTCGCTTCGGTGCCGGGCTTGCCCGGCACCGTGGTGGCGGCAGACTGCCAGCCCAGGCCGCTGGTGGTGCTGAGCCGCTGAGTCACTGCGGCGCGGGTGTGTCAACCCGCGCCGCCCGTTTCAATGCCCGAGGCGCTGCAGCGCCTGGGTTTCCATCTCGGCCGCCTGGTGCGGTGACGCCACCGCGGCGATGAGCTTGCGGCACATCGCCAGGGCTTCGCTGAAACTCGCCTGATCCTGGACTTCGCTCATTTTCCGGTAACCCGGCGACTTGGTGCCGGCCAGCTCGGCCAGGACGCCCAGCACGTAGTCGCGCGCGCCGGTTACGCCGCCCGTGGACGGTTCAGATGCAGGCACAGGCGTTGCCGGCTGTGCGACGGGCGTCGGGGCAGGGGCGGCGGCCGGCAGGGGGGACGCGCCGTCGCCGCGCGCTTCGATGAAACCGCCGCGCAGAAGGTCGTGCAGCAGGGTTTCGAGTTCGGACAGCGGAAGCTTGGCGCGCAGGGCGCCAAGGGTGATGCCGTCGCCGATCGCGAACAGGATCTGGCGGCAGCGCGGGCGCACGGTGTGGCCGTTGTTGAAGATCTCTTCCTGTCCCTTGAAGGTGCGGGACAATTGCAAGGTCATGTCCATGGTCGTCTCCGTTATCGTCGTTTGGCAGGGGTGAACCTGTCACCACGGCCTTGCACGCGGCGTGCCAGCCAGCACTCACGCCGGGGAGGGGGGAAACGCCCGGATTTTCGGGTACTTGCATGGCCGGCCATGCGGCGGCCGCGGGGGGCCGGGGCAGGCAAGCGCCGACATCTCGACGGCGACCGCGTCGAAATGTCGGCGTCCGACGGTCAGTCGCGGAGGTCCTCGACGAGGTCGACGACCACCCGCGTGCGTACGTTCATGATGGCGACGCTGCCGCCGACGATCACCCTCACGTAGCCTTCGGGCAGGCGACTCAGCTGGCGCTCGAGGTTGGCAGGCAGATAGTCCCAGTAGACGTCGGGCGGGATGGGCTGGCGTCTTTGCAGGCGGAAAGCATGGCCGGGCGGGACCTTGCCCTGCTTGGCGAGGCCCGGCGGCAGGCCGCGGTAATCGACGCGGTAGTAGTCGCGCAGGAGCCTGCGATCGTGGTCGGTGAACACCACGCGCAGGTCGAGATCGCGATCGTGCACGCGAATGTCACCGTGGACGGGGTGCATTTCACAGCCTGCCAGACCGGCCAGTGACAGGGCAACGCAGAGCGCGCCAAGCAGCTTTTTCATGAGGATCTCCCACACATGCCGCGCCGATGGGGCGCGTCCTGATTTCAGGATGGCGTGCGGGAAAGGGAAAAGCAAGCCGCCGCGGCAGGCGTCAGCTGCGCGGCGTGGTGCCGCTGTCGGCCGAACGCGTGCTTGGCGTGTAGTCCCAGTGGCGCTTCCAGGCGTTGACCACCAGCGTCGGGTACTCCGGCCGGCCGAGACTGCCGTTGTAGCGCCCCAGGGCGCGGTAGAGATCGCCGCGTTCGATGTCGATGTAGTGGCGCAGGATGATCGCGCCGTAGCGCAGGTTGGTGCGCAGGTGGAAGAGGTTGTGATCCGGGCTGCCGATGGTGCGCACCCAGAACGGCATCACCTGGGTGTAGCCGCGGGCGCCGACCGGCGATACGGCGTACTTGCGGAAGCCGCTTTCGACCTGGATCAGGCCCAGCATCAACTGCGGATCGACGCCGGCGCGCGACGCTTCCCAGTGCAGGGTGGTGAGGAATTCCATCCGTTCGGCCTCGTCCGGCATGCGCTTGGCGAGTCGGCGCGACATTTCCTTCAGCCACGCGGCCTCGTCGGCGACGTTCTTGAACGCGGTGCGGGTAACGGCGGTGTCGGCGAGCGCGCGCTGCAGCGAGGCGCGCATGTTCGCCGACAGCGCTTCCTCGCGCTGGTTGCCGGCGTGGGCGGGCAGCGCGCCGAGGAGAGCTGCGGTCACAAGGCCGATCAAGGTTGTTTTCAGCATGTCAGCTTTCCAGCAATCCTTTCAAAAACTCCACCGCGCCTGCGAGCGCGATTTTCTTCGTCTCGCCGGGCTGGCCCGGCGCCGCCCGGCGCGGCTGGTACTCGATCTCGCCGTCCTTGAGGCCGCGCTCGCCGAGGGTCACGCGGTGCGGGATGCCGATCAGTTCGGCGTCGGCGAACATCACGCCGGGGCGCTCGTCGCGATCGTCGAGCAGGACGTCGTATCCGGCTGCCATCAACTCAGCATAGAGCGTATCGGCGGCATTTTTGACCATTCCGCTCTTGCCGTAGCCGATGGCGACAATCACGAGCAAGAACGGTGCCATCGTCGACGGCCAGATGATGCCTTTCTCGTCGTGGTTCTGCTCGATCGCCGCCGCGACGATGCGCGACACGCCGATGCCGTAACAGCCCATTTCCATGACCTGGGCCTTGCCGGCTTCGTCGAGGTAGGTCGCGTTCATTGCCTGCGAGTACTTGCTGCCGAGCTGGAACACGTGGCCGACCTCGATGCCGCGGCACAGCGCGAGCGTGCCCTGGCCGTCCGGACTGGGGTCGCCGGCGACCACATTCCGTATATCGGCCACGAGGTCGGGTTCCTGCAGGTCGCGGCCGAAATTGACGCCGGCCAGATGCAACTTGGGCTTGTTCGCGCCGCAGACGAAATCGCTCATCGCGGCGACCGTGCGGTCGGCGATGACGCGGATCTTGCTGCGATCGATGCCGACCGGGCCGAGGAAGCCGGGTGGGCAGGTGAAGGCTGCGCGGATCTCGGTCTCGTTGGCGAGGCGAAAATCGGCCAGGCCGTCGAGCTTGCCGAGCTTCACTTCGTTCAGCGTGTGGTCGCCGCGCAGCAGCGCCACGACCATCGTGTCGCCGGCCATGAGCGCGATGAGCTTGACAGTGCGTTGGAGCGGAATGCCGAGCAGCGCGGCGACGTCCTCGCAGGTGGTCTGCTTGGGCGTGTCGACCTCGTGCATCGTCTCGGCCGGCGCGGCGCGCGGCGTGGCGGGGGCGAGCGCCTCGGCGAGCTCGACGTTGGCGGCGTAGTCGGACTCCGGGCAGTAGGCGATGAGGTCCTCGCCGGAATCGGCCAGCACGTGGAATTCGTGCGAGCCCGAGCCGCCGATGGCGCCGGTGTCGGCGGCGACCGCGCGGAAGGTGAGTCCCAGCCGGCTGAACACGCGGGTGTAGGCGTCGTACATGGTCTGGTAGGTGGCCACCAGGCTGTCGCGGCTGGCGTGGAAGGAATACGCGTCCTTCATCAGGAATTCGCGCGCGCGCATCACACCGAAGCGTGGCCGGATCTCGTCGCGGAACTTCATCTGGATCTGGTAGAAGTTCACCGGCAGCTGGCGGTAGCTCTTGATCTCGCGGCGCGCGACGTCGGTGATGACTTCCTCGTGGGTCGGGCCGAAGCAGAAGTCGCGCTGGTGGCGGTCCTTGATCTTCAGCATCTGCGGGCCGAACACCGCCCAGCGGCCGGATTCCTCCCACAGTTCGGCCGGCTGCACCGCGGGCATCAGCAGCTCGATCGCGCCGGCGCGGTTCATTTCCTCGCGCACGATCGCCTCGACCCGGCGCAGCACCCGCAGACCCAGCGGCATCCAGGTGTAGAGGCCGGAACCCAGGCGCTTGATGAGGCCGGCGCGCAGCATCAGCTTGTGGCTGACGAGCTCGGCTTCGGACGGGGCTTCCTTGGTGGTCGAAATGAAAAACCGGGTGGCGCGCATGATCGGGGGGCGAGGACGAAAACGCGCATTTTAGCGTGCGGACAGGTAATCTTTCGCCCTCGCAATGGAACAGGACTGCAATGCGCTTGAGGTTTGGCAAACGCCGGGCGGACGACGCCGGCCTGGAAGTGACCGAGGAACGCGGAGTGCGCACGCTGCATCTGGGCAGCTGCGCGATCCAGAGCCGGATGCGGATTACCCGCCCGTGGGATCTCGAGCTCGCCTACACGCGGGCGATGATGGCTTGCCTGATGTTCGTGCCGCACCCTCAGGACGTGCTGATGATCGGCCTGGGCGGCGGCTCGCTCGCCAAGTTCATCCGCCGGCACCGGCCCGAAGTGCGCGTCACCGCGGTGGAAATCGACCCGCGCGTGATCGCCGCCGCGCGGACCCATTTCGAGCTGCCGCCGGACGACGCCACGCTGAAGGTGGTCGAGGCCGACGGCGCGCTCTACGTCCGCCAGCATCCCGGCACGGCCGACGTCATCCTGCTCGACGGCTTCGACGCCGGCAACCAGGTGGCCGAACTGGCGACGCAGACCTTCTACGCCGCTTGCCGCCGCGTGCTGCGGCCCGGCGGTGTGCTGGTCGTCAACCTGTGGGGGCGCGACGCCGATTTCCCCGAGTATTTCGCCCGCCTCACCCGCGCCTTCGACGGCCAGATCGGCTGGCTCGCGGTGCAGAGCAAGACCAACGTCGTCGTGTTCGGCTTCACCGAGCCCGGCGCGGCGGAACGGCTGGAAGCCGTGCGACCGCAACTGGCCGACCTGTCCAAGCGCTACGGGCTGGACTTTCGCGGGTTCGCGCGCGATTTCCAGTGGGCCGAGGGCATCGCGCCGCTGCTCGACTAGCCGGGCCCGTGCGCCTGCTTCGAAACCCCAATCAAAACAAAGCTTAAGCGCGTTTTTTCGCGGGTGGCGGGTTTGCAATTTCCGCCGGCTGTGGAAGAATGCAGACAAGTGAGTTATTGAATGGTGGCGGCCATGATCGACCGAGAAGGGTACCGCCCGAACGTAGGCATCATCCTGTGCAATGCGCGCAACCAGGTGTTCTGGGGCAAGCGCGTCAATCAGCACGCCTGGCAGTTCCCCCAGGGCGGCATCAACGCCGGGGAAACGCCGGAACAGGCCATGTTCCGGGAACTGGAAGAAGAAGTGGGCTTGCAGCCCCAGCACGTGCGCATTCTCGGTCGCACGCGCGAATGGCTGCGCTACGACGTGCCGTCGCACTGGACGCGCCGTGACAACCGGGGCCTCTATCGCGGCCAGAAGCAGATCTGGTTCCTGCTACGCCTGACCGGGCGCGACAGCGATGTGTCGCTGCGCGCGAGCGACCATCCGGAATTCGACGCCTGGCGCTGGAACGAGTACTGGGTGCCGATGGACGCGGTGGTCGACTTCAAGCGCGAGGTCTACCGGCTCGCGCTGGAGGAGCTCGAGCGCTTCCTGCACAAGGATCGCCGCGCGCCGCGCCCGCGCGCCAGCCAGGCGTGCGACCTGCGCGACGCCCCGCGCGACCTGTTGCTCAAGCCCTAGTGCGCGACGGGGGCGGTCGATGCGCATCTGTCGAGCGTCCCCGTCGTCCCTGATCGCCGACCTGCAGCCCGGCGAACCCCTGTGGCAGCGGGCGCCGACCCGCGACGGCGAAGGGCGCCTGCTGACCGACTTCATGATGCTGATCCCGCGTCTGCGTTCGCGCACGCCGCAGGAGATCGAGCGCACCTCGCTCGAACTGCATGCCTTGCTGTCGCTGCACCGCGACGTGGTGTTCGCCGACCTCAACCTCAAGCTCAACCTGTTGTGGGTGTCGCTGCGTCCGAGCCCCGGCGCGATCAGCGAACTCGTCGCCGCGATCCGCCTGCGCGTGCCGGAAGCGGTGCTGGTCGCGCATCACGTCGACCCCCGCTGAGCCGCTTTCGCCCTGCCCGCGTCAGGGATGAATGGCCCTTCAAATTGCATGGAAACCCGCGTGTTTTCTTGCGTTTGCGTTCACCCAAGGCGGCAGAATTCGTTAAAATGAGCGTTTGCTAATTAACCCGCTGGAGCAAACATGGCCGTTTCCGAACTTCAGGTGCAGACCGCATTGAAAGAGCTGGTCGACCCCAACACCCACAAGGACTACGTTTCGACCAAATCCGCTCGCAACATCAAGATCGACGGCGGCGCCGTGTCGGTCGACATTCAGCTCGGCTACCCCGCGCAAAGCCAGCTCGCTACGATCAAGCAGCAGGTCGAGGACAAGCTGAAAAGCATCGACGGCGTGACCGGCGCCACCGCCAACGTCAGCTTCAAGATCGTCTCGCACAGCGTGCAGCGCGGCGTGAAGCTGATCCCGGGCGTAAAGAACATCATCGCCGTCGCCTCCGGCAAGGGCGGCGTCGGCAAGTCGACGACCGCCGTCAACCTCGCGCTGGCGCTCGCCGCCGAAGGCGCCAGCGTCGGCATGCTCGACGCCGACATCTACGGCCCGTCGCAGCCGACCATGCTCGGCATCACCGACAAGCCCGAGTCGACCGACGGCAAGAACCTCGACCCGCTCATCGGCCACGGCATCCAGGCGATGTCGATCGGCTTTTTGATCGACGTCGAGACGCCGATGGTGTGGCGCGGCCCGATGGTCACCCAGGCGCTCGAGCAGCTGCTCAACAACACCAACTGGAAGGATCTCGACTACCTCGTCGTCGACCTGCCGCCGGGTACCGGCGACATCCAGCTGACGCTGGCGCAGCGCGTGCCGGTGACCGGCGCGGTGATCGTCACGACGCCGCAGGACATCGCGCTGATCGACGCGCGCAAGGGCCTGAAGATGTTCGAGAAGGTCGGCATTCCCATCATCGGCGTGGTCGAAAACATGAGCCTGCACATCTGCTCGAAGTGCGGCCACGAAGAGCGCATCTTCGGCGAGGGCGGCGGTGAGCGCATGTGCAAGGACTACAACGTCGAATTCCTCGGCGCCCTGCCGCTCGACGGCAGCATCCGCCACGACACCGACTCCGGCAAGCCTTCGGTGGTGGCCGACCCCAATGGCCGCGTGACCGACATCTACAAGACGATCGCGCGCCGGGTTGCTGTTAAGATCGGCGAAAGCGCGGTGGATCACTCCGCCAAGTTCCCCAACATCGTCATCTCCAACACCTGATGAGCATCAAGTCCGACCGATGGATCCGCCGCATGGCGGCCGAACACGGCATGATCGAGCCCTTCGAACCGGGCCAGGTCAAGCAGGCAGGCGGCAAATCCATCGTGTCGTACGGCACGTCGAGCTACGGCTACGACGTGCGATGCGCCAACGAATTCAAGGTCTTCACCAACCTCAACCACACGCTGGTCGACCCCAAGTCCTTCGATCCGGATTCCTTTGTCGAGATCACCGGCGAGTCCTGCATCATCCCGCCGAATTCCTTCGCGCTCGCGCGCACGGTCGAGTACTTCCGCATTCCGCGCAACGTGCTGACCATCTGCCTCGGCAAGAGCACCTACGCACGCTGCGGCATCATCGTCAACGTCACCCCCCTCGAGCCCGAGTGGGAAGGCCACGTGACCCTCGAATTTTCCAACACCACGCCGCTGCCGGCGCGCATCTACGCCAACGAAGGCGTCGCGCAGATGCTCTTCCTCGAGTCGGACGAGGTCTGCGAAACCTCGTACCGCGACCGCGGCGGCAAGTACCAGGGCCAGGTCGGCGTCACCCTGCCCAAAATTTAATCCCCGGGACTCCGCGGATTCGTATAATCCGCTCTTTTCAATCGCCTATCCCCACGGCTTCCCTCTGGAGCAGGCCATGCGCTTTCGCTTTCCCGTTGTCATCATCGACGAAGACTTCCGCTCCGAGAATGCCTCGGGGCTGGGCATCCGCACCCTTGCCGAGGCGATCGAAAAGGAAGGCATGGAGGTGCTCGGCGTCACCAACTACGGCGACCTGACCTCGTTCGCCCAGCAGCAGGCGCGCGCGTCGGCCTTCGTGCTGTCGATCGACGACGAGGAACTGGCGGGCAGCGACGAGGATACCAACACCGCGCTGCAGAAGCTGCGCGCTTTCGTCGAGGAAGTGCGCTTCCGCAACGCCGAAATCCCGATCTTCCTGCACGGCGAGACGCGCACTGCACGCCACATTCCGAACGACATCCTGCGCGAGCTGAACGGCTTCATCCACATGCTGGA
The DNA here is from genome assembly GCA_041694715.1 of Pseudomonadota bacterium. Classification (GTDB taxonomy): domain Bacteria; phylum Pseudomonadota; class Gammaproteobacteria; order Burkholderiales; family Thiobacillaceae; genus Thiobacillus. Next base: position 22,185 of record JBGFSF010000049.1, on the reverse strand, counting down.
AGACACGCCGGAATTTCTCGCCCGCTACATCGCCCGCGAGGCGCGCACCTACCTCGATTCGCTGGTGCCGCCCTTCTTCCGAGCGCTCACCCATTACGCGGCCGATGGCTCGTATTCCTGGCATTGCCCCGGCCACTCGGGCGGCGTCGCCTTCCTGAAGTCGCCGATCGGGCAGATGTTCCACCAGTTCTTCGGCGAGAACCTGCTGCGCGCCGACGTCTGCAACGCGGTCGACGAACTGGGTCAGCTGCTCGACCACACCGGCCCGGTGGCCGCGTCCGAGCGCAATGCCGCGCGCATCTTCAACTGCGACCATCTGTTCTTTGTCACCAACGGCACCTCGTCGTCGAACAAGATGGTGTGGCACGCCACCGTCGCGCCAGGCGACATCGTCGTGGTCGACCGCAACTGCCACAAGTCGATCCTGCACGCGATCATGATGTGCGGCGCGATCCCGATCTTCCTCACGCCGACGCGCAACCACTACGGCATCATCGGCCCGATTCCGCTCGACGAGTTCCGCCCCGAGAACATCGAGAAGAAGATCGCCGCGCACCCCTTCGCCAAGGACGTCAAGCGCAAGCCGCGCATCCTCACCATCACCCAGTCGACGTACGACGGCATTCTCTACAACGTCGACATGATCAAGGAATTGCTCGGCGACTGCATCGACACCCTGCATTTCGACGAAGCCTGGCTGCCACACGCGATCTTCCACGACTTCTACCGCGGCATGCACGCGATCGGCAAGGACCGGCCGCGCGCGAAGGACGCGCTGGTGTTCGCCACGCAGTCGACGCACAAGCTGCTGGCCGGCTTGAGCCAGGCCTCGCAGATCCTGGTGCAGGACTCGGAGACGCGCAAGCTCGACTTCCACCGCTTCAACGAGGCCTACCTGATGCATACCTCGACCTCGCCGCAGTACGCGATCATCGCTTCGTGCGACGTCGCCGCGGCGATGATGGAACCGCCCGGCGGCACCGCGCTGGTCGAGGAGTCGATCCGCGAAGCGCTCGATTTCCGCCGTGCCATGCGCAAGGTCGACGCCGAATTCGGCGATTCCTGGTGGTTCAAGGTATGGGGCCCGGAAAAATTGGCTGATGAGGGCGTCGGCGACCGCGAGGACTGGATGCTCGAGGCCGGCGCGCGCTGGCACGAATTCGGCAACATCGCGCCCGGCTTCAATCTGCTCGATCCGATCAAGGCCACCGTCATCACGCCGGGGCTCGACATGGACGGCTCCTTCGCCGACTGGGGCATTCCGGCGGCGATCGTCACCAAGTACCTCGCCGAGCACGGCGTCATCGTCGAGAAGACGGGGCTCTATTCCTTCTTCATCATGTTCACCATCGGCATCACCAAGGGCCGCTGGAACACGCTGGTGACCGCACTGCAGCAGTTCAAGGCCGACTACGACGAGAACCAGCCGCTGTGGCGCGTGCTGCCCGAGTTCGTCGAGAAACACCCGCGCTACGAGAAGACCGGCCTCAAGGACCTGTGCGACCAGATCCACGCCATCTACAAGGCCAAGGACGTCGCGCGCCTGACGACCGAGATGTACCTGTCGGAAATGGCGCCGGCGATGAAGCCGGCCGACGCCTTCGCCAAGATGGCGCACCGCGAGATCGAACGGGTCGAGATCGACAAGCTCGAAGGGCGCATCACCGCCATGCTGGTGACGCCGTATCCGCCCGGCATTCCGCTCCTGATTCCGGGCGAGCGCTTCAACGCCACCATCGTGCGCTACCTGCAGTTCACCCGCGAATTCAACGAGAAATTCCCCGGCTTCGAGACCGACGTGCACGGCCTGGTCGAGGACGTGGTCGACGGCCGCGCGCGTTACTACGTCGATTGCGTGATCTGACCGCCCGAAGCGTGCTTCGGGCTTGATTTGTCAGGCAAAAAGCGTATGATGCGCAGTCCCCGCCCAGGCGGGGATTGTTTTTGATTGTTCCATGACCCTTGCTCCACCGCACCGCAGCGGGGGGCTCAACCGAAAGGAAAAAGATGCGGCATTACGAAATCGTATTCATCGTCCATCCCGATCAGAGCGAGCAGGTGCCCGCGATGATCGAGCGCTACAAAGGCAACATCACCAGCCGCGGCGGCAACATCCACCGCCTGGAAGACTGGGGCCGCCGCCAGATGGCCTACCCGATCCAGAAGGTCCACAAGGCCCATTACGTGCTGATGAACATCGAGTGCGACCAGGAAACCCTGGAAGAGCTCGAGCACGGCTTCAAGTTCAACGACGCCGTCCTGCGTCATCTCACCATCAAGCGCGACGACGCGGTCACCACGCCTTCGCCGATGATGAAGGAAGAGAAGTCGCGCGATCTGCTCGAAGGCGCCAAGCCGGAAGCCGCTGCCGAAGCGGCGGCCGCCTGAGCCCGCGCTGATTGAACCGGCTGGTCCTCAGCGGAGCGCTCATCCAGGTCGAACCCTTGCGCTACAGCCCGGCGGGCGTGCCGATTGCGGAGGCGGTGGTCCATTACCGCGGCAGTCAGGACATCGCAGGGCAGTCTCGGCAACTGGAATGCGAGTTGACGGTGCAGGCGAGCGGACCGCTCGCCACCCGACTGGCCCAACTGCCGCAGGGAACGCAGGTGCAACTGGAAGGCGCGCTGAACCGGCGCAGCGTGAACAGCCGACAACTGGTTTTGTTACTGAATCGAATCGAAAAGGAATGAATCATGGCACGTCCCATGGGTGGTAAAGCTGGCGGCAAATTCGCCGGCAAGCGCCGCGACAGCGGCAATCGTGGTCTCTTCAAGCGTCGCAAGTTCTGCCGCTTTACCGCCGAGAAGGTGGTCGAGGTCGATTACAAGGACGTCGAGGTGCTGAAGGAATTCATCGCCGAGAACGGCCGCATCATCCCGGCCCGCATCACCGGCACCAAGGCGCACTACCAGCGCCAGCTCTCGACCGCCATCAAGCGCGCGCGTTTCCTGGCGCTGATGCCGTACACCGACCTGCATTGAGGAGACGACCATGCAAGTGATTCTGATGGACAAAGTCGTCAACCTGGGCAACCTGGGTGACGTGGTGAAGGTCAAGGACGGCTACGCCCGCAACTTCCTCATCCCCACCGGCCGTGCGCGCCGTGCGACCCAGGCCAACCTGGAAGCCTTCGCCGCGCAGAAGGCCGAACTCGAGCGTGTCGCCGCCGAGAAGCTGGCCGACGCCCAGGCGCGTGCCGCCAAGCTCGAAGGCGTGAGCGTGACGATCAGCCAGAAGGCCGGCGTCGACGGCCGCCTGTTCGGCTCGATCACCAACGCCGACATCGCCGACGCGCTGAAGGCGCAGGGTCACCAAGTGGCCAAGGCCGACGTGCGCATGCCCGAAGGCCCGTTCAAGGCCATCGGCGAGTACCCGGTGGTGCTGGGCCTGCATCACGACGTCACCGCCAACATCACGGTGGTCGTCGCCGGCGAGCAGTAATCCCTCGCCCGTGTCGACAAAGGGGAGCCGACGGCTCCCCTTTGTCATTGGAACGGGCGTGATATCCCGAGCTGTTCAGGGTTTATCCACAACCTGATCCCAGGCTTATCCCTTGGTGGGCCCCGCCCCCGGGACTAGAATTCCGCGATGGCTGCCATTCATTCCCTCACCGCCAATTCCGATCCGCAGCTCGCGCAGATGCGCCTGCCGCCGCATTCGCTCGAAGCCGAGCAGGCGGTGCTGGGCGGCTTGCTGCTCGAGAACGGCGCGTGGGACCGCATCGGCGACGTGGTGTCGGAATCCGACTTCTACCGCCAGGACCACCGCCAGATCCTGCGTGCGATCGTGCGCCAGATCGCCGAGAACCGTCCTGCCGACGCGGTGACGGTGGCCGAGTCGCTGCAGTCGATGGGCGAGCTCGAAGGCGTCGGCGGGCTGGCCTATCTCGTCGCGCTGGCGAGCAACACACCGTCGGCCGCCAACATCCGCCGCTACGCCGAGATCGTGCGCGAGCGCTCGGTGATGCGGCGCCTGGTCGAAGTCGCGACCGGCATCGCCGACAGCGCCTACGCGCCGGCGGGAAAAAGCGCGCAGCAATTGCTCGACGAGGCCGAGGCCAAGGTGTTCGAGATCGCCGAATCCGGTAGCCGCGGGCAGGCGGGCTTCACCGAGATCAAGCCGCTCCTGAAGGAAGTCGTCGAGCGCATCGACGAGCTCTACCACCGCGACAACGATTCCGGCGTCACGGGCGTGCCGACCGGCTTTCACGACCTCGACCAGAAGACCTCGGGCCTGCAGCCGGGCGACCTCATCATCGTCGCCGGCCGTCCGTCGATGGGCAAGACGGCATTCTCGATCAACATCGGCGAGAACGTCGCCCTCGACACCGGCCTGCCGGTCGCGGTGTTCTCAATGGAAATGGGCGGCGCCCAGCTGGTGATGCGGATGATCGGCTCGGTCGGCAAGCTCGACCAGCACCGCCTGCGCACCGGCAAGCTCGGCGAGGACGACTGGCAGCGCCTGACCTACGCGCTCGGCAAGCTCAACGAGGCGCCGGTGTTCATCGACGAAACCCCCGGGCTCAACGTGCTCGAGCTGCGCGCGCGCGCGCGCCGCCTGATGCGGCAGTGCGGCAAGCTCGGCCTCATCATCATCGACTACCTGCAGCTGATGTCGGCCTCCAGTTCGGGCGAGAACCGCGCCACCGAGATTTCCGAGATCTCGCGCGCGCTGAAGGGGCTGGCGAAGGAGCTGCACGTGCCGGTGATCGCGCTGTCGCAGCTCAACCGCGGGCTGGAGCAGCGTCCCAACAAGCGGCCGGTGATGTCCGACCTGCGCGAATCGGGCGCCATCGAACAGGACGCCGACGTCATCCTGTTCATTTACCGCGACGAGGTCTACAACCCCGACACCCAGGACAAGGGCACGGCCGAGATCATCATCGGCAAGCAGCGCAACGGCCCCATCGGCACCGTGCGGCTCGCCTTCCTCGGCGAGTACACGCGCTTCGAGTCGCTGGCCCAGCCGGGCGCCTACTGATGCGTCCGATCCAGGCGCGCATTTCCATCGGCGCGATGGCGCACAACCTGCGTGTCGCGCGCAGCCACGCCGGCGACGCGCGGGTGTTCGCGGTGGTCAAGGCGAATGCCTACGGCCACGGTCTGTCGCGTGCCCGCCGCGCGTTCGCCGCCGCCGACGGCTTCGCGGTCCTGACGCTGGAAGAGGCCGCCAATTTACGGCTGATGGGTGTCGAACAACCGATCCTGATGCTCGAAGGCCTGTTCGGCGCCGACGAACTCGCGACCTGCGCCGAGCTCGACCTGTGGCCGGTGCTGCACCACGCCGCGCAGCTCGACTGGCTGGCGCAGCGCCCGCCCGTGCGGCCTTTGCACGTGTTCCTGAAGTTCGACAGCGGCATGCACCGGCTCGGTTTCCCGCTCGCCGAGCATGCCGCGGTCGTCGCCCGCGCGCGCAGCTTGCCGGGCGTGGCCGGCCTCACCCTGATGACGCATTTCGCCCAGGCCGACGAGCCGGTCGGCGTCGACTGGCAGCTGCAGCCCTTCCTGCGTGAGCTCGCCGGCTACGGCCTGCCGTGGACGAGCGCCAATTCGCCGGCGCTGCTGCGCCATCCGCAGGCCTGCGGCGCCTGGGTGCGGCCGGGGTTGATGCTCTATGGCGCGTCGCCGTTTGCCGACGCGACGGCGGCGGATCTGGGCCTGCGGCCGGCGATGACGCTGCAATCCGAACTCATCGCGGTGCAGAGCCTGCAGTCCGGCGAGGGCGTCGGCTACGGCCAGTTGTTTCGCGCCGAGCGTGCGATGCGGGTGGGGGTGGTCGCGTGCGGCTACGCCGACGGCTATCCGCGCCACGCGCCGACGGGTACGCCGGTGTGGGTGGCGGGCCGCCCCGCCCGCACGCTGGGGCGGGTGTCGATGGACATGCTGTGCGTGGACCTGAGCGACAGCCCCGAGGCGGGCGTCGGCAGCCCGGTCGAACTGTGGGGCGAGCGCGTGCCGGTCGACGCCGTGGCCGCCGCCGCCGGTACCAGCAGCTACGAGCTGCTGTGTGCGCTGGCGCCGCGGGTGCCGGTGGTCGAGGTCGACTGAACCCGGGCCTCGCCCGGCCTTAGTGCGTGGTGCCGAACGATGGGTCGCGCGTGCCCGGCGGCATCGGCAGCCCGGCGTAGCGCGACGCCTGTGCGATCGGGCCCATGGGGAAGAGGTTATAGAGGAACTTGTGTCCGCCGAGTCCGGCGAACTCCTCTTCCAGCGAACGCATCAGCATGCGTGCGTTGATGGTGCCGCCGTGGTCGGCGTAGCAGTCGCGCAGATAGCGAATGATCGCCAGATGGTCGTCGGTCAGGTCCAGTCCGTCCTGGCGTGCCAGTTCGATGGCCTGATGCTCGGTCCATGGGTCCAGTTCGCCCAGATGCCCGCGTGCCGTGGGATCGGCGTGTTCCTGCGCCACCAGCTTGTTGATGTCCAGCATGATCGTCTCCTTCCGTTGAAGCATGCTTTTTTATAGGAAGCGGCCGCCCAAATTCCAAGCGTCATCGCGACGGGGGCAACCGCTATAATCGCGCGAAACATCCCCGGGAGACCTCCATGAAAACCCTTGCGCAAGCCCTTGTTCTCGGCCTCTTCCTGAGCCAGGCATCGATGCCCGTCCATGCCCAGCTGTTCGGTTTCAAGCTTGGCGGCGGCAAGACCGAGGAAGGTCAGCCTTCCGGCTCGGCCGGCCCCGACGGCGCGCAGGGCGAAGCCAAGGAGCTGGAAAAGTGCGAGAAGCCCTACGGCACGCTCGCCGTGGTCGAGCCGCAGGACGCGGTGATCTCCCATCTGCTGCAGTACGGCCTGCAGTCGCCGACCGGCCTCATCCGCATGATGGTGCAGCAGTCCAACTGCTTCGTGCTGGTCGAGCGCGGCCGCGCCATGCAGAACCTGATGCAGGAACGCCAGCTCGCCGAGTCGGGTGAACTGCGCAGCGGCTCCAACATGGGCAAGGGCCAGATGGTGACGGCCGACTACGTGCTGACGCCGGACGCGGTGTTTTCCAGCAAGGATTCGGGCGGTGTCGGCGGCGCGCTGGGCGGCCTTGGCGTATTCGGTGCGGTGGCGGGCCTGGTCGCGGCCGGCCTCAAGTTCAAGTCGGCGCAGACGACGATGATCCTCTCCGATTCGCGCACCTCGCTGCAACTGGCCTCGGCGACCGGCAACGCCGAGAAGACCGACTGGAGCGTCGGCGGCCTGCTGGTCGGCGGCGGCGCAGCCGGCGCGCTCGGCGGCTACACCAATACGCCGGAAGGCAAGGTCATCGCCGCGAGCTATCTGGACAACTGGAACAACATCGTGCGCTCGATCCGCAACAACCCGGAAATGGTGCGCCAGGACATCAACCTCAAGGGCAAGTCCGGCCAGCCGACCAAGGCGGGCGCGGTGTTCGAAGAGGGCGACGTGGTCACCGGCAAGATCGCCGGACTGAGGATCTACGCCCAGCCGAAGAAGACCGCCAAGGTCGTCGCCACCCTCGCGCGCGGCGAGGAGGTGATCTACACCGGCAAGGACGACGGCGGCTTCATGCACGTCCAGGGGCAGAACGGCGAAGGCTGGGTCGAAAAGATCATGATCCGCAAGTAAGCCTCGCCTGTGCGCAGGAAAAAAGCCGGGTTTGCCCGGCTTTTTTCATGGGGCGGCGAAACATTCCAGATGGCGGTCGCCGTCGATGAGCGCGGCGAGCCCCGTTTGCGCCTCCGCGGCGCGCAGCGCGGCAGCGAAGGCCGGCCAGTCGGCGATGTCCTCGTAGATTTCCATCCAGGTCGACGTGTCGTCGCAGCGCACGAGGCGCCGCGGCGGCGGCCCGCAGTGCGGCGCCATCGCCCGCAACAGCGCGTCGACCTGCGCCGCGGCCGCACCTGCGTGTGCCGGTGCGACGCAGTAATAGACGTAGGCGTGCCGCACCTAGTCGGGCAGCGCGTAGGGCAGGGGCTTGAGCGCGAGCGCGGGGCCGTCGAGCGCGCGCAGGTGCAGCGTCTGCGTGGCGGCGCTTTCGACCTGGGCGACCGCCAGCAGGTCGTAGCCGCCGCCCGGCGCCGGCGCGGCGTTGACCACGGTGCCGCTTGCCTGGCCGTCGAGGTCGGCGCTGTAGAGACTGTCGCCGGGCGTCGCCTCGGCGTCGACGTGGGCGAGGACCATGCGGCGCTTGAGCTTGCCCAGATACTGGCTGCGCGCGACGATTTCCTGCCCGGTGTAGCAACCCTTCTGGAAGCTCACCCCGCCCAGCACCTCGTAATTGACCATCTGCGGCACGAACTGCTCCTGCGTTGCCGCGACGATCATCGGGATGCCGGCCGTGAGGCGCAGCCAGTCCCACACTGGCGCGCCGACCGGGGTGACCGACGGGCGCAGCGTCTGCCAGACCGCCTCGGCTGCGCCGGGGGCGATCGACAGCACGAACTTGTCGGCGCCGACGCGCACCACCCAGCCGTTCGCCACGGCGGCGCTGCGCATCGGCGCCTCGGGCACGGCACCCATCGCGGCGTGCACCGCCGTGGCGGCCTGCGGACCCGCCACCACCACGCGCACGGTCTCGTCGCTGGCGTCGCGCCCCTTCACCTTGGCGCGCAGGATGAACATCGACAGGCGTTTCAGCACGCTCGCCGTGAGGTCGCCGGCAAGTTGCAGGCAGGTGTCGTCGCCCTGCCGCCACATCAGGAAGTTGCCGAGCAGGCGCCCTTTGGGGCTGCACAGCCCGTTCCATTGGGCGACGTCGGCGTGCAGGGCGCGCACGTCGTTGGTCAGTTGGCCCTGTAGGAACGTGGCGGTATCCTCGCCCTGGAAGGCGATGAGGCCGAGCTGCGACAGGTCGGCGACCACGGTGGCCTGGGCAGCGGCGCGCTCGGCGGCCGGATCGCCAAAGTGCAGCACAGTGCCGTTTTCGATCACCGCGCCTTGGGAGAGCAGGAAGTTTTTCCAGGATTCGATCACGATGCGGTCCACTCAAATAGGCTTGCCATGAAGCGCAAAAGTGTACACGCGGATGCACGAGATTGAACTCAAGCCCTCACGCCGGCTGGGGCTGTTGCTCGCCGGACTGGCGGGGCTTGCGCTCGCGGCGACGTGGACCGCGGCGCTGCCGGCCGGGCTGCAGACGGCGTTGAGTGGCCTGGTGGCCGCCGCGGCCGCGTGGGGCATGCGGCGGGCGCGTCCGGCCCTGCGTCTGCGCCAGCGGGGGGACGGTGGCCTGCAGGCGCAGACGGCGGAGGGGGACTGGCGCGATCTCGAGGTGCTGGGCGACAGCTTCGTGTCGCCTGCCTTGATCGTGCTGCGCTGCCAGATGGAAGGGGAGCGCTCGCGCGCGTTGACGCTGCTGGGCGACAGCGCCGACCCCGAGGACCTGCGCCGGCTCAGGGTGTCGCTTCGCTGGGCATCCCGCACACGCTCGGACACATCGTCCCCGGGCGCGGGTTGAGCACGGTGTTGCCGGCGATCGGCAGCGTGTCCGGGTAGTCGCGGCTGAAGTGCAGGCCGCGGCTTTCCTGCCTGAGCTGCGCGCAGCGGATGATGAGGTCGGCGCTCTGCACCAGGTTGCGCAGTTCGATGAGGTCGTTCGAGACGCGGAAATTGCGGTAGAACTCGTCGATTTCGGCGCGCAGCAGGCGGATGCGGTGGGTGGCGCGCGCCAGCCGCTTGTTGGTGCGCACGATGCCGACGTAGTCCCACATGAAGCGGCGCAACTCGTCCCAGTTGTGCGAGATCACCACTTCCTCGTCGGGGTCGGTGACGCGTGAGGCGTCCCAGTCCGGCAGGCTGAGCGAGGGCGCCGGGGGCGTGGCGAGGATGTCGCGCGCGGCGGCGTGGCCGAACACCAGGCATTCGAGCAGCGAGTTGGAGGCCAGCCGGTTGGCGCCGTGGAGCCCGGTGAACGTCACTTCGCCGACCGCGTGCAGGTTGCACAGATCGGTGCGCGCGTTCATGTCGACGACGACCCCGCCGCAGGTGTAATGCGCGGCCGGCACCACCGGGATCGGCTGGCGCGTGATGTCGATGCCGAGCTCGAGGCAGCGGCGATGGATCGTCGGGAAGTGCTCCTTCACGAAATCGGCCGGCTTGTGGCTGATGTCCAGATACACGCAGTCGATGCCGCGCTTTTTCATCTCGAAGTCGATCGCCCGCGCCACCACGTCGCGGGGCGCGAGTTCGGCGCGCTCGTCGTGATACTGCATGAAGCGGCTGCCGTCGGGCAGCAGCAGGTGGCCGCCTTCGCCGCGCACGGCCTCGGTGATGAGGAAGGACTTGGCGTGCGGATGGTAGAGACAGGTCGGGTGGAACTGCACGAATTCCAGGTTGGCCACGCGGCAGCCGGCGCGCCAGGCCATGGCGATGCCGTCGCCGGTCGAGGTGTCGGGATTGGTCGTGTAGAGGTAGACCTTGCCGGCGCCGCCGGTGGCGAGCACCGTGTGGCCGGCGGCGAAGGTCTCGACTTCGCCGGTGCCCTTGTTCAGCGCGTAGGCGCCGTGGATCTGGCGTTCCTGGCCGCCAGCGCGCTTGCCGGTGATGAGGTCGATGGCGACGTGCTGCTCGAAGGTCTCGATGTTGGGGTGGGCGCGCACGCGGCCGAGCAGGCTCATCTGCACGGCGTGGCCGGTGGCGTCGGCGGCGTGCACCACGCGGCGCCGGGAATGCCCGCCCTCGCGCGACAGATGCAGACCGCCCGGGGCCTGCGGGTCCGGGGTGAAGGCGACGCCGTTGGCGGTGAGCCAGTCGATCATCCCGCGTGCCTGGCTCGCCACCAGGCGGGTCACGGCTTCGTCGCACAGGCCGGCGCCGGCGACCAGCGTGTCGCGCACGTGGGCTTCGACCGAGTCGCCGCTGTCGACCGCGGCGGCGATGCCGCCCTGCGCCCAGTCGCTGGCGCCGTCGGTCATCTGGCGCTTGGTCACAATGGCGACGCGGCGCTGGTCGGCGAGCTTGAGCGCGGTAGTGAGGGCGGCAAGACCGCTGCCCAGGATGAGGACGTCGTGTCGGTGCATGATGTGTCGGCGGATGATAGCAGGCTTGGCGCGGGCCGAATCCCCCGCCGGGCTGAACTTTTTGGCGTCCGGCCGACTCTCATCCGCCGGAAGATGCGGTCACGTATACTTCGCCATAAACATAACGCAGCAGGGAGAGATGTCGGACCGCGAACTGGATCAGGTATTGGTCGAGCGCGCCCAGAAGGGCGACAAGCGCGCGTTCGAGCTGCTGGTGAGCAAGTATCACCGCAAGCTCGGGCGCCTCTTGTCGCGCATGGTGCGCGACGCCGCCGAGGTCGAGGACATCACGCAGGAAGCCTTCATCAAGGCCTACCGGGCCTTGCCGGGCTTCCGCGGCGAGAGCGCGTTCTACACCTGGCTGTACCGGATCGCCGTGAACACCGCCAAGAATTTCCTGGTGGCGCACAAGCGGCAGCCGGTGTCGAGCGACGTGCAGGCCGAAGACGCGGAGAATTACGAGGACGGCGACCTGCTGCGCGACATCGCGACGCCGGATGCGGAACTCCAGACCAAGCAGATCGCCAAAGCAGTCAATGAGGCAGTCGAGGCGCTGCCCGAGGAATTGAGGACCGCCATCACGCTGCGCGAGATCGAGGGCATGAGCTACGAGGAAATCGCGCAGATGATGGAATGCCCGATCGGCACCGTGCGTTCGCGAATCTTCCGTGCGCGCGAGGCCATTGCAGAGAAGATACGCCCGATGCTGGGCACCAGTCAGGACAAGAGGTGGTAAGCATGTCAGCCCTACGCAAACCCGAATTCGATTCCCGCGCCGACGTCGAGGATCCCCGGCAGACCCTGTCGGCCCTGCTCGACGGCGGCGCGAGTCCCACCGAGACCGAGGCCTGCCTCGCCGCGTTGAAGGGTGACGCCGGCCTGCGCCGGGACTGGTCCGACTACCATCTCATCGGCGACCTGATGCGCGGGGTCGCGCCAGCGTCCGACGACTTCATGGTGCGCTTCTCCGCGCGACTGGCCGACGAGCCCACCGTGCTCGCGCCGCGCCGCAGCGCGTGGCCGCAGCGCCTCGCCGTCGCCTCGTTCGCCTCGCTGGCGGTGTGGGGCGTGGTCACCCTGACCGGCGGCCTGCCCGAACCGACGACGGCGCCCCCGCTGGCCACCGTGCCCGGCGTTCAGACGGCCGCGCTGGATCGCGCTGCGGACGACACGCATCTCCTGCCCTACCTGGTGGCGCACCAGGAATTCGCCCCCATGGCAGTCGCCTCGCCCTATCAGCGCGCCGTCGCGGTCGCGGTGGAGCCGCGCTGATGCAGGGGGTGCTCGGCTGGCGGCAGGGCTGGTGGGTGGCCGGGCTGGTCGGCCTGATGCTGCTGGCCGCCGAAGCCCGTGCCGATTCCGCGCTCGAATGGCTCACCCGCGCCGCGGGCGCTGCCAAGCAGCAGAACTACAGCGGCGTCTACGTCTATCACCAGGGCGAGCACGTCGAGGTCCTGCGCGTGCTGCATCGCATCGACGCCAGCGGCGAACAGGAGAAGATCGAGGTACTCGACGGCGCGCCGCGCCAGTTCCTGCGCATCAACGGCGACGTGTATTGCCACCTGCAGGACGGCAAGAGCGTGCGCCTCGAGCGCAACACCTCCCGGCGCTTTTTCCCGGCCCTGCTGCCGCCCCAGCCCGCCGATCTGCTCGATTTCTACGACGCCAAGCTCGGTGGCACCGAGCGCGTGGCGGGGCGCCCCTGCCAGGTGGTGACGCTGACGCCCCGCGACGGTTACCGCCATGCCTACCAGCTGTGGCTGGACAAGCGTACCGGCCTGCCGCTGAAGGCGCGCACGGTCAACAGCCAGGGTGGCGTGGTGTCAATGTTCGTGTTCTCCGAGGTGCAGATCGGCAAGGCGCCGGACGCCCAGCAGTTCCGCAACGACCTGGCCGGCAAGCGTATCCAGCAGGCCAGCCTGGACGCGCCCGCCGACGTCGCCTGGAGCGTGACGCCACCGCCGGGCTATGTGCAGGTGCAGCAGGCGGTGCGCCCGCTGCCCGGCAAGAAGGCGCCGGTGACCCATTTCATCTTCTCGGACGGCCTCGCCGTGCTGTCCCTGTTCATCGAACCTGCCGATCCGCAGGTGCAGCGCCTGCGCGGCCTGTCGGCCGAAGGCGCGATCGGCGCTTACGCGCGCGAGGTCGACGGCTTTGCCGTGACGACCATGGGCGAGGTGCCGAGCATGGCCCTGATCGAGACCGGCAATTCGGTGGCGCGCAAATAAGGCGCTTCCCATGCTGGAACAAACCGTCGAAGTCCTCCAAACCGCTCCGGACGGCATCTGGGTGCAGGCCGTCGAGCCCTCGGGCTGCGGCACCTGCGGCGGCCAGGGCTGCTCCTCGCGCCGCATCGCCGAACTGTTCCAGCGCAAGCCCCGCGCGTTCCAGGTCGACTGTGACCTTTCGCTGTCTCCGGGCGACCGGGTGATCGTCGGCATCGCCGACGGCAGCGTGCTGGCCGGCGCGTGGCGCGCCTACGGCTTGCCGCTGACCCTGATGCTGGGGGGCGCCGGCCTGGGGCAGGTCGTCTTCCCCGGCGACGCCGGTGCCGTGCTCGGCCTGCTCGCCGGCGGCCTGGCCGGCTGGGCGATCGGCCGCGGCGTCCGGGTGGCGCGGCCGATCGTGCTCCGGCGCGACAACTCTGCAGTGATCCCCTTGAAGAAAGGATAGCCATGATGCGCAAAACCCTGGCCACGGCGGCGCTGGCGTTTGCCTTGACGGCACCGGCCCTGGCGAAGGAAGTGGTGGATGTGGCGGACCTGGTCGAGGCCCACGGCCCGGCGGTCGTCAACATCAGCACGACGAAACTGGTGCGGCGCGGCGGCGACGGATTCCCGTTCGCCGTGCCCGAACAGGAAGACATGCAGGAATTCTTCCGGCGCTTCTTCCCCGGTATGCCCGGCTTCCCTGGCGGGCGTGGTCCCGCGCAGGAAATCCCGGCGCGCGGTGCCGGCTCCGGCTTTATCGTCAGCCCGGACGGCTACATCCTCACGAACGCCCATGTCGTGCGCGACGCCGACGAGGTCGAGGTCAAGCTGATCGACAAGCGCAAGTTCGTCGCCAAGGTCGTCGGTGCCGACAACCGCACCGACGTGGCGGTGATCAAGATCACTGCCGGCAATCTGCCCACGGTCAAGCTCGGCGATCCGGCCAAACTGCGCGTCGGCGAGGCGGTTGCCGCGATCGGTTCGCCCTTCGGCTTCGAGAACTCGGTCACCGCCGGCATCGTCTCGGCCAAGGGCCGCTCGCTGCCGTCGGAGAACTACGTGCCCTTCATCCAGACCGACGTGCCGATCAACCCGGGCAACTCCGGCGGGCCGCTGTTCAACATGAAGGGCGAAGTGGTCGGCATCAATTCGCAGATCTACAGCCGCAGCGGCGGCTACCAGGGCGTGTCGTTCGCGATTCCGATCGACCTTGCGATGGAAGTGGCCGACCAGCTGAAAAAGAGCGGCAAGGTGTCGCGCGGCTGGCTCGGCGTCGCCATCCAGGAAGTGACCGCCGACCTCGCCGAGTCCTTCGGGCTCGACCGCCCGCGCGGCGCGCTGGTGTCGCAGGTGCAGGACGGCAGCCCGGCGGCGAAGGCGGGCCTGCAGGCCTCCGACGTGATTCTCACGTTCGACGGCCGCGCGGTCGAGAACTCCGGCGACCTGCCGCGCATGGTCGGCCTCACCCGCCCCGGTTCAAAAGTCGCGCTGCAGGTCTGGCGCAAGGGCAAGCTGCAGACGGTCTCGGCGGTGCTGGGCGAAATGCCGGGCGAGCCGCAGGCGGCGGGCGCGCCCGAGAAGAGCTTTTCGCGCGGCGGGCTGGCGCTCTCCGAGTTGACGCCGGAGCAGCGACGCGAACTGAAGATCGACTACGGCCTGCTGGTCGTCGAAGTCACCGGCGATGCGGCGCGCGCGGGTATCCGCGTCGGCGACGTGATCCTGGCGGTGAACAACGCCCAGGTCGCGACGGTCGATGCCTTCCGCAAGGCGATTGCCGCCGTGCCCAAGGGCAAGAGCGCGGCCATCCTGGTGCGGCGTGGCGAAGGTTCACTCTACGTGCCGCTGAAGATTTCGGGCGACTGAGCCGGGTGGTCCGGGTTTTCACCCTCTACACCCGCGGCGGCTGCCCGCTCTGCGACGAGATGGCCGACGCGGTGCGGCCGCCCATCGAGGCCGCCGGCCACCGCCTGCAGCCGCTCGACGTCGACGCCGACCCGGCGCTGAAGGCGCGCTTCGGCTGGGACGTGCCGCTCCTGTTCGAGGGCGACGCGGAAATCTGCCGGCATTTTCCCGATCTTGACGCGCTCTGCGCGCGCCTCGCCGCGGACGCCTGAAATCCGTTAAAATTCGGGGTCTTATCGCATCCCTGACCGGGCACGGCAGCGTGCCCGTTTTGTTGTGTCGCAGAACCTCATCCGCAACTTCTCCATCATTGCCCACATCGACCATGGCAAGTCGACGCTGGCCGACCGCCTGATCCAGTATTGCGGGGGGCTGTCGGAGCGCGAGATGGAGGCCCAGGTGCTCGACTCGATGGACCTGGAGAAGGAGCGCGGCATCACCATCAAGGCGCAGACCGCCGCGCTGGCCTACAAGGCGCAGGACGGCCAGACCTATCGCCTGAACCTGATCGACACCCCCGGCCACGTCGACTTTTCCTACGAAGTCAGCCGCTCGCTGTCCGCATGCGAGGGCGCGCTGCTGGTCGTCGACGCTTCGCAGGGCGTCGAGGCGCAGACCGTGGCCAACTGCTACACCGCGATCGACCTCGGTGTCGAGGTTATCCCGGTGCTCAACAAGATCGACCTGCCGGCGGCCGACCCCGACCGCGTCGCCGAGGAGATCGAGGACATCGTCGGCATCGACGCGACCGACGCGGTGCGCGCCTCGGCCAAGACCGGCATCGGCATTCCCGAGATCCTCGAAGTGGTGGTGAAGCAGGTGCCGCCGCCGCGCGGCACCGAAGACGCGCCGCTGAAGGCGCTGATCATCGACTCCTGGTTCGACAACTACGTCGGCGTCGTCATGCTGGTGCGCGTCGTCGACGGGGTCTTGCGCCCGAAGGACAAGATCCGCTTCATGGCGACCGGTGCGCAATACCTGACCGAGCATGTCGGCGTGTTCACGCCCAAGTCGGTCGACCGGCCGCAGCTGTCGGCCGGCGAGGTGGGCTTCGTCATCGCCGGCATCAAGGAACTGAAGTCGGCGCAGGTCGGCGACACCGTCACGCTCGTCGACCATCCGGCCACCGAGCCGCTGCCCGGCTTCAAGAAGGTGCAGTCGCAGGTCTTCGCCGGTCTGTACCCGGTCGAATCGCACGACTTCGAAGCGCTGCGCGACGCCCTGACCAAGCTGCAGTTGAACGACGCCGCGCTGCAGTTCGAGCCCGAGGTGTCGCAGGCGCTCGGCTTCGGCTTCCGCTGCGGCTTCCTCGGCCTCCTGCACATGGACATCGTGCAGGAGCGGCTCGAGCGCGAATACGACATGGACCTCATCACCACCGCGCCGACGGTGGTGTACGAGGTGGTGCTGAAGGACGGCACCACGATCAACGTCGAGAACCCGTCCAAGCTGCCGGAGCCTTCCAAGATCGAAGAGATCCGCGAGCCCATCATCACCGCGACGATCTACGTGCCCGAGGAATTCGTCGGCAACGTCATCACCCTGTGCAACCAGAAGCGCGGGGTGCAGCTCGACATGCAGTACCACGGCAAGCAGGTCATGCTGCGCTACGATCTGCCGATGAACGAAGTCGTGATGGACTTCTTCGACAAGCTGAAGTCGACCAGCCGCGGCTACGCCTCGCTCGACTACGAGTTCAAGGAGTTCCGCGCCGGCGATCTCGTCAAGCTCGACATCCTGGTCAACAGCGAGAAGGTCGACGCGCTGTCGCTGATCGTGCACCGCGCGACCAGCGTGTATCGTGGACGCGAACTCGCCGCCAAGATGCGCGAACTGATCCCGCGCCAGATGTTCGACGTCGCGGTGCAGGCGGCGATCGGCGCCAACATCATCGCGCGCGAGAACGTCAAGGCGATGCGCAAGAACGTGCTGGCGAAGTGCTATGGTGGCGACATCACCCGCAAGAAGAAGCTGCTGGAAAAGCAGAAGGCCGGCAAGCGCCGCATGAAGCAGGTCGGCAATGTCGAAATCCCGCAGGAGGCCTTCCTCGCCATCCTGCAAGTCTCGGACAAATAAGAAAGCGGTCCCGCATGAACTTCGCCCTCATCCTCTTCATCGCACTGGCGATCACCGGCGGCATCTGGCTGCTCGACGCGCTGGTGCTGAAGCGCCGCCGCGCGCCGGACGCGACCGAACCGCTGCTGGTCGAGTACGCCAAGAGCTTCTTTCCGGTGATCCTGGTCGTGTTCGCGCTGCGCTCCTTCCTGGTCGAGCCGTTCAAGATTCCCTCGGGCTCGATGATGCCGACGCTCCTGGTCGGCGACTTCATCCTGGTCAACAAGTACACTTACGGCATCCGACTGCCGGTGATCAACATGAAGGTCGTGCCGCTCAACGATCCTGAGCGCGGCGATGTCGTCGTGTTCCGCTATCCGGCCGATCCCGGCCTCGACTACATCAAGCGTGTGATCGGCGTGCCCGGCGACGTCGTCGAATACCGCGACAAGAAGCTGATCGTGAACGGCACCCCGGTCGAGACGACCGCCGCCGGCACCTATACCTATGTCGGCAACGGGCTTCACTACGTGAGCGCTGCCCTGTACGAGGAGCGCCTGGGCGAGGCGCCGCATGCGATGATGGTCGAGCCCGAGCGTCCTGCCGTGTTCCCGCACCAGGTGGTGGACTTCCCCTTCCGCGAAAACTGCTCCTACAATGCCGACGGCGAAGGCTTCGTGTGCAAGGTGCCGGACGGTCACTACCTGACGCTGGGCGACAACCGCGACGCCAGCAACGACAGCCGCTACTGGGGCTTTGTCCCCGACGAGAACCTCGTCGGCAAGGCCTTCTTCATCTGGATGAATTTCGACGACATGGGCCGCATCGGCACCACCATTCGATAAGGGGAGACACCATGCACCGCATTCCTGCACCGAAGTCCCGCCAGCGCGGCCTGTCCATGTTCGGCTTTCTGTTCGTCGCCATCCTGCTGGTGATGGTCGCGATGGTCGCGATGAAGGTCGTGCCGGCCTATATCGAATTCTTCTCGGTCAAGAAGATCCTCAACGCCATGGGGCAGGACGCCGACCTGAAGGGGAAGAGCAATGCCGAGATCCGCAGCGATTTTTCCCGGCGGGCGAGCGTCGACTACGTTACCGTGGTCAAGCCCGAGGATCTCTCCGTCGACCGCAACGGCGGGGTCCCGGTGATTTCGGTCGATTACGAGTTCCGCACCAAGCTCGTCGGCAATGTGAGCCTGGTCGTCGATTTCAGCGCCAGTTCCGACCCCAGCATGGCTGCCGTCGAGGTTGAGTAATCCTCTGCTGACCCAGCGCCTGCAGCAGGCGCTGGGTCATACCTTCTCGCGCCCCGAACTCCTGACCCAGGCGCTGACGCATCGCAGCTACGGCGCGGTCAACAACGAACGGCTTGAATTTCTCGGCGATTCGGTACTCAACTGCTCGGTCGCGCGCGCCCTCTACGACGCCTTTCCCGACCTGCCCGAAGGCAGCCTGTCGCGCCTGCGCGCCAACCTGGTGCGGCAGGAGACGCTCGCCGAGATCGCCGTCGCGATGAAGCTCGGCGACAGCCTGCGCCTCGGCGAAGGCGAACTCAAGAGCGGCGGTTTCCGCCGCCCGTCCATCCTCGCCGACGCGCTCGAATCGCTGTTCGGCGCGGTCTTCCTAGACGCCGGCTTCGACGCCGCGCAGGGCGTGGTCAGGCGCCTGTTCGACCCGTTGGTGGCGAAGATCGACCCCAGGGCGTCGGGCAAGGATGCCAAGACGCAGCTGCAGGAAATCCTGCAGTCGCGCCGGCTGCCGCTGCCCGAGTACCAGCTGGTCGACACCCGCGGCGAGGCGCACGATCAGAGCTTCATCGTCGATTGCGTGCTGACGAAGCCCGCGCTCACCACACGCGGCGTCGGAAAGAGCCGGCGCGCCGCCGAGCAGGAGGCCGCACGCCAGGCGTGCGAGACGCTGCAGAAATGAGCACATTCAAGTGCGGCCTCGTCGCCATCGTCGGCCGTCCGAACGTCGGCAAGTCGACCCTGCTGAACAAGCTGGTCGGGCAGAAGATCAGCATCACCTCGAAGAAGGCGCAGACCACCCGCCACCGCGTGATGGGCATCCGTACCGAGGACGACGCGCAGTTCGTCTTCGTCGACACGCCCGGCTTCCAGACCCGACACAGCACGACCATGAACCGCGCGATGAACAAGCGCGTGCGCGAGACGCTCGCCGACACCGACGCGGTGATGCTGCTGGTCGAGGCTGGACGGCTGACGCGCGAGGACCGTCAGGTGATCGACCTGCTGCCGGCCGACCGCCCGGTCATCCTCGTCGTCAACAAGATCGACTACGCCAAGGACAAGGCGGCGTTCATGGCCTGGCTCAAGGAAGTGTCGGCGGTGCACGCCTTCACCGAGATCGTGCCGGTGTCGGCGAAGAACGCGCACAACCTCGACGAACTGCTGAAGACGCTGAAGACGCATTTGCCGGAGAACCCGCCGTTGTTCGGCGAAGACGACGTCACCGACCAGACCGAGCGCCAGCTCGCCGCCGAGCTGATCCGCGAAAAAGTCTTCCGCCTGTGCGGCGAGGAAATCCCCTACGCCGTCGCAGTGCAGATCGACAAGTTCGAGGAGGAAGGCAGGCTGCGACGCATCTTCGCCACCATCCTGGTCGACCGAGACAGCCACAAGGCCATCGTCATCGGCAAGGGCGGGGAGAAGCTCAAGACCATCTCGACCCAGGCGCGCCAGGACATGGAGCGCGCCTTCGACGGCAAGGTCTACCTCGAAGTGTGGGTCAAGGTGAAGGGCGGCTGGGCCGACGACGTGCGTGTGCTGAAGTCGCTGGGGCTGGATTAGGGCACGTCGGCGCGCCTACCCGCACGTTTCGCATTTTCCGCGCATGTCCACCGACGCCCGCATCAACAACGAACCCGGCTTCGTCCTCCACACTTATCCGTTCAAGGAAACCAGCGTGGTGGCAGAAGTGTTCACCCGCACGCACGGCCGCGTCGCCGTGATCGCGCGCGGCGCGCGGCGGCCGGCTTCCGCCTTGCGCGGGCTGATGCAGCCCTTCACGCCGCTCTTGCTGTCCTGGTTCGGCAAAGCTGAACTCAAGACCCTGCACGCCGCGGAATGGCAGGGCGGGCTTGCCGCGCCGCAGGGGCGGGGGCTGATGTGCGGCTTCTACCTCAACGAGCTGCTGCTGCGCATGCTCGCGCGCGGCGACCCGCACGAGGCGCTGTACGACCGCTACCTGGAGACGCTGGCGCTGCTCGCCGGTGATTGCGCCGACTTCGAGCGGATCCTGCGACGCTTCGAGAAGAACCTGCTCGCCGACATCGGCTACGGCGCGACCTTCGACGTCGAGGCCGGGACGCACGCGCCGGTCGACCCCCGCGCGCGCTACGTCTTCCAGCCCGAGCGCGGCGCGGTGCGGGAAACCGACCAGCCGGGGTGTCCGGTATCGGGCCGCACCCTGCTCGACCTCGCCGCCGACCGCTTCGACGACCCCGCCACGCTCGCCGAGGCCAAGGCGCTGATGCGCAGCCTCATCAACCACACCCTCGGCGCCAAGCCGCTTTATACTCGCCAGCTGCTGCGCGAACTCACCGACTTTTCAACATGATGAGCATCCATCTCGGCGTCAACATCGACCACATCGCCACCCTGCGCCAGGCGCGCAAGACCCGCTACCCGAGTCCGGTCGAGGCCGCGCTCCTGGCCGAGACCGCCGGCGCCGACTCGATCACCCTGCACCTGCGCGAAGACCGTCGCCACATCCAGGACGCCGACGTCGCCCTCCTGCGCCAGGTGCTGAAGACCAAGATGAACCTCGAAATGGCGGTCACCGAGGAAATGCTCGGCATCGCCGTCGCGACCCGCCCGCAGGACGTGTGCCTGGTGCCCGAGAAGCGCGAGGAACTGACCACCGAGGGCGGACTCGACGTGAAGGGGCAGTTGCCGAAACTGACCGACGCCTGCAAGCGGCTGCGTGACGCCGGCATTCGCGTCTCGCTCTTCATCGACCCCGACTTCGCCCAGCTCGACGCCGCGCTCGCCGCGGGTGCGCCGGTCGTCGAGATCCACACCGGCGCCTACGCCGACGCGGAGACCGACGCGGCGCGCACCCTCGAATACGAACGCATCCGCACCGCCGTCGCCTACGGCCGCAGCCTCGGCCTCACCGTCAACGCCGGCCACGGCCTCACCTACCACAACGTGCAGGCAATCGCCGCGCTGCCCGGCATCTTTGAGCTCAACATCGGCCACGCCATCGTCGCGCAGGCGCTGTTCGTCGGCTGGAAGGAAGCGGTCGCGGAGATGAAGCGGCTGATGGTGGAAGCGGCCGCCCGCTGAGACTCAGCGGATGATCTTCTTCTTCAGCTTGAGCCGCACGTAGAGTAGGATGATCACCGCCACCGCGCCCAGCGTGATGAGCGTGATGAGGTGCAGATTCTCGCGCAGGGCGGCTTCGTTGTGGCCGATGGTGTAGCCGAGCACGGCGAGGATGGTCACCCAGATGCCGGCGCCGAGGCTGGTGTAGAAGCTGAACACGGCGAGGTTCATGCGCGCGAGACCGGCCGGCAGCGAGATGTACTGCCGCACCGCGGGAATCAGGCGGCCGGTGAAGGTCGAGATGTGGCCGTGGCGGGCGAAGAAGTCTTCCATGCGCTGCAGCGAATGCTCCTTGAACAGCACGTACTTGCCGTAGCGCAACAGGAAAGGGCGGCCGAGCTTCAGGGCCAGCCAGTAGTTGAACAATGCGCCCGCCAGGCTGCCGGCGATGCCGGCGAGAATCGCCAGCCACAGGTTCATCTCGCCCTTGTAGGCGAGGTAGCCGGCCGGAATCATCACCACTTCGCTGGGGAAGGGGAAGAAGCTCGATTCCAGCGCCATCATGAGGAAGATGCCCGTGTAGCCCCAGGCGCCGACGGTGGTGACGATGAATTGGATGGCGTCGTGGAGCATGTCAGGGCTAGGGGCTAGGGGCTAGGGGCTAGGGGCTAGGGGCTAGGGGCTAGGGGCTAGGGGCTAGGGGCTAGGGGCTAGGGGCTAGGGGCTAGGGGCTAGGGGCTAGGGGCTAGGGGCTAGGG
>JBGFSF010000008.1:0-44952 GCA_041694715.1 Pseudomonadota bacterium | reverse complement strand
CCGCCAGCGGCCGCGCCAGCGCCAGGCGCAGGCGCGCTTCGTGCAAGCGCGGGCCGAAGCGCGCGCGCAGGCCGTCGAGCGCCTGGCAGGTCGCGCCGTCCTGGCCGTCGAGCCGGGTGCGTTCGGCCTCGAGCCACGCTCGGGCGGCCTGCGGATGCGTGCGCAACGCGTCCGGCACGGGCAGTTCGTGCCAGCCGGCCTGGGCGAGCAGGCCG
The DNA here is from genome assembly GCA_041694715.1 of Pseudomonadota bacterium. GTDB lineage: Bacteria > Pseudomonadota > Gammaproteobacteria > Burkholderiales > Thiobacillaceae > Thiobacillus. Next base: position 44,737 of record JBGFSF010000008.1, on the reverse strand, counting down.
CTCACCTCGTCGTGGCGCGCGCGCGGCCCGGCGATGACGGCGAACACCTGCTCCCCTGCCGCATCGAAGCGGGACACCAGATGGCCGGTCATGGCGAGCGCCTCGGCCAGGCGCTTGAAGCCTCCCGCCGCGACGCTGCCGATGCGCACGGCGAGCAGGCTGTCGGCCCGCAGCAGATGGGCGAGATCGACATTGAGCCGTTCCAGCTTGGCCAGCGTCTCGTCCAGGGCGGCGAGACGCTGACGCATCTCGTCGTTGCGCGCCGCGTTGTCGTGGCACGCGAGGCAGGCGCTCCACACCGATTTCAGCCAGGCGTTGAGCTCCTCGAGGTCGGCGAGCGTCGGCGCCTCGGCGTTCTCGGGCAGGTCGAGCGGACCGGTGTCGCCGCATTGCTCGAGAAGCTTGGCAAGACGGGCCTCGGCCTCGAGCCAGGCTTCGCGGTAGGCGACGGCGGGCGCCTCGGCGAGCGCCTCGATCTGCGCCGGCGCCGGATTGAACACGCCGAAGTGCGCCAGCGCCAGCGCGGCGTCCTGCGCTTCCGAGGCGAGCGTCAGCAGCTGGATCCTGAGCAGGGGTTCGGCGCGCAGCATCACATCGCCTCGAGCGGGCCGCGCTGCAGGGCGAGCCGGATGTCGGCGTGCGCGAGGCCCAGATGCCGGCCGCGCAGCACCGTGCGCACCGCACGCAGATCGCGCTCGCGCAACGTGAGGTAGGCGAAGGCGCGCGCGAACGCAGCACCTGCACGGCGTGCGCCGCGGCAGCCTGCTCCATGCGCGCGAACACGGTGGGGATGTCAGCCGCGCCGGCGAGACGCGCATGCCAGGGCGCCGGCAAGGCCTCCAGCACCGCCTCCAGGCTGGCAAGTGCAGCGAGCGCCTGCAGCCGCGCGCTTGGCAGGCCGTAGCGCGAGCCGACCAGCAGGTAGTACACCAGCGCCGGCGGCAGACCGTAGTTGAAGCGGTAACGCAGCAGCCAGACGAGGTTGATGCGGTCGATCAGGTGCGCCATCAGGCTGCGCAGCGTCGTGCCGGCCGCATCCTCCAGCGGCCGCGCGCGCTGGCTGAGCCCCTCGTAATAGCCGTGATCGAGCGCGGCGTCGAGGATGAAGGGATCGGGGTTCTGCGCGAAGGCGCGCCGCGCATGGTGCACGATGCCGGCGTAGGGCCCCGCCTCCAGCCGGCGCAGCAGTTCGCCGACGTCCTCGGCGTGCGCGAGGTCCTGCAGGTCGAGACGGCCAAAGGCGCCCATCGGCGTGAGCCGCGCGAGCGCCGCGGCGGGCCGCTCGCCGCGCATCTTGCTGCGCAGCAGCGTCTTGACGTTGGACAGTTCGAAGCGGGCGGTCCAGAAGGCCAGGAAGGCGCGCGCGCCCCCTGCCAGCGGCCGGATCAGCACCTGCGTCTCCTCGAGTATCTGCCCGATGATGCGCTGCTCGAGGGACAGCGCGTCCGCCGCGTGCGCAGGAGAAGCGTAGCCGGCGATCAGCTGCGGCAGGCCGTGCCGTGCAAGCGTGTCGGCGAGCGCGTCCCCGGGCGCCTGCGCCAGGTCGTCGAAGGCCGCATCGGGCCAGAGGCGGCCGGCATAGAGGCTGACACGGGTGTCGAGGTAGGCGGACATGGCAGGCGTGAGGGTGAGCCTTCTCAACACCGCCCGTTGATAGCGGCGCCGCAGCTCATGCGGCGGGGTCGAGCAGGCGCGCCAGCGCGGCCTCCGCCGCCTCGGCCTCGTGGCGGGCGGCCAGTTCGCGCAGCGTGCGCTGGCGCTCCGCGTATTTGCGCGCCAGCTCGGCCGCAGCCTGCTCTGCCCGCCCCTGCGTCTCGTGCAGGAAGGGGGCGCGCAGCTCGGCCCGTCCTGCCTCGAAACGCGCTTCGGCGTCACGCACGGCCGCCAGCGCTTCGTCGATCAGTTGCTGGCGTTGCCGGTTCGCCGCGTCGACGCGGGCCTGCGCCCGCGCCTCGGCCTCCAGCAGCCGCTGCAGCCGATCGTCCATCGGCTCAGCCCGCGATCATCAGCGCCAGGCCAGTCGCCGCGATCGCCGCGCCGGCCCACTGCACCGCACGGCTGCCGAGTAGCCTGCCCGCGATGCCCGCGGCATGGAGCGCCACGGTGGCCAGCACGAAGCCCATTGCATACAAGACGGGCGAGGCGGCCTGCGGCATTTCCAGGCCATGCGCGTAGCCGTGGAACAGCGCGAAGCCGGCGGCCAGCGCCATCCCGGCCGGCGCCACCCACTGCCGGCGGGTGGCCACCAGGAGCCCCAGCACCAGCACCGACAGCGCGATGCCTGTCTCGACCTGCGGCAGCGTGCCGCCTGTCCAGGCGGCGAGTCCGCCAAGCACCATCGCGCCGACGAAGGCGGCCGGCACGGCCCACAGGGCACGGCCGCCCTGTTGCGCGGCCCACAGGCCGACGGCGATCATCGCCAGCAGGTGATCGAGCCCCAGGAAGGGATGCGCGAGGCCGCTGGCGAAGCCGGCGACGGCGTGGTCGCCGGTGTGCGCGGACGCCGTGCCGGCGGCAAGCGCGAGGCTGACGGCGGCGATCCAGCGGGAGGGTTTGCGTGAAGTCATTGCGTGTTCTCCAATGCGTATCGGGTCATTACTTGATTTTCACCTGCACCAGTTCCTCGCCGTCCGGATCGGTCACGTGCACGGCGCAGGCAAGGCAGGGATCGAAGGAATGGATGGTGCGCAGGATCTCGATCGGCTGCTTGGGGTCGGCCATCACGTGGTTGTGCTGCAGCGCCGCCTCGTAGGCGCCGGGCTGGCCCTGGGCGTCGCGCGGGCCGGCGTTCCAGGTGCTCGGCACCACCGCCTGGTAGTTGCTGATCTTGCCGTCGTCGACGACGATCCAATGCGAGAGGCCGCCGCGCGGCGCTTCCATCAGGCCCACGCCCTGCATGTGCTTGGGCCAGGTCGACGGATCCCAGTACTGGTCATTGAAGGTGCGCAGGTCGCCGGCCTTGATGTTGGCCATCAGCTGGTCGAACCAGCCCTGCATGGCGTCGGCGAGGAGCTTGGATTCCAGCGTGCGCGCGGCGGTGCGGCCGAGCGTGGAGTACAGGGCGGCGACCGGCACGTCGAGCGTCTTCAGGGTGAGGTCGACGAGTTCCTTCGCCTGCTTGTCGCCCTTGGCGACCATCATCAGCACGCGGGCGAGCGGGCCGACCTCCATGGCCTTGCCCTTCCAGCGCGGCGACTTCAGCCAGGAATATTTCTGCTCGACGTCGAGGTGCTGGTAGGGCGGCTTGGGGCCGGTGTAGTTGAGCTCTGTCTCGCCCTTGAACGGGTGCAGGCCCTGGGCGTCGCCGCCGGCGTACTTGTACCAGGAGTGGCTGACGAATTCCTGAATTTCGGCGTCGTTGTCGAGGTCGATGGGGTGGATTTTCGACAGGTCGCGGTCGAGGATGACGCCGCGCGGGATCAGATAGGAATCGGGATCCCAGAAGCCCTTCGACGGCAGGTCGCCGAAGGAGAGGAAATTGCCGAGCCCTTCCCCGCGGCTCGCCCAGTCCTTGTAGAAACCGGCGATCGCCAGCGTGTCCGGCACGTAGACCTGGTCGACGAAGTCGCGCATTGACTTGATGACGTTGGCCACCGTCTGCAGGCCGACCATGTTGAGCGCGGTGGCGTCCTGGCCGCCGCGGTAGTGCGGGCCCTTGCCCGGTCCGGCCCCGGTCTGCACCGAAATCGCCGAGGGCACGCCGCCGACGACGAAGTTGGGGTGCGGGTTCTTGCCGCCGAAGATCGCGTGCAGCTTGACCACGTCGCGCTGCCAGGCGAGCGCGTCGAGATAGTGCGCCACCGCCATCAGGTTGGCCTCCGGCGGCAGCTTGTACGCCGGATGGCCCCAGTAGGCGTTGGCGAAAATGCCGAGCTGGCCCTGTTCGACGAAGGTCTTCACCTTCTTCTGCACGTCGGCGAAGTAGCCCGGCGACGACTTCGAATAGCCGGAGATCGCCTGCGCCAGTTGGGACGTCGCCTTGGGGTCGGCTTTAAGCGCCGACACCACGTCGACCCAGTCGAGCGCGTGCAGGTGATAGAAGTGCATGACGTGGTCGTGCACGTACTGCGCGGCGATCATCAGGTTGCGGATGAGTTCGGCATTCTGCGGGAGGCTGTAGCTGGGGATGGCGCGGTGCAGCGCGTCCTCGACCGAGCGCACCGAGGCGATACCGTGCACCAGGGTGCAGACGCCGCAGATGCGCTGTGCAAACGCCCAGGCGTCGCGCGGATCTCTTCCTCTGAGAATGATTTCGATGCCGCGCACCATGGTGCCGGCCGAATAGGCCTGGGTGATACGGCCGTCGGCGTCGGTCTCCGCCTCGATGCGCAGGTGGCCCTCGATGCGGGTGATGGGGTCGACGACGACGCGTTGTGCGGTGCTCATGTGCTTAATCCTCCAGGTGTTCCGCCAGCAGTTCGGTCAGGCCGAGCAGCTGGGTGTCCATTTCGTAGTGGTCGATCGCCTCTTCCATCACGATGCGGCAGTTGGCGCAGAAGGTCACCATGGTCTTGACGCCAGCGTCCTCGATCTGCCGCTTCTTGATGCCGAAGGCCTTGGCGCGCAATGCCTCGGCCTCCTCGGTGTGGATCGCCGACGCCCCGCCGCCGCCGCCGCAGCACCAGTTCCATTTCTGCTTGTCGGCGACCGGGATGTAGTTTTCCGCGACCATCTGGACCAGCGGTTCGGGGGCGTTCAGCACGCCGCCGCGGCGCACGATCTGGCAGGGGTCGTGCAGGATCAGCTTTTCCTTGAACTTGTCCTTCACCTTCAACACGCCCTTCTGGCGCAGATCGTCGAGCAGTTCCAGCACATGCACGACCTTGAAGCTGTAGGGCCGGCCGATCAGGTTGGGGCCTTCCCAGCGCACCGCCATGTAGGCGTGGCCGCATTCGGGCGACAGCACGTTTTTCACCTTCAGGCGTTCGGCGGCGTCGACGATGCGCGAGACGATGACGCGCGCGAGGTCCGAGTTGCCGATCTGGATGCCGGCGTTGGTCGCTTCGAAGGCGTCGGACGCGAGCGTGAACGTGATCCCGGCCTTGTTGAAGATCTTCGCCAGCGCCTCGAGGTACTCGGGGAAGTTGACGATTTCCATCGAGGAGAGCAGTACCAGGTAGTCGGCGCCCGCCTGGTCGACCGGGATCGTGAGGCCGGTCGCCTCCTCCGCCTTCTTGATCACGTTGGCGACCGCCGGCCACTTGAGGCCCATCGGCCCGCCGATCTCGACCGTGCGCTTGGTCGCGCCCTTGATGCCGTCGGGCACGTGGCCGGACACCGCCATGCCTTCGCGCAGCTTGCGCACCATGTAGACGATGTCGTTGCCGACCGGGCACACCAGCGAGCAGCGGCCGCACATGGTGCAGCTGTCGTAGACGAGTTCCTGCCACTGATCGAGTTCGGCATCGGTGACCGGTTTGGAGAGGCCGGTCCATTTCTTCAGGCGGCCGAGCAGCGTGTATTCCTGCTCGTAGACGCGGCGCAAGGGCTCGAGCTTGTGGATCGGCGTGTACTTGGGGTCGCCCGTTTCCAGATAGAACAGGCAGGCTTCGGCGCACAGGCCGCAATGCACGCAGCTGTTGAAATAGCTGGCGATCGGGGCGTCGATGACTTCCTTCAGCGCGTGGATGCCTTTTTCGAGTGAGGCGCTCATGCCGTTTTCTCCTTATGGAATCCGGGTGCTTAAACGGGCACGCCGCGCTGGCCGTTGACGCGGCCGTTGTACCAGCGCGAGCCGATCAGCGTGAACGCGTGGAACAGCTTGGTGAACGGCAGCACGATGAGCAGGATCTCGACCGTCAGGATGTGGATCGCGAGCATCAGCGTGTACGGCAGCAGCAGATGCTGCACCGCCATCCACCCCGTCAGCACCGGCAGGAAGGTCACCGCCCAGGTAAACCAGTCCTCGAAGGTGGAAAGAAAGCGCTTGGCCGGCTTGTTGATGCGGTCGACCAGCACGACGATCATCGCCGCCATGGTCACCACGGTCACCAGATCGACGAACTGCGACGGCAGCCCGGGCCACGACAGGCCGGTCAAGTTGGTGATGAGCAGGATGTGCGGTGCGAACAGGAACACGATGATCGCCAGCCCCACGTGGAAAATGTAGCCGCCGATGTAGCTCACCGGCGAGCGCTTCATCATGCCGGGCGGCGGCAGCGAACGGCGGAACACCGTGTGCCAGCCCGAGGCGCCGGCGGCGTGCCGCGCTTCGGCAAGGTCGGGCTTGCGGCCCAGCGTGTAGATCTCGATCAGCCGCCACAGCACGCCCAGCACGAAAATGCCCAGCGCGATGTCGAGGCCCGGCCCACGCACCCATGTCAGAAATTGCAGTTCATTCATGCTTATTTCTCCAGATCAGCGAGCGTGGTCTTCTCGTGGGACGCCTTGGCTGCGCCCTTCTTGGCCCGGTTGGCGAAGCTCACCGCCCCCCCCGCGGCTGCCCCCGCCACCGCGGCCGCGGCCCCCATCTTTAGCGGGTCGGCCGGCATCGACAGCGCCTTGTAGAAGCCGCCGCCGTCCCAGAAGTCGGGCTCCGAGCAGCCGAGGCAGCCGTGGCCCGATTCCACCGGCCACGAGGTGCCGCCGTTCCACTTCACCGTGGCGCAGGCGTTGTACGTCACCGGGCCCTTGCAGCCGAGTTCGAACAGGCACCAGCCCTTGCGTGCGCCTTCGTCGTCGAAGGTCTTGGCGAACTTGCCCTGGTCGTAGAACGGCCGGCGGTAGCAGCGGTCGTGGATGGTCTCGCCGAAGAAGGCCTTGGGCCGGCCCTTGGCGTCGAGTTCGGGCAGCGCGCCGAAGGTGAGGTAATGCGCGAGCACGCCGGTCATCACCACCGGGATCGGCGGGCAGCCGGGGATGTTGACGATGGGCTTGTCCTTGACGAGATCGGACACCGACACCGCGCCGGTCGGGTTCGGGTTGGCCTTGGGAATACCGCCGTAGGAGGCGCACGAGCCCATGGCGACGATGGCCGCCGCACCGGCAGCGGCCTCCTTCAGCAGGTCGACGTTGGAACGGCCGCCGATGCAGGAATACGCGCCGTCGAGGCCGAGCGGGATCGAGCCGTCGACGATCAACAGATACTTGCCGGCGTTCTCCTTCATGGTGCGATGCAGGGCTTCCTCGGCCTGGTGTCCGGCCGCCGCCATGAGGGTTTCCTGATAGTCGAGCGAAATCAGGTCGAAGATCATGCCTTCGATGCTGGGCGAGTGCGACCGCGTGATCGACTCGGTGCAGCCGGTGCATTCCTGGAAAGGCAGCCAGATCACCGACGGCCGTCGGGCTGCCGCCATTGCCTCGGCCATCGCCCGCCCCGCCGACGGCGGCAGCGCCATCATCGACGCCAGCGTGGCACAGTACTTGAGGAAGGTGCGCCGCGTAATGCCCTGTCGCGCCAGCGATTCGATCAACGGTCCCTGCATGATGCTGCCTCCTTGTCGTGTGGGGCGGTGCTCAATCCACCTTAGTGCTCCGCGATCAATAATTCAAGATATTCCGATCCGATTTCAACATCCTCGGCCTGCGCCCTGACCAGCTCGGGCACGAAAGTCACTTCGAGGAACTGCGCGATCACTGCGCCCTGCTCGTTGCGATGCGTCACCCACCACACGCCGGGGCAGGCGGTTTCGACCAGCGTCGATTCGCCGTGGGCGTCGAGCGTCACGTGCACCTCGCCCTGCCCCAGCGTGTCGCGCAGCCAGTCGAGGTCGGCCGGGGTCAGCGGCAGGGCGGTGAGGTCGATCGAAGACGGCTCGGCGTCGCTGAGCAGGCGTCGCACGCCGGTGAGGAGTTCGCGCAGGAGCGGCGGCGCGTTGCCGCTGAGCCCGCCCTCGCCGGCAGTCACGACATGGACCGGAATGGCGTCAAGCGACATGGTTCCAGGCACGGATCTGCTCGACGATGGCGTCGCAGACAGGGGGAATGGCGGCGGCGACGGCGGGGGTCGGCTGTTCGCCCCAGTCGACGACCTGCGGGCGGATCGCGACCAGCGCACGCTTGTCCGGCCAGTGGCCGGCGAGCAGCGCGATCGCGCGTAGATCGGTGAGGCCGACCTCGTGCACCGAGGCCTTGCGATGACTCATCAGGAAGGCGTCCATGGCGTCGCCCTCGAGCAGGGCCCAGTCGCCCGCCTTGTGTTTGATGTTGGCCGCGTCGACGACGATCAGCGCGTCCGCCTCCTCGATCGGCCCCGCCAGCGTGAACGACAGCGTGCCGCCGTCGAGCAGGGTCACGTCCTCGCGCTGGCCCAGTTCGGGTTCGAGTGCCTGGAGGACATGCACCCCCACGCCTTCGTCGGTGAGGAGGGTGTTGCCGATGCCGAGCACGAGGGTTTTCATTGAGCGCAATGTACCAGCCGGTTTTTAGAATAACAACCTAGAAAATCACTCAAGTTTCTGATTCTTCATCACAATTTTGTAATATTCCGAAACAGCCTCAAACTGGGAATCAACCTATACTGATTAGCACACTTGTTCCAGGTCGAATCCATGTGTCTCGCTATTCCCATGCAGATCGAAGCCATCGACGGCTTCACCGCGCGCTGCCAGGCCAAGGGCGTGTGGCGCGATGTCAGCCTCTTCATGATGCAGGACGCGCTGCCCGCAGTCGGTGATTTCGTCATGGTCCACGTCGGCTACGCCATCCAGAAAGTCACCGAAGCCGACGCGCGCACCTCGTGGGATCTGCTCGACCAGATCCTGGAGGAAAGCCGTGCATGAACTCGCCGTCGCGCAGGCGCTGGTCGAGCAAGTGGACGGCGTGATCCGCCACCACCTTGCTGCGTCCGCCACGCGCATCCGCGTGCGCATCGGCCCGCTCGCCGGCGTCGTCCCCGAACTCCTGGCGAGCGCCTTCCCCCTCGCCGCCGCCGGCAGCCGTATGGAACACGCTGAACTCGATCTCGTCGCCGCGCCGATCACCGTGCGCTGCCAGACCTGCGGCGCCGAAACCGAGGCCGCCATGAATCGCCTGATTTGCGGCACCTGCGGCGACTGGCACACGCAAGTGATTTCCGGCGACGAACTCCTGCTCGAAAGCGTCGAACTCGAGACCACCGCTTCCCTGACCCCCATTCCCTAGCCCCTAACTCCTAGCTCCTAGCCCCTAAAAATGTGTGACACCTGCGGCTGCAACATCACCCCCGGCAACCAGCACCTCGCGTTCAAGCCCGTCGCCAAGGGCGCGACCGCGGTCTCGGTGCTGAAAGGTCTGCTCCAGAAGAATGACGATCAGGCGACGCACAACCGCGAGCACTTCGACCGCCGCGGCATTCTCGCCATCAATCTCATGTCCTCGCCCGGCTCCGGCAAGACCGCGCTCCTGGAAGCCACGCTCGCCGCGCTGAAGGACGAATTCACCTGCGCCGTGATCGAGGGCGACCTCGAAACCGAGAACGACGCCGAGCGCATCCGCGCCCAGGGCGTGCAGGCGCACCAGATCGTCACCGGCACCGCCTGCCACCTCGACGCCCACCTGGTGCACGACGCGCTGCACCACATGAACCTCGACGGCGTCGACCTCCTCTTCATCGAGAACGTCGGCAATCTCGTCTGCCCGGCGAGCTTCGACCTCGGCCAGCACCTGAACATCACCCTGCTCTCGGTGACCGAGGGCGACGACAAGCCTGCCAAGTACCCGGTGATGTTCCGCGCCGCCGACGCGATGCTCGTGACGAAAACGGACCTCCTGGCGGTACTCGACGACTTCGATCCGGACAAGGCCGAGTCGCACCTGCGCGACCTCGCCAATCCGGCGCCGGTGATGCGGCTGTCCGCACGCAAGCATCTCGGCATGGACGCCTGGCTCGACTGGTTGCGTAAGCAGCTTGCCGCGCAGCGCGCGCGCGTCGCAGCGGGCCAGACGCGCCGTCCGGCGATCCAGGCCGACGGCCAGAAATACCACGCGGCGACCGCCTGATGGAGGAAGCCCGCGCCTGGCTGGAGAAACTCCATGCCCTTGAGTTCGACCGCACGGTCAAGATCATGAACGTGTGCGGCGGCCACGAACGCTCGATCACCCACGCCGGCCTGCGCGGCGCGCTGCCGAACTGGATCGAGCTGGTGCCCGGCCCCGGCTGCCCGGTGTGCGTGTGCCCGGAGGAAGACGTCTACCAGGCGATTCAGCTCGCGCTCAAGGACCGCGTCATCCTCGTCGCCTTCGGCGACATGCTGCGCGTGCCGGTCAACGTCAGGAAAGGCGAGGTGCGCTCGCTCGCCGAGGCGCAGGCCGTGGGGGCCGACGTGCGGCCGATCGCGAGCCCGCTCGACGCGAAGAAGATCGCGCGGGAGAACCCCGACCGTCCGGTGGTGTTCTTCGCCGCCGGTTTCGAGACGACCACCGCGCCGGTGGCGGCGATGCTCGCCGAAGGCGTGCCTGACAATCTTTCCATCCTGCTGTCGGGCCGCCTGACCTGGCCGGCGGTCGCCATGCTGCTCGACTCGGGCACGCCCGGCTTCGACGCGCTCGTCGCGCCCGGCCACGTCTCGACCGTGATGGGGCCGGAGGAATGGACCTTCGTGGTGGACCGCCACGAGATCCCGTGCGCGGTCGCCGGCTTCGGCACCGAGTCGCTGCTCGCCTCCTTCTACTCCGTGCTGCGCCAACTGAAGACCGGCGAGCGCTTCCTCGACAACTGCTACACCGAAGTCGCCCACCCCGGCGGCAACCCGACCGCGCAGCGTTTCATGCACGCGGCGCTCGACGTCGTCGACGCCAACTGGCGCGGCATCGGCATCATTCCGAAGTCGGGCTACGCGCTGAAGCCGCAGTTCGCGCAGCACGACGCGCGCCTGCTGTTCCCCGACCACGCCGATCCGGAGCGCCGCCGCGCCGGCGAGATGCCGCCCGGCTGCGACTGCGCACAGGTCGTGCTCGGCAAGATTTATCCCAACCAGTGCCGCATCTACGGCAAAGCCTGCACGCCCAGGAATCCGGTCGGCCCCTGCATGGTGTCGGACGAAGGCGCCTGCCGCATCTGGTGGGCGGGCGGCGTGCGCACGACGGCCGATGCCTGAGCGCATCGCGCACTTCATCACCCTCAGCGGCAAGGTGCAGGGCGTGGGCTTCCGGCCCTTCGTCTATCGCCTCGCACATCAACATGGCATCACCGGCTGGGTGCGCAACGTCAACGGCGCGGTCGAGATTCACGCCGAAGGCGAACCCGCGCAGCTGCTGCGCTTCAGCGACGCGCTGATTGCCGAGGCGCCGCCGCTGTCGGCCCCCAGCCCGCTCGGCGTGTCGGCCTGCGCCAGCGAACAGGCGCGCGACTTCCTCATTCTCGACAGCGCGACCTCGAGTCAGGCCGACATTCATCTCCCCGCCGACGGCTTCGTGTGCGCCGACTGCCTCGCCGAACTGCACGACCCCTCCAATCGCCGCTACCGCTATCCCTTCATCAACTGCACCCAGTGCGGGCCGCGCTACACGCTGATCACCGCCCTGCCCTACGACCGCCCCAACACCGCGATGCGCGATTTCGCGCTGTGCCCGGATTGCCGCGCCGAATACGAAAACCCGCTCGACCGCCGCTTCCATGCCGAGCCGATCGCGTGTCCGGCGTGCGGGCCGCATCTGCAGTTCGTGGCAGTCAACGCCCCTCCCCCCTGGAGGGGGAGGGGTTGGGGAGAGGGGGATGCCGCCGCTATCGCGGTGACGCCGGCATCTCTCACCCTCTCCCCAACCCTCCCCCCTCAAGGGGGAGGGAGTTCGGTTGGCGACGAAGCCGCGCTCGCTGCTGCCGTCGCTGCGCTGCGCGCCGGCAGGATCGTCGCGGTCAAAGGCGTCGGCGGCTATCACCTGATGTGCGACGCGAAAAACGACGCCGCCGTCGCCGCGCTGCGCGCAAGGAAGCCGCGTCCGGCCAAGCCGCTGGCGGTGATGTTCCCCGGCCTCGACGCGCTGCGGGGGGCCGTCAACACGACGCCCGAGCTCGAAACCTTCCTCGCCGCGCCCGAACGCCCCATCGTGCTGCTGCCGAAGCGCATGGGCGCGGCGCTCGCCGAAGGCATCGCGCCGGGGCTGACCGAAATCGGCTGCCTGCTGCCCTATTCGCCGCTGCACGCGCTCCTGCTCGCCGACCTCAAAGGACCGCTCGTCGCGACCTCGGGCAACCTCTCCGGCGAACCGGTGCTGACTGACAACGCCGAGGCGCAGACCCGGCTCGCCCATCTGGCCGACGCCTTCCTGCATCACGACCGCCCCATCGTGCGCCCGGCCGACGACCCGGTGTACCGCGTCATCGCCGGCACGCCGCGTCCGCTGCGCCTCGGGCGCGGCAGCGCGCCGCTGGAACTCGACCTGCCCCGTGCGCTGGCCGAGCCGGTGCTCGCGCTCGGCAGCCACATGAAGAACACGCTCTGCCTGGCCTGGGGCAATCGCGCGGTGGTGTCGCCGCACATCGGCGAGCTCGACAGCGCGCGCAGCCTCGACACCCTGGCGCAGGTCGCCGCCGATCTGCAGCGGCTCTACCAGGTCGAGGCGAAACGATTGATCGTCGACCGCCATCCCGGCTTCGGCTACCGCCGCTACGCGCGCGAAACGAAACGGCCGCTCGCTGAAATCTGGCACCACCGGGCCCACGCCTCGGCGCTGGCGTGGGAATTCCCGGATGAGACGGACTGGATCGTGTTCGCCTGGGACGGCGTCGGCCTCGGCGAAGACAACACGCTGTGGGGCGGCGAAGCCTTCACCGGTGCGCCGGGCCGCTGGCGTCATGCCGCTTCGTTCCGCTCCTTTCGTCTGCCGGGCGGCGACAAGGCGGGACGCGAGCCCTGGCGTGCCGCGGCGGCCCTGCTGTGGGAAACCGGCGCCGACGCGCCGTTCGCGCCGGCGCCGCTGCACCAGGCCTGGGCGGCGCGGCTCAACAGCCCGGCGAGCAGCGCAGTCGGACGGCTGTTCGACGCCGCCGCCGCGCTCGCCGGCGTCTGCACGCACGCCAGCTTCGAGGGCGAGGGCCCGATGAAGTTCGAAGCGCTCGCCGCCGCGTCCGAAGGCGTTGCCGTTCCGTTGCCGATCGCGCGCGACGCGCTGGGCGTGTGGCGCAGCGACTGGGCGCCGCTCCTACCGAGGCTGGCCGACGCCGCACGTCCCGCTGCAGAACGCGCAGCGTGCTTCCACGCGAGCCTCGCGCAGGCCCTGGTCGATCAGGCCGTGCGGCTGCGCGACGAAACCGGCATCGCAACCGTCGGCCTCACCGGCGGCGTGTTCCAGAACCGCGTGCTCGCCGAGGCGGCGATCACCCGACTCGAAGCGGCCGATTTCGCGGTCCGCCTGCCGCGCCGTTTGCCGGTGAACGACGCCGGGTTAAGCTTCGGCCAGGTCATCGAATTCCTTCACCGATAAGAACATGGACGACACCCGCATCCTCCTCGCGCACGGCAACGGCGGCCGCTACATGCGCGAACTCATCGCCGACATCTTCGCGCGCCATCTCGGCAACCCGCTGCTCGACACCGACGCCGACGCCGTGACGCTGCCGCCGCTCGACGGCGAGGTGATGGTGACGACCGACGGCTTCACCGTCGACCCGCTCGAATTCCCCGGCGGCGACATCGGCTCGCTGGCGGTGCACGGGGTGATCAACGACCTCGCGGTCGCCGGCGCCGAGCCGCATTACTTCACGCTGTCGGCGCTGATCGAGGAAGGCCTGGAAATCGACCGTCTCGACCGTTACATCGCGAGCTTCGCGCGCGCCGCCCGCCACAGCCATGTCGCGGTGGTCGCCGGCGACACCAAGGTGCTGCGCCGCGGCGAAGGCAGCGGGCTGTATCTCGTCGTCGCCGGCATCGGCGTCAAGCGTGCGGCGACGAGGCTCGCCATGGACCGCATCGCGCCGGGCGACGTCGTCCTCGTCTCGGGGCCGGTCGGCGACCACGGCATCGCCGTGATGCTCGCGCGCGAGCAGTTCGGGCTGTCGGGGTCGCTGCGCTCGGATTCGGCCTCGGTGCTGCCGCTCACGCGCGCGGTGCGCGATTTCCCCGACCTCAAGTTCATGCGCGATCCAACCCGTGGCGGGCTCGCCACCGTGGCGCACGAGATTGCGCGCGCCAGCGGCCACACCGTCGCGCTCGAGCAGGCTGCCGTCCCCCTGCGTCCGGAAGTCGTGTCGGTCTGCGACATGCTCGGCTACGACCCCTACTTCCTCGCCTGCGAGGGCCGCGTCGTCGCCGTCGCCGATCCCTTCGCCGCCGACGAGGTGCTGGCGCGCTGGCATGCGCTGCCGGAGGGACGCGACGCCCGCATCATCGGCCGCATCGAAGTCGGCGGCGGGCGCGTGATCCTGGAAACGGGGCTGGGCGGCCGCCGCGTGCTGGACGAACTCGAGGACGACCCGTTGCCGCGCATCTGCTGAACGCATGCCAGGACGCGACGCCCGGCTGCCATATAAGCAATGGCTAATTCGTGCGTTTCCAAACGCGTCGCTTCTGCGTATATTTTGTGCACATCAGGCCTCCGGCCTGCTCCCACAGACCTCGTCAGAAAGGCTGGCATGCGACTCGGTTTCTTTTCCCGGTTTCTTGCTGCAGGCGTGCTCGGGCTCGCCGGCATTGCGCCGCTGCACGCGGCCGAACTCACGCTGGCGCTGGCCAATTCGACCTGTCCGGTGATGACCAAGGTGGTGGAGGCCTACCGCGCGCGGTCTTCCGACCGTTTCACCCTCATCTGCAAATCGTCGGGCCTGCTCGCCAAGGGCCTGCACGGCGGCGCGCTGCGCGCCGACATCTTCCTGTCGGCCGACCGCGAATGGATGGACTTCGCCGTCGAGCAGGGCCTGGTCGCGGCCAGCCGCGTCACCCGTCCGTGGAGCAACGATCTGGTCGTGGCCGTGCCGAAGACCAGCCCGATCCGCCGACTCGACTGGGACGCGCTCGCAAGCGACAAGATCGACCGTCTGCTGATCGGCGACCCGAGCCACGCCCCCTTCGGCCGCCACGCGAAGGAGTCGCTCGAAGCCGACGGCCTGTGGGACAAGGTCAAGCACAAGATCGAGACGCGCAAGAACATCGAACTCCTCGGCGAATCGCTCGCCGAGGCCGGCCCGTCGACGGTCGGCATCCTCTTCAGCACCAACGTCACCGATCGGCTGCGGCCGCTGTTCACCGTCGATCCGGCCCTGCATTCGCCGATCCGCTACGCCGTGGCGCCGCTGAAGACCTCCGCCGGCAAGCCGGAAGTCGTCGCGTTTCTCGAGTTCCTGCACGGCAAGGTCGCCCGCGACATCTTCCGCGCGGACGGTTTCAGCGTGAGCGCGCCTTGACCCGCTCCCGGCCTTCATCCCGCAGCGTGCGCGCGACGCGGCCCCGCTAGATGTTCGCCTGCTTCAAGCATTGTTCGCTGTTCCGGCAACTGATCGGCCCCATGGTCCTGGTCGGTCTCGTCGCCGCTGTCGCCGTCGCCGTGTCGGCCTACCGGCTGCAGGCCTCGATCAACGATCTGGGCGAGATGTACTCGGCCAGCGGCCAGCGTCTGGAAAGCCTGCAGGCGCTCGACAAGGCGCTCGCCCAGGTGCGCGCGCTCGCGCTCAAACACCTCACCAGCGAAAGCGCCCCGGTCATGCAGCAGACCCGGAACGACCTCGACGCGGTGACGCGCGGACTGCGCGCCAGCCTCGCGACCCTCGGCGCCGCCGACCCGCTGCACGGCCGCCAGGCAGCGGCCGACATGGCAGCCCTGGACCAGACCCTGCGCGCCTATCTGGCCGGCATCGACGAGGCCGTCACGCTCAGCGCCGACTTCGAAAAGGAGTCCGGATTCGAGGTGCTCACCCGCGCCGAGGACCAGCACCTGAGCCGGCTGCAGGCCACGATGCGCAGCCTGATCCAGCACGCCATCGAAGACATCGCGGCGAGCCGCGGCGCGCTCGTCGACGCGACGCAGCGCAACCTGCGGCTGAATTTCGCCATCGGCTTTCTGGGCGGCCTGTTGCTGCTGGCGATGGCGTTCTTCGTCTCACGCCGGGCCAGCGTGCGCATCACCGGCCTCCTGCAGTGGTCGAAGCGCATTTCCGGCGGCGACCTGTCGAACCCGCTCGTCTCCGATGCGCGCGATGAAGTCGGCCAGCTCACCAATGCGATGCGCGACATGGTCTGCAATCTGGCGCGCGGGCGCAGCGAACTGGAACAGGCGCACAAGCAAGCGGAAGAAACGGCCGAGGCATTGCGGCAATACGCCAATGCCTTCGAGAACAGCGGCGAGGCCATGCTCATCGCCGACCGCAACAACCGCATCGTCAACGTGAATGCGGCCTTCACCGAACAGACCGGCTACACCCTCGACGAAGTGCGGGGGCAGAACCCGAACATGCTGAGCAGCGGCCAGACGCCGCCGGAAACCTACGCCGAGATGTGGCGCAGCCTGCAGGAAGGCAGCTACTGGAGCGGCGAGCTGTGGGACCGCAAGAAAAGCGGCGAGGTCTACCCCAAGGACGTGTCGATTTCTGCCATCCGCGACGCCGCCGGCGAGGTCGCGTTCTACGTCGCCAGCTTCGCCGACATCAGCGAGCGCAAGGCGAACGAGGCGCGCATCGACTACCTGGTGCACCATGACCCGCTCACCGGCCTGATCAACCGCTACAACCTCGAGAACCGGCTCGACCAGGCGCTGCTGTCCGCGCATCGCGACGGTCACCGCATGGCGGTGATGTTCATCGACATGGACCGCTTCAAGACGATCAACGACAGCCTCGGCCACCACGTCGGCGACCGGCTCCTGGTCGAGGTCGCGCGGCGCTTGCGCGCAAGCGTGCGCGAAAGCGACATCGTCGCGCGGCTCGGCGGCGACGAGTTCATCGTCGTGCTCACCAGCCTGACCGACGTGCTCGACGTCGCGCACCTGGCGGACAAGATCCTGCGCACCCTGCGGCAACCTTATGACTTCGACGGCAAGGAACTGCACTCCACGCCCAGCATCGGCATCGCGGTCTACCCGGGCGACGGCGAGGACGGCCCCACCCTGATGAAGAACGCCGACACCGCCATGTATCACGCCAAGGATCACGGCCGCAACAACGTGCAGTACTTCACTACGGCGATGAACGTCGCGGCGAGCGAGCGCCTGAGCCTGGAGAACGATCTCCACCAGGCGCTGCGTCTCGGCCAGATCGCGCTGCACTACCAGCCGCAGATCCGCACGGCCGACGGCCACTGCGTCGGCGTCGAGGCCCTGGCGCGCTGGCATCACCCCGTGCTGGGCGATATTTCGCCGCTGCGCTTCATTCCCATCGCCGAGGAATCCGGGCTGATCGAAAGCCTGGGCGCGTGGGTGCTCGAGGAGGCCTGCCGTCAGCTCGCCGCCTGGCGGGCCGAAGGGCTCGACGGATTGCACATGGCGGTGAACCTCTCTGCCCCGCAGCTGCGGGCAGCGGGTTTCGCGCAAGCCGTGGCGGGCGCGCTGACGCGGCACCGGCTTGCCGGCGGCGACCTCGAAATCGAAATCACCGAATCGGTTGCGATGGAAGATCCGGAGCGCGCCATCGACCAGCTGCAAAGCCTGCGCGATCTCGGCGTCCAGCTCGCCATCGACGATTTCGGCACCGGCTATTCCTCGCTCGCCTACCTCAAGCGCCTGCCCATCCAGGTGCTCAAGCTCGACCGCACCTTCGTGCGCGACATCGAGACCGACCCCAGCGATGCCGAAATCAGCGCCGCCACCCTCGCCCTGGCGCACAACCTCGGTCTGCAGGTCACCGCCGAAGGCGTGGAGACCGAAGGCCAGCGAGACTTCCTGGCGCGTCACCAGTGCGATTTCATGCAGGGCTACCTGTTCAGCCGCCCCGTCCCCGCGGCCGAGATTCCCGGCATCGTGCGCCGCTGCCGGGCCGGCAGCCTGGTCGCCCGCGCCGTCGGCACCGACGTCCGCTAACGGCGCGCAGCCTGTTCGCGCTGCCGCTCGCGCGACACCAGCTTCGCCAGTTCACCCAGTTCCTCGGCCAGCAGTTCGAGCAGATCGTCCAGCGTCAGGATGCCGACCAGCGCGCCTGCGGCGTCGACCACCGGCATCCGCCGCACGCCCTGGTCGCGCATGTAGCGCATCGCCTCGAACAGGCCTTCGCTTTCGCGCACCGTCGCGACCTGGGTGCCCATGATGTCGCCGACCCGGAGCGCTTCCGGGTTGACCCCGGCCGCCACCACCTCGACGACGATGTCGCGGTCGGTGACGATGCCGACCGGATGGCGGCGCCCCGCCTGATCGTCGACGACGACGAGGTCGCCGACGTGGTGCGCGCGCATCCGCAGCGCGGCCTCGGTCACCGGCAGCGCCCGGTCCGCCACGACCACTTCCCGATTGCACACTTCGCCCACCGGCATGATGACCTCCTTTCCGCCCAGAGCCGTCCTGCTTTCATTCAAGGTGCGCCCCGGCGAAAAGCAAGGCACGGCGTCGCGACATAAAAAACGGCGCCCGCAGGCGCCGCATGGACGGCTTGCCGACGCGATCAGGTGCCGATCACGCCGCCGTCGTCCTTGGTGATGACCACGATCGCCGAACGCGGCTTGGCCACCGTGCTGCCGGTGAAGGTGGTCGGGCCGTTGGCGCCGTTGTCGGGCCAGGTCGAGTTGGCGGTGAAGCTGCCGCTCCAGTCCTCGCCCGGATGCTGCAGGCCGACGAACATGGCCGTGCCGTCTGGCGTCGTCACCACGCCGGTGACTTCGGCGTGCGGCGGCGCGGTGAGGAAGCGACGCGTTTCGCCGGTGGCGGGGTCGGCGCACAGCATCACGTTGCCACCGATGTTGCGCCAGTCACCCTGGGCGTTGCCGGACTGGTCGGTCTGGATCCACAGGCGGCCGTCGTCGTCGAACCACAGGCCGTCAGGCGCGCCGTAGTCGTCGCCGTTGATGTTGCCGACGTAGCCGTCGTGGCCGGCCGGGTTGTAGCTGGCGCCAAGCGTCTTCGTGGTGTTCAGCTTGTCGCCGCACTCGGCGAAGATATCCCACTCGAACGTCGTCGCGTTGGCGCGGCCCTGCGACTCGCGCCAGCGGATGATGTGGCCATAGTCGTTGTCCGGGCGCGGGTTGGCGGCATCGACCGGCGGGTTGGCACTGGCGGCCGGCGTGGTGCCGTCGACCTTGTTGGCAGATGCCGGATTGTTGCCGCGGCGGCTGTTGTTGGTCAGCGTCATGTAGACCTCGCGCGTCTCGGGATGCACCGCACCCCATTCCGGGCGGTCCATCATGGTCGCGCCGACGCGGTCGGCGGCCTGGCGGCACTTGATCAGCACCTCGGCCTGGCTGGCGAAGCCGTTGTCCGGTGTGAGGCCGTTCTGTCCCCACACCAACGGCAGCCACTGGCCGCTGCCGTCGGCGTTGAACCTGGCGGCGTAGAGCGTGCCATCGTCGAGCAAGTCGCGGTTGGCGGCGGGGTTCTTCGGGTTGTACTTGCGAGCGCAGACGAACTTGTAGATGTATTCGTTGCGCTCGTCGTCGCCCATGTAGACGACGACGCGGTTGTCGTCGTCGACCGCGACCCACGCGCCTTCGTGCTTGAAGCGGCCGAGCGCGGTGCGCTTGATCGGGGTGCTGTTGGGGTTCCACGGGTCGATTTCGACCACCCAGCCGAAGCGGTTGGGCTCGTTCGGGTTGGCGCGGAGGTCGAAGCGCGGATCGGCCTCGTGCCAGCGGTAGCCGAAGCCGCTGCCGGAGAGGCCGTAGCGGCGCTCGTGGGCGGTCAGCGGCGCGACGGCCAGCGCGGCCGACGTGCTGCCGAAGTAGCCGTTGAAGTTCTCCTCGCACGCCAGATACGTGCCCCAGGGCGTGTAGCCGTGGGCACAGTTGTTGAGCGTGCCCAACACGCGCTTGCCCGAGACGTCGGCGGCGGTCTTCAGCAGCGGATGACCGGCGGCCGGCCCGCTGACGCGGCACGGCGTCTTGCCGGTGATGCGGCGGTTGAAGGCCGACGGACGCTTGACCTCGAAGCCGCTCCGCTTCTTCCACACCTCGACGATGCTGACCCCGTGCGCGGCAACCTGGGCACGCACCATCTCTTCGGTGATGACGTCGGTGTCATAGCTCGGCGTATTGCACACCAGGCCCGGATCGCAGTACTCGTTGTTGGCGACCAGCAGGCCACGCCAGTTGCCGATCTTCTCGGCGGCCTTGCCCTTGCCGGCGGGGGTGAAGGGGAAGTAATGCATGCCGTCATTGTGCGCACCAAAGCTGCGCAGCTGGGTCGCCTCGTCCATCGCACCCACGGTGTCCCAGTGCGGCTCGGCGTTCAACGAGTCGCCCCACGACACCAGCACGCGCGCGGTGTAGCCAGCGGGCACGGTGACCTTGTCAGCCATCGGCACGACGTTCGGCGCGACTGATGCGAAGCCGATGCCTCCCGCCGGCGACGGGCTGTGCAGCGCCGCCGCGAGAGCGTGCTTGCGGCCGTGCGGACGTGCCAGCGCCTCGCCGGACGCGCTGGCCAGGGCGCTTCCTCCAAAGGCCGCCACGGCAGTGACGCCGGCCGAGTTTTTGAGAAATGCGCGGCGCGACATCTGGCGGGCCTCGATCACGTCGAGGATGGATGCGTTGCCGCTGGGATTGGTGACGCTGTCACTGGGATTCAGCTTGCCGTCGGGGTGAAGACTGCTGCTCATTTCGCCTCCTGGAATCGGGTGGGTGGGATCCGGACATCCGGATGCCGCGATTCTCACCAGTCAGCGTGACGGGATTTTGACAGCGCCAGGTTCCTTTCCGGGTGACATTGCAGCGATCAAGGCCGTGGGCCGTCCCTACCGGGGTAGGCCCGCCCCACGAATTTTTTTGCATGCGGCACTTGTGCCGATTCAAAACATGCTATAAAGATACAAATTATGGAAATGACATCTTCATATCTTTAAATATTTGAAGGCAGTCAGGCGATGCGGCGTTCACTCAATCAGCGTGCGGAGGCGGCCAGCCCGGGAGGCTCTGACGGCGTCTTGCCAGCACATGGCGGCCACGTCCCCGCCGCGAGACTGACTATGCTGAACGAGTCCCGGTCGCCTGCCCCGCACATTCGACCCTTCCCGCGCGGCGGCCAGCCCGACCCGGCAAAGCCGCATCGTCCCACCCACAAACCTCAAGGAGCGCAGTCATGATGCAAAAGATCTTCGACCAGAGCGAAAACGCCGCCGTCTTCGTCACCGTGGTTCTCTTCATCGTCTTCCACTTCGGGATGCTCTACCTGTTCAGGATCGTCTGAGCCCGCCGGTTGCGCGCAGGGGCATTCCCCTGTACGCGACGAGGGAATGTTAACACTGTGTACATCATGGTCTATACAGACTGTTTCATAACAACAAGGATCGGCAGGGGACCGGCACGGGCCCCACGGCGCCCGCAGGGGACGCTCGATCCTGCCGCAATGGGAGACGTCCGATGATC
Source organism: Pseudomonadota bacterium (assembly GCA_041694715.1). Lineage (GTDB taxonomy): Bacteria > Pseudomonadota > Gammaproteobacteria > Burkholderiales > Thiobacillaceae > Thiobacillus. Next base: position 23,393 of record JBGFSF010000008.1, on the reverse strand, counting down.
GAGCCGGTCGCACTGCAGGATTTCTTCATCACTTTCTTCTCGGCCGCCATGGTGATCCTGACGGGCGGGCTGTATGCCCTGCTCTTCGCCTACGCGCGCCTCAGGCACAGGCCTCGCCTCATGTGGCTGGCCTACGCCGCCTATCTCGGTCTGGTCGCCTCGGTCGTCACCCTGGCCGCCGCCGCCAACCTGTTCGGCAGCACCTTCTGGATCACCATCGTCGCGCTGATGCTCGTCGGCTACCTGCTGGCGCCGCACGCCATCTGGCACCTGTGCGTCGGCACGCACCGGGACGAGGCGGAGGCGCCGGACGGAGAGTTTTCAACTGCAGTTCATTCAAGGGGGGCATGACCATGTCAAAAGAAGCCTGGTGGGCATCCGAATCCTTCTGGCGCAAGAACGCCATCTGGATCACGGCCGGCTCGTTCGTCGTACTGATCTTTCTGACTTTCGACACCATCAGTCAGATCACCGCCGGGGGCACGCGGGTACCCGGCTACTCGGTGATCAACCACCGCATCACCTACGAATTCAACGAGAAGCGCAACATGCTGGTCCCGGTGATCGGCGTCGAGGAGCCCCTGTTCGGCCAGAAGCTGACCGAAGAGGAAGCCAAGGCCCTGGTCACGCGCGGCAAGCTGACCACGCAGGCCAAGAACTGCATGAACTGCCACACCCTGCTCGGCAACGGCGCCTACTACGCGCCCGACCTGACCAAGTCCTGGCTCGACCCGTCCTGGGGCTCGAAGGAAATCCGCGAGCAGCAGATGATCGACTTCCTCATGAATCCGCAGGACCGGCTGCACAACGTGCTCGGCCGCCGCATGCCCAACCTTGGCATCACGGAAGAGGAAGCGCGCGCCACCGTGGCCTTCCTGAAGTGGATGTCGTCCATCGACACCAACGGCTTCCCGGCCAACTTCGTGTCCATCGACCAGGAGAATTGAGATGACTGCACTGGGCAAACTCGATAGCTCCAACCTGAACGGCGGGCAGAAGCTCTCGATCAAGTACTTCACCGTCGCGGCCGCGCTGTTCGGCGCGCAGGTCCTGTTCGGCCTGCTCGCCGCCATCCAGTACCTGCAGCCCGACTTCCTGTTCGGCGTGCTGGATTTCTCCGTCAACCGCATGGTGCACATCAACGCCATGGTCGTGTGGCTGCTGTTCGGCTTCATCGGCTCGGTGTACTGGCTGCTGGAGGATGAATCCGGCGTCCCGGTGGTCGGGTTGGGATTGGCCAACCTGATCTTCTGGGTGTTCACCCTCGCCGTCGTCGTGGTGGTCGCGGTCTACCTGCTGATCCAGGTCGGCGAAGGCACCCACGCGTCGATCTGGCTGATCAACGAGGGCCGCGAATACATCGAGGCGCCGCGCTGGGCCGACATCGGCATCGTCGTGTGCGTGCTGGTGTTCTTCTACAACGTCGCCGCGACCTTCACCAAGGGCCGCTACACCGGCGTCGGCGGCGTGCTCGTGCTCGACCTCGTCGCCCTTGCGGGCCTCTACCTCGCCGGCATGTGGTTCACCCCGAACATCTCCATCGACCAGCACTGGTGGTGGTGGGTGATCCACCTGTGGGTCGAGGCGACCTGGGAAGTGCTGGTCGGTTGCCTGATGGCCTACGGCCTGATGAAGACCCTGGGCGTGCGCCGCAAGATCGTCGAGACCTGGCTGTACATCGAAGTCGCGCTGATGTTCGGTTCCGGCATCCTCGGCCTTGGCCACCACTACTTCTGGATCGGCACGCCGGAATACTGGCTCGCGATCGGCGGCTTCTTCTCCGCGCTCGAGCCGATCCCGCTGGTCGCCATGGTGGTGCACGCGGTGTTCGACGCCGGCCATCACAAGCTGAAGAGCAGCAACAACCCGGCGCTCGCGTGGATCATCGCGCAGGCCTTCGGCAACTTCTTCGGCGCCGGCGTGTGGGGCTTCATGCACACCCTGCCGCAGATCAACCTCTACACCCACGGCACACAATGGACCGCGTCGCACGGCCACCTCGCCTTCTTCGGCGCCTACGTGACCATGGTCATCGCCTTCTTCTACATCGCCCTGCAGAAATGGCGCGGCAACGTGTACATGAGCGGCAATCTGGTAGGCGCGTGGAAGTGGAAATGGGCGCTGGCGCTGCTGCACATCGGCATGATCGCCATGACCATGGCGCTCCTGATCTCGGGCTACGAGCAGTCGCACATCGAACGCGCGATCGAGGGGTCCAGCTGGGCTGGCTACTTCGTGGCGCAGGCGCACCCCTGGTTCATCGAGGGCATGAAGTGGCGCATGATCGGCGGCTGGATCTTTGCCGCGGGCTTCGTGCTGCTGATCTGGGATCTGCTGACCATCGGCCGCAAGGAAACGCGCGCCGCGGTCACGCCCGCAGCGGTCGACTGAGCAAAACACCTTTCCCCGCCCAGGCGGGGAAAGGGAACCCCGAACAATCCTCATCCGAAACTGGAGGCAACGATGAAAACCGCAATCCAACACACGCTCGCGGCCCTGGCCAGCCTGCCCCTGGCGATCTCCCTCGCCTACGCCGCAGATCCCCAGGTGCAGCCGCATACGCCTGAAACGACTTACCTGCAGGGCGGCGGCTCGCAGCTGTCGGGCGTGGAGATGTACCAGTCCACCGATCCCAAGGCCCCGCCCATGACTAAGGCCGAATTCGACTCGGCGCGGCAGATCTACTTCGACCGCTGCGCCGGCTGCCACGGCGTGCTGCGCAAGGGCGCGACCGGCAAGCCGCTGCTGCCGGGCGACATGCAGAAGCTCGGCACCGAGAGCCTGAAGATCTTCATCCACTACGGCACACCCGGCGGCATGCCCGGCTTCGGCACTGCCAACGAAATGACCGAGAAGCAGATCGAGGAGATGGCGCGCTACATCCAGCAGCCGCCTCCGCAGCCGCCCGAGTGGGGCATGAAGGAAATGCGCGCGAGCTGGAAGGTGATCGTGCCGGTCGACAAGCGTCCGAAGAAGCAGATGAACAATCTCGACCTGTCCAACCTGTTCTCGGTGACGCTGCGTGATTCCGGCGAGGTCGCGCTGATCGACGGCAAGAGCAAGAAGATCGTCGCCGTCCTCAAGACCGGCTTCGCGGTGCACATCTCGCGCATCTCGAAATCCGGCCGCTATCTCTACACCACCGGCCGCGACGGTCTCATCAACCTGATCGACCTGTGGATGGAAACGCCGCAGACCGTGGCGACGATCCGCACCGGCTCCGACGCGCGCTCGATCGACACCTCCAAGTACAAGGGCTACGACGACAAGGTCGCCATCGCCGGCACCTACTGGCCACCCGCCTACGTGCTGATGGACGGCTTCACGCTGGAGCCGTGGAAGGTGATGTCGACCCGCGGCTACACCTACGACGAGCAGGAGTACCACGCCGAGCCACGCGTCGCGTCCATCGTGTCGTCGCACATCAAGCCCGAGTTCGTGGTCAACGTGAAGGAAACCGGCAAGGTGCTGCTGGTGAACTACAGCGACATCAAGAACCTGAAGACCACCGAGATCGAAGCCGAGCGCTTCCTGCACGACGGCGGCTGGGATTCGTCCAAGCGCTACTTCCTCGTCGCCGCCAACATGCGCGACACCATCTCCGTGGTCGACACCAGGGAAGGCAAGCTCGCCGCCAACGTCAAGGTCGGCGTGAAGCCGCACCCCGGCCGCGGCGCCAACTGGAACGACGTGAAGTACGGCCCGGTGTGGGCGACCGGCCACCTCGGCGACGAGACCGTCGCGGTGATCGGCACCGATCCGGCCAAGCACAAGGCCAACGCCTGGAAGGTCGTTCGCAGCCTGAAGAACCACGGCAACGGCAGCCTCTTCATCAAGACCCATCCGAAGTCGAAGAACCTCTGGGTCGACGCCGCGCTGTCGCCGGACGACGAGGCCCAGCAGTCGGTGTCGGTGTTCGACCTCAGGAACCTCGACAAGCCGGCGCAGGTGATCAACCTCGCCAAGCTGGCGGGCATCACCAAGGGCCGCGTCACCCACCCCGAGTACAACAAGGCGGGCGACGAGGTGTGGTTCTCGGTGTGGGGTCCGAAGGACGGCGAGTCGGCGATCGTCGTGATGGACGACAAGACGCGCCAGCTGAAGGCCGTGATCAAGGACAAGCGTCTGGTCACCCCCACTGGCAAGTTCAACGTCTACAACACCCAGCACGACGTGTACTGATACGGCCGGCTGAACGCAGGCACCGCCCGGCTCCGGCCGGGCGGGTTTGCAGGGCGCCTCGAAGCGGGGCGCCACGCAAACCCGGAAGGAACAACCATGACACGCCCTCCCCGCCTCGATCGTAACGCCCGCTCCGCTGCCCGCGCCCTGCCACGCCTGCCCGGCAACGGCCTGCTCGGCTTCGGCATCGTCGCCACCCTTCTGGTCGCCCTGCTGGCGCTCAACGCCATGCGCGACCCGAGCTTCGTTTCCCTGCAGACCCCCGCCGCTGCTGCCGAACCCGCGTCAGCCGGGGAGTGAGCATGCGTGCATGGGGCAAGCGCGCACGCCCTGCGAACGAGGCACGCGACGCTTACAAAATCGGAAGCGTGTTGGCCTGGGCGCTGGCCAGCAACACAGTCCTTGCGGGCCCTGTGCAGGACGGGCTGTCCGGCGCTTCGTGCCAGCCCCACCCTGACGCACGCCAGCAGGATGCCGCCGTGAGCACCGAGGCGCCACGCCCCCAACACACCTGGTCAGCCGAAGAAATCCGCGCCTCGCGCACGGTCGATGCCACGGCGTCGGCGCTGCCGCCGACGTTCGAAACCGCCACGGTCGCCCGGAGCCTCATTGTCGAGGACGATGGGCATCGCCTGGCCGTTTTCGACGGCGAGCGGATCGAGCCGATCGCTGTCCGGCCCCCCGGCTTCGGCGTGCACGGCTCGCCGCAATTCAGCCCCGACGGCCGATTCGCCTACTGGGCAACGCGTGACGGCTGGGTGACCCAATTCGATCTCTGGCACATGAAGACGGTCGCGGCCACGCGCGTCGGCCACGAGACCCACGGCATCGCCGTGTCGAGCGACGGTCGCCATGTGCTGGCTGCCAATGTCCTCCCGCGCACCCTGGTTGCGCTCGACGCGAACGGCCTCGCGCTGGAGAAAACCATCCCCGTCGCCGGATTGAAAGGCACCGCCTCGCGTATCGCCGCACTCCACGACGCGGGTCGGCGCAACAGCTTCATCGTGGTGCTGCAGGATGTGCCCGAAATCTGGGAAATTCCCTATGACGGCCGCCCGGTCTACAAGGGACTGGTTCACGACTACCGGCTCAAGGAGGGCATTCCGGAGACAGGGCCGTTGCCGGTCCGCCGGATCGAACTCGAGGACAGTCTCGACGACGTCTTCCTCGACCCGAACCACGATTATCTCGTCGGACGCCCGCACAGGCAGGCTGCCGCACAACTCATCCATCTGGGCGTCGGCCGCAAGATCGGCGAAGTTGCGCTTCCGGAAGGGTCGCGGCTCGATGGCGCGGTCGGCTGGGCCCGGCAGCATGAAGATGGAACGTCGCAGCGCGTGGTCGCGGCGGCCAACCTGGGACAGGCCTCGATCACGCTGCTCGACCTGAAGGGCGGAAAGCTGCTCGCAACCCTGCCCACCCCGGGAGCCAGCCGTCGCCTGTACAGCCACGACGCCACGCCCTACCTGTGGGTGGACGTCTGCGAGGGTCCGCTCGCGGGCACCCTGCGCGTGATCGACAAGCAAACCCTGGAGCGTGTCGCCGACCTGGCCCCCGTGCCCGGCGCGGAAATCGTCCATGTCGGATTCGACCGCCACGGCAAGCGCGCCCTGGTCGCGCTTCGCGGACCGCAGGACGAACTGGTCGTCTACGATGCCAGAACCCTGACTGAAATCAGACGCTTGCCCGTGCAGCGTCCGGCAGGATCCTACACACAGCAAAGCAGGACGCAGACGCCGGGCGGCGAGGCACCGCCGGGCCCGCGCGTGCCGCACCCGACAATGAGGTTGTCCGAGGTGTTGGTTGTCGAGTAATGGCAAGCCGGCGCCTCACAATAATTTGGAATAAACACCACAAATAATCATGCGAAACCGAATCGGAACAACCGGAAGCCTTCTCCTCGTCGCCGCGTGTGCGGCGGAAACCTTGCACGCCGAGCCGCTGCGAGGCGACGAATCGACCGAACTCGAGGCCATCGTGGTCACGGCAACACGCTCGGCACAGTCACTCGTCGAAACGCCGGCCGCGGTCACCGTCGTCACCGAGAAGCAAATCGAAGCCAAGCCGGTTTCGCGCCTCGGCGACGCGCTCGACCAGGTGCCGAGCCTGTATCTGCAGAACGGCGCCTTCGGCGCGTCGCAGGGCACCTCGGGCACCAGCAACCTGTCGCTGCGCGGTGTCGACCAGAGCAAGGTGCTGATCCTGCTCGACGGCCAGCCGATCCAGGATGCGAGCTCAGGCAAGGTGAACTGGCGCATTCCCTTCATGGAGGACATCGAGCGCATCGAAGTCGTCCCCGGCGCCTTCTCCTCGCTCTACGGCAGCAACGCCATCGGCGGCGTGATCAACCTCATCACCAAGCAGCCCGACACGCGCGAACTCACGCTCAAGCTTTCGAAGGGCTGGCAGGATCTCGCCGGCGAGGACGCCAGCGTGTATTTCCGCAACAAGTGGGACAACGGCCTCGGCATCGTCGTCGGCGCGGGTTATCAGAACCGCGACAGCTACGTGAACGAATTCGTAGTCAGGTCACCCACCAACACCAACGTCGCGGGGCTTCCTGTTGTTACCGGATGGCAGTCGATCACCACCCGCGAAGGCGACGCCGCCTACCTCGTCGGCGACAAGGGCCGCACCCCCTGGACCTCGGCGCACGCGACTTTCAAGCTGTCCTACGCGCTGAACGCCCGCGACCGGATCCATGTCGGCGTAAGCTGGCAGGAAACCGAGCAGGGTTACACGCCCTTCAACACCTATCTGCGCGATTCCGTAACTGGGGCACCGGTTTCAAGTGGCACCCCCAACCTCAACATCGATGGCACGCGCGTCTTGCTATCGGAGTTCTTCTTCTTCAACAACTCTCCCTTGCACGAAGCGGCCACGCGCTATTTTTCCGGCTATGAAGGAGCGATAGGCAACGACAAGCTGCTGAAAATCGATCTTGCCAAGATCGTCCGCGAGTATAGTTTCACGGCTGCCGGCGGGGCGGCCACCTGGAATGGTGGAGCGGGCACTCTGACCGACACGCCCAACAGTGGCTTCGATGGCACGATCCAACTGAGCTTTCCGGTTGGCGAAAAACATTTCTGGGTGACCGGGATCGCGTTCCACGGCGAAGAGGTCGAGCAACGCGTCTACGCGCTATCCAACTGGCGTAACGAAGACACACGCACCGCACTCAACAGCGGCTACAACGGGCGTTCGTCGACGCTCTCCCTGTTCGCACAGGATGAAATCGCGCTCACGGGCGCGCTCAAGGCCTTTCTTGGAGGACGCTGGGATTCCTGGGAAACCAAGGGCAGCAGCCTGGGTGCCGCATCACCAACGAGTCGCAGCGATTCCGCGTTCAGCCCCAAAGCTTCACTGGTCTGGCAGCCCCTTGATGCCGCCACCCTGCGTGCCTCGCTCGGACGCTCGTTCCGCGCGCCGCCCAATTTGGACCTGTACTCGACAACATCGGTCCGGTGTCTTCCCGGTCCGAATTGCACGCTTCACAATAACCCCGACCTCACCCCCGAGACTGCAACAACGTGGGAGATCGGCGGTGAATGGCGCTTCGCGAAATCCGCTCAGGCCGGGATCACCTTGTATGAAACCCGTTTGAAAGACCTGATCTATCGAAAGCAGGATGGCTCGAATATTTATCGAATCAACGCTGGCAGGGCACATATTCGCGGTATCGAGCTTACCGCGCGAACCCGCCTGACTGATTGGCTGGAGTTCCAGGCCAACTACGGCTATGTCGATTCGGAAATGCTTGAAAACGATGCCGACCCATTGACCGTCGGCAAGCGTCTGACCGATTCGCCCGAGCACATCGCCGGCCTCTCCTTGACCGCCCAGCGGGGGTCCTGGACAGGGGTGCTGAGCGCACGTTATGTCAGCCATGTCTTTTTTAATCCGCAAAACACCGACGTCGTCGAAGGCGTCCCCGGCAGCTACGACGCCTACACGATGGTCAACGCGAAAGTCGGCTACGCCTTCTCGAAGACGGTGAAGGGCTCGCTCAGCGTCCACAACCTGTTCGACGAGGAAGCGTATTCCTTCTTCCTCTTGCCCGGCCGCAGCGCGGTCGCCGAACTCGCGTTCAACTTCTGACGATGGCGACGCCCGCTCCTTCCTCTCCGCCTGCAGGCTTCGCGCCCTTCGCGCTGGGTTTCCGTCCCTTCTTCCTCGCCGCGGGGGTGCTCGCCGTGCTGCTCATGGCGGTGTGGCTGGGCGTGCTGCGCGGCGCGCTCTTACTCGGCGAGCACTCTCCGCTCGACTGGCACGGCCACGAAATGCTGTTCGGCTTCACGGTCGCGGTGATCGCCGGTTTCCTGCTTACCGCGGTGCGCAACTGGACCGGTTTGTCCACGCCCGCCGGACCGCCGCTGGCGGCGCTGTTCGGCGTGTGGCTGGCCGGGCGCCTGGCCTGGGCGCTGCCTAATCTCCCGCCACTCGCGGTCGCGCTGGTCGACCTCGCCTTCCTGCCGGCGCTGGCGATCGTGCTCGCCCTGCCCATCCTGCGGGCGAGGCAGTTCAACAACCTCGCCTTCCCCGCCCTGTTGCTGGCGCTGGCCGCGGCAAACGCGCTGGTGCACCTGGAAACACTCGACCTCGCGCGCACTGCCCCCCTCGGCCTGTACGGCGCCGCTTCGATGGTCGTGATGATCATGGCGATCGTCGGCGGGCGGGTGGTCCCCAGCTTCACCGACAACAAGCTCGGCAGCCGCGCGCGGCGCTGGAAACTCCTCGAACTGACGATGCCCTGGCTCACGCTGGCCGCGTTGCTGGGCTGGCTCGTCGCCCCCACGTCCGGCGTGGCAGCGGTCCTCGCCGCGCTGGCGGCCGCGCTGCACGGCGTTCGTCTCGCGGGCTGGTACACGCCACGCGTGTGGGGGGTGCCGCTGCTGTGGATCCTGCACCTGGGCTATGCCTGGATCGTGCTCGGCTTCGCCCTGCTCGCGCTGGCGGCGGCCGGCTATGTGCAGGCGATGTCGAGCGCGCTGCACGCCTTCACCGCCGGCGGCATCGGCGTGCTGACGCTGGGCATGATGGCGCGCGTGTCGCTCGGCCACACCGGCCGCCTGCTGGAGCCGCCGCCGGTGATGACCTGGGCCTTCGTCGCGATCAATCTCGCGGCGCTGCTGCGCGTCGTGCCACCGCTCTTGATGCCGGCGATCACGGCGCCCGTCATGCTGGCGTCTGGGCTGCTATGGATGGCGGCCTTCGGACTGTTCGTGTTCGTCTACACGCCGATGCTGCTGCGCCCGCGCGTCGACGGCAAGCCGGGTTGAATCGCGATGCCCCGCCTGCCTGCAGTGTTTTCATCGGGTTGCACGAAGCCGAACCCCCGGCGCCGCGCCGTCCGTTTTCCGTCCCACCCTCAAGGAGACCACCATGCCTGAAGCTACGCTCTACCAACGCCTGGGCGGCTATGACGCCATTGCCGCCGTGTGTGCCGACCTGTTGCCGCGCCTGCAAGCCGACCCGCTGCTCGAACGCTTCTGGGCGCATCGCGGCGCGGACGGCATCCAGCGCGAGTATCAACTGCTGGTGGATTTCCTGTGCAACGCCGCCGGCGGTCCGATGTACTACACCGGACGCGACATGAAGCTTGCGCACAAGGGCATGCGCATCAGCGCAGCCGACTGGGACGCCTTCATGGGGCACCTGAACGCGACGCTCGACAAGTTCGCCCTGCCGGCCGCCGAGCGCGCCGACGTGGTCGCCTTCATCCAGTCGACGCGCGCCGACATGGTCGAGTGCTGACCCCCTGCGCCGCGCGGCTTAGCGCGCGGCGCCGCCCACCGGTGCGGCCGGGGCCGGGTCCGTCGATTGCAGCGGCAGCTCGCGCAAGGGCGGGAGTTTGGGTGCCGGACGTGGTGGCTGGGTGATCAGCCAGGCGACGCCGGCCATGCTGGCCAGCACCACCAGAATAATGATCAGCGGCGCTTTCGGGAAACGCCGCGGCGGCCGGGCGGAAGACGGATCCTTGGGGGTCGTGTTCATGATGTCCTGTCCGATTAGGCAAGGGTTCAAGGCAACGCAGCCACTATAAACCGGCCGCCGCGCGCGGGGTATCGCCCACTCACGCGGCGGCGCACTGCACCAGCTCCGGGTCGTCGAAATGGTCGATCAGGATGCGCTTGACGCGCATCTGCCACAGACGCCCGAATTCCGTCCGCTCGGCCGCGCTCGCCTCGCCCGCGACGACGCGCGGCATCAGGGCCTGCAGTTCGGGGGCCGGCGGCACGCACTCGGGCCGGTAGCGCACCGTTACGCCCGCCTGCGTATCGCCCCGCGTGAAGCGGAGTTCGGCGTCGATACCCGCGGAGAAGCGCAGCAGATCGCGGCGCGCATAGCGGCCGCCAAGTCCCTTGAATCCCCCCTCGCCCGCCGCGCCGGTGAGCAGTCCGGCGATCGCACCGACGACGCCGGCAGTGCCCTCCGCCTGCGCGGCCTTCAGGCCGACCCGGATGTCGCCCCGCTCGGGCGGGCGATCCGGATAGAGCGCACCGAGCGCTTTCAGCGTCATCAGGTAGGCCCCCGCGACGGTGGGGCAGGAATGGCCGGCGAGCTTCACCGCATCGGGATAGCCATACTCGATCAGCCCCTGGTTGGCAGCGCCGAGCAGTTCGGCCAGAGGATCGTGCAGCGTGATGCGCGGCACGGCGTCGAAGAATTCTGGGAATCTCATGGCGAGGTTCTTTCTCGGTCAAGGTGGGATCGCAGCAGCGCGGCGCCGGCCGGCACGAGGAAGGAAACCAGCGTGGCCGCCCCCAGCAGCAGGCCCCAGGACTGGCCCGCACCGGCGAAAAGGCCGCTCGACGCGAACAGGGCAGCGCGCACGCCGCCGTAGCGGCCGAGCTGCGCACGCAGCCGGGCGTGCCAGTCGCCTTGCATGCCCGGCCGCAGCCACACCGGCAGCAGGTAAGTCGCCGCGCCGGACACCAGCGGCAGCATGAAGCCGGCGACGAAGGCGGACACCGGCGACAGCGCCGGGAGCCCGACCGCCGCGGCCCCGGCGAGCAGGCTCGCGACGAACCCCGCCAGCGCGGCGCCCAGCAAGGGCGCCGCGCCGTGCAGCGCGAAAATTTCGCTGCGGTAGCTTCGCAGCCAGGTAGCGATAAAGCGCGCCAGGACGACGCTCCATGCGAGCGCGCCCGCCAAGGCCAGCGGCCCGAACCAGGCCGCGCCCAGGGCGACGCCCAGCGTGCCGGCGACCGCCCACGGCAGGTCGCGGCGCAAGGCAGGCGCGGTTGCCGGATCGGGCCGGCCGGCGACGGTCGGCATCAGTACGGCCAGGGTGCCGAGCGCGGTCAGGCCGACGAAGCCCAGGGTATTGAGGTGTAAATGCAGGCGCCGCAACACGAGGGTCTGCTCCGGCCACAGGACGCTGGCGAGCATGGCCGCGATCAGGCAGGCCAGCGCCGCCTCGTACCAGGCGAGGCCGGCGTGCGCCCGCCCCAGCATGCCGGCGCGCCGGCGGCGGCTCCAGACCAGCAGGCTGACGGCCGCCACGACGACGAGCAGCGCCGCCGCATGCTGCGCCCATTGCATCGCCGGCAGACCGATCGCCGCCACCGTCAGGGTGCCCCCGGCGAGGGCGAGCACGGGCACGCTGCCCAGTTCGGGCGGCGCGGCGCGGCTGCGCGTGAGCACCGGAATGAAATGGCTCATGGCGGCAAAAATCAGTGGCAACGCGCCCACCGCCAGCATCAGGTGCAGGGCCGCCGCGCGCCCGGCATGCGGCATGACCAGCAGGGCGACGGCGAATGTCGCCAGGGCCAGGCAGACGAGCGCAGGCAGGCCCATCGCGGTCAGGCGCGGATGAAGTCAATCACGATCGCACCCGGGTCGCGCTGCAGGTACTGGATCTCGACGGCCTCGCCATAGCGCTGGCGGAGCTGGTCGAGCAACGGCAGGGGATCGTGGTCGTTGATGAAGCGCATGCGCTCGCCCGAGGTCAGGGCGTCGAGCGCACCGAAGATCGCCGCGTGCCGGAAGCGCTTGGCGATACCGCGGGCGTCGAAGGGATAGACCTGGTCCTGGCGAAGATGCAGGTGGGCGTGCATGACGTTCTCCTATAGATGTAGATTGAATACATATTATAGATGCGGAGTAAAATCTGGTGCCTATAATTTGTCTTTAAGCAGCGGATTTTCATCGTGCAGCTCACCCGCTTTACCGATTACGCGTACCGCGTGCTCATCCATCTGGGCCACCATCCCGACGAACTCGCCACCGTCGGCGCGCTGGCGGCCGAGCACGGCATCTCCCGCCACCATCTCACCCGGGTCGTCTACCAGTTGGGGCTCAAGGGCTACATCGAAACCGTGCGCGGCAAGGGCGGTGGCTTCCGGCTGGCGCGACGCCCCACGGACATCCGGCTCGGCGACGTGGTGCGCGACATGGAGCCCGCGCTCGAACTCGCGGAATGCTTCCGTCCGGGCGAAGTCGGTTGCATCCTGCTGCCCGCCTGTGCGCTCAAGTCCTTCCTCGCCGACGCCGGCGACGCCTTCCTGGCGAGTCTCGACCGCCACACCCTGGCCGACCTCATCCGTCCCGTCTCACTCCCAACGCCCACCGTGCGCCGCAAAGCGCCGAACCGCTGACACCAGATTGGCGGCAAGCCACAGCGCCGACCCCGCCATTGCCACGCCGCCCGGCATCGCCAGCGGCGGCCAGGCCAGCGCCCCGACGAGCAGCAGGCACGCCGCGAGGTGCAAACGAAACTGGCCGCGCATCGCACGGGGGGAAATCATGTCCTTCATGGTCGGAATGCTGCCGGCGCGCGCCTGCAGCTGCGCCTGCAGGTGGAACCAGGCGAGAAACGGCACGATCTTGTAGAGCATGCCGTTGACCACGCTGACCGCGAACCCGCCGAGGAACAGCACGCCGAGCACCAACGGATAGGCATCGTGGTCAGCCCACGCCGGCCACGCGTGTGACGCGCCCCAGACCAGGACCGCGGCGATCAGGCTCGCCATGGCGACGCGCCAGTAATCCAGCGTCACGTCGGCCAGGCGGCGCCGGCGGCGCGCCTGCAGGCGCAGCGTGGCCAGCGCGAAGACGAGCACGCCTGCGGCGAGCCCGCTCTCGGCCAGCATCACCACGGCCTCCGGCAAACCCGGTGCCATGGCGCGCAGCGCCAGCAGGCCGGACAGCGCAAACGCCAGCCATCGCGTGAGGCGCGGCGGATACGGCGGCGTGAGCTGGAACATCGGCACCACCTGGTAGGCGACCACGATCACCAGCAGCAGCACCCAGCCCAGCAGCCCGAACAGCACATGCGCGTCGATCGTCGCCGCGACGTCGGGCAGCGTCATCCAGCCCGCACGCGACGCGGCGAGCGCGAGGCCCAACCCTGCCGTGGCCGCCAGCCCGACCCACGCGAGACGAATACCGTTGACCGTGTCGCTTGCCACCGCGCGCAGCAGCGCCGCCGCACTGGCCGTGAGAAAGGCGCCGAGCGCGACCGCCAGCAGACCCAGCGCGGCGGCCCACGCAAGCGGAGCCGCGAACAGGAAACCGGCGAGCAGGGCCAGCGTGCCCAGCGTCAGGCCCAGGTGGCCGACCGTTGCCAGCGCACGCGGCGCCGGCAACGTGGTGCCGGCCACCACCGGCAGCATCTGCATCAGCGCGCCGAGCATGACCATGGCGAGGAAGCCGAGCGTCAGCGCGTGCGTCACCGCCAGCGTCGGAGCGGTCCAGCGCGAAGCAAGCGACTCGGAATCGAGCGCGATCAGGCCGCCCGCGACGGCGAGGAAGAGCGGCGCCGTCAGCAGGAAGCGCAGCGGCACCGAGAATGGCGGCGCCTGTTCGAACGATAGGCCGACGCCCTGGCTCATCCCGCCTCTCCGGCGAGCGGGCGGATCAGGATGACGTAGCTGCCGTCGGCCTCGCGACGGGTGGCATACCCGTAGCCGCGCTGTGCCAGCAGCGGATACAGCGGAAAGGGCTCGCGATGCAGCAGCAGCCGGATCGTCTGGCCCGGACGCAGCAAGGCGAGCGTCTGCAGCACGCGCTCCATCGGTTGCGGCGGTTCCAGCCCGCGCGCGTCGAGCACGACTTCGCCGGCGGACGCGTTCACGCCGCCCCCGGCCCGACGCACGCGTCCATGGCGTCGAGCACGCGGTCGCGCTCCTCGCCCAGGGTGCGGTCGGACATCGGATAGAGCATGTTTTCTTCCTTCAGGTTGTGCTGCTGCATCAGCATGTTGAGCGTTTCCGACAGCCCGAGGAAGCGGTCAGCGTCGCCCGCCTCGGCCGCCTGCGCCATGCCGTCCATCAGCTCACGCATCTGCGCATGCTCCATGCGCATCACCTGCGTCGGCCCCGCACGCATGCCCGTGCGGTCTTCGAAGGCGGGAAACAGCACGTCCTCCTCCATCGTGAAGTGGCGGGCCATGGCGGCGAGGAAGCGGCCGAAGTCTTCGCGCGCGCGGCCCCAGCGCCCCTGCGCCGCAGCGGTTTCGGCCGCCGCGAAAAGCTCGTCGCAGTGGCGGTGGTCGGTACCGAGGGTGTCGAGGATGGTCCGCATGGTGGCTCCTATAAGTTGAGTACGGAATACATGTTATAGTATATGCGGATGCGTTGATCTGCAATTTGCCATGAACGCCTGCGTACCCCTGCCGACCCTAGCCCGCCGCGCCTGACATGAGCGATCTCGGCGAACGTGTCCATACCTTCGGCCAGGCCATGCGGGCGCGCCACGGCGAGCGGGTGCACAAGATCGCGCTCGACGCCGGCTTCACCTGCCCGAACCGCGACGGCAGCAAGGGCACCGGCGGCTGCACCTTTTGCAACAACCGCTCGTTCGCACCGGGCACGCGCGACCCCGCCCCGCTCGCCGCGCAGTTCGCGCGCGCCCGCAGCCGCATCGCGCGCGGCACCGGCGCCCGCCTCTACCTTGCCTACTTCCAGGCCTACACCAACACCTACGCGCACGTCGACGCGCTGCGCGCGCTCTACGACGAGGCGCTCGCCGAGCCCGGCGTGATCGGACTGTCGGTCGGCACGCGTCCCGACTGCGTGCCGCCGCCGGTGCTCGATCTGCTGGCGGAGTACCGCGCGCGAGGCCACGAGGTGTGGCTCGAACTCGGCCTGCAGTCCGCGTTCGACGCCACGCTCGAACGCGTCAACCGCGGTCATGGCTTCGCCGAATACGCCGCGGCGACGCGCGCCGCGCGAGCGCGAGGCATTCCGGTGTGCTGTCACCTCATCGTCGGCCTGCCGGGCGAGGACGCCTCGCACAGCCAAGCGAGTCTCGAACGCGTGCTCGAGGTCGGCGTCGACGGGCTGAAACTCCATCCCCTGCACGTAGTGAAGCACACGCGGCTGGCGATCGACTGGAAGCGCGGACGCTACACGCCGCTCGCCGAGGCCGACTACGTCGACATCGCCGCCGACCTCATCGAGCGCACGCCATGGCCGGTGGTCTTCCACCGCGTCACCGGTACTGCGCCGCCGGACTTGCTGCTGGCGCCAGCCTGGTGCGCCAAGAAATGGGACATCCTCAACGGCATCGCCGCCACCCTCGCAGCGCGCGGCAGCCGCCAGGGAATGCGCGCGCCTATTACAGGACAAGAGTATCTGTAAATTTTCTTGACCTTTTCACAATATGTCGTAGTTTGATTGAATGCCTATCACAACATGTGGGTGACGGAGGGGACATGAACAGGGATTCCAGGGAAGCGGTCAAGGTCGCGCTGCCGCGCGAAGTGTTCAAGCGCGAGGGCAGTCGGGTTGCGTTCGACGCAGGCAAGATCCGATCGGCCATCCTGCGCGCCGGCCAGGCGAGCGGCGAATACGGCGAAGCCGAAGCGGACCTGCTGACCGCCCAGGTGCTGAAGGTGCTGGCCCACAGCCTGCGCGGCACCGCGCCCGACATCGAGCGCATTCAGGACGTGGTGGAGCAGACGCTGATCGCGTCCAACCATTTCCAGACCGCGCGCGCCTACATCGCCTACCGCGAATCGCACAAGAAACTGCGCGAGGACCGCAAGACCGTGGTCGACGTCGAGGCCTCGATCAACGAATATCTCAGCCGCCAGGACTGGCGCGTGAACGCCAACGCCAACCAGGGCTACTCGCTCGGCGGGCTCATCCTCAACGTGTCCGGCAAGGTGGTGGCCAACTACTGGCTGAACCACGTCTACCCGCCCGAGCTGGGCGAGGCGCACCGCGACGGCTCGCTCCACATCCACGACCTCGACATGCTCGCCGGCTACTGCGCCGGCTGGTCGCTGAGGACGCTTTTGCACGAGGGCCTGAACGGCGTGCCGGGCAAGGTCGAGGCGGGGCCGCCGAAGCACATGTCGAGCGCGGTCGGCCAGATCGTCAATTTCCTCGGCACGCTGCAGAACGAGTGGGCCGGCGCGCAGGCTTTTTCCTCCTTCGACACCTACATGGCGCCCTTCATCCGCAAGGACGGCATGTCCTACGAGGCGGTGAAGCAGTGCATCCAGGAACTGATCTACAACCTCAACGTGCCGTCGCGCTGGGGCACGCAGACGCCGTTCACCAACCTCACCTTCGACTGGACCTGCCCCGAGGACCTGCGCGAACAGATCCCGGTGATCGCCGGCGAAGAGATGCCCTTCAGCTACGGCGAGCTGCAGGCCGAGATGGACATGATCAACCGCGCGTATATAGAAGTCATGACCACGGGCGACGCCAAGGGCCGCGTGTTCACCTTCCCCATCCCCACCTACAACATGACGCCGGATTTCCCCTGGGAGTCGGAAAACGCCGAGCGCCTGTTCGCCATGACCGCGCGCTACGGCCTGCCCTACTTCCAGAACTTCATCAATTCGGAAATGAAGCCGAACCACATCCGTTCGATGTGCTGCCGCCTGCAGCTCGATCTTCGTGAGTTGTTGAAGCGCGGCAACGGCCTGTTCGGCTCGGCCGAGCAGACCGGATCGGTCGGCGTGGTCACAGTCAACTGCGCGCGCCTCGGCTACGAATACCCCGGCGACGAAGCCGCGCTCTATCGACGCCTCGACGCGCTGCTCGACATGGCGCGCAACGGCCTCGAAATCAAGCGCAAGGTGATCCAGCGCCTGATCGACGATGGCCTCTTTCCCTACACCCAACGCTACCTCGGCACGCTACGCAACCACTTCTCGACCATCGGCGTGAACGGCGTCAACGAAATGATCCGCAACTTCACGAGCGACGCGCACGACATCACCACCGAATGGGGGCACGCGTTCGCGCTGCGTCTGCTCGACCACATCCGCGGCCGCATCGCGGGTTTCCAGGAAGAGACCGGCCACCTCTACAACCTGGAGGCCACCCCTGCCGAGGGCACGACCTACCGCTTCGCCAAGGAGGACGCCCGCCGCTATCCCGGCATCCTGCAGGCCGGCACGGCGGACGCGCCCTACTACACCAACTCGACCCAGCTGCCGGTGGGCTACACGGATGATGCTTTTGAAGCGCTGGAACGTCAGGACGACCTGCAGCGCAAGTACACCGGCGGCACCGTACTGCATCTGTACATGTCCGAGCACCTCTCGTCGACCGAAGCGTGCAGGAAGCTGGTGCGCCGTTCGCTGGAACGCTTCCGCCTGCCCTACATCACCATCACGCCGACGTTTTCCATCTGCCCCAAACACGGCTACCTCGCCGGCGAGCACGAATTCTGTCCCGCGTGCGACGAAGAGGCCCTGTCGCGCAAACGCGCTGTTACTGCCTAACCGAAAGGAGACTGACATGACCGACCTGTCCGCCATCACCCAAGCCCTCGACGCCTCGGCCCTGAAAGAGGAAGAGCGCACCCGCTGCGAAGTGTGGACCCGGGTGATGGGCTACCACCGCCCGGTGGCGAGCTTCAACCGCGGCAAGAAGAGCGAGCATCGCGAGCGGCGCTTCTTCGTCGAAGGCCGTTGCAGACTGGGGTAATACGTTCATTCCGCCATCGTGCGCAACGCGAGCGATCCAGGATGATGGACAAGGCAAGCGCCTCTGGATCGCCACGTCGCTTTGCGCCTGGCGATGGCGAACGGGAGCCAGACACATGTTAAGAGTCGGCGGCCTGACGCCGCTCTCCACCACCGACTGGCCCGGCATGCTCGTGGCGGTCGTGTTCTGCCAGGGCTGCCCGTGGCACTGCGGCTATTGCCACAACCCGCACCTGATCCCCGCACGCTCGGACCAGGAAATCCCCTGGGACGCGGTGCTGGATTTTCTGCGCCGCCGCCAGGGTCTGCTCGACGGCGTCGTATTCTCCGGCGGCGAGCCCACCGCCCAGGCCGGGCTCGCCGACGCGATGCGCGCGGTGCGTGGCCTCGCCTTCAAGGTCGGGCTGCACACCGGCGGCGCCTATCCGCGCCGGCTCGCCGACGTGCTGCCACTCGTCGACTGGGTGGGGCTCGACGCCAAAGCGCCGTACGCCGACTATGCGCGCATCACCGGTGTCGCCGGTAGCGGCGACGCCGCGCGCCAGAGTCTCGACTTGGTGCTGGCGTCGGGCGTCGCGCACGAAATCCGCACCACCGTGCACCCGGCGCTGCTCGCCGACGCCGAGGTGGTCGAACTCGCGCGCGCACTCGCCGAACGCGGCGCGCAGACGGTCGTGCTGCAGCCCTTCCGCACCCAGGGCTGCGCCGACCCGTTACTGAGACAAAACACCGAGCGCGACTGGCCGTGGTCCAGCCTCACCGAGCGGGTCGCCGCCGTCTTCGCGCACACGCCACCGCCTGCCGCCCGCGCCGCGGATTGACGCCCGGCGCCCATCCGGTGCAGGCTGGGGCTTTGCCGCTCGCGTCCACGCCCATGCTCCGTCGCTTTCTCCTCGCGCTCTGCCTCGTCCCCCTGCCGCTGCTCGCCGCGCCGCCCGACGGCGTGGTCGCCGTGTCGCATCCGGCCGCCGCGGCCGCCGGCGCGCGCCTGCTCGCCGCCGGCGGCAACGCCGTTGACGCTGCCGTCGCCGTCCAGTTCGCGCTCAACGTCGTCGAGCCGCAGTCGTCCGGCATCGGCGGCGGCGGCTTCATGATGGTCCACCTCGCGAAGACGCGCGAAACCCTGATCGTCGATTCGCGCGAGCGCGCGCCGGCCGGCGCCCGCGCCGACCAGTTCGCGCCCGACGGCGCGCCCATGCCCTTCGCGCTCGCCTCGACCAGCGGACTCGCCGTCGGCGTGCCCGGCACCGTGCGCGGCGTCGACACCGCGCTCACGCGCTGGGGCACGATGACGCTGGCGGAGACGCTCGCCCCGGCGATCGAGCTCGCCGAGCGCGGCTTCCGCGTCAACCGCTTCCTCGCCGAAGACATCGCCAACGATCAGGGGCGCACGCAGCTGCATCCCGAGACCGCCGCGATCTTCCGCCCCGGCGGCAAGCCGCTCGCCGAGGGCGACTGGCTGGTGCAGCCCGCGCTCGCGAAAACCCTGCGCCTCATCGCCGCGCAAGGCGCGGACGCCTTCTACCGCGGCCCCCTCGCCGAAGCCATCGTGCTGGCCCAGCAGCGCAGCCGCGACGCACTTGGCGACGCCGGACGCGGCCGCATGACGCTCGCCGATCTGGCGGGCTATGAAGTCGCGATCCGCGAGCCGCTCATCGGCCAGTACCGCAGCTGGACGCTCGCGACCATGCCACCGCCCTCGTCCGGCGGCCTCACGCTGCTGCAGATGCTCGGCATGCTCGAGCGCTTTCCGCTCGGCGACGCCGCGCAGGGCTACGGCTTCGGCAGCGCGAAGACACTGCACGTGATGACTGAAGCGATGCGACTCGCCTTCGCCGACCGCGCGGTGTGGATCGGGGACGACGACACCGCGCCGCTGCCGCAGCGCGCGCTGCTGCACCCCGGCTACCTCGCCGCCCGCGCCGCGCTGATCCGGCCCGACCGGCGCATGGAGACGCCGCAGGCCGGCGACCCCACGCCCTGGGCGCCGGCGCTTCGGCCGGCGCGCGCGGCTGCGCGCAGCGAAAGCCCGCACACCACGCATTTCGCCGTCGCCGACCGCTGGGGCAACGTGGTGAGCTGGACCAGCACCATCGAGGCCACCTGGGGTTCGGGCATCACCGTGCCGGGCTGGGGGTTCCTGCTCAACAACGAACTCACCGACTTCAATTTCGTCCCGGCCGCCGACGCCGCATCCGGCAATCCCGGCGCCAACGACGTCGCGCCCGGCAAGCGCCCGCGCTCCAGCATGGCGCCGACGCTGCTGTTGCGCGACGGCCGGCCGGTCTACGCCTACGGCTCGCCGGGCGGCGCCACCATCATCAACTCGGTCTTGAACGTCACGCTCAACCTGATCGACCACGGCATGCCGCTGCAGCAGGCGATCGACGCGCCGCGGCTGTCGGTGACTCATGCAGCGGGACGGATCAGTTGCGAGGGCGGCGCCGCCTTCTTGCGACCGCGCATCGACATCGCGACGCAGGACGCGTTGCGCACACTGGGACACGCGGGACTCGACGAAGCACTCGACGACGCCTGCGGCGCGCGCATCGGCTCGGTGCAGGCGGTGGGCCTCGACCCGGTGACCGACGCCCGGCACGGCGGCGCGGACGCGCGCCGCGAAGGCACGCTGATCCGGGTCCCGGCGCCTGTTGCCCCGCTTCGCTAGAAGAGCCGCTACGACGCCGAAGCTTCGGGCGCACGGGCGGCGAGCAGAGCCTCGAATGCGTCCGCCGGCAGCGGGCGGCTGAACAGGTAGCCCTGGCCCTGCGTGCAGCCTTCGCGCCGCAGGGCGTCGCGCTGCTCGGCCGTCTCGATGCCCTCTGCGACGATGCGCTTGTCGAGCGCCTTCGCCAGGGCGATGATCGAACGCACGATGGCGCGGTCGTCGGATTCCTCGGCCACGCCGTCGACGAAGGCCTTGTCGATCTTGATCGTGTCGGCGGGGATGCGCTTGAGGTAGCTGAGCGACGAATAGCCGGTGCCGAAGTCGTCGATGGCGATGTGGATGCCGAGCCGCCGCAAGGTGTCCAGCACACGCAGGCTGGCGTCCGGGTCGATCATCGCCGCGCCCTCGGTGATTTCCAGCGCGAGGCAGGTCGGTGGCAGACGGCAGTCGGCGATCACCGAGGTGACCTTGCCCAGCAGATCGGGATCGAGGAACTGGCGCGTCGAGAGGTTCACCGCCACGCGCAGGTCGAAACCGCGCTCGCGCCAGGCCTGCGCCTGGGCGCACGCCGCCCGCAGCACCCATTCGCCCAGCGGCAGGATCAGTCCCGACTCCTCGGCGATGGGAATGAATTCCGCCGGGCTGCGCTCGACGCCCTCGGCGTCGCGCCAGCGCAGCAGCGCCTCGGCGCTGAGCATCCGGCCCGTGTCCAGATCGACGACGGGCTGGTAGTGCAGCCTGAATTCCTGGCCGACCAGCGCGTCGCGGATCTTCGATTCGAGCGTCAGCCGCTGCGTCAGGCGCTCGCCGAGCCCCGATTCGTAGCAGGCGAAACCGCTGCGGCCGAGACGCTTGGCCTCGTACATCGCGGTGTCGGCGTGCTTGAGCAGGGTTTCCCGATCGGTGCCGTGCTCCGGGAAGCTGGCAATGCCGATGCTGCACGACATTTTCAGGCGATGGCTGCCGACCCGGAACGGCGTCTCGAACGCCAGGATGAGCCGCTGTGCCAGACGCGCGCTGTGCTCGAGCGTGCTACCGGGCAGGATGACGAGAAACTCGTCGCCGCCCAGCCGCGCGAGCCGGTCGTCCTGGCGCAGCACCGCCGCGGCGCGCTTGCTGACCTCGACCAGCAACTGGTCGCCGACGCTGTGACCCAGCGTGCCGTTGATGTCCTTGAAGCGGTCGAGGTCGAAGAACATGATGGCGAACGGCCGGCCATCCGCCTGCGCCCGTGAGACTTCGCGCTCGAGCCATTCGTCGGCGCCGGCCCGGTTGGTCAGCCCGGTCAGAGCGTCCCGGCGGGCCTGGCTCAGCAGGTCGCGGCTGTGCTGCCGCTCGTAGCGGGTCACCCACCAGGCCACGCTGCCGAAGATGCCGACGAACACCAGGTACACCGCCAGCAGCGGGCTGTTGTGCTCCCACCATTTCTGCCACACGTGCCGATAGGGCACCGACACGTAGGCGTACATGGGCAGCATGGCCAGCCGGCTGTAGGCGCCGAGCCGCTCGCCCACACTATACATCCAGGGCGACTGGCCGCTGAACTGGCCGTGACGCAGGTCCGGCTGTGCCGCGATCGCTTTCATCAGCGGGCCGTTCAAGGGCTTGCTGTAGACCCGGCCGGGGTCGTCGACCGGCCAGCGGGTCTGCTGGTAGCCGTCCTCGCGCAGAATGCCGACCAGCGTCTCCGGCGGCAACTGGATGTCGCGCAGGAAGTGGATGCCGGTTTCCAGCGGAATCGCCGCCTGGATCACGAACAGCGGACGTCCCGCCTCGTCGCGCACCGCGTAGCGGAACGGGAAGCGCCACTCGCGCAGCACCTGGCCGTACTCGGGCTGCCCGACGGTGTAGCGCGTGTGTTCGCGCAGCGCCTCCTGGAAGGGGGTCATGTAGTCCCGCTGTTTGCGGAAATCCGGCAGCGGCGCGCCGGGTGGCGTGCCGGTGTTGATGAGCATGCGACCGCTGACGTCGATCACGGCCATGGCGCCGATCTGTGGATGGCGCTGCTTGAATTTCAGCAAATACGGCCGGGCCGCCTCCGGCTGCTCGACCACGTCGATCGTGCGCAGCAGGAGTCCCAGCGGCTCGAGCCCGTTGCCGAGATTGTCGAAAAACGCCTGCGACGCCGAGGCCAGCACACTCGACAGGGTGGCGAGGTTCTCGCGCGCGTTGGTTTTCTCGCGTTCCCAGCTGATGAAGCCGATCGCTGCCAGCCGAGCAAACCGGCCAGGACGAAGGCGAGGAAGGCGCGGCGCAGCAGGCGGGAAAACGGCGTGCGCGCGACGGAAGCGGGGAACGGCATGAGAAGCGGAACGTCTGTGGAAAGCCCATATTACGCGGATGCGCGCGCCGGGTTAAGGCGGACCGCCCGGAAAAGTAGGCTTGTCAGGGGCGCTTGGTCAGAAAAACCCATGCTTGCGGTGCAACCTTTTCCGTTATCCGAAACCCAAGCAGCAAGCCCGGCCAATTCGGGCTCAACTTAAACCGATGTTTTTTGTGCTCCAAGGAGATTGCTCATGAACGCATTGCGTAGAAACGTACTGAAAGGCGCTGCGGGCGCCAGCGCCGTGGCCGTGGCCGTGGCCGCCGGTCTGCTCAAGCCCACCCAGGCGATGGCCGCCTGGAACAAGGCCGCCTTCGAGTCCAAGA
>JBGFSF010000048.1:0-2601 GCA_041694715.1 Pseudomonadota bacterium | reverse complement strand
ATGCCCGGCGCCGTGCCGCGCACGAGCACGTATGCGCTGAACAACGCGACGCTCCCCTTCACGCTCGCGCTCGCCGACAAAGGCTGGCGCAAGGCGCTGCACGACGATCCGCACCTGAAAAGCGGCCTGAACGTCGCCGCGGGCAAAGTGACCTACAAGGCCGTGGCGAAGGCGCTGAACCTCAACTACACGCCGGCGGACGCGGTGATCGTGTAGCGCGCCGAAAGCGGCGGACGCTGAGAACTCATCCGAGTTTGACCCGTTATCTAACTAGGTAGATACTGCCGGCGGTGAAGGAGCTTCGCTTCGTCGGCACGAGCCTGGACGATCTGTCGCGATTCCCGGCGGAGGCCAAACGCGCGGCGGGGTTCGAGCTGTGGCAGGTTCAGAACGGCCTCGATCCGTCCGACTGGAAGCCGATGAACAGCGTCGGCAGCGGCGCACGCGAGATCCGGATTCACGTCGGCGGAGCGCGGCGGGTCCTGTACGTGGCCAAGTTCGCGGAGGCCGTGTACGTGCTTCACGCCTTCCGCAAAACGACACAGCGCACGGCGCAAGCGGACATCGAGCTGGCGGCCAAGCGATACCGCGAGATCACGAGAAAATGAAGACGCGCATCACCAAATCCTCCGGCAACGTTTTCGCCGATCTGGGGTTCGCTCCGGACGAGGTTGCGGTACTGACGCTGCGCGCCCAGTTGATGGTCGAGCTGCGCAAACTGATCGCGGCCAAGGGCTGGACGCAAGCGCAGGCCGCCGAGGAACTGGGGATCACGCAGTCGCGTGTTTCCGATCTGGTGCGCGGAAAGCACGAGAAGTTCAGCCTCGACATGCTGGTCACGCTCGCCGCCCGCGCCGGACGCTCGGTAAAGCTTCGGCTCGCTGCGTGACTCACGATCGCGGCGCGGCGGTCGCGCCGGCCTGCGTACGAGTGACGCGCGACGCAGTCGCGAAAACCCTGAACCTCAACGACACGCCCGCGGATGCGGTGATCGTGTAGACGCGTTCGGCGCAGGCAGCGCGCCGGACGACGCGGCTGCTCGCCGGCCGTGCGCGTCATCCCAGGGGAGCCACTGCACCACGGCCGTCCGACGTTCCATTGCGCGCGCTCAACACGTCCGCTGACCGCGAGAAGCTAGACTGGGTTCAGCCAACACCGGCACCGACGCTGCGCGGCGACGGCGTTCCACCCTCACCCCACCTTCAACGGCGATCCGCCTCGGTCGCTGCCGCCACCCAACCCCACCAGGAGAAAACCATGGGGCTGTTCACCAAGATCCTCGAGAAACTTGGTATCGCCGGCCAGACCGTCCAGACGGCGACCCCGCAACCCGCAGCCGCCCCGCCGGCAGCCGCGACGGCGGCACCCGTCGCCGCGCCGCCCGCGCCGATCCCGCTGGTCGACGTGGTCGCGCAACTCGAAAAGCGCGCCGCCGCCAATCCGCAGAAGCTGAACTGGAAGACCTCGATCGTCGACCTGCTGAAGCTGCTCGACATCGATAGCAGCCTGGCCGCGCGCAAGCAACTCGCGAACGAGCTGAACTGCCCCACCGAGTTGATGGGCGATTCGGCCAAGATGAACATGTGGCTGCACAAGAACGTGCTCGCGCTGATCGCCGCCAACGGCGGCAACGTTCCCAAGGAACTGCTCGATTAGTCCGAGGGCGCAGCCATCAACGCGAAGGAGCATGCACATGCAACTCACCGACATCCTCGCCCAGATGGGCGGCCTGCAATCGATCGCGCGCGAACTCGGCGTGAGCGAGACGCAGGCGGCCAGCGGCGCCGACGCGCTGCTGCCCGCGATCCTCGGCGGATTCAAGAAGCAGGCGCAACCCGCCGGGCTCGAAGCGTTCGGCGGTCTGCTGGGACAACTCGGCGGCGGCGGTCTGCTCGACAACGTGCTGTCGCCGCAGCCGACCGACGTGAGCCGCGGCAACAACGTGCTCGGCCAGATCTTCGGGTCCAAGGACGTGAGCCGCGCGGTCGCGCAGAACGCGGCGGCGCAATCCGGGCTCGATCCCGCGCTGCTGAAGAAGATGCTACCGATGCTGGCCATGCTCGTCGCCGGCTTCATGGCCAAGCAGCAGGGCGGCCCGCCGGCACCGTCGTCCGCCGGCGGCGGAATCGGCGGTCTGCTCGGCGGTCTGCTCGGCGGCCAAAGCGGCGGCGCGCAGGGACTCGCGTCGATGCTCGACCTGAACCGCGACGGCAATCCGCTCGACGACATCCTGCAGATGGTCGGCAGGGTTGCGCGTTAGTCGGATGGTTCACGCAATGGGAGGAAGTTGCGAACCGGCGATGGCGCTCGCCGGGCTGTCGAGCGTGCCGGAGCCGGTGTGAAGTCGACTGCGCGGGAACGCAGTCGAGCCTTCCTACGTGGCGTGCAGCAGAAACTCCACCTTCACGGCGTCGAACGGAAATTCGACGCCGCCGCCTTCCGCGCGCACGAGCAGCCCGGCTTCGAGCAGAGCCTGCACCTCACCGTGGACGGCCTTGACGTCGCGACCGACGCGCCGTGCTGCCTCGCGGACCGACACCGGCCCCGCGCCGCACAGCGCCTTCAGCAGCTCCCAGCGTTTGGCCGTCAACACCTTCCACA